>NZ_KQ961035.1:0-168255 GCF_001562555.1 Agrobacterium bohemicum
AGATGGCTTCCCCTCGGCAGTTCATCAGAGCTAAATCAACCTAGCCGACCTGTCCGGTGAAATGGGGTGCACTCCACTCTTTAAGGGCGTCAATCAGCTGTGTCTTTTCCCGATTACTCAGGGTCTGGAGATCGACGCCCAGGCCTTTTTTTAGCAGTTCGTTGGCCTTCTTCAACAGATCATGCTCGAGTTGCAACTGACGGACATCGCGTTGGAGGACTTCGAGCTGTCGCTCAAGTTCCTCGCGTTCGGGCGCCGGCGCAGAGGTTTTGCGGCGTTTCATGGATGAAGGAGCCTCATGACCGAGTAACTGATTTCTCCAGTTGTACAACGTCGGCCTGCAGACGCCCAGCCGGTCGGCTACTCGTTGGGCACTTTCCTCTCCACTGCAAAGCTCCATGATACCAACCTGCTTCAAAGTCTCCGAATAGGCCGGACGCCACGATCGACCGACCATGGAAGCTCTCGCCTCTGGGAACGCTTCTCGACCCCATACGGTCAAGGTTCCTCGGCCGGGATAACCCAGTGCTCGCATTGTCGCAGAGATACAGCGATCGTGGGTCTGGTAATGCTCAAGCGCCGCCTGCTTCTGATCCTCGGAATATTTCGGCATTCGAACCGGATAGCAAACGCACAGATCAAAACGCTGCTCGTACTCACGGTACCAGCCCTTCAAAGCATTTTTGGTCGGATAACCCAACTGGCGAATGGTTGCCTTAACCCGCTTGCCAAGCCTGATGTAAAGCTCAACGGCTCGAAGTCTGTCTGCGTAGGAATACATGAACTACCTCCTGGTGGTCCAAGTTTTCGTCCGCATCCCCACGGGGTCAACATTCCAAGCCGATTGACAATTGGCATCTCGGACAAGCTCGCCAATGAAAACGTTGGTCAGGTTCATGTGAGAAAAATGCCGGACGCATTTGTTTTTTCCAAGGGTCGGCAAGCCCCCCCTACAACACGCCCGGCATGTTTTGCGGCTGGGTGACATCACAGGGCAAGGGGTTCGTTGCGACCCATGAAGAGATTTATGAAATTACGCTGTGACGCTCTATAATGACGTCAATTTACCTGATCCCCGCAAGTTTCGCTGGCTCGATGCGAAATCCCAGCTTTTCCGACACCTCATTTGCCGCGGTGAGCAAACTCGTCAGATAGCTGTTCCGATTTCGCAGGCCATCTTCACGGGGGGTAACGAGGCAGAGCGTTGCGATACAAGCGCCATCCGCCTGGTGGATCGGCACCGCAAAACAGTGCGTGAAGTTTTCGACTTCGCTGTTGAAGGTAAAGAAACCGTCCCGGCTGGCTTGGCGGACCTGGGCGATGAAGTCGGCAGGCTCCATCCGGCTTCCATTTGGCAGAATGAAGTCTTCTTGGGGAATGAGGCCGAGGATTTGCTGGTCACTCAGATGCGATACCAGAAGACGGCCGGATGCAGTCCAGACGATCGATACCAATTCACCGATATTGGAAGAAATGCGGAACGGGCGGCTGCCCTCCCGCATCATAGCGACCGTGTACTTCTTTCCTTCGAGGACGCACATCTGAGCGGTCTCTCTTGTTTCTTCGGCAAGATGCACGAGCATGCGTTCACACTCACGCATGAGATCAAACTGCTCGGCATATGCGGTTCCGAGGAAATAGAGGCGGCGACCGAGATTAACGCGGCCATCGCCTCCTTGGTAATCGAGCATGCCGTGGCTGAGCAGAAGATTGACGAGTTCATAGACCGAAGAGCGCGGTGCGCCGATTTCCGAGGCTATCTCATTGGGGCGCATGGACTGTCGTTTGACACGCAGAAATTCGAGAATTTCAAATGCGCGATCCAGTCCCCGAGTGCGTCGCGACGCCGTTTCGCCTACAGTCTCTGCCATGCCACTCTCCAAATCGATGTCACCCGCGATCAGCCCGATAGGCGACGCAATCGACCTCCACTTTGCAATCGACCATCATACGTGACTGAACACAAGCGCGTCCTGGCGGGTTTTCGCCGAAGTATTCCGCATAGACGCCGTTGAAGCTCCAGAAATCCCGGGGATCATCGAGCCACACACCAACGCGGACCACATCTTCGATGCCGTAACCGGCTTCATGAAGGATGGCAATGAGGTTTTCGATGGCTTTCCGGGTTTCCGAAACGATGCCACCGAGAACGATTTCGCCGTTCTCCATCGGCACCTGACCAGACACATAAAGCCAGCCACCAGCTTCAACGGCCCGCGCAAAAGGAAGCGGCTGTCCACCCGCACCAGTTTCACCAGCACCGTAACGTTTGATCGTCATAATATTCTCTCTTTTCTTTTAGTTGAAGCTGGACGTTTTAAGAAATTCAGCAAGCCGCTCAGTCTTCGGCCTGACGAACATCTCTTTCGGGTCGCCCTCCTCGCAGATGACGCCCTGATTCATAAAGATCACCCGGCTGGAAACTTCATAGGCAAACCGCATTTCGTGGGTAACGAGCAGCATGCTCATACCATCGGCGGCAAGACCTTTTATGACCTGCAGCACTTCACCAACCAACTCCGGGTCCAGGGCTGATGTCACCTCGTCGAAGAGCATCAGTTGCGGTGCCATGGCAATAGCACGCGCAATTGCGACGCGCTGCTGCTGACCACCGGATAGTTGCCCGGGATAATGACCGCCACGTGTCGCAAGCCCTACGCGGTCCAACCACTTTTCGCCGATGATACCTGCCTCATCGCGGCTCATCTTTTTGACCTTTATGAGGCCAAGCATGACGTTTTGAAGT
This sequence comes from Agrobacterium bohemicum, assembly GCF_001562555.1. Classification (NCBI taxonomy): domain Bacteria; kingdom Pseudomonadati; phylum Pseudomonadota; class Alphaproteobacteria; order Hyphomicrobiales; family Rhizobiaceae; genus Agrobacterium; species Agrobacterium bohemicum. The sequence continues at coordinate 2,747 of NZ_KQ961035.1, forward strand.
GCCGTCAAATGCGGGAACAAATTGAACTGCTGGAAAGCCATGCCGGTCATTGCCCGCTGGCGAGCAATTTCCTTCTCGCCCTTGCGCACACGCTTTGCACCGTTTTGTTCATATCCGATCTCTTCACCAGCGAGCCTGATCTGCCCACCTTGAAACTCTTCCAGCATGTTGATGCAGCGAAGCATCGTCGTCTTGCCGGATCCGGAAGAGCCAATGATGGAGATCACGTCTCCCTTGTGCATGGTGCAGTCGATGCCTTTCAGCACCTCAAGAGTGCCGTACCGTTTGCGTAAATCGCTGATTTCGAGAAGTACATTGCTCATGACAATCGGCCTTAGGACGCGACAGTGGTCTTGCGTTCGACATATTTGCCGAAGCGCTCGATGCTGTAGTTGATAACGAAGTAGAGAAGACCCGCGAAAAAATAGAACTGCAGGCTCATGAAGTTGCGCGAAATGATTTCCTGCGTACGAAGCAGAAGCTCAGCGACGCCAATAACGGAAAGGAGCGTGGAAGCCTTGACCATCTCAGCAGCGGTGTTGACCCAGGCCGGGAGGAATTGACGCAACGCTTGGGGCCAAAGGACATAGGCAAATGTCTGGCCGAATGTCAGGCCAATGGCCTTGGCGGCCTCGGTTTGGCCTTTCGGCACCGCTTGAAGGCCGCCGCGAACAATTTCTCCGACATGCGACGAGCAAAAAATGGCAAGCGCCAGAACACCTGCCTGGAAAGGCCCGAGCTCTATACCAATGCCGGAAAGCATGTAGTAACTCGCCAGAATCAGGACGAGAACCGGCGTGCCACGAACGACATCGGTGTAAACCCGCACAATGAAACGTAGCAGGCGGTTGCCGTAAACCAGCGACAGACCAACGAAAACTCCGAGAATTGAGCCAGCGACGATCGACAGTAACGAAATCGATACAGTCACACCCAGCCCTTTCAGGATGACGTTTCGGGCCAGCCATATCTGGTCAAAGAATGCGTAAAAACTGTTCATGGCACTACCTTGGAACCATCAGGCGTCGCTCGGCCACACGCATCAGTGCGGCGAGGACGGAGCAAGTGGCGACGTAAAGACCAGATACGACGATCCATGTCTCGATGACCCGGAACGTTTCGACGTTAATCTTGCGCGCCTCGAATGTAAGCTCCGGCACCGCGATTGCGGCGGCCAGAGACGTATCCTTGAATAGCGAGATCACCGTGGAAGAAAGCGAGGGGAGCACATTTCGAAACATCAGAGGTGCGATGATGGATGTCCGGATCTGCATCGGTGTCAGACCAATGGCGAGGCCCGCTTCCGTCAATCCCTTGGGGATGGAGAGCAGGCCAGCGCGAAAGACTTCCGCCAGATAAGCCCCCGAATAGATCGCGAGTACCGCCACGAAACTCTGAATCTTGCCGAGCCTCAAGCCAAGTTGAGGCAGAGCAAAATAAGCAAAAAGCACCAACACTAGAATTGGCAGGTTGCGGATGATCGTGACATAGATCGCAGCAGGCGCCTTTATCCATCGACTTTTTGAAACAAGAGCAAATGCGACCAGCAAGCCGATGAGAGCCCCGATCAGGATCGAACCGAAAGCCAGACCCAGGCTGATCAGCAATCCTTCCAGAAGCTGATCAAAGCTGCGCCACACGGCCGCAAAGTTGAGCGAGTAGCCCATTGAAACGTCCTGCACTAGGATAGGAAGAGGACAAAGGGGAAGCCCCTTTGTCCCGATGATAAGCGAACAGACTTACTTGTATTCGACTGGAAAACCGATTTGTGGCGGTGGCAGGTCCTTGCCAAACCAAGTCTTGTAGGACTTGGCGTAGAAATCAAACTCCACGCCGGTCATGGCTTCATGCAGCGCAGTGTTGACAAAGTTCAGCCAGTCCTGGTCTCCACGCTTGACGCCGCAGGCATAGGTTTGCGGGTTCCAGCCGTAACCGGCATCTTTATAGCGGCCCTGATTTTGCGTCATGTACCAAGCGAGAGACGACTGGTCGGTTGCAGCCGCATCAGAACGACCGGATTCCAGCGCCTGATAAATCAGGTCAACAGAATCGTACTGATCGACCGTTGCATCCGGCAGGGCAGCATGAACCATAGCTTCAGCATAGACGTTCTGAAGCACGGAAATTGTGACGGATGAACCTGCGGCCTTCAGTGCGGCATAGTCGGCATATTTGCCATCCGCCTTCAGCATAAGTCCCACGCCTTCGCGGTAGTAAGGAATCGTAAACGCGATCTGCTGCGCGCGTTCACCGGTCACGGTCATGAACTGGCAGGTGATATCGACCTTATTCGTGGTGATGTTCGGAATACGGGCGTCAGACGATTGATTGACGTATTCGATTTTGTCCGCATCGCCAAACAAAGCTTTTGCGACGATGCGCCCCATGTCGACATCGAAACCTTGCAGCTTGTCATCGGCGCTTTTGAAGTGCCATGGCGCATTGGTGCTACCGGTGCCAAGCACGAGGTGGCCACGAGCAAGGACCTCATCAAGCTTACTGCCGTCAGCAAGAACAGGCGTGGAAAGAAAGGTAGCGGCGATCAGCGACATGACGCCAGCACGGAAGGAAATGGTCATTGCGTTCCCCTGAGAATTGAGCGCTTATTATTTAATCCAATATACTGGACATCCGTCCGTTTTATCGGATTGACATATCAAGTCTTATAGATGAAGACTTGTCAATAGCCACCGCTCAAAATTGGTGCAGCGCCACAGAGGTGGTGATTTCTTTTGCAATGCATCACTCCTGTTGAGGTTAAAATGCCTTTTACGCCTAAAGAACTGGCCGCCATCAGCACCCCCGCCGTGCTCATCGATCTCGATATTGCCAATCGCAACGTTGAGAGGTTTCAGAGGTATGCAGATGCCCATGAATTGAACGTGCGCCCACACATCAAGACGCATAAGCTTCCGGAGGTTGCGCAGATGCAACTGAGCGCAGGTGCCATTGGCATCACCTGCCAAAAAGTTTCGGAAGCCGAAGCCATGGTCTCGGGCAACTCGAAGATTGATGATGTTCTCATCACCTACAACATCGTTGGTGAGGACAAACTCGAAAGCTTGAGAGAGCTTGCGAAACGCATCACACTTTCGGTCGTGGCCGATAGTAAAACCGTAGTGGATGGGTTATCGCAGACGTTTAACAAAGAGCCGCAACCTCTTACTGTGCTTGTGGAATCCGATACTGGGGCACAACGCTGTGGCGTGCTTAGCCCAGACGCTGCACAAGATTTGGCAACGTATATCGATGCAGCACCCGGCCTGCTCTTTGGTGGCCTTATGACCTATCCGCCAGCGGGGCAAGAGGCCTCGGTGGAGGCTTTCATGAAAGAAGCCAAAACCCGTATCGAGGCCCGCGGCATTCCAGTTCCAGTGGTCACGTCAGGAGGCACTCCCTCCATGATGCACGCGGCAGAAGCTGTTGTGACAACCGAATATCGTCCGGGAACTTACGTCTATAACGACCGATCCTTGGTCGCACGGGGCGCCTGTGAATGGGATGATTGCGCGTTGAATGTCCTCGCCACGGTGGTCTCTGTCCCGACACCGAACCGTGCGATTATCGATGCCGGCTCCAAAGCCCTGACCTCCGATCTTCTTGGCCTTACAGGCTACGGCCATGTGGTTGGACGTGATGACATCACAATAGATCAGCTCTCTGAAGAGCACGGACGCCTGATCAGCGCCGAGCCGATTGGCCTCGTCGTTGGCGACAGAATCAGGATCGTGCCGAACCACGCCTGTGTCGTCACGAACCTAGTCGATACCGTTATCGTCAAAGGCCATGGCCGAGCCGTGCCGGAAACGTTGCCAGTCACAGCGCGCGGAAAGATCATCTAATCATAGGAAGAGAAGCGATCACTTTCGGCAACTGACGTGAGGCCATTGTGATCGCCCATGCCGGAACTCGAAAATCGATAACTCAATGAGCGGACGAGAGGTCTGGATTTTTTTTGAAAACCATTTGACTAAATAAAAACCCAGTGTCACTCTCCTGTCATTCGGGGGCTTCTGACATGGCATTGCGTGGCACCAATCAAGAATCGGGAAGGCCGTATAATCGACGGATCGTGCTGGAATCGATCCGGTTACGTGGGCCAACGACACGGAGCGACATTGCCGACAGAGTTGGCCTGACCGTACAGACCGTCTCCACCATCGTTCGTGAACTGGAAGAGCACGACCTCATCCTCTCGGTGAAAGAGGAGCCAAAAGGACGTGGTATTCCACCCTCGACGCTCACCATAAATCCCGACGGCGGCCTTGCCGTTGGTATCCACCTCACTCCGCTGTTCATCGAGGCTGCGCTCGTCAATCTTCTGGGCGACGTCGTTGAAAGTCGCCATCGTCATGCGACAAAACCGACGCCGGACGAGGCCTTTGCGCTGATCGGCGAAATGGTGGCGGAGCTCAAAGCAGATATGCGCGGCGGCAGACTACTGGGTGCGGGTCTTGCCCTTCCCGGTCCGTTCGACGTGGAATCCATGAGCTTCGTTGGCCCCACAACGATGACCGGGTGGAAGAATGTCGATATTCGTCAGCGCCTTGCCGACGCGACGGGTCTGCCATCCTTCATCGAGAATGATATGGCCGCAGCAGCACTTGGTGAGCAGCTTTACGGTCTGGGGCAACAGCTTTCGGATTATTATTACCTGTTTTTTAGTGTCGGCCTTGGTGGCGCCATGATGCATGACGGCTTGGTCATGCGCGGAGCCTGGGGCAATGCGGGTGAAATCGGCCACATTCCCGCCGTGCCGGACGGTGAGCCATGTCCCTGCGGCAACCACGGGTGCCTCGAACGGTACCTTTCTCTGGATGCCTTCAATAGGCGGGGTCTGCCCGAAGCAGACTGGGTTCGCGAGATCGCGCCGATCTTCCGCAATGCGATCCGGACCATCGAAAACCTGTTCGACCCCGAGACCGTTGTTCTCGGTGGTTTAGCGCCACAACCGCTGATCGACCAGCTGGTAACGCTGGTCGAAGGCCTTAACAATTCCGTGTCTGTCCGCCCGAACCGCTCCTACCCACGCGTCGTCATCGCCAGTGATTGCCAACACTCCGCACTTCGCGGTGCTGCGGCACTTGCTGTCTTTGGCGCGCTGTCACCACGATACGGCCAAATGTTCGAAACTTGAAAAACAGGGGAATGCCGAATGACTGAGAAGCTGCTTGTTCTCGACAATATTCGCATGAGCTTCGGAGCGATCGAAGCCCTCAAGGGCATCAGTTTCTCGATTGGCAAAGGCGAGGTCGTGGCGCTTCTCGGTGACAACGGTGCGGGGAAATCGACGCTGGTGAAGATCATTTCCGGTGGCCTTAAGCCAACCTCCGGTCGGATGCTGTTCGAAGGCAAAGAGTATAACGCGACGACACCGGCACAGGCCAAGGCGGCCGGCATCGAAACCGTCTACCAGGACCTGTCGCTCTGCACCAATGTCGATGTTGTCGGCAACTTCTTCATGGGCCGCGAGATCACTCGCAAGATCGCGGGAATACCCTTTCTCGACGAGCGCGCGATGGAAGAGATTACCACCAAGGCGCTGACGAGTGCCGGCACCCGCATTCCCTCCATGCGTACCAAGGTGGAGCATCTGTCCGGCGGCCAGAGACAGGCCATCGAGCTCAATCGCTTTGTGCATTGGGGCGGCAAGCTTGTTTTGCTGGATGAACCCTTTGCAGCCCTTGGCGTAGAACAGACCCGGCGCGGGCTGGATATGATCCGCCACGTGGCCAACCAGGGCATCGGCGTCGTCATCATAACGCATATCATGCAGCAAGCCTTTCAAGTCGCAGATCGCATCGTTGTCATCCGCCACGGCGTTGTCGCAGGGGATGTCGCGCGCGACAATACAAGCCCGGATGCAGTGATCGAAATGATCACAGGGCAAACACTCACCGGTGCCGGACCGGTGGGATAATAATGAAAAGGGGTCCGGCTCAAACTGGAGAGAACGATCATGAAGCGAATAGGATTATTTTTGCTGAGCGTATTGGTGCTCGGCCTGTCCATGCTCACGACTGCAAACGCTCAAAGTAAAGGGACAGTCTATTATCTCGTCCCCACCTTGCTCGATGAATTCCAGACCGGGTCCGTCAGCGCACTGGAACTGTTTCTAAAACAGACCGGTTACGAGATGAAAACGCTCAATGCCGACAACAAGACCGACGCCCAGCAATCACAGATGAACGACGTCATTGCACTGAAACCTGCGGCCATCATTCTTGCTGCCGTCGATTTCAATGCGCTGAAGCCCTCCATCGAAGCAGCACGGGCTGCCGGTATTCCGGTTGCCGAATTCGACCGTCAGATCACATCGACCAAATCCGACTTCACCTCCGTCGCCGGTACCATAGAGATCGGCCATGTGGCGGGCGACCAGGCGCAGGCGATGCTGAAAGCCAAAAACGGTGACGTGAAGGGCAAAATCCTTCAGGTGCTCGGCGATCCCGGCGATCCCTATACCCTCGACATCCAGAAGGGCTTCGAGGAGAAAATGAAGGCCTTCCCGGATGTCACCATAATCTCGGTGCCAGCTCTAATGTGGGAAGCCAGCAATGCAGGTACAATCGTCTCCGACCAGATGCTGGCCAATCCCGATATCGACCTGATTTTCCTGCATGCTGCCCACCTGTCGGTGGCAGCGGTTGCCTCCCTTGAAGCGGCTGGTAAAAAGCCGGGCGACGTGATGATGATGAGTTCCAACGGCGCGCCCGTCGGGCTCGACCTTATCCGTAAGGGCTGGCTGAATGCCGAAGTCGAACAACCGCTCTATGCGCAGGCAGCCGCTATTGCCATGTTCATGGACAAGATCGTCGGCAAGCAGGAAATTAAGGCTGGAGACTATGATGTGCTTGGTCTCAAGGGCGTCGTTACAGGCGAAACCTGGGGTCCCAACATCAAGATCCCTGGCTCCGCGATTACCAAGGAGAATGTCGACAACCCAGCCTTCTGGGGTAACCTGAAGCCGCCGACATCGAAAATCGAATCCGTCAAGTAAAGATGGATTTTCCGTCCGGGGTCTGCGGACCCCGGCCTCCTCCCCCTCCCATCTCGGATTGGCCGTATGACGCCTCGTACCCGCACAACTCTTGAATTCGTGCTGGACAATCTTGTCTGGTTCATGCTCATCCTCGTGCTTGCCCTGTTTTCGGCGCTGATCCCGAATTATTTTCAGCTCGGCATTTTCACCAACATCATCGAAGCTTCGAGCGTACTCGGCGTGATGTCGATCGGGCTGGCACTGGTCATCATCACTGGCCATATGGACCTGTCCGTGGAGTCGGTGGCGGCTCTGTCTGCCATGGCCGTCGGTATCCTTTTTTGCTCGGCTGGCATCGGGCTTGGCATCAAGCTGTCGCCGGAGTGGCTGATGGTTCCGGTCTCCCTGCTGATTGCGTGTGCCATTGGGGCGCTGATCGGTTTTCTCAACGGTGTCCTCATCGTCAAGCTGAAGATGAGCGCCTTCATCATCACCCTCGCCTCTTTCATATGGGTGCGCGGTATCGTGCTGGCCGTCTCCGGCGGCAGGTCCGCGCAGGATCTCGCACCCTCCATCCGGGTGTTCGCCATAGAACGCTTCCTCGGCATTCCGCTTTCCGCCTGGATCGCGATTGCCTGCTTCGTCGTCTTTTCGGTTCTCATGTCGAAGACGCCGTTCGGGCGGCATCTCGTGATGATCGGCGGCAATGAAACGGCGACGTTCCGGGCCGGCATCCGCGTCACCCGCAACCTTATCCTTGCCTTCGTTATGGCTGGTGCCATCGCCGGTCTTGCGGGCTGGCTGCTTGCAATACGTACCTCGGGCGCAACGGCTAATCTGGGCGTAGGGCTGCTGTTCAATGCTTTTGCCGCCGTCGTCATCGGCGGTGTCAGTCTTAAAGGTGGCGTCGGGTCACTTCCGGGTGTCTATGCAGGCGTACTGCTGCTCTCCTCCATCAATACGGCCATCAATCTGATGGGCCTCCCCGCAAATTACACCCAGGTCATCCATGGCTTTCTGGTGCTTGCGGCCGTTCTTCTCGATACCTTCAAACAAAAACTCCGCCAGAGGCTCGCATGACAGACCGACTGAAAGACAAAGCGGCGCTGGTCATTGGTGCGTCCCGCGGTATCGGCAAGGCGATTGCATTGCGCTTCCGTGAAGAAGGTGCAAGCGTTGTCGTTTCGGATTTCGAAACCGAGGAAGGCAGGGCAACAGCGGACGAACTCGGTGCGGATTTCATCCAGACCGACATTTCCAAGTTGGACGACGCAATTGCTGCGGTCTCTCACACGCTGGAACGTTATGGCAGGCTCGATATCATTGTACAGAATGCCGGTATTTATCCCTGGCAACTGATCGAGAACACCAGTCCCGACGACTGGGACCGGGTGATGGCCGTCAACCTGCGGGGTTGCTTCAATGCTGCAAGAGCGGCGTTGACACCGATGAAGGCGCAAGGATCGGGACGCATTCTCTTCACCTCTTCCATCACCGGTCCACATGTCACGAGCCCTGGCCATGGCCACTATGCCGCAACGAAGGCGGGCATCAACGGCTTTATCCGTTCCGCGGCGCTGGAGTTTTCGTCTTACGGAATCACCGTCAACGGCGTCGAACCGGGCAACATCCTGACTGAAGCCATGCAGCTTCATCGCAGTCCAGCATTCATCAAAAACATGGAAAACTCCGTTCCACTTGGCCGGCTGGGTTCACCCCGGGATGTGGCCAATGCTTTCCTTTTCCTGGCCTCGGACGAAGCGGCCTATATTACCGGCACCACAATCGTCGTTGATGGCGGCCAGTTGCTGCCGGAAGGTGCCGATTTTCGTGTCCTGCCACCCTGAAATCTTCGGACGGAGACCTGCGTCGAGCAACCTCCAGCCACTCTCTCAAGCGCTCGATCGAGGGTATTCTTTCGGGTCCACTCTTCGCAAGGAAACCGCAGCCTTAACCAAGTCTGCCAAGCAATAACCAGCGCCCCATGAAATTGTTCAAGACTCTCAATGAAGCCTATATGAATGCTTGATATTCCGCTGAGTATGGTGACGAAACAAGCGCCTGGATGGCGATCGTTCACACCAAGGCCCTCCATCAAGCGGCACGGGGATGTACTTCGCCATTAAATGGTAACACGATCAAGCGAAGAAGGAGAAGGAAACAGCGGATGGTTAGCGCCCATTGCCCAGCCAGCGGACCTCTAACACTCAATGCGCCCTCGACGCTATCTTGCCGATGATATCGGCTTGGCTCATTCATTAGACGAGATGTAAGCCTTAACTCACTGCAAAGATCGTAAATACTGAACCTGCATACTACGTGCAAAGGATGACGTGTTGTGGCCATTTTTAAACAATCAGCGGGTAAACGCCGTCGCCATGTGACCCTAAACACGCTGGTCTCAACGCAACGAAAGAGCCGACTTTTCTGAGCCGTTCAATATCGGCTTCATTTCTCTCGCTGCGGACACCGCTTCATCATTTTCTCAATCGATGCACCGTCACCACCGAAACGATCCAGAACCTCGATGGCTTTTGGTAAACTCAGCGCATAGATTTCCTGAAGCTTCTCTACCGTATACTGCTTGCTCTTCTTCTGGCTCATTTCGCATTCTCCTTACCGCATACAAATGCGATCGATCAGCGATGCGTTCCGGCCACACGCCCTGTCAAATTTAACCCGCAATCTTTGGGCTGGCGTCAACAGTCTCAGTGACTGAACATCTTTTACAGCCATAGCAAAGAGCACTGACTTGACGAGTGAGGCGATATTAAACACGCGCCGCGGCAATTCGAGCATCAGATCCTTGGCGATCCCTTGACTCCCTGCATCGTAAGAACATAATAGGAACATCCGTCAGAAATGCGGGCTCCATCGATCAACGCGAACAGTCAGAAATGGAACGTAAACTCATGCGTCACAGGCTCAATGAGGCCGATGTTGCCGACTATATTCTAGATTACCACAACGGCGATGCGAAGGCCGCGATCAAGGCGATGCAAGACGAGATCGAACATCTGCAACACCAGTTGAGCCTCGCTGTTGTTGCGATGGGTCGGGGCTATACCAGGGGTTGGGCTCCCGGCGAGACGCGTGATGGTCAATGAGGCCTTGCCAGCGCTGTAGCCGCCTGCTTGCCTGGCTCTGGCTGTGTTCTGTTGTCGACAGCGAAGCGGCAAAGCAGCAGGACTGAAGACTGGATCAACCAATCCGCTCCTTCGCAATTTTCATGCTTCGACGTTCCCAACTCACAAGCACAAGGCTCGCCGCGACGATGAGGATTGCGCCGATGAAGACGTTTATTGCCGGTACTTCCGTCCAGATGACGTAACCATAGATGAAGGCCCAGATCAGGCCGGTATATTCCACCGGCGCGAGTGAGGATGCGGGCGCGTATCTGAACCCTTCATAGAGAAGATATTGCCCGATTGTTGAGACGAGCCCGACCCCGATCATGAGAAGCCAGCCCTGCGCATCCGGGTTTTTCCAGAGCCAGGGCAAGGACAGTGCGCAGGCGATGCCGAACAATGCGCTGGTGGCATACATCTGCGTCAATGTCGTTTCGCTTCTGCTGACGAGGCGAATGAGAATGGTGCTCCACGCCCAGCAGAAGCCCGCGATGATGCAGAGTGTTGCGGGGAGCCAGTTTGGGGAGTTGGCTGGATTGGCAGCTATGACGACACCGACGAAACCAACCGCACAGGCTATCCAGCGACCTGCGCCGACTTTCTCCTTCAGCACGAAGATGGAGAGCACCATGACCATGATGGGTGCGGAGAAATAGAGCGTGGTGAGTTCCGCCAACCCCAGATATCGCGCGGAGCTGTAGAACAGCATCCATGCGGTGAGCATGAGTGCGGCGCGAATAACGACGGTGCCGCGATATTTGCTCTTGAGGATGGATGGGTGGCGGTAGCGATATGCCAGTAGGCCGGTAATCAGAACGATGACGGCGCTTCGCACAAAGAGGATTTGCGGAACCTCGTAGCTTTCGACAAGCCATTTGACGAGCGCATCCTGAAGAGCAAAACAGGAGTAGCCCATGGCCGCCAGCCCGATGCCGAAAAGCGGCCTTGCTTCCAATGATCCTGCCATGCACTTCACCATGATACTGCTGATGATCTGTACTAGCCGAGTCCCTTGTTACGATCTATCAAATTACGGCAGCGTATTTCGGAACGTTCGGTTGATGAGCTGGTCAAGGCAATCAGAGTTCAGGAGCTGATGTCGCGGCTTTGCCAGACAATCGACGTCAAGATCCTAGTGTCCTCACATCGAAGGGCAATGGCCCTGAATTTGAATTGATTCCCAGTGGCGAGACGTAAACGGGTTTCGAATCGAAGAGGGTGCTGAAAACAGTAGGGCGGGCGTCTATCTCGCAAATAGATCACCCAACCGGAACCCTATCGGATACCTAGCACACCTGCCCCAGAGGCAATTACTACGAGACGTCGCGGTTTCCGACCAGGGATACCCTTGTCCCGCTATCGAGAACAATGTGCAGGTCCCGGATCATACCAGCAGCCAGAAGAAACGTATCACGAACCTGATTGTCATCGCGCCAGCCCCGCTCGACCGAAAGAGCAGTTGTGTGAATATCAAGAACGATATCGCGGCCGGGGCCTGCGGGCAGGCCCACAGCCTCTCGCAAATCCGCGATCGTCGCGACGGCACGCTCCAGCATCCGGCGCTTCTGGAACGCATCGAGGCGCTCCATGCGATTGGCATCTCGAACAAGTTTGCCAATAAAATCCGTTGTCAGGCTCATCCCTAAAAAATGCCGCACGCCTGCGTTTTTTCAAGTCCAGACATCGGAAAAAACATCAAAGCACGCGGTTTCGATTGGTCTGTGATCCAACGGCATCATCGGACAACGCCGATCTATCGTCCAAGGCCATGAACGGCCCCAAACATCACCCCGTCACTGTCTTGAGAGCAAGACGCCAAGAGCAGGACTAGCCACCCGTTTGAGACGCTTTTTCATTCGCATTCTCTGCGAGTTTTGTCAGGTGCTCTTCGCAAACCTGTTTGACCCGTTCAAGCAGATGCGCGGTCCGTTCCCCGAGCCAGACAAGCGCCTCTTCGCTGATCTCGAAATGCTTCGAATACCTTGCCTTCACATAGGCCTCGTTGATCGTGTTGAACCAGGCCCGCTCGCGGTGTTGGTCGCGCGGAAAGGCTTCCACCAAGCGAAGATCCTGCTCCTCAGCCATCGAGCGCAAAAACTTGATGTTGTGCGATGGCGGCCCGTAATTAGTCAGAGTGAGCAGAACGCAGGAGTAAGCCTGTTCCAAAGACTGGTGCAAGCTGAACGCCGCTAAGTTTTTCCACACATCATCACCATCCTTCCACATGCCCCATTGAAGGCCCGCAGTCATGTGGAACGCGTTAGCCTCAGCGTACCGCTGAGCAAAATGCTCCCGCGCCACCCGCAGCCGTGCCTCTGCGGTCAGCGGCTTGGGCTCCACCAGGGGTTCATCATCCAGTTCGTAAAGAACGATCCCGTCTCTGCGGATATCCGAGAAGAAGTAATGGCCTTCCTTCAACTGCGTGTTCACCTCGCGCAGCGAGTGCACGATGAACTGTGCCGGCGTTTCGATAAAACTATCCCGGATCAAACGGTCGGCGGCCTTGTACCAATATTCGGCAAAGTCGGTCAGCTTGCGATTGTTGACGATGACGAGCAGATCAAAGTCAGAGCGATACCCCTTCATCGTGTGCGGCTCGTCGACAAACGTACCGCGGGCGTAAGAACCGAACAGGATGATTTTCAGAATGCGTCCGCGCTTTTTGAAGTCGGCTGTTCCCTCGCCCAGCGCATCCTCGAATTCCTCGTGCAGGATTTCCAGCGCACGGGCGAGTTCACGTTGCTTGCGCGGCGGGATATGATCGAGGGAAGACTTCATCATGGTAGCACGTTCTTGTTCGCTGGCGGTATCGGCGTCGACTCTCTTAAAGCTGGTCCGCAAAACCTGACACAGTTCAACCGAAACAACAACTGCAGGAAAGGCCCCTAGGCCGTTGACACACATTGCACAAAGGCACTCGGCGGAGTTGACCAGCCTTCGTCTGCGACGCTGCTTTCAGGTCTCGTCCGGCTGGCCTGCCCGTCATTGCTTCCTCATCAGTCGTGGCTGTGCCCAGCCTTCCCGCCATCCGTCCCAGCGTTTGGTCATTCAACGCAAACCGGTGAACGAGCGCCATGGTGACGTGGCCTGCGATCAGAACCGACAGGCCCCATGCCAACAGACTGTGAAGACGATCGGCCGGTGCCATCATCCATGACACCTCCACCCCGCTTGCCGGGATCCACGGCTCCCACCCCTTGCCGCTGCCATAGGCCCGCAACAGCGCCAGGGCCGGAATGCCAAACATCAGAAGATAGAGGCTGGCGTGAACAACAACGGCCGCATGACCGGCAATGGTTGTCGATTGCACCGGGCGACGGTTGCGATTGACGGTCCACCAGATGGCGCGAATGACGACAAGCACGATGACCAAAAGGCCAACGGTGCCATGGCCGGGTCCAAGCGACGTGACCGTCCTGACCCACTCCCTATCCCCGAACAATCGCCACGTCAGGATGACGACAAACTGCCAGATCAAAAGGTGGGCGCTGGATCGATCAACACTGTGGAATGCCGCAGAGGCCGCCGAGACACGCTGCGATGCCCGTGTTGCCCGCGAGTTCGAAATCGCCCTTCCCCATGAGTTGAGCAGCGACGATCGCCTGTCGCTGACGCGTGCCTTTGCCCAGGATCTCGCCAACCGCTATGGTACCGCCGTCGACTTCGCCATCCATGCCGCAGGGCAAAAGCGACATTCGCAATATCCATGCCCATGTGATGATGACCACGCGGGTGGTGACACCAACAGGCCTTGGCGAAAAAAGCCTGATCGAGCGCGAGAACAAATGGCTGATCACCCATGAGCTGCCGACGTCGCACCTGCAGATGCGCGATATCCGCCAGATGTTCGAACAGCATGCCAACCGCCATCTGATGCGGGCAGGCCTTGATGTGCGTGTCGATCATCGCTCGCATCTGGAGCGTGGCCTGTCGATTGAGCCAACCGAACATATGGGCGTGCATGCCAGCCAGATGATGCGACGCGGACTGGATGTTGAGCGAAGCCGGATCGAGGAACAAGCTGCGAAACGAAACGCTAACATCATCCGGCGCAAACCGGACGAGGTTCTCAAACTCATCACCGACGAAAAGAGCGTGTTTACCCGTCATGGCGTCACGCCAGCTGGTCGAACTGCAAGCCGAGCAACACGATGAACTGGCGCGCTGTTCGACCCGCGAGATGATCGAAACCGAACATACGATGGCGGCCAGCGCGGTGCGGATGGCAGACAGACACAGCCATGGCACCAGACCTGAAACCGTTGATCATGCGCTCGATCGTCAGGACGCGCTCCTGAACGGTCCTGGTCTCAGCCACGAGCAGCGTGCGGCCGTGCGCCACATCACATCTTCACAGCAGATCGCAGCCGTGATCGGTTTTGCCGGTGCTGGCAAATCCACCATGCTGGCGGCAGCCCGCGACGCCTGGGAGCACCAAGGGTTTACCGTTCATGGCGGCGCCCTTGTCGGAAAGGCAGCGGAAGGTTTGACGCAATCATCCGGCATTGCGGCACGCACATTGGCGTCATGGGAATACGGCTGGAACAAAGGCAAAGGCGAGCTTGGTCATAGTGATATCTTCGTCATCGACGAGGCCGGTATGGTCGGCAGTCGCCAGCTCGCACGGATCGTGTCGCAGGTCGAAAAGCGCGGTGCCAAGCTCGTTCTGGTTGGCGATCACGAGCAGCTTCAGGAGATCCGTGCAGGCTCGCCGCGAAGTCCGTTTTCCTCTCAGCGCCCACGACCCCAGATAGCTTGCATCACCACGGACGAGGATCGCCAGCAGCCTCTGCGGCATCCAACCTGTCTTACGGCACTCATCACCCAACAAACCGTCCTAGAAAAGATCCGCTGATGCCGCAACGCGCTCCTAGGTAAACAATCCCCGGCTACGGGCCTTCACTTCAAGCAGGGACGATGCCCAAAGTTACAACGTTATCTCAATCGATGCACCTAACATCCGTAACTATCCCGTCATGGAGACCTAAAGATTCAGAACTTGAAAAAATACGTAACTGTAATGTTTGCTGAACAGAGCTAACTTGAACGAACCAGCGTTTTCAAATAGAGAGTACTTCTGAAAACTCATAATGGTCCCGATGCAAGTGTGGTATTGATGATGGATGGTGAAGGTAGAAAGCCGACAGTGCAGATGCTTTCTTCAAAAAAAATTTGGGACTACGCCGCCCGGCCAATTACATTTATGCGGCCTCAATACACCGCCAAATCAGGTTGGCATGAGCATGTCCCTTTTGCATTCTGGCTGACCGATGTTCACCGACCTCAATGTATTGTTGAGCTAGGTTGCCACTATGGCGTCTCATATTTCGCTTTTTGCCAAGCTGTCCAAGAAATCGGCCTTGATGCTAGATGCTACGGTGTTGATACATGGAAAGGCGATGAGCACGCGGGTGTCTACGACGAGTCGGTTTTCCGAGAAGTGGAAGCACACAACAATGCTCAGTACTCCGGTTTTTCACGGCTTGTTAGAAGTACGTTTGACCAGGCACTAGAGCATTTTTCTGACGGCCAGATAGATCTCCTCCACATCGATGGCCACCACTCGTTTGACTCTGTTTTACATGACTTCAATAGCTGGCTACCCAAATTATCTGACCGAGCAGTAGTTATAATGCATGACACCAATGTGCGCGAACGCGGTTTCGGTGTATATCAGCTTTTCGAGGAACTCCGGCGCCGATACCCGGGGTTTGCCTTTCTACACGGCCATGGACTAGGCATCTTAGGTACGGGCTCAGATTACGGCGAAGGTATAAAAAAGCTATTCAGTATAGATGGAAGTGAGGATCGACTAGCTTTCCAAGAACTTTTTTCTCGGATGGGTCGCTCTTGCGCCGATGCTTATTGGGCAAAACAGCGTGACATCGAGCTCGCTGAAGAAAAGAAATTATCGGAAGGTTACAAGAATACAATCGATCGGTTTTGGAAAGAGATTGAAGAAGGTGAAGCTCAACTACAACTTGAACGGAAAGAGCGCGAGAGGGTCAGCACGACCATATCGGAACTAGTAAAGAGTTCGGAAATAGTCCGCCAGTCCTTGATCGAAAAGAAACTAGAATTAGAACGAAAATGCAGCGAACATGCAGATGCAGTGGATATCACGTTGAAACTGGGGAAACGTCTGGAAGCTTTCGTTCTATTGCAGAAACAGTTAGAAGAGCAACTGAGTCAGACCAAAGCTGACGCCGAGCGCAAAAATTTGGATTCTAAACAAGCTGATGAGACACGACTACGTGTCGAAACCGAAATTTCTCAACTGCGTAAACGATTCAACGAATTAGAATCTCGCTGCCGCGAACACATTGCGGAAATAGTTAAGCTCAGTGAAATGCTGCTGGTACGTGATAATGTCCTAGCTGGCTCGAAGATATTGAAAAAAGAAGCTCTTTTGTTAATCGGGAAGCACGTACAGTCGATGTTAGGTAAACCGTCTTTGCCAATTGTTGACCGATGGCGTGAAAAACGTCTAGCACGACGCTTGGCAAAACTAGGGCTTTTCAATTCACGGTGGTATTTAGAGTGTTATGAAGATGTCGCGAAGGCTGGCATCGATCCAGCAATTCATTACGTCCGACACGGGAGCAAAGAAGGGCGCAGTCCTGTTAATAACCTAGATGAGATTTTCGGGTCTTTCATGCCAAGTGACCCCTGAGACAAAGCGTCAACCGTGGGAATCCCGTTTAATGATTTCGAGAAATTCCGATTCTTTTGCGCAGGATATTTTGACAATCAAGACTTCTGACCTTTTCGATGAAGATTGGTACGTAAAAAACTATACCGATGTTGCAATTTTGAAAATGGACCCAGTCGAGCACTATATATGGCTCGGGGCAAAAATTGGGCGCAATCCTTCATTGCGCTTCAGTACCAATACTTATTTATCGGAATACGACGATGTTTTCAACGCGTCCATAAACCCATTGGTCCACTACATTAAATGGGGGAAGCAGGAAGGGCGTGTCGCTTTTGACGTGAAGACATCTACAAAACCATCAGAGGGAGCGGAAAGGTTAGCGGCCGAGGTTGCCACTCTTAAGAAAAACCTAAGCGCGACAACTAATAGTCCCCTCGTTCTCTACGAGAGTCACAACCTTAAGATGCAGGGCGCACCGAGTAGTTTATTTGAAATTGCTTCTGGTGTGCATCGTCGTGGGACATATCAAGCTGTATTATCCTCTAATACACCGGGGCCTCTCTCTACGTCTTATACTAGCGTTGGCATCAAAACTATTGTTCATTCGATATCGCAAAATCGTATGAAAGATATTGATACCTACGACAATTGGCTTTCTCGTCTAACAGACCATTACAGGTTATTAGGCCCTGCTATCTGCCATATCAACACGCTACAGAACTTCCATTCCGTAATTGCTGCTAAACGGGCGGGTTGCGCCGTGTTATGGAATATCCGGGAGAGCGAACCACCAGAATCATACTATGATTATCTTCCTAGCCACGTTCGAGAGTTGGCATATTCAGCCTTCGATCACGCAGATGCAGTTGTTTTTGTTGCCAATTCAACTAGGCATATGTGGGAGAAGCACTGGGCACGGCCCACGAAGGCTTTTACAATCCACAATGGAATAAGCATGGATCGTATGATGAGTCCTCTGTACGGTACAAGTCGCTCCAATTTACGCACCTCTTACGGGATAAGAGAGACAGACATAGTCATCCTAAGTGTGGGCACAGTGTGTCCTCGTAAAGGCCAAAAAGATCTGTTGTACGCACTTAGGAAGCTTGGCACAGATACTTTGTCCAAAACAGTCGTTGCTATCGTGGGCTTAAATAAATCGGAATATGCTAGCGAGGTACGCGACGGCTTTAATAATCTCCAAGATGTCAGTGGATTAAGATTTATTGCAGTTGATGAAACGGAGGACGAAAGTGAAAGGAGATTTCTATCGGAGCTGTATCTTTGTGGAGATATGCTTGCATTTTGCTCTAGAGTTGAAAGCTACCCACGTGTCATTATCGAAGCATTAGAATTCGGATTGCCCATTGTCTCTACACCATGTTTCGGTGTTAGGGAGCAACTCGAAGATGGCATTAGCGGGCTGTTTTATCAGGAGGGTGAGATCGACGTCTTGGCTAGACACCTGCAAGAGATGATTAGAAATAAGCAATTTAGGTTAAAACTCTCAGAAGGAGGTCGGCGTCGGCTAATGATGCTTAACTCATATGACGAGATGCTGGACGCTTATGAGCGAATCTACGATACCATCATTTGATAAAACACGGGCGAGCCATGTTCGCGCGCAAAATCGTTACAGGAGTAACATGCTAACTAAAGTCGTCAATACCCTTTCGATTCTGGTGGTTTCCCGTTCTGCAGAGAACATGTCGAGACTGATGGCGACCTTGGAACAAAATGAAATACAAGCGCCATATGAAGTCATATGCTCGTGGAATGGCTCTGATGAAGAAGCCAAAGAGATAGATGTATGCGAAGGTCAAAACTTTTCGCTGTATATTCAGCGGCCATATAATTTCGCTCAGAACAATAATTTTGTTGCTGCGAAGGCCAGTGGTGAGTACGTTCTCTTTATAAACGACGATTTGGTTCCGGACAAAGGGGCCATAGCGAAGGCCTTGTTGGCTGTTAAGCAGCAGACTGTTGGAATCGTAGGTATCAATCTCCGCTACTCAGATCACCGGCTGCAGCACGCCGGAGTTTTCTTTCATGATGATGGAAAACCTTACCATCGCTTTAAGCATAAAATTGAGTGGCATAATGCGATCGTAGCACAAGATATGTTTGTGCCTTCAGTCACAGGCGCTTTCATTATGATGCGTCGGGCTGAGTTCGATCAACTTAAATTTGACGAAAATTTTAAGGTTTGTGGCGAGGACATTGCTCTCTGCCTTAGTTATAGACAGAAGTTCCAGCGAGAGATCCTATATCTCGCGGCCGCAACAGCGCTCCATTTCGAAAATGTTACCCGCAAAAAATTTGGTGAAACGAAAACTCCCGACGATGATATGGCGAGAATTATAGCTTACTCAAAACGTACTCTCGCAAATGGTAAGCCTATCACTGACGTGCGCCGTCCAAATATTCGTATAGTTACGGAACCGCCGGGTTGGATAATGCATCGAAAAGCGGAGGAAATCGCAAAATACATGGGCACCGCGAGGATTAATCAAGATTTCCCAGAAGCAGATATCCATTACTATGTAAACTACGGTTATTTTAATCGTAGGCCCGATTCAGGTATAGTAGTAGCAAACTTCACGCACTACGATCCTGATCATTTGGGAGAGAAATTCATTTCCGTGGCGAAAGAAGTAGACCATTGCATAGCGGTTTCAGAGGAGACAGCGAAGGTTTTGACAGGATTTGGCATTCCGCGATCAAAAATCACTGTTATTCGGGTCGGCGCGGATAGGAGTTTTCAACCCAAGCTCACGGTAGGCGTTGTGGGGCGTGTTTATCCTGGGCGCAGAAAGGGTGAAGATATCATCAAACAATTGTTGGATGACTCCGACTTGATGGAGCAGGTTCAGGTTGTAGCCTCGAAAGAGGGTTGGGGAGCACCTGTCTGGTCTTTTGCCCATATCGCCGACTTCTACAGAGCTATAGATTTTTTGCTCGTTCCAAGTCGTCTGGAGGGAGGACCAGTTCCATTTATGGAGGCTCTCGCTTGCGGTACAATGGCGATAGCCCCAGAGGTTGGTGTCGTACCAGAGTTTCCGCACGTGTCCTACCCAACGGGTGATGTCCAAACACTAAGAGAAACTCTTTTACAACTCGCTTCCGAGCATATTCGGCAGCGTAGTTTTCTAACCGCCAAAATGCAGGGTCTAGACTGGGAAGGTTGGGCGATGAATCATGATAAGCTTTTCCGTGCTCTTGTTCTGGATAGATGACGATGAATGATCAGCAGAATATTGAAGATAATTCCGTCCTAACTGGATCCCTTAACAATGCGAAAGAGGTATTCAGAGAAGCGGCTAGGAACATCGGCGCTAGATGGTCGTACGGTGATATCAAACGAGATTCCGATCCTACGTTAGCCATAAATCGTATAGGCAATGGGTATTTTGTCCCTAACTTCACTCCGAAGTTTAAGGTAAGGCGCGATGCCGTGTTCTTTTTGATTGGCTCGTGCTTTGCGCGCGAACTCGAGATACCACTGCTGAAAATGAAAAGAGATGTTCCGAGTCGGCTGGAAGATATTGAAGGCAATCCCTTGTTTCTTCATAAAAACGGGGTTTCAATTCACCAATATTTCAACCGTTATAATGTCCCATCAATCGCTGAAGAAGTGGAAAACATTAGCTCTAGAGTAGGATGTACCCTTGAAGATAAATTGATATATGAATCAGCTGATGGACAGTATGATGATCTTCATTATACTCCTGCTGCTGTCGCTGGGGATATGGTCACGATTTTAGAGAGGCGCAAGTGGCTCTGGAAAAGGCTATCCGAAGGGTATGCTCGTGCAGATGTTGTTGTTTTGACCTTAGGGCTTTCCGAAGCTTGGTTCGATACGAAGTCTGGAAAATATCTTAACGTTGTTTCGTCACCTCAAATGCTCCGCCGCTACAGCGATGATCTGCAGATACGGTTCATCGGTTTCACGGAGGCACAACGTTACCTCGGTCCTGCAATTGACCGATTGAGGAAAGACGGTAAGAAAGTGGTACTTACTGTATCTCCAGTGCCACTGCAAAACACCTTTCTCGGAGAGGACATCGTGATCGCAAACCATGCTTCCAAATCGAACTTGCGTGCCTTGGCCGTCGAGGTAGCTCAGAACAATGAGGACGTTGATTATTTCCCCAGTTTCGAAATGGTTCATTTTTCAGATAAATCGATGGCTTGGAAGTCTGACGGGAGACATGTGCAAATGGGGATGATTGAGGCGATAACTTCGAAGGCGCTTAGCTCTTACCTCCAGCAATAGATCCAACTTGGGGCCATTCACTCATTGTCCGGCACGAGCATCACGGCACCAGCCAAATCGCAATGGTGGATGAATCCCGCTGCGTTGAGCAACCGATAAAACCTTTGCACCAGGCTCCATCGCCTCAGCGTAAGCGGCAAGCTGATACCGTTCAGCGCGCCTAATTCCACGGCATGAGCGCATCGAGATTGACGTGCCCCCAATAAATTAGGCCATTTTGAACTGGAATTTTCCACTTATGATCCCGGTTGGGAAGAGGAGAATTCAATGAAGGCGTCCAAGTTTTCGGAAGCGCAGATCGCATTTGTGTTGAAGCAGGCGGAGGATGGAATACCGATCGGTGAGGTTTGCCGCAAGGCAGGCAGTTCGGATGCGACGTTCTACAATTGGCGTAAAAAATACGCGGGCCTGATCCCCTCGGAGATGAAGCGACTGCGGCAGCTTGAGGAGGAGAATGCCGAGCTGAAGCGGATTGTGGCGGATCTCTCACTGGACAAGGCAATTGACATAACCTACGTTCCGATGGCTCGCGGTTTTGTCTATCTCTGTGCCGGCGTGGACTGGTTCAACCGCAGGGTTCTGTCGTGGCGGCTGTCGATCACGACGGAAGCAGCTTTCTGTATCGCAGTAGTCGAGGAAGCGCTGGCCCGTTATGGCAAACCCGACATATTCAATACTGACCAGGGATCGCAGTTCACCTCGATGGACTTCACGGCAGTGTTGAAGAAAGCCGAAATCGCCATCTCGATGGATGGCAAGCGCGCTTGGCGGGACAATGTCTTCGTGGAACGCCTTTGGCGTTCGATCAAATACGAGGAGGTCTACCTCCACGCCTGCAAGACCGTGTCCGAAGCCCGCGTCGGCATTGGCCGATATCTGACCTTCTACAATAGCCGACGCCCACATTCATCCCTTGACCGGCAGACGCCGGATCAGGCCTACTTCAACGCGCTGGCACCTATGATGGTGGCAGCATAATCGAGGCGGAAATCCACTTAACGAAACGCCCGAAACTGTTCAGACAAACCGAACCAGCTCTCTTCTCGCTTGAACCGAAACACCATTACACTGTGGGACTAAACGAATAGCTAAAATATACTCACGCATCTATCAACTTGAGCAGGGATCGGCCATATGCAGTCTTCGAAAACATGTTCCCATATTCACGAACCTGCTCTCGAGTAATCCAGCCGTTCATATACGCTATTTCCTCAATACACGCGACGCTCGTCCCCTGCCGATGCTGGATAGTTCGTACGAATTCCGAAGCTTCCAACAGGCTATCGTGAGTGCCAGTATCCAACCACGCAAAGCCACGCGACATACGCTCAACGAATAGCTCGCCCTTTTCCATATAAAGTCGGTTCAGGTCGGTAATTTCATACTCGCCACGTGCAGACGGCTGCATGGTGCGCGCATATTCGACGACTTTGCTGTCGTAAAAATACAGGCCGGTGACAGCCATACGCGATTTGGGTGACGTTGGTTTCTCTTCCAACGACAAAGCTCGCCCGTCCGCATCAAGCTCGACCACGCCATACCTTTCGGGATCATCCACTTCATATGCAAAGACCGTCGCACCCGCCTTGCGGTGGCTTGCCTGTGCGAGCAGCCCCTGAAGGCCGGCCCCGAAAAAGATGTTGTCGCCAAGAACCAATGCGACGTTGTCGTCACCGATAAATTCAGCACCCAATGTAAACGCTTGCGCCAGTCCGTCTGGTTTGGGTTGTACGACATAAGAGAAGCTCAGTCCCCAACCAGAACCATCGCTGAACAAACGCTTGTAGCTGTCGATATACTCTGGAGAAGATATGATCAATATATCGCGAATGCCAGCTAGCATCAAAACAGATAACGGATAATAAATCATCGGCTTGTCATAAACGGGAATGAGTTGCTTATTGACGGCCAGTGTCGCTGGATGAAGCCGTGTACCGCTGCCGCCGGCAAGTATGATGCCCTTCATTTATTGTCTCCTGAAATTTCATTGGCACGCGATGTTTGGATTATCCGGGCAACTGTTTTTCGCGTAGAGCTTCGCCACTGCGGGAGGGAGACACCATAAATATCTAGGAGCTTTCCGCAGTTCAGGCGCGAGTTGGTTGGCCTTTTTGCAGGAGTAGGGTAATCACTTGAAGGAATTCTGTTCACCCCAGCAGACGGACCGCCCATCTCAGCGGAGGCTCTGAAAATTTCTTCGGCAAAATCGGCCCAACTGGCCTCGCCGGTCGCCGTCATATGGAAAATCCCTCGTAGTCCAGGGTCGGTTGAGGCAATAAGGCTGCGGGAGACCGCAAAGACTGCTCCGGCAATATCGAGCGCGGATGTGGGGTTTCCGAACTGGTCGTCGACCACGTTGACGACGTCACGGCCCTCGCCCACTCGGAGCATTGTCTTCAGGAAATTTTTTCCGAATGGACTGTAAACCCAGGCGGTACGCAGTATTGCATAATTGTCCGTCGCCGCCGCCACAGCCTTTTCGCCGAACAGTTTGCTTGCACCGTAAACGCCCAACGGCGATACCGCATCGAACTCTCTATATGGTGTTCTTTTAGCGCCATCGAAGACATAGTCTGTCGAGATATGCACGATCGGTATGTCGAGCTTTGCCGCCGCCTCTGCAAGAGCCGATGGTCCGTCTCCGTTGACAACGTGCGCAAACGCACTCTCGCTCTCCGCCTGGTCTACAGCGGTGTAAGCAGCGGCGGATATTATGAGATCAGGTTTGACCTCCATCACCGCACTGGTGACGGTTTCCGGTCTTCCGAGATCAAGCTTCGGTCTGCCTACAGCAATGATCTTCACCGAAGCATCGCTTGCCGCTTGTTGAATGAGCGACTGTGCGACCTGACCATCCAGCCCGGTGACAAGATAGCGTTTGACATTCATGCCGCGGCTCCTGAGGGTAAAAGACCCAGCCGCTCACCCTTGTATCGCTGCCGTAAGGGTGACCACCACCATTCGTTTTCGAGATACCATTTAACTGTTTTCTCGATCCCTGTGTCGAAGTTTTCGACGGCTTTCCAGCACAATTCTTGCTCGAGTTTTGTTGCATCGATTGCATAGCGTGCATCATGTCCGGGCCGATCTTCAACACATTTAATCAATCTGGAATGTGGGCCATGTTCAGGGCGAAACTCATCCATCAGCGTGCAAATGCGGTTGACTACATCTATGTTTCGCTGCTCGTTTCTGCCGCCCACATTGTAGGTTTCGCCAACACGTCCGCGCTCTGCGATGAGATCCAAAGCTTTGGCATGATCTTCAACAAACAGCCAGTCACGTATGTTGCTCCCGCTACCATAAACAGGCAGAGATTTACCCTCCATCGCATTGATGATCATGAGCGGAATGAGCTTTTCCGGGAAATGGAATGGTCCATAATTATTCGAGCAGTTGGATATCACAACTGGCAAGCCATACGTCCTCTCCCACGCTTTCGCGAGATGGTCAGACGCCGCCTTTGTGGCAGAGTAGGGCGAACTGGGATCATATGGCGTGGATTCGGTAAATAGGCCTTCCTTTCCCAATGAACCGTAGACTTCATCAGTTGAAATGTGAAGGAAACGAAATGTCTCTTTGGCACGGCTGTCTAAAGATTGCCAATAAGCACGCGCGCATTCGAGCATGTTGAAAGTGCCAAGCACATTTGTTTCAACAAAATCTTTGGCACCCGTGATAGACCTGTCAACATGGCTTTCGGCTGCCAAGTGCATGATGCGATCTGGTCTGAAGTCCGACATTGCTTGTGTTATCGCTGTCTTGTCGCAGACATCTGCATTTTCGAAACGATATAGCGGATTATCATTCACTGACACCATAGACGTAAGGGTCCCGGCGTAGGTCAACTTGTCAATGCTCAACACATCAAAGCGCTTATCGTTGACGAGATGCCTTACTACCGCAGACCCTATAAAACCTGCACCACCGGTAACTAGTACGCGCATTTACTCAAATCTCCCGATTTATTTTGTCGCTCTAGAGGAAATTGGTCTCCAACTCAGCCAGCAGTGGTTGCTTTTTATCTCTTTCAGAAAGAACTACGTCACCGCCAGCAACTGGCCAATTGATGTTCAGCGCCGGATCGTTCCAAAGCAAGCCGCGATCACAATCGGGCGCGTAGTAGGCAGTCACCTTGTAACTGATGACAGTATCTGGTTCTAATGTGCAAAATCCATGAGCAAATCCAGGGGGGATCCATAGCTGATGAGCATTATCAGCTGTTAGTTCCGCGCACACGTAGTGACCGTAGGTTGGAGAGCTTCTTCTAATATCAACCGCAACGTCCAAGAGAGCACCTGCAGCGCAAGTAACCAACTTTCCTTGTGCGTGCGGCTCGAGCTGAAAATGCAGCCCTCGGATCGTCCCAGCTTCCGCAGAAAACGAGCGATTTTCCTGAACAAATACGAAATTCCCGATATTGAGTTGAAACCACTCTGAGCGAAAAGTTTCCATAAAGTAGCCTCGGGTATCACCGAAACGAGTTGGCTTTAAGAGCACTACGTCCGAAATGTTCAAGGGGTCGTACTGCATTGCGTGCCTTTCTTCTTAACGAGTTCCTTCTTCAACCATAGGCGTTATTTCAGTGCAACGCCAAAACCCAACTTCAGGCCTAAAGCTCGACCGAAAATCATATTGGTCGACTATATAAGCATCTTTACCATTCAGGACGCCCGCGCTGGACACAGCTGACTCTAGGCCGAAAACAAAAACGGTTCTCAATCAGTGCGGACAAATGTTTCCTGTGGCAGTCGACCAAACTCCTTCTGAACAGTCGAACTGTCAGGCGAATTCGGGGCGGCGCAAGTATCAAACATTATTGAAACGATAACAATGTTGTATCAGCCCACCTAGCATGTTAAACGCCGTCAAGAAACCAAACAGAGGGCCCAAGCATGAGCGGAGTTGAAGAAGAAAACATTCTCGCCCGGCACAAAAACAAGTGGGACGTGTTAGCAAAGGAAAACGACCGCTACTACGTACGCTCGGTACATCATGAGCAATCAGATGAGGAATACGAAGCAAGCGGCAAAAAAAACGTCGAGGAGCATATTCTTAACGATCCGATTCTCATGGCTAAGCTCGGCTGCCTTGCAGAAAAAAACGTTCTAGAAATTGGCTGCGGTTCGGGTCGTATAACTCGAACTCTCTCTAAGCATTTTATGAACGTTGCAGCGCTGGATATTTCGAGGACAATGCTTGAGAAGGCGCGCTACTTCGTAAACGAAGAAAATGTGATATTTTTGGAAAGCAATGGTGAAGATGTGCCTTTGTTTCCTGCTAGCGTTGATTTCGCATTCTCGTTCATCGTCTACCAGCACTTCCCAACGAAAGAAGCGATCCTTCATTCGTTTCGCCAAGTTGCCCGCTCATTGAAACCAGGCGGCGTGTTTAAGGTACAGGTTCGCGGGATTGCCAATCCGGATCCAAAACACTGGGCTTGGGGTCCTCATTTCACTAAAGAAGACGGTCTAGCCCTCGCCAATTCGGCCGGACTTAAAGTTATAGAACTGCGAGGAGAAGGTTCTCAATATTTCTGGATGTTGCTCGAAAAGAGCTGAATTCCAGCGGTCATCTCTGAAAGGTAACAAGAAGAGAGATCTACATGCACGACACTGCGCTTGAAAACTCAAAATATTTTTTCGAAACTTACACACCCGGACGCTCAAACCTGAAGATTATCGAAATTGGCTCGCAGAACGTTAATGGAACCATCCGGGTTAATGCACCAGCTGATTCTGAGTATATCGGACTCGATTTCGTTGAAGGAAGGGGTGTAGATGTTGTTATTGACGATCCCTACGTTCTTCCTGTCGAGGATGAGTTCGCCGACGTAGTCGTGTCATCCTCGTGTTTTGAGCACTCAGAGTTCTTCTGGCTGTCGTTCAACGAAGCGTTGAGAATATTGAAGTCCGACGGATTATTATATATCAACGTCCCATCAAATGGTGGATTTCACCGATATCCAGTGGATTGTTGGCGATTTTATCCCGACAGCGGCATAGCCCTCCAAAACTGGGCTCGCCGTTGTGGCTACAATGCCGCTCTACTGGAATCTTTCATTACATTGAGGAAGAAGGACCAGTGGAATGATTTCGTAGCTGTCTATGTTAAAAATGAAGCTTACGTACCTAACTATCCAGAACGGATCCACCTTCGACGGGACGACTACTTGAATGCTCGTACTTATGGATCGAATAGCTTTACCAACCCATCAGATCTTACCGAAGATCAGATTATTGCAATACGTCGATTGGAGCGGTTGGGAGAAATTTCCAAGATAGCCTCGCCTCAGATATCATCCCGTTACTAGGAGTAAACTTATTGGCTTCAATTGCGATGTAAAATTGACGTATTCTGAGTGGATTAAATTTCCGGCAGTAAACAAATGCCAATCCCGATTCTCCGACCCGTCCGTTACGAAGGAATTTCTGGATGATCTCACAGTGTTTGAATGAATAGCCCTGCGTTTCGTAGACACCTCGGTAATCCACCCGCAAATTAACGTGCTTCAAAAGTAGAATTTTCTCGGGCAGAAGCCTTCGTCAAAACGTTCAAGCGTGATTACGTCACGGTCAACTCCATTCCGGACGCAAAAACGGTAATCGCCCAACTGCCAATGTGGTTCGAGCATTACAACACGCTTCACCCTCACAAAGCTTTGGGATAGCGGTCGCAACGGATACTTTTGGGCTCTTTGCTGGTCACTATATCGGATCAGGAACTTCTGTTCGTTCGGGCCTTAAAAACACGAGTTGGAATCGAAAGCGACGGAACGGAACTCCCCTTGAGGTAACCCGGATTTATGGTGGGGTCCTGAAAAACCTCAGTCCTGTGAAGCCGACGTAGGCTAGCTTGTTCAATTTCAAATCTTTTCCTATTAGGCCCGTGCGTATCTTCTCCACGAGAGGCCGATTCATGATGATACAGCGACGCGAACGGAGTCCAAACTGCTTTAAAACCTTTTCTGTACGCACGTATGCAATAGTCGACATCGTTATAAGCAACCGCGAAGTTTTCTTCGTCAAACCGACCTACTAAGTCAAGACAATTTCGAGAGATCAGCATTGCCGCTCCAGTAACGCAAACAACAGAGTTTCGTACATGTAGCCGATTCATCGGACCGCCAAAATTCTCAGGCTTGTTAATATACCAATGACCTGCGAGCCCTCCGAACCCAACGATCACCCCTGCGTGCTGTATGGACCCGTTGGGATACAGAAGTTTCGCCCCAACTATTCCCACGCCCTCAAACCGAAGGCAAGAAACCATCTCTTTTAACCAGCTAGACTCACGTACCTCTATATCATTATTGAGCAATAGTACGCACTCGCCTTGGGCAAGATCTAACCCGCAATTCACGGATCTAGAAAAGTTAAAAGCCTCGTGTCTATGAGAAACCCGAAATTTTTCCCCAGATTGCTGATATTTTTTATAAAGCTCCAGCACTCGGGAATCGGTGGTACCATTGTCGACAACTATAACTTCAAAATTGGGATAGGAGGTCTCTTCAAAAATCCCTCGCAACACACATTCTAAAAGTTCATAACTATCCCTGCTAGGAATAATGATAGAGACTTTCGGCCAGTCGCCAACGTTGTCGTAGGTTAGGTCTATGCGGTGTAGGCTAGCCGTTAACGCCGGCTGAACTTGAATCACGTGCCCGCTTCTTAGAAAACTATCGCACAGAGCTTTTCGAGCTGCGTTAGTCGCTTTTTCGATGAAGCGTTGAGAATACGAGCCCTTTGTACGACGCCACCAGTACGCTGGGAACGGTAGATGATAGACCTTGCTACGGTCGAGATCCTCCAAGTATCGCAAAAGCAGGTCATAATCTTGAGATCCATCTAAGGACTGATTGAAGAGCCCGAGATCAAGAATTTTTTGCCGACGATATATAGAGAAATGGTTTATATAGTTCATACCTGAGAGTAGAACTGGATCGTAAGCCGGCTTCAACATCAGGCCCTGCGGCTCTAACCTCTCGCTGACAACGGCCTCGTCCGTATAGAGAAACTCTACGTCAGAATTTTCTAGCAGAGCACTAAGAATAATTTTGAACGCATGCGGCGCAATTACGTCATCATGATCCAGAAAAGTTACCCAGAGACCCGAGGCTTGAATTACGCCAGCATTTGTTGCTGCGGCGATTCCGCCGTTGATATCGCTAATCAGAACTTTAATGTTCTGCTCGTGAGATAAGCTTTGGTAAAATGCCAAGGTCTCGGTCGAAGTCGATCCGTCGTCACTAAGAATTAACTCGGCTCCCATGGAACCCTGCGACATAAACGAACCTACCAAATCTTCCAAGTGCCTCTTAGGGGCATTGTAGACTGGCACAACAACGCTCAGCCACACATTTCCAGGGGGGGAGGGCTCGGGCTCTAACTGCGCAAGTTGATAAATAGAATCTAGGTAATCGCTCACCTCATAGGATACGGATTTTGGGAGACGTGGTATTTTGAGCCAAAATCGAGGAAGAGGTTTGACATTCCATAGCTCGCCATCTTCACTGTACCCTCGAACCCGAACAAGGTGCTCGGCTTCTTCTCGGGTTTTCGAAGCAGCAACTGAGAACAAAAAATCACACGGTTGTGTCGCCGGGTCAAAACGAAGTGACTTATTGACGCCAACGATCCCAACGTCGACGATAATTGCAACTTTCCGCGTAGATTTATATGGTAACGAATCCTCTTCTCGATATCCGTGTCCTCTATTCAAGTACAGCCTAGGTTCCAAAGCTTCGCTGCACGAAGAAAGAAAGATGATTAGAAATGGAGATCTTATATATCCAAAACTAATTTCGAAGCTAGGGTCCTCACCTGTACTAATCCAATGATCAGGGTTCGACCCCGCTATCGCCAGGTCAGCGTTTTGGATAATTTTCAATTTCATTTAAGTTAGTTTTCCAACATTCTCATCCGAAGCGATCTTTCCAGAGCAAGTCCCGCAGCAAGCGCTGTAACCCCGAACCAAACTACGTATTGTTTGTCGAGAACTCGGCTATTATATCCTAAATAATAGGCTTCTCTCATCCACTCAACCAAGTGAAACACAGGATTCCAGGACAGAACGTACGTGACCGGTTCAGGCATAGTCTGCACAACAAAAAGGGTACCGGAAGAAATATAAACTACAATCATTGTGAGAGCATAGATTGTTGCGAACAACGGGAGAAACATCACAATGACTCCTGCCAGAAAGCCCATGCCGACCGCAAGCAAAATCGACGCCCCGTATGCCTCAACAGCCAGAAATGGATCGATAGGAAAAGGATCGTCTCCGAGGGCTACTAGCGTTAAAAACATAAGCCCCAACGTTATGAATGCAGCAATCACTTCGAGCACGCTTCGCGCCAGCATAATGTCCAATACAGTAACAACTGGGAACGCCAACATCGGTCGATTGAGAACCAGCGAAAGTGACATAAATCTCGATATGTACATAAAAGCTAAGGTAGGTATAAGCCCTGTGGCAAAAAAAACATTCAAACTCTCACCGTAGGGGGCGCGCCGACCCATAGCGCTGTAGATCAGCAATAGAATCAACATATGTGCAAGCGGCCAAAGAGAAACTACTAGAAAACCAAGGCCATGATCGAAAAACCTTGATCTCATATCTCTGAGGATCACTGCATTCATCACGTTCCGTTTTTCTAAAATCGCACTTAAAACTGTGGACCGTGGAGTATTCTTAGTCCTACCCATCGCACTCGTACCTATTCAAACAACAGCTCTTTTGGGATTTAGAAGTCGAGTAAATCGTGAAGCACCACCAGTGCGACTGCTCCATTGTAAATTCCTCATAAGATCAATCCGCAAGTCGGCTTCTCACTAAATAGGAAATTCCAATCGCACCACCCCAAGACAAAACGCTGCCGATGACGACGACAATGAACCATAATCCCGATTTGGGATAAGTTGCCTTATCAGGCACCCTTGGGTCGAGGAAGCTCTCGAGGTACATCAGTTGCTGTTGGCTTGTGAATCTGACCTGTTCCAACGTTTTGGCGCTTGAAGCAAACTGAAGTTCAGAAAGGTTCTGCGCTAGTTGTAGTTGAGCTAACTCCTGTGAAACATCCGCCAGATTCGGCTCACCGCTAGCCAACTTCCTCCCAGCAAGCTGCCTCTTCAGGTCTTCGACTTGTTTTTCTGTGCTTTCTATTTCCCGCTTTAAAACCTTCATTTGCGGCGCGGAAATTGACACATTCGAGAGTTGGGCTTCCATTCGCCCCTGAAGTTGAAGCCTTCTCCCCTCGAGATTGACAATAAGTTGATTTACCAAATCGGCGCTGCTTTCCACCGATATTAATGAATTTCTATTGCGAGCACTTGTTATACCCGCGCGTGCACCCTCAAGCTGTGCAGCGGCGTGCTTTAGATTTTCCTCTGCGGTACTAATAACATCTTTCCAAATTCGAACATTAACATCATTCACAACGGCTTCCGATGCAGAAAGCACATGTTGCAAAATCAAAGAGGCATCATAAGCCGTGAAGGCCCTCACCTTCACAGAAACGATCCCGCTTCCAGGGCTGACGGAAACTTTCGTCATACGCCTCCAATATTCGGTCATCTCCTCAATACTGGCGTTGCGTTGCAACCGTGCCCACAAATCTATATGCTCGTTTCCGAAAATTTCCTTGACGCTTACACCTCTAGTTTCAAGAGCCTTGACCATTTCGTAGCTCTGGATGTAATTAACGACGATCATCGTATCCTGAGCAATTTTTGCAGATGGTATTCCTGTAACGCTAGCCAGTTGGTCTTTACCCAATGCAGACGTCGAAGAACGAACGGTGAAACGCGCCTCAGACTCGAATTGATCTGACGCAAAATAACCGAGATATATCGCTGAAGACGCAATCGGCAAAAAAAGAAGTCCAAACGTCAAACAGATAAAAAGTGAGTAAAATAATCTGTCTGCAACGCGGGGCCGTAGACCTACCGCTTTGAACAAGACGCTTCGTGAAGAAGTACTAAACCGAAGTTTTCTCGCTGAGAATGCGAGTTCTTTAGACACTTGTTTGCTGGCAGCCAGACCTTTCAGTCTCTGTTGCTCCATTCTCCCGCCCTGATGTGGCGTGTCGGTCATTCTGCTGCTTCCCGATCTACCGCTCGATGGCGGAACTTCTATCGATTGAGTCTATAGTACGCTTCTATCGCGTGTTCGACGTCATCATAAAATATCATCCTGCCGTCAACGAGTAAGTAACATTTGTCGCAGTAGCTGTGGATAGTGCTCATTCCGTGCGAAATCATGATCAAGTCAGAATTCTTACGTCGACTTTCAAATTCGTCCTTGCACCTCTGCTGAAATCTAGCGTCACCGACCGCAGTGATTTCATCAACTAGGTAACAGTCGAATTCGATTGCCATAGAAAGGCCAAAAGCTAACCGAGCAGCCATACCGGAAGAGTAGGTTCGAAATGGCGCATTTATGTAATCACCCAGTTCCGCAAAATCCTCCACGAAACTGGATACTCGTTTTACATTTTCACCGTACGCCCTAGCAACAAAGTTAAGGTTCTCTTTACCAGTCATCTGACCACTAAAACCACCAGCAAATCCGAGCGGCCAAGACACGCGTAGATCTTTTTTTATGACGCCAGAGTTCGGCAAAATGGTTCCCGCAATCATCTTCATTGTGGTCGATTTTCCGGCACCGTTAACACCAAGTATCCCATAAGAATGACCGGACTTAAATTCAAGGCTGACACCCTGCAGAATTACTTTCTTGTGGCTCTTAGTCTTGAAATATTTGGAAACGTTCTCAAATTTGATCATTTCAGTGCCTGTGATCTTCTACAGACGCATAGGCGAGAAGAAGAGTTGACCAGAGGACCAGCAGACCAATAAATATCAGGAGAGGAGAAGCTATACGACGAGGATAAAGGGCTTCCTCTGGAAGAGAGGGCCTCACAAAAATGGTTAAGTAAACCCCTTTGCGCGCACTAGCAGCCAATGCCTGATCATAATTTCGACGAGAGGATTCATAAAGTCGCTCTGCGACCATTCTATCTGTTTCTAGTCCAGTAAACTTGCCCATAATATTCGATAGAGAACTACCTTCGCTTCCCGTTAGTCCACCACGCAATTCCGAAATCTGCTGATTTAAACTGTCTCTTGAAAGAGCAAGTTGCCTGTAACTAGGCGAGTCAGTACCTGCAGACTGCTGAAGCACAAATAACTTATCCTCAATACCAAGTTTACGTGTCAAAAGATCGGACAAAAGCGCTCCAGTCTGCTGTGCTTGGGCCGTTGGGCTAAAAACCCCAATCTCCTGCTGAAAACTCTGGAGGTTCGTCAGCGATTTGCGGTAAAGACTGTTAGTGCGATCCACTTCCTTTCTAAACCCAGCAAGCATGTCAGAGCGTGCGCGATCTGAAAGCTCATTAACCAATTGCTCACTCTCGTTTAAGAGGGCATCGGCCAGTGTCACCGCGTCTAAAGGAACAAACGCTCGAACTGAAATGGTAACTATTCCAGACGGCCCGTCAACGTAAGCAGAAACATGTTTACTCCAATATTGGAGAAATTCCTCTTGGCTACCTTCAGCATCGAAACGTGAATAGTAATCGACATTATCATACTGAAAAATTCGTCTATAGTCGACTTCACCATCCAACCGCCTTAATATTTCTGATGACTGTATAAAACTGGTCACTATATATGCGTCTTGACCTGAAGCATTCATGCTGACCGAACCAGTATCAACCGAAGCGCTAGCTCCATCATCCACCACTGATCTAACCGCGAACCTCGCTTCAGCAACAAATTGGTCAGAAGCAATGAAAGTAAAGTAAAGTAGCCCAATGAAACTTGGTACAAGTACAAGAATGCAAAATGAAATTATTTTCCATGGTGGCGCTCCAGGAACCTCATTCTCGGCATACTTTGGCGCAATCCGTTCTTTGGTTTTAAATGCCAGATATTTTTTTTTGTTACCGTAGAATGTGAGCCAACGGTTACGTTTCTCGTTTGTCTCCAGCTTGACGTCCGGCGTCAGCGTTTCTGCATCTGAAGTCGTCAGTGTTTTCATACGAATCTCTATAACATCGTTAAGTGTGTCTCTTGATCGCTTCTCGTAGATAGTGGTCCAGAATAAGGTCTTCCTCAATAAACGTTTCGGCAACGGGAAACGTGCGCAGTCGATCCGCTAATTTCTCCAAAGCAGGGTGAATGGCCGATATGGGAATATTTTCCTCTTTAACACCCAAGAGCTCGCTTAAAGATCGTTGATAATGCCGGTGGTATCCATATCCAACAATTGTAAATCGGGACATCAGGTTAATCGCAGCCGCAACATCTCGCCTCGTTACACGTTGCTCAAGTGACGTTGATACCAACTGTTTTGTAACCGGAGAAGACAAGCCCTCACGCACTCTATCACCCCCCGTTTT
This sequence comes from Agrobacterium bohemicum, assembly GCF_001562555.1. Classification (NCBI taxonomy): domain Bacteria; kingdom Pseudomonadati; phylum Pseudomonadota; class Alphaproteobacteria; order Hyphomicrobiales; family Rhizobiaceae; genus Agrobacterium; species Agrobacterium bohemicum. Next base: position 37,190 of record NZ_KQ961035.1, read on the forward strand.
TAACGCCTGAATTATCGCTCGGTCATCATCAAGGTTGACATCAGAAAAATGCTCGGCGACGGGAGCAAGATTTAATTTGTCTCGATCACCAAGAAACGTAATCTGCCCGCGAGACAAGCCTTTCAGGGTAAGCAATCTACAAGCCATTTCATAGTAAGGCTCAGAGAAACTAGCCGCAACTTCAAATCCTTTATCAAGAAATTCTTCGTAATTTCTCAGAAACAGTCGACCACTAATGAATATAGATTCCACGGCATTCAGGTGGAAAGCCTGCAATGTCGTCTCATGGCCGAAACGTTCTACGGCTGATATGGCGTATTGGAAGAGCTCTCCACAGTACGAATCCAGCTTAGGTTGCGGTACTATACTCATATCAAGACGTAACAGCTTCATGTTACGTACATCGTCCGCGACCCGTCTGTAGATAAGTAAGCCGGTTTTCGCGTCTCTAATGGTCAGTCGACTTTGACTTTCTATATCCTCGATCATCGTTTTATCGATTACAAAGCCCACCAAACCTGTTTCATGTCGGCCGGACTGCTTGACGGCCAACCGCTCGTGGATGCAAGGGAGAAACAATTCGGTTCCGTCGTCCTTGGTTACCACAATAGACGCGGTCTCGGAGAACCCATCTGGGATCATATACCCTTCAACAATATCGCCGCGATCAAACTCGAGATTGAATAGCACTGCTGGTCCTTTATGAAGAACGCGGAACTACACGCGGCGCGCTAGCAAGGAAAAACACGGCCCCCCAGGATGGGTCGGATCCTCAGCTTGAATGGTGACAGAATTGTAACCGATGTGCCGTATTAGCTCAATTATTTCGTTCTTTTCCAACCAGTAGTGGCGATCCTTCATTCCCCCACAAAATGACGCATTCTCTTGCGCACTTTGGTAACTCCGCTCGAAATAACGCATCTCCATGCCGGCCACATCACGCACCTCAACGCGCCCACTAAAAGGTGCGCGGCGTACATCTGCTCTGGGCATTTCTTCCTCGTGAAAATAGTGCGTCCAGATAAATACTGCATCAACCCGTAAAGCCAAAAGGCGTAAGAATTCGCCCGGGTCTGGCATATGATATAGAACACCTGATGCAAGCCCGAAATCGTATCGCTGATCGTAGGTCGTCAGCCACTCCTTTATATCCCCAAGATGGAACGCGGCCTTATCGATATTGAGTATCTCTTTTGTCACGAGGCAACGGAAATAGCACGATTTATTCGCCTCAATCGCATCGATCCTTGCAGGTCTTTGCTGATTCAAAATGTAGGTGTGCATACCTTCTAGCGGTCCAACTTCGAGTACCCGTTTCCCCTCTATCGAACCATATGCCGCCAGAGCGTCCTTAATCCGTCCATCAACAAATAGCGGAGTGCTCCCACCTCGGACACCGCTTTCTGGCGGAAAGGCCGATGTCCAACCCGGAATAGCATCAACCGCATTTTGCGAGGTCGGAAGACGGTCTTCATATTCAGCAAATGACTCATCCATCTGCGCAACACGCAGCGATTGGCCTTTTGCAGTGAACCGATTTAAAAGCCGCAGCGAGACTTTCCATACCTTTTTCTTCAGGAGAGCCAGTTGTTCAGAGTGTAACCAGATATCTCTCAAAATTAATCCTCGAATGTCATCTGTGGGAAGTTCAACTGATTAAAGGCAGCATAGTCCTATTGATCAACGACGTAATTTGTCAGCCATAATTGGATTGCCGTGTAGCTGGTTTGCTAGACAAACGCTACGGGAATAAACCACCAACAGCTTTGGGAAATTTTGTCCGGTTAGGGCTTGGCTTCAATGGAGCAGGAAAATTCACATTCCGATTTAGTACCCTATCCGCTATTGCTTTTGCACCAGCGTCGGCACCTTTCCGGGAGTAGAAATTGCCCCGCACCTGCACCGCAGCTGCCAACAAACGAACAAAAGCTGAAACGAGCACGCCATTTGGCTTGTCCGGCGCATTCCAGAACTCATCCAACGTCTTTTGGTCACTCAAGCCAGGAACATCATAGATCGCTCCCCCGAGAACTTTAGTAGGAACACCATACATCAACCCAGGTAGCGCAGCGGATGAATTCACAGTGACAATACCCGTCGCATCCTTCATCAAAACTGCCAGATCACCACCCTCGATGTAAGTTACTCGATCCTTTATCTCACATTTAAGGCTGAGCTCTTCGATAAGCTTCCTCCACGAAATAAGCCCATTGTCCAACGGATGCAGTTTGATGATCAAGCGGTGTGAGGTGTTCGCATGTCTTGCGAAAGATGTTATAACTTCAGAAATCGCATCCCGCTGGCTCTTAAAGCGCGAGTGGGCGCGTAGTTGATAATCTGTCTCGAGCTGTAACGGATATACAAAGCGAGGGTGCAAACTGCTTACCAGGTCTCTCACTTTTCTACCTGCGTCTCTCTCCCTGCTCTTTTGAGTGGCCAAGCGAACTATCCATCCAGCATATTCCGCCAGCGGGTGAAATATCCCGTGAAATCTGTATCGTGGATAGAGAAATCCCAGAAAGACAGACGGCAGATAATAGGTCAGATCAGCCAGCGCCTCGCTTAGGAACGTGTGCGAATATTTCCGCGTCCAGTCCGGCTCGGGTAAATCTGCGGCTGCTTTGAAGATCACGTCCGGATCGTTCGGAAACCGAGAATTGGATGACATGCCATCCAGTTCAACGGTCACCCAGTCAGGCCTCAGATAGCCCATCTCGATAACGACGACTTCGAGACCACGTTCCTTGGCCGCGCGCACTGCCTCCTTATGGTAGGGACGCTCTTCGCCAAGCAGGATGATGGTGCCGATGTTACGATCGTCCATGAACGACCGGATATAGCTGCCCCACTTTTCGAGGCTGCCGCGGTAATTGGATGCCCCGCCACGCCGCCAAAAAATCTGGTCTCCGACGTTGAGATTGATGCGATAGCACGCCCGGCCTGCGCGGGTGAGATGCTGTGCAATCTTTGCAAATAGAGGCGAGGAAGGGCCTTGTAGAAATAGGAATGCCCTTTCGCTGCTCATTTAAACCGCTCCTTATAGAGATGGGCATGCCACAGGAGTGTTTCGAACAGGGTCCATGGCGCTTCAATGCGTGAGGGCGTAGACTTGTGCTGTTCTTGCTTGGCTTTTGCCAATGGAACGATAAAATAATCCGTTCTTGGATCTGGGAAAGGGTCGGCGTAGCGTTTCAGCAGCGGGGCATGATCACCATAGAACGCAAGCCATACAGGACGGTCGTACTTGTCCAGTTCATCTATCAGATAAGCCAAGGCCTCGTCCGCTTTGCGCAGGAGCTCTTTATAGATATCGACCGGGTCGGTCAGCTCCTCGCATCGACCTGGCTCCCACGGTCCGTGATTTGCCATGGACGCTACAAAAAGCAACGCGGATTGCCTTTTGTCGACCTTGTCTGCAATATGCAAAACTTTCTGGGTCAGACGCATATCGGAAACATAGGCGCCATCTCTCTCCAGGACATGATCGAAATCATCCAGCATCGTCATTTCGCTGAAGCCGAGTATCGGCATGGCTTTGTGCCGCAGAAAAAATGTCCGGTCATAGGGGTGTATGAAATGGGTGAGCCAACCGGCCTTGCGTAATTTGTTTGGCCAGACGACGTCGGCATAATGGGACGCCCTAAGATAGGGGTAGCTGGCATCGGCGTGTACGTCGGCAGGCTGAAGACCGCTCAGGACGGCGAATTCGGTACGAAGCGTGTAACCACCCTCAAACACCGTGGTCATACGCCCCCATTGCGCCGCACGCTCCTTTAATAAATCGATGGTCGGCAACTCAATATCCTGATCGCCCGAATTTCTGAGATCCATGAAGGACTCGGATTGCCAGACAATCAACAACGGCGCGTCGTGGTTCGGCTCACCGAGCATGTCGTGGATGACGCTTTGCAAGCCTTGGGCGATCTCCTCGATGATAGCGTCGCGTTTCATACCAAGCCACATCATGAAATGATAGCTGACGGAGGAGAACGTCCCGAAGCGGGTTGTATTGGATTTCACGTTGAGTGTCGTCAAGAGCCGCTGCGAAACCGTGGCCGCCAGATGTCCGACAGGTTTTACAAACAGTAGCAGAACAGACAAAGTTGGAACAAGGATGCCAACCATGATCCAAAGTGGCGTGTAGCTCTCCGGAATGATGGCTGGTTCAAAAACCATGAAAAGCGCTGTTACGCCAAAGACATAACCGAGTGCGATGATCCAAAACACGATATTGAGATTGGTGGCATAAAAGATCGACTTGTATTTGAAAACGTCCACCACCAGTGCAATATCTGAAAACACCAGCGGTTCGCGAATGAAGATGTATTTCGCGCGCGAAATGCCCGTGAAGATCACAAAAAAACTGATCGTACCTAGGCAGCAATAGAGTGGCCGCCAGGAGATGGCAAAAAAGATCGAGAACACGAAAAGAATGATCGGCAGCCGCATGACATGCTCGACCAGCACCCGTCCCCAGCCATGCGGCAGGCGACTTTGCCGTCTTGCCGACTGTGGCATTGCAAATGGATCTGTCAAATAAACGACAAGCGCAGCGACGATGAATGAGGCGGCTGTCAGCGTGATCGGATGATCATCATGTATAAACATATCCATGAAGCCCTGTTAAACTAAGGTGTCAGGCGCGCAAGCCGCCAGAACATGACCGGCTTTATGAAGGCCGAAAAACACGATAAAAGTTTCAACGTGAGGCCAAAATGGACCTGTCGTTTTCCTCTTTCCGTACCATCCACCAGCAATTGCGCCACCGCCTGCGGCTTCCAGGGACGCACTGCCCCCATCAGGACCTGGGCCGCTGGCGGACGAAGGCCGATTTCACGCTCATATTGTGGCGTCAATGTATCCGGCGGGTAGCAGATTGAGACCGACACACCATAACTCTGGGCTTCGAGCCTCAACGCTTCTGCAAAACCTGTGAGCGCCGACTTCGACGCGCAGTAAGCGCTATAGGCCGGAATCCCAATGAGGGCTGCACCGGACGATATCAGCATGATACGCCCGCCTCGCCTTTGTCTCATTCCGGCAAGGACGGCTCTAACGGCGTAGACAGTGCCAAAGAAATTTACAGCCAGCTGGGCGTCAAAAATGTCCGAAGACTGTGCGTCGAAAAACTGTGGCTCGACTCGGCCAGCCGAAGTGACCAACACATCACATGGTCCATGTGCGGCTTCCGCAGCGATAACGGCTGCACGCATTTCAGTCTCGTTGCAGACATCGACGGTAACAAGAAGGATAGCATCCTGAGTTGCCGTATTGGCCTTGAGTAGCTCCTCGCGGGCGTCTTGCAGAATATCGGCCCTGCGTGCCATCAAGGAAACTCGATACCCTTTGGCAAGATATATACGGGCGACTTCAAGCCCTATCCCGCTTGATCCGCCTGTTATGATGAGGTGAGCCATAAATTCGTTTCCAAAGCTGTCGCGTCCCTACATGAAGAGCTTTGCGACCTGCTGCATATCGAGAGAACTTAAACCGACATTTCGTTGCGTCAAATCCTGCAATATTTCATCCGTCAGTTTTACAGCCTGCGCAATCTGCTCGGGCGTGTGGTCGCTCGTCAAGAAAAACCGAAGGCGGGCCATGCCTTCCTGCACAGCAGGATAGATGATGGGCAGCGCGTTGATACCCGCTTTCAGAAGATCGTTCGACAGTTGTACGGCGCGCAGGGAATCACCCACGATCACCGGTACCACAGAGTAGCCTTCGCTAGGCCCGGTATCGAGGCCCGCCTGCTGGGCAAGCTGGAGAAAAAATTTACCGTTTCGACGGAGTGACGCCACGCGTTCCGGTTCGTTTTCCAGAACTAGAAGGCTTGCATGCGCCGCACTTGCCAATGCCGGGGCAAGTCCAACACTGTAAACGAAGCCACCAGCCTGCGCCTTCAATATCTCGATCAGTGGAAGACTTCCGGCAATATAGCCGCCGCAACTAGAAGCCGTTTTAGACAAGGTACCCATCCAGATATCGACGCTGGAAGAGTCTATGCCAAAATGCTCGAACGTGCCTCGGCCCGTCTCACCCAGAACTCCAAGCGCGTGAGCTTCATCTACCATCAGCCAGAAGCCAAATTTTGACCTCAAGCGGACCAATTCCGGAAGATTGGCGATATCACCATCCATCGAATACACACCTTCGACGATCACGAGAATGCGGTCGAAATCTCCTTCGATACTGGACAGGATTTTCTCTAGATCTGCAGGATCGTTATGCCGGAAGAAACGACGTGACGCACCTGAGAGTTTGACGCCTGACAGAACGCTGTTGTGGATCAGCTCGTCGTGGATGACGAGGTCTTTTGGACCGACGACGCAACTGATAATGGTGGAATTGGTAAGGTATCCGCTCACAAAACATACAGCAGCCTCTGTGCCATAGACGGACGCGAGCTTCTGCTCGAGAATGGCATGCAAGGGCCGCTCGCCCGCAACAAGGCGGCTGGCAGATGCGGAAATTCCGTAAGCACTGATGGCGACCGTGGCTGCCTTCAGGACTTCAGGATGTGTATTTGCACTAATATAGTCATAGGATGCGAAGTTGATAAGCTCCCGACCATCTATCCGGGTGGTCGCACCTGCGGCACCCTGGTGGGACCGGTAAAACGGGTTATCGACACCCGCGAGATCGCTGATCGCTTTTTGCGCGATGATTTTCTTGTATTCCGGCAGTTCATCGAAGCGCTTCGGCAGCTTTACGCGCTCGGGCGAGCGTCGGTTGATGCGTGCCATGCGGTTCTGACCCGTCGCGCTCTGACGCTCGCGTAGCACACCGACAAAGGCAGACTCAGACGTCTCATCAAGCCGATCGTTTTGATCTTTGTTGTCAACCATTGTGACCGATCTTCCTGTCCGAGACTGCCGCCGTATGTTTATCGGTGAGCTGTTCCATCAGCGATGTGCCGGTCACAGCATCGTCTGCGTCATCGGAATTATCATTGGCGGTCACTTTTTCATACAGCTTTTGTACGATGTCACCAACGGTCGCACCGTCCCCCATGCCTGACAGCGGGATATCGATGCCTGTTTTCTGTTGGAAACCAACGCCCAGTTCCATCGCCATGAGACTGTCCAGACCGATGTCCTTCAACACCTTTTCGGCTTTGACACTATCTTCCGCAACTTTGAGGATCGCCGCAATTTCTCCTGCGAGGAAGCCATGCAAAATGGCATGCGCTTCTTCATCCGACTTGCCAGCCACCAGCGCGGCCAGGTCGATCTGATCACCGTCGCCGCCGGAGGTCCCGCCTGCGGCGTTGCGTGGAATGGCGGAAAAGAGCGGTTGCGATGTAATCGGCAGTGCCGAGGCGCTGGTCCAGTCCAATTCCGCGATCATGACCGCAGCCTGATCGACCGCGCCCGTATCATTCACAATGACGCGTTCGACAAAGCCAAGGGCGCCGCGCGCCTTGAGGGCTGTTTTTCCGAGACGGCGAGACAGGATATCGCTGACATTGGTGTTGCGCGTCAAAAAGCCGACATCGCCGATCGCGCCAAATCCAATAGCAAGTGCAGGCAGCCCGGCACGCCGACGTCCGCGCGCCAGACCTTCGAGATAACCGTTTGCAGCGACGTAGTTGCCCTGACCGGGATTGCCGATCATCGTTGTCGCTGACGAGAAGAGAAGAAAGAGGTCAAGCTCGTCCGAGCGCGTCATACGATCAAGATTGCTGGCGCCAATTGCCTTGACCTCGATCACGGCGCGATTTTTCTCGCGGTCGAGGTTGGAAATCAGTCCGTCATTCAGCACCATGGCAGCATGAACGACGCCTTTGAGAGGACCGTATGACCGCAACTCTGTCAGTAATGAATTTAACGACGCTTCAACGGTCACATCACATGCGTGAACGGTGGCCTTAATGCCGGATGGTTTCCAGGCGGCAATGGCATCCAACGTTTCACGATCTGCGACACCACCGCGCGTGCAGAGCGCGACATGGTTGGCACCACGGCTGACGAGCCATTTTGCTGTTTCGAGACCGAACCCGCCGATACCGCCGACGACAAGATAAACACCGGACGACAGCTTGAGCACCTCATTAGAGAACAGCTGCACATGATCCTGGCCCTGAACAGGCGGGCGCACAACGATCTTGCCGATGTGACCTGCATTCTGCATCAGACGGAACGCAGCACCCGTCTCATCATAATTGAAGGCGCGATAGGGCAACGGCGTGAGTTTTCGTTCCGAAAACAATGTCCCGATTTCGGCAAAAATACGACGTGTCAGGTCAGGGGCTTTGACAAGCAACTGGTCGGCATCGATCCCGAAATAGGAGATGTTACGGCGAAATGGCCGCAGCGCGAGCTTACGGTCCGAATAGTAGTCGCGTTTGCCGAGTTCCAGAAAACGACCGAATGGCTTGACGAGTTCGAAACTGCGCTCCATCGCCTCGGCAAAGAGAGAATTCAGCACAAGCTCAACACCCTCCCCGTCCGTCACACGCAGGACGTCGCCCACGAAAGCAAGCGAGCGTGAATCGAACACATGGTCCGCACCAAGCAACGTAAGGAACCGGCGCTTCTCCACGGTACCGGCCGTTGCAATGACTTTGGCGCCTTTGAGCTTGGCAATCTGCAACGCGGCGAGACCAACGCCGCCGGCTGCACCATGGATCAGGATCGTCTCACCCTGGCGGACACGACCCAGTTCCACCATCGCGTAATATGCCGTCAGAAAAGCGACGGGAACCGTGGCCGCTGCGGCAAGATCGATACCATGCGGCACCTTAGTAACGCCGTCACGGGCAACGACCATATGTGTAGAGAAGGCCTTGGGACCAATACCCATCACGTCATCGCCGATGGAAAGATCGGTCACGGCCGAGCCAATAGCCACGACCGTGCCAGCCATTTCCATTCCGATAGTGGCACCGGCAAAACCATCTTCCAGCGCCTCTTCAGGCAGGAGACCCATCGACCACATTACGTCGCGGAAGTTCAGCCCGGTTGCAGCGACTTTGACGACGATTTCATCTGCGCCGGGAACAGGAACCTTGTCTTGGGTCCAGACGATGCTATCGACGCGCCCGCTGGTTTGTTGCTGAATGGTCGCCGCTTCAAACATTGCCGTTTTCCTGGCAGCATCGGAAACATAGCTTGGCACAGCGCGGACCACCGACAACAGACCGGTCCTTGCGCTGCATACCCACTCCCGCTCAGGACCACCGTAGGCCAGCAGAGACATGACAGCGTCCGACGTCTGCGACGGAGAAAGCGCCGCATCCAACAGGAAGATATCGAGTTCTTCATATTCGTTTTGCAGCACTCTGACGAATGTCCACAAGCCACTTGCATCGGGATCGGACTGATCGGATGCGGCAGGCGATCCGCCAGCCGCGACGACGACCAAACGGACACGCGCACTGCCTTGTCTACGCAAATGAGCGCGTGCTGCTTCCGCAAAGGCGCTCAGTGTTAAAACGGCATCCTGAAGGCCTGCCGCATTAGGGTCTCCTGTGGGAAGAGCAAATATGACAGCAAGCGGATAGGAAAGGCTTGCTGCAAACAGCTGGTCGAATGCTGCGCGCGCTTCGTCGGGCGGGCAGAGCAGAGGTTTTGAGAAACCACCGGACAGGACAGGGCTATCGCCTTCGCTGTGTGTTACCTCGAACACCGATGCGAAAGAGGAGGCGCCGACATGGCCTGTAGCAGCTTTGGTGAATGTCGCAGCCTGTACCAGCAGCAATCCACCCTCGACAGAGTCAGACTGCGCGACAGTAGGCGTACGAAACCCACACTCTTTGAGAAGGTCTTCCCACTGGGTGGTGGATGCAAACAGGCCGGTCGGGAATTCTGCGGTCGTGCTGCCGGAAAACCAGTTTTCCGTGAGGCCGAAAACGAAATCGGACAGAGCCGACGATGAGGTTTCTGCGATCGCGACGCGACCGGCACTGGATGCGGCGGTGCGCAAAACGTCTTTCAAGCCGCTATTCTGACGGAAGTGCCCGTAGAGAGAACCGCTGGCGCTGACGACAACATCCGCCCGATCCAGTTGCGACACGTCATCGGGGGCGAGGCAGTCGACAGACGGATTGCGTTCAAACCCGATTTCAAGCGTGCGCCGCAGATGGTCGGAGGGTTCGACGATGACGAGACGAGCGGCCTTGAGGGCAGCAATATCCGCGAGGCGGTTGCTGAACGCCGTGGAGACGGCACCGGCTTCGACAATCGTGAAGCCATCACCCGGCAGAACATCCGCCAGAGCAGCATGCACCGCATCGATCACCAGCTTTTCGCGACGCCGTCCGAGCGCTGTGTGGTGGCGCACATGGTCGAGGGTCGCGTCACTGAGGAAGGACAACGACTGGACCGGCTCGGAATGCGAGCCTTTTGCCAGGCGCTTGAGCGATTCTCGATAAGCGTTGTTGATCAACACGGTTTCGGCAACGCGTTCTGGGAAACGATGGTAGATTTCGTTCAACAGATCGTTGAGTGGTGGCAGGCCGCTATCAGCCTGGATGGTCCAACCCGTATCGACGAATTGTGCAATTGCAGCATCTTCCAGAGTGTACAAGCTGCTGGAAAGGAAACATTGGAATTCGGTATCACCCGGCAGCGATGACAAGAAAACTGTCTGGTCTTTGCCCGCTAAGAAAAGAGCGATATCGTGACAAGCGCGTTGAACAGCCGCGTCCAGAAGCAGCGTTGCCTCATCCGCCGGCGCCTGGGTCACTTTGGCGAAAAGGCTCGCAGGCAAGGCAGCAACCGCTTGGGACGACGTGTCAGACGAAATCTGCTGTCTTGCAACGGCCTCATAATGGAAAGCGACCGTATCGAGCGTGCTGTGCTGACGCAGCCAGGTACGACGGAAGCGGCAATCGTCCAATGCGGTAACAAGTGTGCCGTCTTCAGCCAAGAGTTCGATACGCGCCTTCAAGCTGTTTGCGCTGAACCTCTGTATCTGGATGATGGCACTGACGATTGGCTGACCGGAGGACGCCGTTCGGACCGTTCCAAACCGCACTGGAATATAAGGCGCGCCATCAATTTCGCCTGTCAGGGTGCCGAACAGTGCGACCAGTCCGTGGAAGGCGGCATCGGTCGATACCGGGTCCATGCCGTAGGTGAGGTATGGATGCACCGGGGAAGCTGCTGGCCGCAGATTGACCAAGATATGCCGGTCACCAAAAACCTCGGCTCGCTCCAGAAGCTGGAAGCACGGTGCGTAGTCCAGACCAAATCGTCGCGCCGTTTCATAAGCTTCCGCAGCGAGAATTGCGTCTGCCTTGCCAAGTGGAACGACATTGAGTTCAGCCTTACGGGAAAGGCCCACGGAACGTCGACTGCGTGCTGTCGCATGGATCGTCCACCCGTCTTCACTCATATATTCGCGAGACGCGATCTCAATCATCCCGGTTTCCGGGGATATCCGGGTCAGAAGCTCTGCCATCCGGTTATCACGCAGTTCGAGCGGTCTGAAAATCTCCAGATTGGTAATTTCCACCTCTGGCGTGCCATAATAACCCCTCGCCGCTTGCACGGCGATTTCGATGAATGCACTTCCCGGCATGATGGATTTCCCATCCACGACATGCCCGGCCAGATCAGGAAAGAGTAGTGCGTCGATATGGTTTTTCCACACAGACGCATTTGGATCGGTGCGCCATCCCAGCAAGGTGTATGGGCCATCGGCGCCATCACGACCGAACACATTGATAGCGTCCGACGTCATATTCGCTCGATAGGTTGCGTTCTCGAACGGCAATGGCGGCAAATCGATGCCGGTGATGCCTCGTGAGCGCCCGTCGACTTCCGCAACCTTTATCCCATGGGAAATACCGCGAAGCGCCGACCGTTCAACCGGATCGATACCATCTGCCAGCCCCGGACGAGCAAGCGTCGGCAAAACTACGGCCGAGGCTGAAAGCTGTTTGGCGGTTTCGGTGACGTAGGCCGACAGAATCGGACGCGGAGAAATCTCCATGAAGACATTACACCCGGCTTCGAGCGCTACATTTACAGCCGTCTCGAATGCAATGGGTTCTCGAACGTTGCGCCACCAATACCTGGCATCCAGTTGCTCTCCACCGATCTCCGCACCGGTGACTGTGGAAATGAATGTCGTGTGTCCGCCCTGAGGCGTAAGCGACGGGATTTCCTGAAGAAAGGCATCTCGTTCTCCGTCGATCACGGGATGGTGGAACGGGTAATTTATATCGAGAATGTGCACGGCATTGCGCGTCGCCTGCGCGGCGGCCTTGAAGCCTTTGATCTCCTCGACCGGACCGGAAATCGTCACCGAATTATGGGCATTTGTGGCTGCGACCATGATATTATGCAGGCCGTGACGCTGCGCAAAGGTCACGGCTGCCGCCTCCGACATCACCACTGCCGCCATCGTGCCCATGCCAGCCAAAGCATGCTGATGCTTGGATCGAATTGATACAACAGTCGTCGCATCTTCGGCACTTAGGATACCGGCGGCATAAGCGGCCGCGACTTCACCTACGGAGTGACCGAAGACGAGATCGGGTTTTACTCCAAAGCTGACCAAGCAATCGGTCAGCGCTGCCTGCACCGCAAAAAGCAAAGGCTGCGCGACGCGCGTATCCCGCAAATGCTGATCAAGGTCATCTGCAAAAAGAAGCGTAGCGATGTCGATCCCAGCGCGCTCAGCGAACAAGTGGCTAAAATGATCAAACCTACTTTTGAACTCGCTGTTCTCGCGATAGGCATCAACGCCCATTCCAGCCCACTGCGAGCCATTCCCGGCATAGACGAATGCCGTTTTGACTGCTTTGCCTGGAACTTCGCCCATCTGCGAGTGGGCCTCGCGCCCATCATACAGATAGGACGACACGGCGTTGGCGATGTCATCGGCACTGTTACCGGCCGCGACGAACCTGTGTTTCAGCATTGAGCGATTGCGTGTTGCAGAAATAATATCTGCTTTTTCTGCATCGGACGATACCGCAAATCGGGCGTCATATTCTTCCAGCAACTTGTGAAGAGCGGACTGCGTGTGCGCAGACAGAGTGAACGTTCCGCCGTCATTTGCGACATTTGCCTTTTCAACTGACGCTGGGTCCGAGATGACGACGTGAACGTTGGTGCCACCAAACCCGAATGAATTGACGCCAGCAAGACGTCGAGCGCCGGTTCGCGCGAGCGCCTGTCCCGACCGATTGACTTCAACGTTCAGATCAACGAAATCAACATTTTCATTGAGGTTTTCGGCATGAAGAGATGCTGGCAAATAGTTATTTTCTAGAGACAAAACTGCTTTAATCAGTCCTAGGACACCTGATGCAGGTTCTGCATGACCGATATTGGACTTGATTGAACCAATGAGCAGCGGCTGCGACCGAACCTTACCCAGAACCGAGCCAATAGCCCAAAGCTCGGCGGGATCGCCAACCTTCGTGCCGGTTCCATGACCTTCGATAAAAGCAAGAGCGTCCGGATCTATCCCTTTGTCATTATATATGGAGCGCAAAAGCTGTGCTTGCGCTTCGCGCGATGGCAGGGAAATACCGTTCGTGCGACCAGAAGAATTCATTCCCGACGCTACCAGTGTGGCACGGCTTCTGCTTGCATCGCTCAAGGTGCGGTCTGTGCGGCGCAGGACAACAGCGCCCGCGCCTTCTGCGCGCACGTAACCTTCGCCGTTTTCACCGTAAGCGCGGCAAAGTCCTTCCGAGGACAGCATGCGGGCTTGCGAAAAGCCGATAAATGAGAAGGGGTGGAGCAACAGATTGACGCCGCCGACAATCGCCGTATCGATTTCACCGTCACATAAAGCACGCTCAGCCTGATGCAGCGCAACTAGCGATGACGAACAAGCTGTATCGATCGTCATACTCGGACCATTTAGTCCGAGGATATGTGAAATTCTGTTGGAGATGATGGATAGCGTGTTGCCCGTCATGAAATGCGGGCCGCCAGACGCTGGATCTTCAACCTGGAGATTGCCATTGTCGAGCGAAGACGCGCCGATATAGACACCGACACGTTCTCTTTGCAGATCGGACTGTGAAACGGATGCATCTTCCAGCGCACGCCACACAGTCTGAAGAAGTAGCCGTTGCTGCGGATCCATATAGGATGCTTCACGTGCCGAGATGCCAAAAACAGCTGGATCAAAATCGTAAACATCTGCCAGAACGCCCGCAGAGAACGTATATGACTTGCCCGGGATGCCGCGCGACGGATGCCAGAAACGCGCCTTGGCCCAACGCTCGTTCGGTATAGCGCTGACGGCACAGACTTCCTGGCGCAGAAGCTCGAAAAGCTCCTCAACATTTTTTGCGGATGGCGCCACACAAGCGCGCCCCAGAATCTCAACCGTCATGCGTTACCACTATTCAATCTTTAACAGCGTGACCAATCTTGCTCAAATGACGATCACGCGATCCACATGTGTATCTTAATCGCCACCACAGGTTCCGGTTCAACAAAAAGCTGTTGGTCCGAACAGAGAAAATGTTAGCAAATCACCCGAACATCGAATACTCCTGCGACCAAGATAGTCTCATGTCAAATATTCTGGTTGCAGAAAAGTTTTTTTATGGACTGTCGGTATGCGTGCCAGTCATCTTTAACACTTTGTTGCTACTTGATGGGTGCGTGCGAATTTGCGTGACGGAGTGACTGTGAAGAAGGCTGGTTTTTTAATGATTGGGCTGGGCCTTACCTCGTGCAACAATTTGCCTGGTGACGGCCCCCTCGCATCAGATGTTGTGGAACAGTCCAGGCAGTCGATCAATCAAACTGGGCAGCGGCAGAACGTTGTCTTCGACATTGTCGACATCGACGTGAATTCGGCTACGCTCATTTCTGCCTTTGACGGAAAGTTACTGCAAAGCAGATTTGGGATTGGCGGCTCCGTTAAGCGTCCCGTCATTGGTATCGGCGATCAGCTGAAAATCACCATATTCGAAGCAGGGTCGGACGGGTTGTTTTCTACCGGCGACTCCAAGCAGACGACATTGGACATCGTCGTTCAGCCAGACGGAAAGGCCGCTATACCCTATGTTGGTCTGGTTACTTTCGCTGGCAAAACATTGGAACAAGCTCGCCAGACCATTCTTGCATCCTTGAAAAGCAAGGCCGTTGAACCTGATGTCATCATTAACAGCGCTGCGACGGCGTCCCGCAATGTCACAGTCTCGGGTGCGGTCAATAGCCCTGCTGTAGTCCCATTGAATCTGGTTGCAGAGACAATCATGGAAGTTATTGCAAAGGCAGGAGGCCCGAGCGCTCAACCCTATGAGAGTTACGTGACGCTGACCCGACAGGGCAAGACCGGGACGGTTTTGTTAAAAACTCTTCTCCAAAATCCGCGTGAGAATGTCTATCTCCAGCCTGGCGACCAGATTTTCGTGACACGTGAACCGCGGACCTTCACTGTACTCGGCTCCGTAAAAAGCAATAGCCGAATTGAATTCGGCGCCAATGACCTGAATTTGCTGGAAGCCGTCGCTTTGGCAGGCGGGGGATCGGCTGACACCAGCGACATGAAGGGCTATTTCGTATTCCGTTATGAAGAACCCGACATCGTCATGGATCTCCTAGGAGCGCAGCGTTTCAACCAACTGGTGGGCAGGGGTATGCGTCCGGATAAACTGGGACGCTACCCAATCGTCTATCGTTTCGACATGACCAAGGCTGGCAGCATGCTGACGGGTCAGAATTTTGATATCAAGGCGAGAGACGTCATATATGCGTCTCGTCATCCATCTGTCGATTTCACCCGATTTGTTACAATCGTCGGGCAGCCTATTGGCATAGTGTCAGGAGGCGCTGGCGTTTACAAAAACTTTAAGTGACTGACCAAGAGAATCATCCCGCTATTCAGCGTCTGGTCTCGGGGCGGACAGGTTTTCATCCATATACGAATGAAAGGCCCATGCCGGAAACGGCGGGATCCCCATCTTGTTGTACCCAGCGTCAGTGAGGTAAAAGTGTCTCACACCATCGCGCTCACGGTAGCGCATGTAGCCCATGTTCATCCCCACATTAATTGCTGGCGTCATGTAGGCTCTCCATGCGATAGCGTGCGCAGGTACACTCTCAGCGCCTGCGTCGTACAACAGCAACAATACGGCTCTCAAGTCATCACCCGTCCATATTGTCTAGCAAAGTCAAAAGCACATCCTAATTGACAAAATCGAGATTTTATTTCGGGAGCGAGTGGTGATGTGACTGTCGTTCCCCAGTCTTGGCGTTAAAGCTTTGCGGTTGCCAGATGTTGATAATCAGGTGGGAAACGACAAACAAACATGTGGCATGAAATGAAAGAACCAGACATTTCGTTGACCGCAAATAACTCCAAAACACCTTATGCCCTTGGCGACATGCCGGTTTCCATCAAAATTGATGCTGCAGGGACCGGGAAAAAACGCGCTTGTCTTGTGAAACTTCACAGGAAAAATCGCATTCCTGAGGTAGTCACCAGATCTGTTCTGCTAGATGAGCAGGGGCGTGGGACGTTCTTCGGCTGGATGCCAGTCGATCTCGAAGCCATTTCCTTACATCTGCCCGACAGCGTTGACAGTCGTGTAACGTTCTCTGCGCGACCGATGAACTATCTTGAGATGGTAATGCGCCTTGCGTGCCACTCGCCGAAAACGATGTGGCAAGCTCTTCGTCTCCTTCAGCGACGAAATATCAGAGGTTTCCAGTTTCGGATTGTTCGTCTTTGCGACAGTTTAAACGAGCCATCCTACCAAAATTGGCGCCAGGTCAATGATATCTCCGGAAAAATGCCCGACTTCAGCAACTGGCTGGAAAGGCCGAACGTCGTCGTCTCCATCATTGGCGATCCAGGGATGGTGGCGAAAACACGCGATTCACTTGCAGCTCAGACATATCCTGACATTCAAGAAGTTCCCGTCGGTCCCGGCGACGGCGATTTCATACTTCAAAACCCAAATTGCTTCTGGATCCGCCTGACTGCTGGAATGGAACTGAGTGCCGACGCCGTCGAGCGGCTTGTTAAGCCCCTCGTCCACGACCCTGGCATAGTCGCTGTTTATTGTGACGAAGACAGAATTGATACGGACGGAAAACGTGTCGACCCATTTTTTAAACCCGCATGGAACCCGCCCTTGGCTCAATCGGGATGGCTTGCACCAGATGGTGCGGCCATCCGTGTAAAGGCTTTGGCTGATATACCCGATTTCGAAAGCATGGATGCGGCCACTTTGCTGTTGGCTGCGTCACACTATGGTAAGATTGGTCACTTGCCTGCCCCCTTGCTTCACCGACGAGACCGGAGGCAGCCTGCCAAAATTTTCTCAGCTGCGTCTCCTGCTGCACCGTCCAAGGTCAGCGTCATTATTCCAACCCGCGATCGGGCAGATCTCCTCTCTGTTTGCCTTGCCGGACTGTTTGAAAAAACAAGAAACGATGGTCTGGACGTTATTGTGATCGACAATGACAGTTGCCAGCCGGATACGTTGCAGCTATTTGCCCGATATGAGAACGCTGGCCTCATTCGGCGCATTCCACTTCCGGGCCCGTTCAACTTCGCGAAAGCCTGCAACATCGGTGTGAACGCGGCAGAACATGACCACATTCTATTACTGAACAACGATGTCGACCCATTGCACCCCGAATGGCTGGACCGGATGATCGTAGAACTTTATGATGGGCGTGTCGGCGCCTGTGGTCCCCTCCTCCTGTTTCGTGATGGTTTCGTACAGCACGCAGGGGTGACACTGGGAGCAGGATCGGTTGCACGCCACAGCTTTCATTTCCGCGACCCTGATGGTGATGAAGACTGCGGGCTTATTTCTCAAAGGCGTGAGATCAGCGCCGTTACCGCCGCATGTCTGTTGACCCGAAAATACCTGTGGATGAACGTCGGCGGAATGAACGAGGGCAAGCTATCCGTGGCCTTCAATGATGTTGATTACTGCCTGAAGCTCGGTGTCTCCGGGAAAAAAATAATCTGGACACCTCATGCGCGTCTGACGCACCTTGAATCGGTTTCGCGTCTCGCAGACGATACGCCTGAAAAACAAAGGCGCTTTGCTGCGGAGGAACAGTATATGCATGAAGAGTGGAGCGAGGTCCTTTTAAACGATCCCCAATACAACCCGAATTTCTCCCTTGCAGCTGGTGATCATGTGCTCGACGTCTTACCCCGAAGTCTTGATGTCAGAACACCAGACATCTGGCGCAATGCCAGTGCCCTTGAACCGGGGCAAAAAGCACCTTCCTTTTAAGTCAACTGCTGTTGCTAAGCCTTATGGCGATCGAACGAGAACTAATGGTACCTTCATCCTGGCGTAACTATCTTACAAAGCTGCTCCCCCATCCTAGCCTTCGCAAAGGAGCGGGGAATGCCTCACGCAAACCAGTTCGCCGGATTTATTTGTTTGGCCGCCATCCCAACCCGACCGCAGACTACTATTTTGAAGGACGATTTGCAGATAGGCCCCAACTTCCTTACATCTTGGTGGATATCAGAGACTGCGACCTTTCCACGCTAAATCCGGACGGCGCACTCATCATCATATGCCGCTATGCCTCTACCAGCGTTTTGAAATGGATAGAGATTAATCAGGGTAGCATTGCAGGCGTCGTGCTGTTTCTGGATGACAGTATACCCGCGATCATCACGGGCGATGATGCGGCCCTGTCTTACCGTCTTTTTCTGTATTATAGGGCCCTCTACCCTCTCAGACGGCTAAACGCCCTTCTTGACGCGATTTGGGTGTCAACACCGACGCTCGGCAACACAATGCTGCAGGTCGCGCCCATCGTTGTACCTCCAGCCCCCCCTGCTCGGCTATGGGAGGTGACAGAGCCAAGAGAAGACGAAGGCAACATTTGCATCGCGTACCATGCGACAGGTGTTCATTATTCAGAGCATCTTTTCCTTCATCCGATTATTAAAGCGATACTCGCACAGCGCCCCCAAGCAAGATTTGAAGTTTTTGCTGGCAAACATGCAGCTAAAATTTGGAGGAATATGGAGCGTGTTGTTGTTCGATCACCGGTCGGTTGGAGCGAGTACCTGGAAGAGTCTTCAAAACGCTCGATCGACATCATGCTCGTTCCGCTTACACCGTCGCTCGTCAACGACTGCAGGTCACCAACGAAGCGGATCGATGTAACCAGGTTTGGCGCCGCAGGCGTATTCTCCATATCCAGGGCATATGGAGGGCGGGAGAATGCTCCCGAGATACTCCTGCCTTACGAAGCCGCGGCCTGGACGGAGAGTATAATCGAATTGATAGATGACACAGATCTAAGAGCAAAGGCGGCTGCGGCAACGCGGGCCAAAGTCGCAGCCATGCAATCAGCAGCGGATGAGCATGAAATTGAGCGACTATTGCGATTGTAAGGCGTTGCCCAGCTCAGTTACCTGGACGTGGTCCCCTGTGCTCGTCGCAGGCGGGCCCAAAACCAAAATCTATGACTTTGAAGCGCGCACGCTGGAATACATGCCTGTGCTTCTAAATTCACTCGGGTTGATGCCGTATAGCCGTCGAAAAACCTTCGAGAAATAATTAGGGTCTTCGAATCCACATAGTACAGACACCTCCTTGATGGGCATGTTTGCCGCCGTGGTGAGAAGTTTTGCCGCCCGTCGTAGCCGCTTTTGCAGAACACATTCAGCAGGCGGCACGCCCTCATTTGCAGCAAAAATGCGGGAAAAATGTGCACGGCTAAGACCCGCCACGGCTGCGAGCTCATTGACTGACAGGTTTTTGTCCAGATGGCTGTCGATGTGACTCAGCACCTGTTGCATCGTGCGGTACTCGCCGCCGAAAGAAGGATGGGAGCCGAAGACGTCATCGTAAAGCACCATCGCGGCTTCATAGGCAGCGGCAGAAGCACTGCCTGGGGTTTCAGCGCCGTTGACCAGCCTTGAACAGCATGAGGCAAGATGATCGATTGTTTCTGGCTTCAACCTGATGACTGGACCGGTTACGGAGAGAACTGCCTGGTGGATGCGCAACGCTTCTTGCCCGTTCATGGATATCCAGAAGAACTCCCATCGCCCATCTTCCTCCAGCCAGTAGCGATGGTTGTGGGGCATGAGCAGAAGCAGGGTCTCACCAGGTCCAATGCGGTAGGTGCTGTTCTCATATCGCAGGTTTCCTTGACCACTTATGCAATATTGCAGGACAGTAAAAGGTGTCTGCCCGCGCCTTCTACCATCCCAGTCATAGCCGCCACCCTGGCGGATTTCATAGCCGCTGCTGGTGGGCATCGTGTGCAATGTTTGCCTGCCACGGGGCAACGAAACAGTCCGCATAACAGGTCCTTGATCGATCAAATCCTGCAGCACAAAATTACCCATAAAAGCATAATCCTTCTCTGGCCCTTGCGATTTTTATCAGCATAATCCCGCCTCAAGGAGAGGATCAAGGGGAGTATACCGAAGGAGAATCCATATTATTCGGCGAGTTCCCGATTTTTTCTCCATTTTCTCGTGATTGAATTCCCTACCCTACTTTCGCATTCTTTTCGCAAACGAAGGTGCCAACATGAGTTTCAAAATCGCTATCATTGGTGCAGGAAGTGTCGGCTTTACCAAAAAACTGTTCACCGATCTCTTGTGCGTACCGGAATTTCGCGATGTGGAAGTCGCGCTGACCGATATCAGCCAACATAATCTCGATATGATCAAAGCGATCCTTGATCGTGTCGTGGAAGCCAACGGGCTTCCCGTAAAGGTCACCGCAACAACCGAGCGTCGCCGCGCGTTGGAAGGCGCGAAATATGTCATCAGCTGTGTGCGGGTCGGCGGCCTTGAAGCCTACGCGGACGATATTCGCATCCCGCTGAAATACGGGATCGACCAATGTGTCGGCGATACAATCTGCGCAGGTGGCATCCTGTATGGGCAACGCAACATTCCGGTCATCTTGGATTTCTGCAAGGACATTCGCGAGGTCGCTGCACCAGATGCCAGGTTCCTGAACTATGCCAACCCCATGGCCATGAACACCTGGGCAGCGATTGAATATGGCAAGGTCGATACGGTTGGCCTGTGCCACGGCGTTCAGCATGGCGCCGAGCAGATTGCAGAGGTGCTGGGTGCTCAGTCTGTTTCTGAACTGGATTACATCTGCTCAGGCATCAACCACCAGACATGGTTTATTGATCTGAAGCTCAATGGTCGCAAGATCGGTAAGGATGAGTTGATTGCCGGGTTTGAAGCCCATCCGGTTTTCTCGCAGCAGGAAAAGCTGCGCATCGATGTGTTGAAACGATTTGGTGTTTACTCCACGGAAAGCAACGGTCACCTCTCGGAATATCTGCCATGGTATCGCAAACGCCCGGACGAAATCGCCCGTTGGATCGATATGTCCGACTGGATTCACGGAGAAACCGGCGGTTATCTGCGGCACTCGACAGAGACCCGAAATTGGTTCGAAACGGAATTTCCGCAGTTCCTGGAATCGGCATCGAAGCTTCTCGATCCAACTAAGCGTTCAAACGAACATGCCAGCCATATTCTTGAGGCGCTGGAAACAGGGCGTGTGTATCGCGGCCATTTCAATGTCAAAAACAATGGCATTATCACCAACCTGCCGCAGGATGCCATCATCGAATCGCCCGGGTTCGTGGATCGTTTCGGCATCAACATGGTCTCCGGCATCACGATCCCGGAAGCCTGTGCGGCGACATGCATGGCGTCGATCAGCGTTCAACGCATGTCGGTTCATGCAGCTGTCACTGGGGATATCGACCTTCTGAAACTTGCTGTTCTCCATGACCCCTTGGTGGGTGCGGTATCGACACCGGAAGAGGTGTGGCAGATGGTCGACGAAATGGTGATCGCGCAGGCGCGCTGGTTGCCACAATACGCGCATGCCGTACCGGCAGCGAAGGATCGTCTTTCCAGATCCACTGTCAAAACGAGCGATTGGACGGGCGCTGCAAGGCGTCATGTCAGATCGATTGAGGAATTGCGCGCCGAGAAAGCAGCACTGAAAAAAGCAGTTTGATTTATCTGCGGCAGCATCGACGCGAGGAGGCATCGGTACTGACCGTTTTCCGGGAAGCAAAGGGACAGGCGTGCCTGGTCGCGCCATTGGGAGGAGATAACGATGCAACATCCACACAGGAATTTCTTGAGTGCTTGCCTTGCTTTCGGCGTTTCGCTGATCGCACTGAATGCGCATGCATTTCAAACATCGGCACCACCTGAACCAGCGAAATTTCCCGCCGAAGGAAAGATAAAATATGTGGAGCGTGACTCCATTTTGGAGTTCAAGGCGTTACCCAACTACTCGGAGCCTGATTGGGTCTCTGAAAAATTCGAAAAGACCGGCAAGCTCCCACCGCTCAAAGACAGACTGCCGGACGAACCATTGGTCTACAAGACGGGAAATATGCCGGATGGGACAGGTGTTTACGGCGATACTCTGCGCCACGTCGTTGGTGGACGTCCCGAAGGCTGGAATTACATGGCCGGCCAGACACAGGGCTGGGGCGGCATCGATATAGCGTTGTCGGAATGCCTGACACGCACCGCACCATTGTTTCAGGTAGATGCCAAAGACACAGAGCCGCTGCCCAATCTAGCTAAAAGCTGGGAGTGGTCGCAGGATGGTCACAAGCTGACGATGCACTTGATCAAAGGCGCCAAATGGTCTGATGGGGTACCCTTCACAGCAGAAGACATCATGTTTTACTGGGAAGATGGTGTGATAGACCCAAATGTGTCGCCGCTTGGTGGGGGTGCGTCGCCGGAAGCTTTTGGAGAGGGTACGACCCTTACCAAGATCGATGATTACACGGTCGAATGGACGTTCAAGAGCGCCTTTCCTAAGCAGTATCTCTATACAATGGCCTATCCGAACTTCTGCCCGGGGCCAGCACATATTCTAAAGCCGCAACACCCTAAATATTCGAAAAACACCTATAATCAGTTCAAGAATGCCTTCCCGCCCGAATATATGAACATGCCGGTCATGGGTGCGTGGGCGCCGGTGTCATACCGACCGGATGACCTAATCGTCCTGCGTCGCAACCCTTATTACTGGAAAGTCGATGAAAAGGGCCAGCAACTGCCCTATGTCGATGAAATTCACTACAAGCTTTCCACTTGGGCTGATCGCGATGTGCAGGCTGTGGCCGGATCTGGCGATTTCTCCAACCTGGAACAGCCGGAAAACTTCGTGGCTGCGCTCAAGCGTGCTGCCGACGAAAACGCGCCGGCAAGACTTGCCTTTGGCCCGCGTCTGATCGGCTATAACCTACAAATGAACTTCTCAGCCAATGGCTGGGGTTCGCCCGACGAACGGGAACAGGCCATTCGTGAACTGAACCGCAATCAGGATTTCCGTGAGGCAGTGACGTCGGCTATTGATCGCAAGGCTGTCGGCGATTCGCTGGTCAAAGGTCCGTTTACCGCGATTTATCCCGGGGGCATTTCATCCGGCACCAGCTTTTACGACCGCAACTCGACTGTCTATTATCCCTACGACCTTGAAGGCGCAAAGGCCGCTCTCGCAAAGATTGGGCTGAAGGACACGGACGGCGATGGGTTCGTGAACTTCCCGGCAGGCACGGCTGGCGGCAAAAACGTCAAGATCGTTCTGCTCGTCAACAATACCTACACGACAGACAAGAGCCTTGCAGAAGGTCTGGTTGGCCAGATGGCAAAGTTAGGTCTGCGCGTGGTACTTAATTCTCTCGATGGCAACCAGCGAGATGCCGCGCATTATGGCGGCCGGTTCGATTGGCTGGTTCGCCGCAATACGACCGAACTCGCTTCTGTGGTGCAAAACACCGAGCAGCTTGCACCGGTTGGTCCGCGCACCAGTTGGAACCACCGCGCGCCGGAAGGCAAGCAAGTCGACATGATGCCTTTTGAAAAAGAAATGGTCGATCTCGTCAACCGCTTCATTGCCTCTCAGGATAATGCCGAGCGGGCCGCTCTGATGAAGCAATATCAGAAGGTCTACACACAGAACCTCTATACGATTGGCCTGACCGAGTATCCCGGAGCGCTGATCATCAACAAGCGTTTCTCTAATGTACCGCAGGGAACACCGATCTTCATGTTCAACTGGGCGGAAGACGCTGTCATGCGCGAACGCCTTTGGGTCGCGACCAATAAACAGGGCAAATACGAGCTATTTCCCCAACAACTGCCCGGCAAGCCCGGTGATAAAGGCCCCATCAACTAGCTCCCTCCCGGAGACACCATGACCGGTCGCGCGTGAAGCGCGGCCGGCGGGAGAAAAGGCGGAACCGATCATAAGCCGGGCCCGCAATGCAGGGAGATATTTTATTATGCTCAGGTTCTTTTTTGTTCGCCTCGGCTCAGCCATACCCGTGATGCTGATCCTCAGTATCGTGACATTCGCTATCATCCAGGCGCCGCCTGGCGACTATGCGGACTATATTCGCTCACAGCTGATGAATCAGGGTGGTGCGTCGTTTGAACAGGCCCAAGCGCAGGCGCAGGCGTACCGGGTCGAACACGGTCTCGATAAGCCTATCGTGGTACAATATTTCAACTGGATTGGCGGAATCGTTACCCGCGGTGACTTTGGTTACAGCTTTTACTACAACAAGCCGGTAGCGGAGGTCGTCGGCGAACGCCTGCCGCGGACGCTGCTTTTAGCACTCGTCTGCCATCTCCTGGCGTCGATACTTGGCATCACCTTCGGGGTATTGGCTGCGACACGGCAATATTCGTGGGTCGATAATATCCTGTCTGCCATCGCATTTCTGGGCATGACGATCCCTCGCTTTCTGATGGCGTTGATCATGGTCTACCTGATGGTCTTCCACTTCAACGTCGCTGAAATCGGTAGTTTCTTTTCACCCCAATATGGTGGTGCGCCTTGGTCCTGGGCAAAGTTCGTTGATCTGGTTAGCCATGTCTGGCCGGTTGTTGCCATTGCCACCTTCGGAGGGCTGGCCTACAACATGCGCGTGATGCGCGGCAATCTGCTGGATACGCTTAATGCGCAATATGTCGAAACGGCGCGCGCCAAGGGGCTGTCGGAAGGCGCGGTCATTATGCGCCACGCCGTGCCAAACGCGCTGCATCCGCTCGTCATGTATCAGGGTGTCGTGTTGCCCTATATGCTGACCGGCGAAATTGAAACGGCCATCATCTTCGCGCTGCCAACCGTTGGTCCCGCCATTGTTGGCTCCATGGCCGTGGGCGATGTCTACGTCACCGCCACCTTCATGATGGTGCTTGCCGCGACTCTCATTATTGGGAACATCATCGCAGATATCTTGCTCGCTCTTCTCGATCCGCGTGTGCGCGAAATAGGGAGGGCGTGAGATGGTTGCCGTGCATAGTTCAACGAGCCAGGAACAGGTCATCAACGTTGCAGAACAGCGTGCAAACGAAACGTATACGGCACTGGTCTGGCGCCGATTACGGCGCTCCTTCACTGGCATGGTCGGCTTGGCACTTGTCGTTCTCCTCATCCTCATCGCCATCTTCGCCGATTTTTTTGCGCCTGCAGATCCAAGAGAAACCGGGGCCAGTTTCACCCCCCCACAAAGCATCAGCTTCAAGGAAAAAGATGGGACTTTCAGCATCTGGCCGCGCGTCTATGCGATGGCAGAAACGGAAGAGCTCGACCCGGTCACATTCCAGCCCATCGTCGGACCGAATTACGATAACCCACATTATCTCGGTTTTTTCGTCAAAGGTGCGCCGTACAATCTCTTCGGCCTGTTTCCCACGGAGCGTCATTTCTTCGGTTCTGTGGACGGCCAAACGGTCCATTTTCTGGGAACGGACAAGTTTGGCCGCGATGTCTTGTCGCGCGCCATTCACGGCTCGCGGATTTCTCTCGCCATCGCGCTGAGCGTCGTTTTTATCGTGACCGTCATCGGCACCAGTGTCGGCTTGATATCTGGCTATTTCGGCGGCGCGGTGGATGCGTGGGTACAGCGCTTTGTCGACATCGTCCTCGCTTTCCCGCAATTGCCGCTGTATCTGGCGCTGACATCGCTCATTCCTGTCACCGCCCCGACAAACGTGTTTCTGACCTTCGTCGTGGTTGTTATGTCGGCGCTTGGCTGGGCACAGATGTCCCGTGAAGTCCGTGGTAAAACAATGGCGCTTGCGCGGATCGATTATGTACGGGCCGCCATGGCGATCGGCGCGACAGACCGGCGCATCATCTTTCAGCACATTCTGCCCAATGTGATGAGCCACGTCATCGTTGCCGTTACGCTGCATATTCCAAGTGTCGTCCTCCTGGAATCCTTCCTTGGCTTCCTTGGTTTTGCCGTCAAACCTCCACTGATTTCGTGGGGACTGATGTTGCAGGATACGGCAACCTATTCGGTCATCGGTTCGTATCCGTGGATATTGGCGCCCGTCGGTTTCGTCCTTGTGACTGTCTTTGCCTTCAACGCGCTGGGCGACGGCCTACGCGATGCTGTTGATCCCTATTGAGAGAGGAGACTGGAATGGTTACGTCCTCGTTGGCATCTTTCGCGCCTGATGAACGCTTCGACCATGCATCACGCCAGGATGCGCCTATCATCGATGCGCGCAATATCGCGGTCAATTTCAAAGTCGAGCACGGCACCGTAGATGCTGTTAAAGGCGTATCCTTCCAACTCTATCGCGGCGAAACCATCGCCATCGTCGGGGAATCTGGTTCCGGAAAATCCGTCACGGCGCGGACCGTCATGGGACTTTTGTCGAAACGTGCTGTCGTTTCAAGTGCAGCCTCTGTGTCTTATGACGGCAAAAACATTCTAAAGTTACCGGAGCGGGCACGCAGGGCAATGCGTGGCAACCGTCTGGCGATGATCTTTCAAGAGCCGATGAGTTCGCTCAACCCGATCTACACAATTGGTAGCCAAATCGTTGAAGCAATCCGCGTTCACAACAGAATGGGCCGCAAGCAAGCTGAAGCGCGTGCGCTGGAACTGCTCAAACAAGTTCATATTCCAGATCCGGAAGCGCGGCTGAAGCAATATCCGCATCAACTATCCGGCGGCCAGCGTCAACGTGTGATGATCGCGATGGCCTTGTCGAACGACCCTGACGTCCTGATTGCTGACGAGCCAACGACGGCATTGGATGTGACGGTGCAGGCACAAATCCTCAACCTCGTTAGAGAGTTACAGCAAGCACGCGGCATGGCCGTCGTTCTCATCACGCACGATCTGACCATCGTTCGGAAATTTTCCGATTATGTTTACGTCATGCAGCATGGCGAGGTGCGGGAGCACAATACCACGGAAGAGATCTTCACCAACCCGCGGCACGCCTACACAAAGAAGCTTCTCAATTCCGAGCCACAAGGACACGCTCACCCCCTGCCCTCCGGCTCCACAATGTTGCTGGAAGCTAATGACGTGCGCGTGTCCTTCATGTTGCGCCATGGCGGTTTGTTCAAACCGCAACTGAGGGAACTTATTGCTGTCGATAGCCTAGGGTTGACGCTGCGCAGACACGAAACGCTTGGGATTGTGGGAGAGTCAGGGTCGGGAAAGACGACCTTCGGACAATCATTGCTCCGGCTGAATGAACCCGAGGGTGGTCGCATTCTGTTTGACAATGAACCGATCCATGGAAAATCACGTGCGCAAATGCGCCCCTTACGGTCGCGCATGCAAGTTGTGTTTCAGGACCCATTTTCATCTCTCAATCCTCGTATGACCATCGGCCAGATCATCGAGGAAGGACTTGTCGTCAACGGGTTGGGAGCGAACAAGGCGGAGCGGCTGGAGCGGGTCTGCGATGCGCTGAACGCCTCCGGAATGCCAACCAATATTCTCTCACGTTTTCCTCATGAGTTTTCTGGCGGCCAGCGCCAGCGAATCGCGATTGCACGTGCCATTGCGCTAGAGCCGGAATTCATCCTGCTGGATGAACCGACATCGGCGCTCGACCTTTCGGTTCAGTCCCAGATCATCGCCCTGCTGCGCAAGCTACAGGATGAGAAAGGCCTGAGTTACCTGTTTATCTCGCATGATCTGAAAGTGGTGCGCGCACTCTGCCATCGCGTCATCGTCATGCAAAACGGTCGGATTGTGGAGGAAGGACCAGTGGAAGACGTACTGGCAAATCCCCAGACCGCCTACACGCAACGGCTCGTTAAAGCCGCATTCGAAATCGCCTGAATTGCTATCGGAGACAGAGATGACAAAAGACCCAAGGATCACCTTTATCGGCGCTGGATCAACGGTGTTTATGAAAAACATCATCGGCGATGTGCTTCAACGCCCTGCTCTTTCCGGTGCGAAGATTGCACTCATGGACATCAACCCGCAACGGTTGGAAGAAAGCGCAATTGTCGCCAACAAGCTGATTTCAACGTTGGGCGCAAAAGCGACCGTTGAAACCCATACAGATCAACGCAAGGCGCTCAGCGGCGCGGATTTTGTCGTTGTCGCATTCCAGATCGGCGGGTACGAGCCTTGCACGGTAACAGACTTTGAACTGCCCAAGAAATATGGCCTGCGACAGACCATTGCAGATACGCTCGGTGTGGGCGGTATCATGCGCGGCTTACGTACCGTGCCGCATTTATGGAAGATTTGCGAGGACATGCTTGCCGTCTGCCCCCATGCGATCATGCTGCAATATGTAAATCCGATGGCGATCAATACCTGGGCGATTGCTGAAAAATACCCGACAATCCGTCAGGTCGGGCTTTGCCATTCTGTGCAGGGAACGGCCATGGAATTGGCAGAAGACCTTGAAATTCCCTACGACGAGATTCGCTATCGCTCTGCCGGTATCAACCACATGGCATTCTTTCTGGAATTTGAACATCGCCAGCCAGACGGCAGCTACCGTAATCTCTATCCGGACCTTTTTCGCGCCTACCGCGAAGGCCGCGCACCGAAACCCGGCTGGAATCCACGATGCGTCAACAAGGTGCGTTATGAGATGCTGACCCGGCTTGGCTACTTCGTGACCGAGAGCTCCGAGCATTTTGCTGAGTACACGCCCTATTTTATCAAGGAAGGGCGCGACGATCTTATAAAAAAGTTCGGCATTCCTCTGGATGAGTACCCAAAACGCTGCATTGAACAGATCGAAAAGTGGAGGGGCCAAACCACGACCTACCGTTCTGCAGATAAGATAGAGGTCAAGAAGTCGAAGGAATATGCGTCATCGATTATCAACTCGGTATGGACCGGTGAGCCGTCGGTCATCTATGGCAACCTGCGCAATAATGGCTGCATCACGTCGCTGCCAGCCAACTGTGCGGCAGAGGTACCCTGCCTTGTCGACCACAACGGCATTCAGCCAACCTTCATTGGCGACCTCCCACCGCAACTGACGGCACTGATGCGCACCAACATCAACGTGCAGGAACTGACCGTCGCTGCACTGATGACCGAGAACAGGGAACATATTTTCCACGCGGCCATGCTGGACCCGCATACTGCGGCTGAACTGGACCTCGATCAGATTTGGTCACTGGTCGACGAACTGCTCGTTGCACATCGCGACTGGTTGCCTGAGTGGACAAGTGGGAAGGGAAAGATGCGCGCTGCCTAGTAAGGCTCGTTAAAGCAAGAATTGTTTACTGATAGTGTTGATCATCTGTGCGATGCAGGTGAGCAGGCTCCAATCTGGAGACGGCGACTTCTCGCCGTCTCCAGATCAGGTCAAATCAATCGAGCAGTTCTGCAGTCACCTTACGGCGGTCAGTCACGCGTTTTTCCATATGGTGGCCAATTGGCAGTTGTTGGCCCGCGACGAATACGAGCGGGAGCAGCTTCTCGGTGGAATCCGCGACGTCCAAGGCGCTGGCAAGCTGACCAGTCCATACATCGCCACGGGATATCGCCTCGCGCCAAATAGGGACGCCTAGGCCTCCTCGCTCAAAAGCCCACCGACTCCAAGAAGTCGCTCCACCGTGTCATGCTCCCCGGCAAGCGCCTTTGGCGTTCCGCTCCAGGCCAACCTGCCGCGTTCGAGAATGATCACCTGCTCGGCGAAGTCCAGCGCGCTCTGGATGCGTTGTTCGACCAGAAGGATCGTCATGTCGCCCGTCTTGGCAAGATCGGTGAAGGCCAGCATCAGTTCCTCGCAAATGACCGGAGCCAGCCCTTCCAGCGGTTCGTCCAGCAGGAGAACTGACGGGCGGCCGAGGATGGAGCGGGCGGTGGACAACATTTGCTGCTCGCCCCCCGACAACTGGTTGCCAAGATTGCGACGCCGCTCCTTGAGGCGCGGAAACATCTGGTAAGCCTCTTCCAACGCCGATTTCGGCCGTCCTTTCAGGCCAACGAACAGGTTTTCCTCGACAGTGAGCGTCGGAAACACGCAACGCGCCTGCGGCACATAACCGAGGCCCGCATGAGCTCTCGAAGCGCTCGGTGACGTCGTGATGTCCGTGCCGCCAAGCCGGATGCGTCCGTCGTATCGTTTGGTCTGGCCGGCGAATGTGGCGAGCAAGGTCGTTTTGCCCATACCGTTTCGGCCAAGCACGGCAAAGCGCTGGCCAGCAGGAACGGAGAAGGAGACGTTTTCCAGCACCTTCGTCTGGCCGTATCCGGCGGAGAGGTTTTCGACCTCAAGCGATGTGGCTGGCATCGGCATAGCTCCCTAGATACGCTTCCCGCACGCGGGCATCCTTGGTGACATCGACTGGCAGGCCGTCAAAGATGACGGCTCCCGCCGCCAGAACGATGACCCGTTTTGCAAACCGGAAGACCAGATCCATGTCGTGCTCGATCATCAGCACCGCGAGATCTGCGGGCAAGTCCGCAAGGGCATGTTCGATACGGCCGGTGTCACTTTGCGGCACGCCGGCGGCCGGTTCGTCGAGAAGCAGGACTTTCGGTTTTAACGCGAGTGCCATGGCAAGTTCCAGCAGGCGCTGCTGTCCGTAGGCAATCTCACTGACCCGGCGGTGCGCAAGATCGGCGAGACCGAGCTTTCCGAGCAGTGCCGAGACTTCAGCCATGACATCGGGCATCGTCAGAAAATTGCCGAACAAGCGGGTCGCGTGGCCGTCACGCTGCAGCACTGCAAGCGCCACATGTTCGGCAGGCGTCATGTCCTGGAAGAGCCGGGTGACCTGAAAGGAGCGCACGAGACCACGCCTGACGCGGCCCGTCGGGCCAATTTTCGTAACGGTCTCACCATTGAGTCGAACATCTCCCGAGTTCGGCTGCAGATTGCCAGTGACGAGATTGACGAAGGTGGTCTTACCCGCGCCATTCGGTCCGATCAGGGCGACACGGTCGCCCGGCATCATGGAAAGCGAAACGTTGTCGGTGACCGTCAGGCCACCAAACGTCTTTTTAAGATTGTTGACCTCGAAAACCGCGCTCATGGCTTCGCCTCCCTGCGACGCGAAACGTAGTTGGCGGCAGTTCCGTAAAGCCCCTTCGGGGCGAACAGGACGACGGCGATGAGCAACGCGCCGACCATCGTCAGCCAGTGAAAGGGGTTAGCGGCCGAAACGTAATCCTCAAACAGCATGAAGATCAGCGTTCCAGTCAAGGCACCGAACAGCGACCCGGTCCCGCCAAGCACCAGCATGACCAGCGCCTCCGCTGACTGCGTGAAGGATAGCGTATCGAGCGCAACGACCTGCGTCGAGATGGCATTCAACGCACCGCCGAGCCCCGCCACAGCGCCTGAGATGACATACATCCTGATCAGTACGGAGCTAGGAGACGCGCCCATCGCGCGTATTCGCAGAGTATCCTGGCGAACACCGCGGCTGAGCATACCGAAAGGCGAGCGAACGAGTATCCTCAGAAGAACAAATACGATCAACAGAAGGACCACACCGAAAACATAGCCCGTCTGACCGTAGAGGTCGAACTCGAACATGCCGAAAACAGGGTCGGGTGCGATGCCCGCAAGCCCGTCACTCCCCCCGGTCCAGGATGACATCTTGTTGGCAAGCTCGTGAAACAGGTGGATAAGTGCGATCGACAAGACGAGTTGCGGCAATCCGTGGGCGCGGAGCATGATCGCACCGCAAAGCAGGCCGGAAACGGCACCGCCGACGAGACCGGCCAATGTCATCAGTAACGGATCATTGATACCGTAATGGGCTGAAAGGATACCGGCGGCATAAGCACCCGATCCAAACAGCGCGGCATGGCCAAGTGTTGCTACGCCGCAATATCCGGTAACGAGATCGAGCGCCAGCACGAGAAACGCGATCGCGAGGATACGCGTGAGCAGCGCCAGATTGTCTGGGAACAGCAGATAGCCGATTACGGCCGCAACCACGATCACGGTGATGCCGATCAGGTCGCGCACCAGAGCGCTGCGTGTTTTGGCGCCTAGGAAGATGTCGTTGTTCACGTTGGAGGTCATTGCAACAGTCTCCTTCATCATTTCGCTCTTCCGGCAAGGCCGCGCGGAAACACGCAGATGATCGCGATCACCGCGAGGTAGAAGAAGAACTCGCCGAATTCCGGCATCAGGTAGCGCCCGGTCGTGTCGATCGCGCCCAACAGCAGACAGGCCGCGAGTGCGCCGGGAATGGATCCTGCACCGCCTACGGAGACGACGACAAGGAACGTCACCATATAGCGAAGCGCATAATAGGGCTCGACCGGCAAAAGCTCCGCACCGACGACCCCGCCGAATGCTGCGAGACCCACCGCGATGGCGAAGCTCATGGCGTAAATGATCTCGGTGCGGACACCAAGTGCGGCGGCCATAGCGGCGTCATCCACAGACGCCCGTACCTTGACCCCGAAATTGGTCCTTTCGATTGCAAACCAAAGACCGAGCGCCACGACGAGGCCGCAGACGATAGCAAAGAGACGGTGGACGGAAATGCTACGAAAGCCGAGGTCGGCGGCACCTTGCAGCGGGCCAGCCAGCGGGATGGTCTTCAGCGTCGGTCCCATGACATAGTTGGCAATGCCGATGACACAAAAGGTGATGCCAATCGTCATCAGAACCTGCGTTAATTCAGGGGCGCCATAGATGCGGCGGTAGAGAAACCGCTCGATCGGGATGGCGATGATGATCGTAAGCACGACAGCCGCTATCACTGCGACGGAATATCCGAGACCGAGATCGCGCGCCACATAGGACGCGATGTAACCGCCGATCATGGCGAAGGCGCCATGTGCCAGATTGACGACGCGCATCAATCCCATCGTCACCGAAAGGCCGATGGAAATGACGAACAGCACCATGCCATAGGCAAGGGCATCAATGGCTATGCTGAAGACTGTCTGCATGAATTAATCCTGCTCAAATCGGCGGGTCATGGACCCACCGATGCTTCGAGGTTTTTCTTGAGGCTTACTTCACGGCTGCAAGGCCTGGATCGCCCTGCTTTTCGAAGGTGCGGATTTCCTTGTTCATATACGTGCCGTCGTCAGCCTTCACGACTTCGCGAAGGTAAATGTTCTGGGTAATGTGCCGGCTTTCCGGATCGATCGATACAGGTCCGCGCGGGCTGGTCCAAGATAATCCCTTGACGGCTTCGACAGCCTTTTCCGCGTCTTGCTTGCCGCCGGTCGCCTCGATCATCTTGTAAATGACATGCATACCATCGAACGCGCCGACTGCTGGGAAGGAAAGCTCCGCCTTGTTGCCGATCGCCTTGGTGGCCGCTTCGACGAACGCCTTGTTTTCTGGCGAGTCATGCGAAACCGCGTAGTGGAACGTGGTCTGGATTCCGAGTGCCGCATCACCGAGCGCCGGCAGATCGGATTCCTGCGTCAAGTCACCGGGCGCGAAGAACCTCACGCCAGCGGTTTTCAGGCCGTTGTCGTTATAGGCCTTGACGAAGCCAAGCGTGGTTGGGCCGGATGGAAGGAAGGCGAAGACGCCGTCTGCGCCAGAATCCTTGATGCGCTGCATGATCGGGCTGAAATCATTGGTGGTGAGCGGCATGCGGATGGACTGTACGACCTCGCCGCCAGCCTTCACGAAGCCCGCTTTAAACGCATTTTCTGCGTCGATGCCCGGACCGTAATCGCTGACCACGGAGATCATCTTCTTGACGCCAGCCTCGAAAGCCACGGTCGCAATAGGGGTAGACGTCTGCCAGGTGGTGAAGGACGTGCGTACGACAAGCGGGCTGGTCTTCATGATCGCAGAGGTCGCGGCATTCATGATGACCATCGGCACCTTTGCCTGCTTCAGTATGGGTGTCACCGCCATGGCATCCGGGGTGAAGTAGAACCCGGCGAGATATTGCACCTTCTCCTTGACGACCAGTTCCTGGCCAAGCGCCTTGGACTGGGCCGGATCTGCCTGCGGCACATCGCGATAGATGATCTCGACCGTGTCATCGCCGATCTTGTTGCCATTGATCGCCATATACGCATCGATCCCGGCTTTGAAGTTCTTTCCCTGCAAGGCAAACGGACCTGAGAACGGCCCTACCACCCCAATCTTGATAACCTCTGCATAAGCCGTGCCGCTGAGTGCCACGGCCGCAATGGCCGCGATAATGATTTTCCTCATGATTTATTCCTCCCTTTGTGGTGCGCACCTCCCTGGCTTTGCACCGTTTCAAATTGCATTTTTAACGCGTAACTCTGGTCTGCACACCATATCGACAGTCGGTCAGTACGGCAGACCCACATAATTTTCGGCGAGAGCTGTGGATGCTGCTTGCGAATGCGTGAGATAATCGAGTTCGGCTTCCTGGATTTTTTGGTCGAAATCGCCCGTACCGGGAAAACGATGCATCATGGTGGTCATCCACCATGAAAACCGCACGGCCTTCCACGCTCTGGCAAGAGCCTTTTCCGAGTAGGTATCAAGTCCAGCGTCCGAATGATCACTGAAATGCTCTCTCAAGCCATTGAAGAGATAGTGCACGTCGCTGGCGGCAAGGTTCAGGCCCTTTGCGCCGGTAGGCGGCACGATATGGGCCGCGTCTCCCACAAGAAACAGAGTACCGAACCGCATTGGTTCAGCAACGAAGGATCGCAGTGGTGCAATCGATTTTTCGAAGGATGGAGCGGTCAGCAGTGCTTGCGCGTGATGGACCGGAAGGCGGCGCCTCAATTCATCCCAGAACCGGTCGTCGCTCCAATCTTCGATCTTTTCGTCCAAGGGACACTGGAGATAATAGCGGCTGCGGGTTTCGGAGCGCATGGAACAGAGCGCGAATCCCCGCGGATGGTTTGCATAGACCAGTTCATGGCTGACCGGCGCGACATCGGCCAGAACACCCAGCCACCCGAAGGGATAGATCTTTTCGAATATCTTGATTGCGTCCGGTGGCACCGCCTTACGGCTTGCACCGTGGAAGCCATCGCATCCGGCGATGAAGTCACAATCCAGCCGGTGGGTCGTGCCGTCCTTTTCGTAGCTTACGGACGGAGACGCCGTTTCGAAACCGTGCAGTTGCACCTTGGAGGCGTCATAGATAGTTAACGCCCCGCCAGCTTCGCGACAATCCATCAGGTCGCGGGTAACCTCGGTCTGGCCGTATACCATAACGCGCTTGCCGCCCGTGAGTTTCGCTAGGTCGATCCGGTGGTCGCGGCCATCGAATGCGAGCGAAAAACCGTCATGTGGAAGCCCTTCAGCATGCATCCGAGCACCGGCTTTTGCCTTGTCGAGAAGTTCGACCGTGCCTTCTTCCAGCACGCCAGCGCGCACACGGCCGAGAATATACTCTTTCGACACACGATCGAGAATGACGTTATCGATGCCTGCCTCACTCAGAAGCTGACCGAGCAGAAGTCCGGATGGACCTGAACCGATGATGGCAACCTGGGTTCTCAATGCTTTCCTCCCGATTGCAGTTGATGTTTCAAGTGTGATGAGCTTCGACCGTGTCGGCAATGGACATATCAGCCGGATGCTTGCACAATCTGAACATTCAGATTGGAGGCAAATGTGATGCAGTCCGTTCCCACATATATGCTCTACGGCGAGAATACGCGCAAAGAGCCTGATTTCTGGGTGCATTGCGAAACGATTGAGTCTCGGAGCAGCCGTCATGCCTGGGAAATCCGGCTTCACCGACATGACTCCTTCTTTCAGATATTGTACCTCAAAAGCGGGTCCGGCGACGCGGTACTCGACGATCGGATTGTACCGATTCCCCCGTCCTCCGTCGTCAGCGTACCAGCCGGTTTCAATCACGGATTTCGCTTCTCGCGCGATGTGAAGGGCTTCGTTCTGACGATTCTCAATACACATCTGGGCCACGGGCATGTCGAACACGGCGGACTGCTTTTGGTACCGCAGGTCACGCGGCTCGACATCGGTCAGGCCGACGGGGCCTATGTAGCGCAGACACTGACGCGGCTTGAGGATGAGTTCAACAATCGTCGCCCCGGTCGCGGCAACCTTATGGCCGCTTACATCTCTTCGACATTACAACTGCTGACGCGAATTTCATCTGCGCAGGATGCAAGACCACCATTCGCCGCAGACAAGCGACGTCGCATCGACGCGCTTCGCGCGCTTATCCACCAGCATTTCCGCGCCCATAAGCCGGTCGCCTTCTATGCGGAAGCGTTGGACGTGTCGCTCACCCATCTCAATCGCATCGTTCGCTCGGCACTGGGATGCACGGCACACGACCTGATTGCGGAAAAACTGATGGAGCAGGCAAAGGCGCAACTGCTGTTTTCAACAGCGCCCGTCAGCGAGGTCGCAGCTCATCTGGGCTTTGCCGATCCGGCCTATTTCTCCCGCTTCTTCGTGAGCCGGGCTGGCGAACCACCCCGCGTCTGGCGGCTTCGGGAACAGGCACGTCTCGATAATAGTTAAAATGCCAAATCACCGGACAGTGAGGAGACTTCATGTAACGTGGCATTGCGACCGACCCTTCAACGGCTAAGGGCGAAAGATAAGGATGTGGAACATGCAGCGCGAGCGCGCCCCGAGCGCCAGGCATGAATGTGTTGGCCGAGTACCGCGTCTTGAACCTCTTTCCAGCGCGTGAGGCTGCCATTGAACTCAGTTCCAAGGTAACTGGCTGGAAATTTTTCGGGCCCCTCCTGAGCATCGTGAAGTACGCGTAGAATAGGAACCGCAGCTTCCGTTATCGCCTACGTTGCGACGTAAGGCGTACCGTTGATCACCAATTCGCGCGTCCCAGCAATTCTGCCCAAGGCCCATTTTCTGGAAACTCTATCAGACGACGGGCCGCTGCGTCGCGATCCGACGAGGCAAACGCAAACCACATAATCTTCACGACTTTCGCGCCACCGCTTTAAACCGCGTCGCCGCTCGGCGCTCCTGAAAATGGCCCCTAACTTCATCATCCGACATATCCGGCCGAGTGTCATTGAGCGCTTCCAGCACCTTGGCACGGAACCAAGTATCGTAAGCTTCGCTGCCTGACAGAAGTTCGAGCGGCAGAGCTCCCTCGTTGGCCGTCCATGTTGGCAATAGACGAACCTCGTCCCACACCATAAGCCCATACACGTGCAACCAATACGGAGCTTCTCAGATACTTCGGTCGAGGCTCTGGGGACGAGAGTGGAGCGGACATGAGGCATCATCGTCAATGGACGGATGCGTTTTTCAAGAGCGTAGCGCGTATGAATGGCGTTTGGGCATATCGTGGCACTCTAGCCAGAGATCGGTCATCGCCCTTCGCGAGTTGTCCTCGCGAAGGGTCGAAGGCTCCTCCCCGAGAAAGTGAATTACCATTCTAAGGATCGGAGGCTCCTTCGCCGCTCGTCATGAGAAACGCATGGACGTGTGGGCCAGATGCGGGTTCGGCTATCAGATACCTTGGCCGCCCGACACCTCGATGCGCTGGGCATTGATCCAGCGATTGCTTTCTTTAAGGAGGCTGGCAA
The DNA here is from genome assembly GCF_001562555.1 of Agrobacterium bohemicum. Lineage (NCBI taxonomy): Bacteria > Pseudomonadati > Pseudomonadota > Alphaproteobacteria > Hyphomicrobiales > Rhizobiaceae > Agrobacterium > Agrobacterium bohemicum. The sequence continues at coordinate 74,839 of NZ_KQ961035.1, forward strand.
TCATCGGGCCGATGTCATCGGCAACCCCGACACGGCCGAGCGCCGTCATGTCAGCAAAGAGCTTGTTGAAGGCAGGTGTGTCGCGCACGGCACCGCCGAAGAAATCGGTTTCGATAGCGCCGGGAGCGACCGTGTTGACCGCGATGCCACGGCTGCCAAGTTCCTTGGCCATATAGATGCTGAGAACCTCGACCGCACCCTTCACTGCAGAATAAGCGGACCAGCCGGGAGCCGAAACGCGGGTCAGGCCGGAGGACAGGTTGACGATACGACCCCCGTCGGCCAGCAGCGGCAACAGCTTCTGCGTCAAGAAGAAGACACCCTTGAAGTGGACATCAACGAGGCGATCGAACTGCTCTTCCGTGGTGTCGCTTATGAGCGCGTAGTCGCCGTGACCGGCGTTGTTGACGAGCGCATCGAAGCTGTCGCGCTGCCAGACATTGACAAGCGTGGCGCGCAGCGTTCCCGCAAATGCGTCGAATGTGGCTACATTGCCAGCGTCGAGCTGAAGAGCAACCGCCTTGCGGCCGATGGCGTTGATTTCTGCGACGACAGTGTCGGCATCGTCCGAGCGGCTGTGATAGGTGACGATAACATCACCGCCGCCACGTGCAACGCTGAGGGCAGTATTGCGTCCGAGACCACGGCTACTGCCGGTGATGAGGGTAATCTTGGTCATGATATGTGTCCTTCGTGGCGGCCACTTTATTGTGGCGTGAACGATTTATCGCTGCGAACAAGGACGCGGTGTTGCCAAAAAATCGCCAAGTCTTGCCTAATCCTCCAACAGGACTAGGCGGCAGCAGAGTGGATGGCATATGGTCGCCACATGGAAACGCTATTCGATACAGTCCGCCGGTATGCCGACGCAAATGCCACCCCGGTCGGCATTGCTCCAACGCCGATCGCCGGCCTGTCAACCGTCAGAGCAACGGCACGCAGCGGCCTTGTTCACGACATATCGCGACCGCTGGTCTGTCTTGTCTTGCAGGGCGCAAAGCAGGTGACGATGGGAACGCAACAATATGCGTTTGCAGCCGGAGACACGCTCTTGATCACAGCCAACGTGCCGACTGTGAGCCAAATCACCCGTGCCAGCATCGCCTCACCTTATTACTCGCTGGTGATGGAGCTCGACCCTGCCATCATTGCCGAGCTTGCCGTGGAAATGCGTGTCGTTCTGGTGGGAGACCAAGTACCCGTGAAGGTCGGCCCCACGGACGAGGAAGTATCAGACGCAGCCTTGCGGCTTATGCGCTTGCTTGAGCGTCCCTCATCTCGTCCCGTGCTTCAGAAACAACTGATGCGCGAGATGCACTATTGGTTGCTGGCTGGGAGCCACGGTGACGCGATCCGCCGTCTCGGCATGATCGGAAGCCACGTCGAACGGGTGGCCCGCGCCGTCGCAGTACTGCGCAACGAATTCGCCGAGGCAATCGCCGTGGAACGTTTGGCATCGATCTCCGGGATGGGAATATCCTCTTTTCACCGTCATTTCCGGGACGTAACCTCTCTGTCTCCGCTTCAGTTTCAGAAACATCTTCGTCTTATCGAAGCCCGCAGACTGATGATGTCCGAGGGTGCGTCGGCAAGCATGGCTGCTTTCACGGTGGGATATGAGAGCGTGCCTCAATTCACGCGAGAATACGGTCGTCTGTTCGGCCAATCACCGATGCGGGACACTAAGGGACTGTCCTCGATAGCCTAAAGGGCGCTAATCTGTTTTAGAATACCGGGCCCTTCGAACGGCAGCACGCCCACTTGGCCCCTTGTGGTGCTCGCGGTCGACTGGCCGAAAATGGGATGCGTCGGGCTGTCGTCTCCAGCACCGCTCTGCCAGCGCGACAGTTCCTGTCCCCTCGGCCACAAGTTGACGTCTCCGGCTTACGACCATGGGCAACCTGACTGATGAACGAGTCATACCCGCGAACTCGACACCCCATATGCGCAAAATGAAATTGCGGTCGGCAAGGCTACTGGTGAAGAGCAAGATCGAGGGCAAGGCGTTGCCGAAGCGCAAGAAGGTCGAGGCCTCTAAGCCAAACGATCTGCTTGCCGCGCTTCGCGAGAGCGCTGGCTTGATGAAGGCTGCTGAGAAGCCGAAACGAACGGCGGCTAACGCGAATGCCGGAGCGAGCAAGCAGCGCGCAACACGTGGGGCGGCGAAGTTCACGTCTTCCAAGACTGCGCAACAGCGCAAGGCCGAATATGGAGACGTATCATGGCACCTCGACTATACTGCAAAGGCTATTTGAAACTGTCGCTGGTCACCTGTCCGGTGCACATGATGCCCGCAACGTTAGAATCGGAAAAGGTCCGTTTCCAAACGCTCAACAAGGAAACGGGCAGTCGCGTCGTGTCGCAATACATCGACCCGTGACAGGCAGACCTGTCAAGGACGAGAACGATGCGAAGGGATATGCGCATGGTGAGAACGACTACGTCATACTCACGGACGACGACCTCTGCAACGTTGCGCTCGACACGGTCAACACAATAGATATCCAGAAATTCGCTCCGGCTGAATCCATAGAATGGGTCTACCTGGAGAAGCCCTACTACCTTACGCCGGACGACGCGGTGGGTTACGAGGCCTTCGCCGTCACCGACAAGGCGTAAGCATCTCGAAGCTCATCATCGGGCCTCGTGAAAAGGTGATCGTCCTCGAGCCGCGCGACGGTGGCATCGTCTGTGGTCGCTTCGCTTCGGCGACGAGGTTCGGCCCCGAAGAGACGTATTTGGAAGATATAGACGACGACCCTGATCTGATCCCGCTTGCCCAAAAGCTGATCAAGCAGAAGACGGCAAGGTGGTCGCCGAACATGGTAAGCGACCCCATTCAGGAAAGCTTGCTCAAGTTGATCGCCGAAAAGAAGAAAGCACTCAAACATAAGAAAGCCTCGAAGGGCAAGAAATTAGAAGCCGCCGAGCCAAAGTCCAACGTGATCAACATCATGGACGCGCTGCGCAAGTCGGTCGCAGACGAGCTCAAGAGCCGGAAATCAGGCTGACTTGATCATTAGTTTCGCATACATCCAAAAAACAGAGGTGTCAGCGACTGCCGTTATCAAGATAAGGCATTCTGAAGAAATCGCGCCGCAGTGTCCGCCCCACTCATTGAGATCGTGTGCCCCACTCCAGGCTCGATCTCCAGTTCCACCGAGAACCCGGCCGCTCGTAACTGTCCGGCCGCCATCGTTGAAGCGACAGATGGTATAGTGCGGTCATCGGCACCATGTACAAGGAGCACAGGGGTCCGGTTGCTTTCTGGCAAGATGGATGTGGGAGGCATAAGGCCCGAGAACGCGACCACAGCGCCTACGCTCCAACGGCCAGACGCGACACCATCCAAAACCATGATTGCGCCTTGTGACACACCCACGAATGCAATGTCATGAAGTCGGTTTTCGAAGCCTTCCTGTGTGATCACGTCGCGGATCTTCCGGTCGAAACCCTCTCGTGCCTCGCGTATTCGACCAGGATCTAGCTGCATGCCATCAACTTTGAACCACAGATGGCCGCCGTACCCATTACGATATGGCGCATCCGGAGTCGCGAATACCGCTGTGGGCAGCCGAGCACTCCACGACGATGCCAAAGGTGCGAGCTGCTGGCCGGACGCGCCGATGCCGTGCAGAAAGACGATAAGGTACGATGCTGACATTTGATCTCGGTTTGAAACAAACGGAGGGCGCTCAACCCATCATGGGGGCGCCCTCGTCACCCGCGACAGCAAACGCGCAACCATCATGGTTGCTGCAGGCTACCGACATGTGGGTGGTAGTCCCTAAATGAATACCGCCCACGTATTTTTCAAGGTTACATCGACTTTGCGGTCGTTTCCATCCACGCGCGGTGTCGAAGCTCGTCCTGATGGGCGGTCAGGAAGAATGCTTTCGTGCTCGGAATGGCGTCCTCGTGTTTTGACGCACGCTCGTATGCGGTTACCGTGTCATCCTCGTTCGTCTTCATGGCTTTGAGGGTAGCGGAATCACCGAAGAGATCTGCAAGAGCGATCTTACCCGTCGTCAGCATCTGCTTCATGTCGCCTTCCGCAGGAGGTTCGATACCGATCTCTAAAGCGATCTCGTTGAGAACAGCCACGTGCTGGAGATGATCCTGCTTGAATTCATCAATCTTCGCAGCCAGCGACTTGTCGTCAAGCCGTTCGATACAGGAGTCATATGCAGCGATAGCATCATGTTCGAGATAGAGCAGATCCTTGACCAGCTTCTCGATGCTTCCTTCGTTACCAACCATGGTGACCATAAATTCTTCTCCTCGTTAATGTGGAAGCCTAGTAACCAACCGATTCCGCGAATGTTCCCGATCCGGAGCCGCTCTGTTGGCGGAGTGGCCCGTGACGCGGACGCATCGGAGCGAACTCGTTCGGATCGCGAAGAAATCCCACATCACCAGCGCTTGGGGCGCGATGCATCGCGCGTGGCGACATGAACGAGGACTGCGGTTGACAGGAGGATGCTGGATACCAACACCGCAATCGACAGCAATCCCCCGTTTGATATCTCAGCCTTTGCAGTGAGGCCTGAATCCTTAGGGAGCGACAGCGATACCTCTGCCCGCTGGCGGTCACTGAGAAAGGTTGGCCTAGCATCGATGCCATCTGCCTGATTGGAAGGTGCCTTTTCCTTATGTCTCATCCCTTGCTCTCCTGGTCTGCCTCGGCCTTGGTCGGCGAGTTGCAACTCAGAAACTCAGCGAGAGATGGTGACGTTCCGCAGTTCTTGACCAACATTACGATGACGTTGTCTGCGGCTGTTGTTGCGCCCTCTTATCCCAGCTCACAAACATCGAAGTACAGACTTACTCGGCGAACAACTTCGAGAGCCCCAAAGGCAACTCTCTTGGGACCTGGTTCTCGCACCTTCCGGTCTTGCTGCGCTTCCTCCACGCATTGGGGCTCACGGACCATGTTCTCTCCGCAGCCGTCCCGAGCCCAAGGAATTTGCGCTTTTCGGCGTTGCCAGCCTATATGAGTGGCTCGCGACTTAACTCGGTTCTGGAGGTCTGCGGTTTGTCCACGGTCTCTGCCGCAGCGACCTCTCTGTGCTTTTGCTGCTTTGGAGGCTGTGGCTGCGATGACACCGATGATCGACCAACATGTCTGTTGAGGTCGAGCCTTTGCTGCATCTGAACTTCTACAGAGGCCGTTAAACAGGCAGCTTCTTGAGGATCAGCAGCCTGTTCCCCGGCGAGAACGCGATGATCTTTTCCTGTTCCAAGGCACTCAACACCTCCATGATCTCATTTCGAGTGAAGCCAGCGTCGCCCAGAGGTAAACAGAGGTCCAAAAAATTGATCGTCTTTTCCGGCTTCGCTTTTAATGCGCGCATTCTGCTCAGCAGGGCTGCTTCGATGTCATTGAATCGGCTCATCTCGGCATCCTAGACTTACTGGGCGCAATTGTCTGCACAACGAACCAACCAGAGAGCCCACAATAGAAGTTGCCGTTGTCTCAGACAAAGCGAGGGCGCTCAACCCGTGGTCAGGGAAGCCCGTCACGTAGCCCGACGGAACATACGGTGACGTCGCGATGGGAAGCGGGAACCGTAGAAGCTGGGGCGTGCCGAACATGGACGATCATCGCGAAACCGTGACCCTTGGCTGCGGTGACCAGCGCAGCATCTCGTAGTCGCCATCGGAGTTGCCAGCTACGAAGATCGACTTTCTGCCGATGAACGCGTTCGCCCGCGTTCTTGAGGCCGTCTGTCGAGGGACGGTCGACGGGGTACCATCCGTCGGGCGTGTGCTTCTGCCACTCGCCGTTTTCGCGACGATAGACGTTCCCGTGTCGTCCGGCATAGATGTCGCCACCTTTGCCTGCGGCGACGAAGCCACGGTCTCCCGAAGAATTGCGCCAGCGCAGTACGGCTGCGTTCTGGGTTGATCCGCCACTGACCTGGCAGGGCACCGGGCGAAGTCATGGATCAATAAAAACTCCTGGGCCTGGCGAGCAAATCCCCGATGCATCGCAGGCGGTCCGCCAGGCACGACTTCGGACCCTGCTGCCGATCTTCCGCAACGTCCTCGCTGTTGGGGTCGCGGTCGTTGCTGGTCTGATCGTCCTCTCGGAACTGAGCGTCGAAATCGGACCGCTGATCGCGGGTGCTGGAATCCTTGGAGTGGGGCTTGGCTTTGGCTCGCAGACGCTGGTGAAGGACGTGATCGCCGGGATCTTCTACATGCTCGACGATGCGTACCGGGTTGGAGAGTACATCCAGGTGAAAAGCTACAAGGGAACAGTGGAAGGATTCAGCCTTCGCTCGGTACGCTTGCGTCACCACCGCGGCCCGGTATACACGGTATCGTTCGGAGAACTTGGCGCCGTTCAGAGTGGTGACTGGGGCATCGTGAAGTTCCGCATTTCCGTCAGCTACGATGCGGACGTTGAAAAGGCCAGAAAGCTCACCAAGAAGATCGGAGCCGCCCTCGCTGACGAACCAGAATTTTCGGTCCTGTTTATCGAGCCCCTGAAAATGAAGGGGGTCGAGGAGTTCGGTGACTCCGGCATGGTGCTGAGCTTCGGCATGATGCTGCGCCCGAGCGGCCTTCAGTCGATGATCCGCCGCCGCGCCAACCTCATGATCCGTGAGGCGTTCAAGGAGAACGGGATCGAGTTCGCAACTCCTTCGGTGCAGGTTGGCAGTGATGACCGGGACGGCGCGAGCCGCCTCGACCGCTGCAGCCATCCGCGCCAAACAGGGCACGGCTCCTGCTGCAGAAGTCTAGTACCTTGTATGCCCCCGCTCTTCAGCTAGCCTATCTGATAGCGTTTTCCGGTTCCGAACGTGCCATCATGACAAGCGTCTTGATATCAATACCTTGTCATCGTGTTTAGACGGTAAAGCCGGATAATTCACTTTGGCATTGAAACGGGAAGTGGGTCGGATAAAGATGGAAGATGTAAAAAATGCGCTTATAGCGCTTAAGGTGGCGCATGAATCTGCTCGGGCAGCAAGGCGAGACACGCTTGCATATCTAATTGAGGTGGCGCTCCAACAAGCTGAATATGAAATCTTGCAGGAAGAAAAAAAGCAGGCGCGGCATTGAACAAGATCGAAAACAAACCGAGGCGCAAGCGCCCGATATGGCCGTGGCTGGTATTGCTGGCTTTCACACTGTTTGCGATCTACGCGTACCTCCAGATCACGTCGGCCCTCGACGACATGATGCGGACGTGGCGGGATCTCGTCCAACTGTTCTGGTTAATCATCCCAGATAGGAAGCCTTAAGCCATAAACAAAACCCGTCGGTGAGCGGGCTAGGTTGGAACTGGTGCGCGCACTGAATACATTTCGCGCTTGCCGTCAGAGCTGCATGGCAAAAGTAAACGCTAGGTAGATGGCTACAGAAGACAACGCCGGCGGAGCAGGTAATTCAGGCTCAACCTCAAAGCCTAAAGACAATCCAGCACCCGCCAACCGCCACGCTTCCAGTTTCAGGAACTATCCGGCGTCGATTTCGCTTACCAATACTGAATTTCAAAGGAAGGTAGCATCGAAGTGTCCGAAGCCAGAGTACGCGTCATCGATCTCGAAACGGGAGGCAATGGTCCACACGACGTTTGCGAGATCGGCTGGCAGGATGTCGTCATCGACGGGTCTGGAAAGTGGGAGGTTAGCGGCGAGCGCGGTGCACTGTTCGTGAACCCGGGTCGCCCGATTTCACCCGACACCATGGCCATCCATCACATCCTGGATACCGATGTTGCGAATGCGCCGTACTGGAAGGAAATAGCATCGACTGTTCTTCGTCCACTTGGCCACATTGATGCCTTGGCAGCGCATCGAGCGGCCTTCGAGCAAAGATACTGCACGCCGCGGTTTACAGGCGGAACGCCCTGGATTTGCACCTGGAAATGCGCCTTGCGTGTCTGGCCAATGCTTCCCCGATTTTCCAACCAGATGCTGCGTTATCAACGAATGCCAACCGGGCTGGTGCACGAGGTCGGGTTACCCGCGCATAGAGCCATGCCAGACGCCTATGTTACGGCTCATCATCTCCGAGACATGTTGAACGAAACCTCGCTTGACGATTGCCTTGCATGGAGCACCGAGCCGGGTCTTCTGCCGCGCGTACCTGCAGGATCAGATCGCGGAAAATCCTGGGATCGTATCAGCACCGAAATGCTCAACGCGTTCATTACTGATCGGGATTTGGACGTGCGCTTCAGCGCACAGACTGAACTGGCCCGTCGTCGTGAAGGCAAACCGTCTCAGGATTCGGAGCCAGCGCAAGGGACACTTGGATTCAAATGAGTGAGAAGTATCTGAACACGGACGATGGTCGATATTTTGTCGTCAGAGGAAGGTTGTGGCGTCGAAGTAACCCTGGTCTGGACGAGATCACACATACGGCATTGGTGCAGGAACTGATGGCAGCTCGGAGGACCGTTCGGGACGAAAAGACATCTTCACCAGCAATGGCAGAAGCACGCAAAAGAGTGGATGCGGCAAAGGTTGCGCTCGGCGAACGCGGTCCTGTCTGGTGGGATGATGGGGCGCCGGATTTCAACCGATATTTGGCGAAGAATACTCCATACGCTACATGGTTTGCACAGTTGAAAATGGACTGAAGTGGTGGTGCCGTCCGCAGCAAGCGGGTACATCGAAAGCTCTAGAATGGATACGTATCCAAAATCATGCAGCTTTTGCCAAAAGGTCTTGCGTCTTGGTCGGGACAGCCAGTCCCTCGAAACGGGGTTTGGCAAATACATAGCCTTGAATAAGCGATACGCCAAGATCACGAAGGACCTTCAGTTCTTCCACCGTTTCCACACCTTCACATAGTGGCACGATCGATAGTTCTTCAAGCATCCCCAGTGTATGTTTGACGATTGTCCGTTTGACGCGATCGATATCGATGCCCCGGATCATCTCCATGTCCAACTTGACGATGTCGGGCTGGAAGTGCGTGAGCAGAGCCAGTCCCGCGTATCCGGCGCCAAAATCATCGATGGCGGTTTTGAAGCCCATATCCCGATAGGTGCGAAGAATGTTTAGGACATGCTTTGTGTCAAGTTGCTCACTTTCGGTGAACTCAAATATGATGCGATCGACCGGAAAGCCGGTTTTCATTGCTGTGGCGAGCGTCAAACGTATACAGGCGCGGGGCTCGTAGACGGCGTTCGGCATAAAATTGATCGACAGTTTCACGTTGTCATTCGGATCGTAGAGCTTGGACGCTAACTCGATCGCCTTGACCCGACATTGCTGGTCGAAAGCATAGCGATTGTCATCCTTGACCTGATTTAGAATGGACCCTGCACCCTCGCCAGCAAGGCCCCGTACAAGTGCCTCGTGTGCGAATATGGTGCCACTGTTGACATCTACTATTGGCTGGAATGCCATCGAGAACGGCAATTCGAAAGCTTCGCCATCACGGCATCCACTACATTGGTTCGGCATCTTCCATCCTTACGGTCAAGGTCCGATTATTACCTGGTGAGTGATTAATCTTCCCTTGCAAAACTCCTTGAATCGCAAATTTGAATGGATTGGTAATCCGCCTTTTCCGCAGCTGCTTTTAAAGCTTGTCAATCCAATGAGAGCTGAACCCGTATGTGCACCACCCTTATTTTCGTTCGCTGAGATCATCTGTCGTTGTTTGGTCTTGAATAATTCGATCCGGCAGTGGTGAGCCCGACGATCGTGATGACGCTGAGGGCAGTCATGATCACCCTGCCTGCACCTAAGGTCGCTCAAACTGCGCTCCCAGCGCCGTAAAACAAATATAGCCAGGCGGTTACCGTAATCACTTTTGGAGTATCCGACATGGCCTGCGACCCGGCCGGCAGGAATTAAGCTAGGCATCATGAGGCACATGGCCACATTTCACGGATGTTGCGAGATTATATTGCCCCGAATTTATAACAGCGATGTTCTCAAAGGTGCATTTTTGCTCCCTTTATGATCTTGTCTACTGCTTTCTTGTCAGCTCGAAGAGCGAGACCTACCAGTTTCGCTTCGTCTGGGCCGAATTTAGCGAACATCTCCCTGTTGGCGGCGTCGTGACCTGTCGCAAACATTTCCTCAATATAGGCGGAAGTTTTAACGTCTCGGTCGAGAGCTCGCTTAAGGATATTACGCAGCGTCTCCTGATCCGCCGCCAGAACCACGATCGGCTGGACCGTCATTGGATTATAGACATGACCAGCCGCATCCCGATATGGTTCGCCGATGAGGGTTGGTGTCTGGGCAACGATGCCGCTCGTCAGGAAAGCGGTGACGTTCAGCTTCTGCCAGGTTGCGAGGTCATCGCGGATAACGATTGCGATCTTGGTGTCAAACATGCGGTTGAACTCCGTCCGGGGTATTGAGGGAAAAGAAGATATAGCTGCAAGTAGGCGGGGCGGTCTTGAACGTTCGTGCAAAGTCGGATTTGCTGACAGCATGCTTGTTGCCGCGCCTTTCCACGGTGTAGAGCGGATCGAAGCCCGGTTTCATGGCAACGCGTTCTCGCCGCATCGGCACGACACTTATGCACTCGGTCTGACATTGCACGGCGTACAGACCTTCCGATATCGCGGCACCAAGCGTTTCAGCAGCCCCGGCAATGTCATAGTGCTGCATCCGGACGAGTTGCATGATGGTGCTGCAGGTACCGAGGACGGGTTGATCTATCGCATGATCTATCTGCCACCCAACCTCATTAGCGCTGCTGATGGGTACCGCCACGCTCTGCCGTTTGTTACCGACCCTGTGGTTGCCGATGTACGCCTCTGGCAGGCACTAGCGGAAATTCTTGCCGATCTGAGCGAGGAGCCGAGTGACCTGATTATGGACGACGTGGTGATGCGGCTGGCATCGGATCTTTCTCGTCAGGCCGGTGCACCACCAATGGCAATCGCCAAGTCAGCTCGAACCGCTGTGCTGCGTGCCCGTGACTTTATCGAAGATCATTGCAGCGACATCGTGCGCTCTGAAGTGCTGGAGATTGCATCCGGGCTGGACCGTTACGAACTGTCCCGACAGTTCCGCCGCTTGCTGGGCACCAGCCCGCATCGATACCTCATCATGCGCAGGCTCGAACTGGCGAAACTGTCTATCGTGGGTGGGAAAGGTTTAGCGCAGTCGGCGGCAGATGCGGGCTTTGCTGACCAAGCACATTTTACCCGCCATTTTCGCAAAACCTTCGGCATGACACCCGGTCGCTGGCTGACGATGGCCTCCACAAGTTCTGGCTAATTTCGAAACCCAAATTTCGGTTATGGGACGGCGGGCGGATAGTATCCGCCCACTTGAGAATTAGACGATGCCGATTGCTGGATAATCCGTATAACCTTCAGCACCACCGCCTGCATAAAAAAGAGCAGATCTCACGTCATTGAGCGGAGCCCCGGTCTTGAGGCGCTGCACAAGATCGGGATTGGCGAGTGCCATGACGCCAAGTGCCTCAATATCGGCAAGTCCCGCTGAGACATCGGCACCGATCTGTTGACGAGAACGACCGGGGCGGTTGAGGACCAGGGGGCCTCCAAAGGAGCGGCGGACATCTTCCAGCAAAGGATCGTTGCGAGCATAAAGAATATGAAGATAAGCCAAGCCCAACGTGCCGAGTTCGACCGCCAGATAGCGGTATAGATCGTCGTTGTCCTGACCTTCGGCTATTCCCCCCGTCGCAACACCCGGTGAAAGGCGAATGGCGGTTTTCTGCGGGCCGATGGCGTCGACGACCGCGCGCACGACATCAATAGCAAAGCGCGCCCGGTTTTTCATCGTGCCGCCGTATTCATCGGTGCGATGGTTGCTGTCCGGTGCGAGGAACTGGTGTACCAGATACCCGTTCGCGCCGTGGATTTCGACACCATCTGCACCGGCATCAATCGCCCGCTTTGCGGCATATGCGAGATCCGCAATTGTCTGCTGGACTTCCTCTGTCTCCAGTGCGCGAGGTTGGGGCACCGGCTGCATCCCGCTCATAGTGAACATGGAATCGCCGGAAGCGATTGCGGAGGGTGCGACGGGCTGGCGATGGTGTGGCGTGTTGTCGGGGTGAGACCGTCTGCCGACATGCATGAGCTGGATGAACAGGCGCCCGTCTGCCGCATGGACGGCATCGGCAACCTTCCGCCAGCCAGCGACATGCGCGTCAGTATAGATACCCGGGGTTGCCAGATAGCCCTGCCCGTCCTCGGACGGCTGTGTTCCTTCGCTGATCAGTAGCCCGAGCGATGCGCGCTGTGCATAATATTCCGGCGCGAGGTCCCCGGGTGTTCCGTCAGGCTTGGCGCGGCTGCGGGTCATCGGTGCCATGGCGAGACGATGCGGCAGGGTAATCCCGCCAAGTGTTATCGGGCTCCAGAGATTGGTCATCATACTTCTCCTGTGAAAAGGGTCTGCAGGTGGAAGGATTGGTCGCTGGCGAGTTTTTCGCCAGCTCGCAGGTGATGCATCGGTGTGATTTCGGCTGCCAGTTGGCTCCTCAGCGAGCGGAAACAAGGTTTTTTGCAAAATCGCGGTAGCTGTGCAGAGGGCGTTTGAGCAGGTCTACGAGCCGCTCGACGTCACCTTTGTTCGGGATCATGCCATCGGTCACATAGCGTTCAGCCATCAGACGCATCTCGTAGGCGGTCCATTTCGGCATGAAGCTCGCCATGTTCTGCTCGAAACCGCTCGGATCATCGCCACCATAGGTGACTGGCCGACCGAGAAGTTCAGACCAGATTGAAGCGATTTGCAGTCCAGTCAGCGTGTCAGGCCCAACGAGATTGATTGTTTCCACTGGCAAGATACCGGGTGCCTCATCACGACGGATCAACTCAATGGCCGCCACTTCTGCAATATCGCGGGCGTCGACCATAGCAACGCCCTTAGTGCCAATCGGCATGGGATAGACGCCGTGGTTGATGACAACGTCCTTGATCATGACTTCATTGTCGATGAAGTAGGTCGGGCGCAGGATAGTGGCGCTGAAGCCCATCTCGCTCAGCATCCGTTCGCCACCTGCTTTCACGGCAAAATGCGGCACATTGACTGAGCTATCGGCATTGAATACCGATAGATAAACGACGCGTTCTACACCTGCCTCACGGGCAATGTTGAGAGTGATGATCGCCTGCGTGAACTCATCGCCGGTGACGGCACTAAGAAGGAAAAGGGTGCGAATACCCTTAAAGGCAGCTCGCAAAGCGTCAAGATCGAGCAATTCGCCTTCTACGATCTCAACATCCGTCGGAAAATTCGCTTTGGCCGCATCGCGTGTCAACACGCGGACTTCGGCGCTCCGTTGAATAAGCTGGTGTACCACGTGACGACCAACACGGCCGGTGGCACCTATAACGAGAATGGTCATGGATAGTACTCCTTGATGAGCCGCTGGGGCCGTGTTTGAGAAGACATCCCGAAATTAAGTGATCCACATCGCTTCCAATAGTCGCTATATCTGGACCCATCGTCTCACAGGTGGAACACATGGATCTTCTCGCACTGGCTGATTTCAACCTTGTTGCCCGCCATGGCGGGTTCGGAAAAGCGGCGCGCACGGCAGGTCGGCCTAAGGCCACTTTGTCCCGACGCGTAGCCGATCTTGAGGCGAGCCTGGGCCTGCGGCTCTTTGAGCGCGGCACACGGGACCTGAAGTTGACTGAAGAAGGTCGAGCTTTGTTCGAGCGGACGACGCAACTGCTGACGGAGCTGGAAGAGACGACAACGGCCATCGCATTAGGGGGTCAATCGCCGCGTGGACGTTTGCGCATCAGCGCGCCGCTTATGTTTTCGCAGGCGGCCCTGGGAAAGCTCGCGGCAGGCTTCGTGCTTAAATATCCAGAGATGCGGGTCGAAATCGTGGTGGAAGATCGCGCCGTGGATATGATCGAGGAGGCTTACGATCTCGTCATCCGCGTTAATCCTCAACCCGATGTGAATCTCGTTGGTCGGGCTTTTCTACGTGACCGACAGGTGGTAGTCGCGGCCCCCGCCCTCGCCTGGCCCGAACGGGATAACACAGTGCCGTCAGTGGTTCGCAGCTTAGTCGGCAGGCCAGACATCTGGAATGTGGTGACGGCGTCCGGGCCTGCAAAGCTTGCGACAACGCAGGTGCTTGGTATGTCATCGAACACGATGCTGCGGGATGCGGTGTTGATGGGTGCGGGCGTCGCACGGCTACCGCTTTCTCTGGTCAGCAAAGACATCGCCTCCGGTCGTCTCAACTACTGGGGCGATGTCGAAGGCGCAGAAACGGCTCTCTGGGCGCTTTACCCTACCAGGCGTTTATTGAGCATACGGGTTTCCGCCTTCCTCGATTGCCTGAAGCAAGCTTTTCCGCAAGGAACCCCGGAAGAACTCGCTGCCTATTTGAGCTGACGTACAAGCCACGCTCGCAGCGTTGTAAAACCGTAGCCAGATAGGTCGTTGACTTGAAAGTGAGGGCTGAGACCAATAAGCACCGACTGCGCCAATCGGATCGGTGCCATGACAATCGCCTTTACGAACGTGCCAGCATAGAGCTCATATGGAATCCGGTCGTCCTGCCAGATGTCTGGTTTCACGGCAGTCACCTTGTTTATCGTGGACCATCCAGTGATGCAGGCAACGCCTGGAAACTTCTGCCCTTCCACAAGGCTCCGATGGCATCCTCTTCCACGTAGGGACAGAGGTCGCCATCTTTCAATATAATCGCAGTGCCTTCACACTCAATGACCGACCGAGCGGTATCGCGCAGGGTTTCGATTGCAGCCTCGGTTATCTTGGCGCGCGCGATCTTCATGAGCGCTTTGAAGTGCCGCGAGGTCGTTGAAGTTCTGGTCTGTTGACCCATAGACCACCGCCTTTCAGGCACCTGCGGTTGTTTCAACGCTTATTTCAAAAAAATGCTCTTTTTGCATAGCAAAAGCTCTTTGAGTGGCTTTCGGATGTGGCACATCGCCGGCGGTTTGTCAGGGGCCGATGGCAAGCTGCCCGAGTGAACCGAGCACCTCTCTTTCGGAGTAGGGTTTTCCGACAAAACCAAGCGGCCTTAGAGGAAGTGCGGCTTCGCGTGTGCGCTCATCGAGATTTCCGCTGACGAACAGCGATGGTATATTCCAGCGCTCCCGCAGTGCCGCTGCTGTCTCGACACCGTTCGTCCCCCGAGCAAGATTGACATCCATGATGGCAACGTCGATCTCGCCGCTCTTCTGTTCGGCGAGCGCGATGGCCTGCTGCATGTACGATGCCTGACCGACGACGTCGTAGCCTGCGTCGAGGAGCATATCCTCTAGATCCATAGCCAGAAGCATTTCATCTTCCACTATCATGATACGTAGAGGCATCAGTTGCGCTCCTTGGGAAAGGTCACCGCAACCTTTTGTTCGGCTGTCCGTGTATGGTAATGAAACTCTCCGTCGATCTGCATCGCCATGCTCTTAACCAGCCTGAACGACAAGTCGGACAGGATTTGTGGACCTCGGCTCGCGTTCGGATCGCGGATTTCCAGTTCCATCAGCCCATCGGAAACCTCACGAAGCGATACGACAACAGGACCATCGTCCTTCGATGCGCTCCTGATTTGCGAACTGAGTAGCTCGTTGAGGATAACCGACAGGGGAATAGCCCGCTCTGTCGGCAACGACAGAGCGTCGGCTTCGACAGTAATCTGTCTTGCCTTCGGTGATGCAGCTATATCCAGGCAAAGCCTGCTGATGTGATCGACCATGTCGACGCTCAGAGAGTTTTCCGATCGGTAGAGCCGCTCATGAACTGAGATGATCGCTCTAACCCGAGAGATGGCTTGGTCGAACGCCTCCATCGCAACGGGGTCTTCAAGCCGCCTCGCCTGCAGACGAAGCGTGCTCACGACAAGCTGGAGACTGTTCTTCACACGGTGATTCACTTCGGAAAGCAACTGCTCCAGAGCCTTGAGAGCGCTGGATAGCTCTTCCTCTCTTTTGCGGTCGGCCGTCACGTCCATCATGACGCCGATCATCCTGACCTTTCCCGTCGATGTCCTGAGCACTTCACCGCGTGATGCAACGTACCTTAAGTCGCCGTCGGGAAGAACAATCCTGTAGTCGAAGTTCATCAAGGTCTGATCGGGGCTGTCGATAGCACTGGATACAACGCCCCGTACGCGCTGAAGGTCCTCAGGTAGCATTCTTGCGAAAAACGGCTCAGCAACTGGCCCGCCGCCGCCGGGAGAAAAACCAAACATCACGTCGACGGAGTGGCTCCGCCGCCAGATATCGGTCTCAGGCTCATACTCCCATGATGCCAGGTCCGCTGCATGTAAAGCTACGCGAAGCCGCGCATCTGCCTCGCGTTGTTTCACGACGCTCTCGGTGACATCCATGGGGTTTTGAATGATATATTGGATCGCCCCGTCCTGCCCGATGACCGGGGTATGCACAGGTGTCCAGAATTTCTGAACGAAGCCGCCCTGTGGTTGCGGGATATCGTATTGGATAACCGCCATCTCGTGCGGCTTACCGGAGGCGATAACGTGTCGGAGTGATACTTCAAGTGGGCCTTGCTCTACGGTTCCCGCTGAATCAGGGTTCTCCGGGAATGCCTCAAGGATGTTGCGACCGACGATGTCGTCTCGGGTTCGCTGTGTAAGCTCCAGATAGGCATCTGATGCGCCGACAATGATCAGGTCGAGATCAAGAACCAAGTACGGCTGCGGCATACCCATGAGGATCGCGGCATAATCTGTCTGGATGCTCGGTATTTTCAAGTGCTTGCCTAACCCCAATCCCCTGAATACGGCAGCGCAGATGCTCTAACAGCCACGGAAACCAAACTGACGATAATCCGTCAAGATCGGCGGCTCTCCATCCGCTATCCCAACTCCCCGACAGCCTAACTCGAAAAGTGGGGAAAGGTTCGACTTCAACCGCCAAAATCCTTCAACGGGCGGAACAAACTCGATCAAACCGCTCTCATTTGTCGTCAACCGAGTTCATTGCTAACTCGTATGATCTTGATATGATCGTACGGTCGATCAAGGAATTGTAGGAGGTACAGCAGATTTAGGAGGCTAGACGCGGGCTGTTGATCTTCAGAGTGACGATCAATCCGTCTTTTGACCAGTCGTGCTCCAGCGTTCCGCCCAGGTGACCTGCCAGTGTCCGGTGAAGGAGCTTGCTCCCGTAGCCGCCAAGACCATCAGGCTTTTGAACCTCAGGTCCGCTACGTTCCGTCCATTGGACTTCAACAACGTCGCCGCTAATCGTTCCCGACACGTCCAGCGTACCCTCAGGCACAGACAATGACCCATACTTCATGGCGTTGGTCGCCAGCTCGTGAACAATCAGAGCCAAACCCGTTGCTGCGTTCTCTCCGACACCCAGTCGAGGAACTGCTACCCTGATTTGCCCGGCGAATGCGCCCTCATCATCATACGGTGCCAGCAAAACCGTGAAGATGTCGCCGAGCAAGGCTGCGTTCCCATGCCCCTGAGGCAACGGGCGCACAAGATCGTGCGCACGACCGAGCGCCGTCAGTCGGTTGGTGAGCTGCTCGGTCATATCTTCCAGCGAAGCGGACGAGCGTGACGTAATCTTCGTGAGCCCTGCCGCGATCGCCAGCAGGTTTTTGACCCGATGGCTCATCTCGCCAGCAAGAAGCTCGTGGCTCTCCTCAGCGTTTTTTCTTCCGGTGACATCCAGGAATATGCCTGTCATCTTCCGATCTTTGATACCTACGTCGCTTCCACGCCCTCTTGCCGAGATCCAGCGAACATCAGGTCCGAGAATAATCCGGAAATCAATTTCGTAGGATCCGACGACAGCTCTGGTTGCGGCAAACGCCGCCCTGACCCGATCGCGGTCTGCGGGATGAATCTTTTCCGAGAGCAGCTCGAAGGAAAGCGGCTCTGCTTTCGTGACGCCCCATAAGGTGTACCCTTGGCGGTCCATCAAGAAATCGTCGCTGTCTACCTGCCAGGACCAGAGCGCAACACCGGCAGCCTCAAGCGCTTCGCGCAGTACGTCTGACGACCAGTCGGAATGTTGCAGGCTATGATCCTTGGTCATAGAATCATGCCCTCTTCCGTGTTTTCACGGCAGGTTTCGTCGAAGCACTTAGGCGATCGTGCTCTTCCTTCGCAAGTCGCGCCTCCCGAAGGCGGGATGTCTTGTCCTCGCGGGACTTTGTCACGTAATCATTTTCTTGGATGGCATGACCGCGGGCAAAGAACTGGGACTGCAGACTGCTGAACGAAACTTCTGCCTTCGCGAGATTTGCTCTGAGACATGTGTGCTCCAATAATTTGTCTGAAAACGAGAAAGGCCGGACGTAAGTCCGGCCTTTCGAAAAACACGCTTCACGCAGTGCCAGTACATCCGTGGTCAAAGCAGAAGCAGTTTGAATTAAGCAGCCTGAAGGTTGCAGGCCGACATCTTGCCCGACTTGTTGTCGCGCTCGAGTTCGTAGCCGATCTTCTGACCTTCCACGATTTCACGCATTCCTGCGCGCTCAACGGCAGAAATGTGGACAAATGCGTCTTCGCCGCCGTTGTCAGGCTGAATGAAGCCGAAGCCCTTTGTGGAATTAAACCATTTTACTGTGCCTGTGGTCATGATAATGAACCCTTTCAAAGCATACGTGTGGTATCGCACGGGATAAATCCGTACGACGATGATAGCGATAGTTTTGAAGGAAAGTTCGTTCAGGCGCGGTGCTAATCGCGCAGTAACCAAAGTTCAGCAAGCAAAAGATCGATAAACCATTGATAGCAGTTGTTTTGACCTTGGTCAACTTTTAGTTTCGTGTCACTCGGATGGCTCGACGTCAACTGAGTGAAAACTCCCTCTTGTACTTTCTGTTGTGGTCGCCGACGGACGTCTGTTGCTGCTCGGCAAGGAACTGCTTGCGTGCCAGCTTGTTATTGGTCCGTACCGAATACGGTACGAGCAAATGCAACGCCCCTCACATCGACAGTTCGATGAGGGGACGGCGGCAGGCGAAGTGGAGATCCCTTATGTCAAACGTGACCAGATCAGATATCGGCGAAAACACAAGCGAAACACGGTTCGGAAAATCTGTCGAAAGTCAGGCCCAAATCCGGGACAGCTCTGTTGTGGCCGAACGCTCCGGCGAACCCCTCAACATTTACCGTCTTGAGCCTACCGCCAGCCCCGACGATCCCAGATGGCAGGGTTTTCAGCCTAACGGACCCGTTACGGTGGCTGCTCGAACGTCCGGCGATGCACGGATTGTCGCATCAAGCCGCGAGGTGGATTTTATGGAAATTGATTCCGCGCCGGCAGAAGATGTCACAACTGCAAACGCAAGCGCATTTCGCGACGAAAAGCTCTACACAGTGATCGAGATCGAACACGGTCGTACAGATATCACCCGAGGTGTCATCGAAGGGATCGTTCGGGTCGATGCTATCAGGCCTCTACAGGACTAGTCGTATACCCCTGCCCTACGTCAGAGTTCGCACCCTTGTGGGTCACGAGTAGCAAATAGTCGCCACCCAACGAGTTGGCAGAGGCAAAGCCGCTGTCATTAGCTTGTGCCGCGGCGTGGCTTCACTCTAAAGGTCTTGCCTGGCCAGCCGCAGGCCAGTCATTGGCCGGTTCTTCAACCGCCACATCCTCCGCAGGATCTGGATCTGTCTCATGGGCGCTTTTGAGGCGGCTGATCGCCTCGATAACCGCGTTGCAGGCATCGTCGCGGCTGACACCATCAACGATGAGTCTGTCGAGTAAATCTTCGAGTTTTAGTCGAAGTTCATTTTTCCAGTTGTCGGTCATTTGTTTCTCCCTCGGTTGGTTGATTTTTCAGAAAGCTCAATCCACACAGGCGCGTGATCGCTACTGTGTTCCCAGCCACGCACGTGTTTGTCGACTTCGGCTTTTGACAGCTTCTCTGTGAGGTCAGGGCTCAACAGAAAGTGGTCAATCCGCAGACCAGCGTCGCGAGCATATGCGTTCCGAAAATATGCCCAGAAGGTGTAGACGCGTTCGGTCGGATGGAGATGCCGTATCGCATCCTTCCAGCCTTGTCCCACCAGATTCGCATAAGCCGCCTTGACCTCGGGCCGAAACAGCGCGTCGTCTATCCAGCGCTCTGGCTTATAAACATCAAGGTCAGTCGGCATGACGTTGAAATCACCCACGAGCGCGACGGGCACTTCAAGCTCCAGCAGCTCCTCCGCATAAGAATGCAGTCTCCGGAACCAGCCTAGCTTGTATTGAAACTTCGGCCCCGGAACTGGATTGCCGTTGGGCAGGTAAAGACATCCAACGATCATGCCGTCAATGATGGCCTCAATGTAACGACTTTGGTCGTCGTCCTGACCGCCCGGCAACCCGCGTCTCGTCTCAAGCGGCTCCTGACTACGTGCAAGGATGGCGACACCATTCCACGATTTTTGGCCTTGCCATATCGCGCCGTAGCCTGCACGTTCCAGCTCTTTGCGAGGAAACTTATTGGAGGGTGCCTTCAGTTCCTGCAGGCAAACGATATCCGGTCGAGCCTCGTCCAGCCAACGAAGCAGAACATCCAGGCGACCATTGATGCCGTTAACATTGTAGGTGGCGATCTTCACAGGCTTGCGTTAGCGCTTGCGATCACCTTTGTCGCCCTCGCCTGATCTCGTATCATTCTTTGCGTCATGGCGCGCATCGGCTGAAAGCGAACGAGAGACATCGACGCTCTCCTTGAACTTCCCGTCTTCATCGCGGCGTACGTAACGCTTGTCAGTGCCGGTATCGATCAATTCGCGCTTGGTCATCACAGATCTCCCTTTTGGTTGCTGTCCCAAGGAAAACGCGCGCTGCTGTCAAAAGATGCATCGAATCAGCGATCTAAGACAGACTCGCAAAACGGGAGGCCAAATGCGCCTAAGTCATTGAAAAACGATTCGTTTTAGCGAGGAACGGTTCGCTCGCTGATTCGGTTGAATCGCGTTGGTTGTGTTAGGAGTGCGCGTATCATGAGTTCCCCGAGGGCAAACTGGAAAGGCTTCATCAAGTTCGGCGACGTGTCCTGCGCGGTGGCGCTTTATACCGCAGCGTCAGCATCGGAACGTATCGCTTTCAACACGCTCAACAGAGCGACCGGAAATCGAGTCAAACGCGAGTTCATTGATGGCGAAACCGGAGACCCCGTCGAACGGGAAGACCAAGTCAGAGGATATGAGACCGAGAACGGACAATACATCGTTCTTGAACCGGAGGAAGTCGCAGCCGCCGTCCCCGATAGCGACAAGACGCTAACGATCGAATCCTTCGTTCCCTGTTCTGACATCGACACCGTGTATTTCGACAAGCCCTATTATCTGACGCCAGACAAGATGGGTACGGAAGCCTATGTTCTGCTTCGCGACGGCATGAAGGAGGCCAAGGTTGCGGCTATCGCACGGACCGTGCTGTTCCGCCGCCTCCGCACCGTCCTCATCCGCCCACATGGCAAGGGCCTCATCGCTTCCACTCTCAACTTCGATTACGAGGTTCGCTCGTCGCAGGAAGCCTTCGAGGATCAGCCGGATGTCAAAAGCGATCCCGAATTGCTCGAGATCGCCGAACTGATCATCGCAAAAAAGAAAGGGCAGCTTCGATGATCGGTATGAGGAGGCTGTAGTAGAACTCGTCAAGGCCAAGATTGAGGGGCGGTCGCTTCCAAAGAAGAAAGCTGCACCGGCCGCCAAGGCCGTCGATCTGTTGCAGGCCCTGCGTCAGAGCGCGGGCCTCAACACCAAGAAAACCAAGTCAAAACGGACCGCTGCCAACGCCAACGCTGGCGAAGAAACTGCAAAACCCAAAAAGGCAGCGACCAAAGCAAAGGCGACGGCCGCACCAACCCGTCGCGCTGGTTAAGAGGAGATCATCATGGCTGTCCGCCCATATTGGAAGGGTTACCTGAAGCTCTCCCTCGTCAACTGCGCCGTTCAGATGATGCCCGCGACGTCGGAAAGCGAGAAGGTGCGGTTTCACACGCTCAACCGCGCCACCAACAATCGCGTTGTCAGTCACTATGTGGATTCCGTAACAGGCAAGGACGTGAAGGAAGAGAACGAGGTCAAGGGTTACGAACGTGATGAAAACGACTACGTCATCCTTGAAGACGAAGAGCTCGAAAATGTTGCACTCGATAGCACCCGGACGATTGATATTTCGACGTTCACGAAACGAGACACCATCGAATGGATATGGCTCGATACACCATACTATTTGTCTCCGAATGAAAAAGTCGCGCAGGAGGCCTTCTCCGTGATCCGTGACGCTATGGCGTCGCAGGACATGGTCGGAATTGCGAGGCTGGTGATTTCGCGCCGGGAACGCGCCGTCATGCTGGAGCCGCGCGGCAAAGGAATTGTCTTGTGGACGCTGCGGTATGGGGACGAAGTCAGGGACGAAGACAGCTATTTCGATGGTATCGCCGATGAAGAGCCCGACGCCGACATGATGCCACTTATCCAAAAGTTCATCAAAAAGCAGACGAAGCCATGGGACGCGAAGATGGTCGTGGATCCTGTGCAGGACCGTCTGCTCGACATCATCAAGGCAAAAAGAAACAGCAGAAAAAGCCGACCCGAGGCACGACGAAAGCGCCTGCTTCCCCTCCCAAGCCAAGCAACGTCATCAACATCATGGACGCGCTCAAGAAATCGGTCGCCGCAGAAACACGTGCAAAATAAGGCCCGTCAGGCAGACACCTTCCGGGCTTTGCTCAGCCGCTTTATGGCCTGATCCAGCGACTTGTGGCCCTCACTGTAATCCTGCCAGGCCGTGCTCTGCTTCAAAAGACCCGGCACGGTCCTAACCGTGAAGCGCGTTGGATCGAGGTTAGCCTTGACCTGCGTCCAGGTTAAAGGCATCGACACCGTAGCACCCGGACGTGCTCTTGGAGACAACGGAGCGACAGCCGTCGCCATTCGGTCGTTGCGCAGGTAATCGAGGAATATTCGCCCTTCCCGCTGATTCTTCGCCATTTTGATCAAGTAGAGGTCAGGATTATCCCGCGCCATATCCTGACAGACGTCATGCGCAAACCCCTTCGCTTCGTCCCAGCTCAGCTTCTTCCCCTTGGGCGCGGCGAGCGGCGTTACGACATGCAAACCCTTGCCGCCTGTCGTCTTGCAGAAACTGACAAGGCCCAGTTCTTCCAGCCGGTCGCGGATCTCACGGGCAGCGTCGACAACTGCCGAAAACTCAACATCCGGGCCGGGATCAAGGTCAAAAACGAGTCGACCCGGCACTTCCGGCTGATCCGGTTCGCAGTTCCATGGATGAAGTTCAATTCCGCCGATCTGGGCAATGGCGGCAAGTCCTTCAACGCGATCGATCTGCAGATAGGGCTTCTTGTCACCAAAGACCGTCACGAGTTCCAGAAGGTTCGACGTTCCAGGCATGGCGTGGCGCTGGAAGAACTGTTCGCCACCAATGCCATCAGGGCAACGAAGGATCGAGCATGGCCGACCTTTGATATGATCGATCATCCACGCTCCGACAGCCTCGTGGTACCGGGCGAGGTCAACCTTGGTAACAGGCTTTTTATCAACCGCGTCTGGCCAGAGCGCCTTGTCGGGGCTTGAAATCATAACACCCATGACCTCTTCCTTTGCGCCTCTGCGGGAACGCTCGGGTGGTGGCTTGTCGGTCTCGGGATCAGGGACATCCACATCCGATGGCGTTGCGGGCTCTTCTGCTTCCACCTCCGCAGCAGGCTTGTCTTCCCGCAGCCCCTTGAACGCACCCTGTCGAACCTGACCGTCCGCGGTCCATCCGGCGAATTCGATCTCGGCAACGAGCTCGGGCTTGAGCCAGACGATATCGTCTGACGTCTTCGGTGCCCCTATTCCTGTGAAAGGAGATTTGGCCGTTTCCATCGCTTGAAGCTGCGGCAAAAGTTGTTGGACCGTCTTCGCGCTATACCCTGTACCGACACGCCCGACATAGACGAAGTGCTTGCCGCTGAAGACACCAACCAGCAGCGAACGAAATTTTCCATTGGTCTTAGCATAGGCACCGATGACCACTTCATGACCAGCGCGACATTTGGATTTCGCCCATGTCTTCGTCCGGCCGGACACGTAAGGAGCATCTGCCTCCTTGGACACGATACCTTCGAGCGATAGACGGCATGCTGACTTCAGCACGGCGTCGCCGCCCGTCTCGAAGTGTTCGACAAACCTCAGGCGTGCGTCCTCGCCCGTATCGGACATCAGTGTTTCCAAACGGGATTTGCGCTCCGTCAGGGGAAGCTCTCTCAAATCTTCATCACCGGCAAACAGCAGATCGAACGCGAAATAGACAAGATCGTCGGTCGTCCCCTCAGAAAGCGCGGCCTGCAACGCAGCGAAATCAGGTGCACCTCGTTCGTCAAGGGCACATATCTCACCATCAATGATGCAGTCAGGAAGCGCCGACGCCGCCTCCGCGATCGCAGGCCATTTGGAGGTCCAATCCAGACCTTTGCGGGTCTTCAGCGTCACCTCACCGCCTGTGACACGCATCTGCACCCGGTAGCCGTCGAATTTGATCTCGTGGATCCAGCCTTTGCCCACCGGTGGACGTGTTAGGCTCTCGCAGAGCTGCGGGGCGATAAAGTTCGGCATCGCCGTTTCAGCGTTTGTTGACTTGGCTGCCTTTGGTCGAGCCGCCTTCTTCTTCGGCGACGTCTTCGTGCCAGCCTTGCGCTCCTCGGCGGCAAGACCCTCATTGCTGTCCCACACCGCGTCTGCCTTAACCGTATCGCCTTGCGTCATAAATGGCTTGGGCTTTTTCCCTTTGCCAGCGGCGATTGCCTCCATGGTTCTACCGGAAGCGACGGACGTCAGATTGTCATCCAGTACCGCTGCTCCGTTCTCGTTGACCGCATAATCGTCGCGGTGTTTGATTAGCAGCCAGTTGGTGCGCTTGCCCCCGTCGC
This sequence comes from Agrobacterium bohemicum, assembly GCF_001562555.1. Taxonomy (NCBI): domain Bacteria; kingdom Pseudomonadati; phylum Pseudomonadota; class Alphaproteobacteria; order Hyphomicrobiales; family Rhizobiaceae; genus Agrobacterium; species Agrobacterium bohemicum. The sequence continues at coordinate 99,660 of NZ_KQ961035.1, forward strand.
GGTCGTTGCGCATCCTCACTAAAACAAAGCTTCCATTCAGTCGTCCACCTTCCAAAGTGAACTTGAAATCACCCCTCGCCAGTGCCTCCTCGGGGGTCTTTTTACCCTCCGGCTCCCAATAGCCGCGATCCCACAGCATAACCGTACCGCCACCATACTGACCCTTCGGTATCGTGCCCTCAAAGTCACCGTAGTCCAGTGGATGGTCTTCGACCTCGACGGCAAGCCGCTTGTCATCAGGATTAAGAGAAGGACCTCTGGTCACAGCCCAGGATTTGAAGACGCCATCGAGCTCAATACGAAGATCGTAATGCAGTCGCGTCGCATCATGCTTCTGAATAACAAAGCGGCGACGGTTGGATGCCTTGACGTCGACCTCTCCGCTCGGCTCTCCCGTCTGCTTGAAATCACGCTTGGATCGGTACTTGCTAAGATTGTCGGCCATGACATCCACCCCTACTCACCAACGCGGGACCGCTTGAGGCAGCGCCCATTGCTCATTCTCATAGACCTCAACGCCTTGGCTCATGGTAAGTTCGAACCAACGGCTCTCAGGGTGAATGATTGTTTAGAGATATGAAAAATGACCTTCCAAATTATCCAGCGACAATATATGTTCCGCATTTGTTCATAACGCTTCCCTTCCACTTTCTGCATCAAGCGAGCTCTTATGGCAGTTGCCTACCTCGAAAAACTGAACGAGCAGCAGCGCAAAGCCGTCGAGCATGGCGTTGGGTTGACTGAGGGCAGCGCGGCCGGGCCGCTGTTGATCATTGCAGGTGCAGGCTCCGGTAAGACCAACACTCTGGCACACCGCGTGGCACATCTCATCGTGAATGGTGCGGATCCGCGCCGTATTCTCCTGATGACCTTTTCGCGTAGAGCCGCCTCGGAAATGGCCCGACGCGTCGAGCGCATCTGCCGGAACGTCCTGGGTGCAAATGCCGGCGTCCTGACGGACGCGTTAGCATGGTCCGGCACGTTCCACGGGATCGGTGCGAGACTGTTGCGGATGTATGCCGAGCAGATCGGTCTCAACCTCGACTTCACCATTCATGACCGTGAGGATAGCGCCGACCTGATCAACCTCGTGCGGCACGAGCTCGGATTTTCCAAGACGGAAAGCCGCTTCCCGACCAAGGGCACCTGTCTCGCGATCTATTCACGCGCAGTCAACTCGCAGACGCCGCTGAACGAGATTCTGAGACAGCACTATCCATGGGTCGCCACTTGGGAAGAACAGTTGAAGGAATTGTTTGGAGCCTATGTCGAGGCCAAGCAAGCACAGAACGTTCTCGATTACGATGACCTTCTGCTCTACTGGGCGCAGATGGTCAGCGATCCCGATCTCGCTGACGATATCGGCAATCGCTTCGATCATGTCATGGTCGACGAATATCAGGATACCAACAAACTCCAGTCGTCTGTTTTGATGGCGCTCAAACCCGGCGGGCGAGGCCTGACCGTCGTTGGCGACGATGCCCAGTCAATCTATTCGTTCCGGGCAGCGACCGTTCGCAACATTCTGGACTTCCCCACATCCTTCAGCCCTGCCGCTGATGTCATCACCCTCGATCGCAACTATCGTTCGACCCAGCCCATTCTGGCGGCAGCCAACGGTGTCATCGAACTGGCGCGCGAGCGTTTCACCAAGAACCTATGGACCGAACGGGAGTCGCTCGAGCGACCCAAACTCGTTACCGTCAAGGACGAAACCGAACAGGCGAACTACATTGTCGAGCAGGTGCTGGCCAATCGCGAAACCGGAATGACGCTCAAGCAGCAGGCTGTTTTGTTTCGCACCTCCAGTCACAGCGGAACGCTCGAAATCGAACTCACCCGTCGAAACATTCCCTTTGTGAAATTCGGTGGCCTGAAGTTTCTCGACAGCGCCCATGTTAAAGACATGCTGGCGGTGTTGCGTTTCGCTCAGAACCCACGCGACCGGGTTGCGGGTTTTCGCCTTTTGCAAATGCTGCCTGGCATTGGACCCAAGAAAGCCGGCACCATTCTCGACACGATCGCGTCCGATCCCGAACCGCTCTTGGCACTTGCTGAAATCCCACCACCACCGAAGACTGGTGAGGACTGGACGTCGTTCGTTCAATTGCTGAGAGGGCTTCGCAAAACGCAGGAAGGCTGGCCGTCGGATATCGCGCAGGCCCGTCTCTGGTACGAACCCAATCTCGACCGCATCCACGAAGATGCCGATACTCGCAAGGCCGACCTCCTGCAACTCGAGCGAATTGCCAGCGGCTATCCTTCGCGCGAACGTTTCCTGACCGAACTGACGCTAGACCCGCCGGATGCCACGAGTGATCAGGCGGGAGTACCGCTACTCGATGAAGACTATCTCATCCTGTCGACCATTCACTCGGCCAAGGGGCAGGAATGGCGCTCGGTCTTCATCCTGAACGTTGTCGATGGCTGCATACCGTCAGACCTCGGGACAGGGACGACGCAGGAGCTTGAAGAAGAGCGACGCCTGCTCTATGTCGGCATGACACGAGCCAAAGACAGTCTGGCGCTGATTACGCCGCTACGGTTTTACACGCACGGACAGAGCTTGCAGGGCGATCGGCATGTTTATGCGTCGCGTTCTCGGTTCATCCCAGCGACGCTGCTGCAATATTTTGAAACGATGGCTTGGCCGAAGGTTTCTGCCGCAGTATCTGAACGCAGCGCCCAGCAAATCCGGATTGATGTTGGCGCACGCATGCGCGCGATGTGGAAATAGGGGTGACCGATGTGTTGCTGCGGACGGATTTGACATGGACCAGTTCGCAAAAATCATCCGCGCGGATATTTTTATGGCCTCTACATCTCGTGGAAAATCGTGACAACTTGGAGCGTAGTCGCAAGCATTTCGCGGTTGGAGAATCTGCTGCCGGCCGCGGCGTGGCGACCGACAGTTCCGAACAGGGACTTCGGCGAATATTTGGCCACACCCCTCCTCACTCAACATCCATGACGGCGACAGGCTCCACAGCATGAGTTTGGATCATAGTCGCCTCCAACCGCAAGTCTGGCTGCATTGCTCTTCAACGGGAACCAAAAGCTGCGAATTGGATTTTCTATGTCACACCGCAGGAGGCTGGATATGGACAACGGCACGAGAGCTCAACAAGAGATCGAAGAAACTGACAAAGAGCGAGTCGATGGCCGAGACAACCCTCCCGCCGGACCTCATGCCAAGAGACATTTGACTGACGAAAGCAAGACTCCGGGCACTGGCGCACTTCCCGACCGGAATGATGAAAGCGTTTCTCCAGGCGGTGGTTGAACTTCTATGGGGCGGACACGCCGTTTGGACGTTTAAGCCTTCCGATGTCGTCCCTTCTCCTATGGAGCTGCCTAGCATCCATGTGACATAACAGGCGTATTAGCATCCAGCTCGTGGAGTGTCCGCCGTGCAATGTAGTTACATGGCATTTTGAAAGCGGCAACCCGACATCGGGGCAATTCAAAATTAAGGACGGAACCCAAGGTAGAGCTTGGCAAATCCGACCGGTGGGTGGGACAATGGCACGCCGCAGTCGGACCGATCTGTGGCCGGGAATATTCCATACCGGACAGGATTTGCACAGTCCGAGTTCCTCTTATCCTCCAATGCCACGAAAACGTCAACATTCATTCAGGCATGGTTCACGAGCTGAACTGCTAAATCACGTCATCGCCAACGGAGTGATGTGAGATGCGCAAGATAGTTATGGGCGCGGGAATAATTCTAAGCAGTGTGTTTGCAAACGTGGCCAACGCAATGCCGTCAGTTCAACCATCTGTCCCGTCGGTATCAGTCGTGCAAAAGGTAGACTACGCTTGTGGACGCGGATTCCACCTTTCCCCTCGTGGCTATTGCCGGCCAAATCGACCGCCGCCTGAATATCGAGATCGGTGGGAAGCCAGAAGAGAATGGCGTGATAGACGCGATCGTCGCGAATGGAGAGAACGCCGCGACTTTTATGACCGACGCGAATGGCGTAGGCGAGATGAATATCGTGACTATCGATGGTAATCGTTGAATTTTCTTGTGACTGAAAGGGACATGTTACTACAAATACATCCCCAGCAGTTGCATTATAGAAAATTACTAGCATTAAGGTTGCATTGTTAATTTCAAATGAGCGCGTCGTGTGCCAGCTTGATGCGCTCATATCCAACACGCCCATGCGATGATGTAGGCGCGCTTTATACGCCTCTGGGGAAGCTTATTAGCAATGCGTCGGACCCCTTGGATGGAACAGCGGATCAGATCTTGATGGACGGCATCCTCGGTCTTTTTTGGGGTGCCGCATTATTGGCGCGATATCGGATCACAGCCATCATTGCGGAGGTGCGTTTCGGCGGGGCCGGTAACCCCACGATAGGGGTGGAACGTTGACCCCATCCGATTTGCATAAAAGTGAAATCGCACAGCATGTCAATCTGCACCGACCGGGGTCATTCTTCCGCGCCCAAAGGGCTCAGAGTTCCGCGCATAATCACACATAGCTGGTCGTAATGAGAAATCCGCCTGTGGACTTCCCCTGCCGAGCGCTATGTGGACGTCATGAGCGGGCCTCCTCAATCAGGATTGGGCGTATGCGAGACAGAGTTCTTGTGTGCACTGGCGGTTTCAGGTCTCCGCGCCAAGGCGTTAGCATCCCTGCCTCACCCTCCAATTGGGGGATGCGGCTATAGTTGTTTCTTGCTCTTTTGTGTTCGTCGCCATCATCGGCATCGTTCAAAACAGTGACGACCGAACAATCAGAGGATGCACAACGTGGAATTCCGTATCTTTTTTCGAACCAGTATTATTGCACTGCTCGTCTCGACAGTCGGCGGACATACTGCATGGAGCAAAGATATTTGCTCGGATGCTTACATGACCCAAAAAATCCAGCCCTTCGCCACGCGAGCCCAGAATGCGGTCGGTATCTGCGGCACAGCAAAGGCTGGTATTACGCTGTATAACGAGAGCATTAAGCTTGTAAATCAATGCCTGAGCGATCCGGGTCTGCGCGCATACAAACAGGAACTCGAAAAGCAATTGCGTGATGCGAAAAGCCAGGCAGCGGGATCATGTGGCTGACCGTCTAATCCAAGTACCACATCACCTGACAATACAATCCTACCTCACCAGACAACAGACGTATGTGATGGTTTGACACGCCTTGAGCTTAAGGCATTCACCTACAGGAGAACGAATTGAAGAAACTTCTCATCATTACTTTAGCTGCTGTTTCAATCGGGGCACCAGCCTTTGCGGGAAATTGCGGTTCCCAGACAAACCGCCTGTTCCAGATCAAGAACCAGTTGGATTCGACCCCACGGAACAACCGCGCTGCGTACAGCCAACTCCTCAACGCTTTCAACCAGCAAAAGCAAATCGTTCTGGATTGTAACAGAAACGATGCGAGAAATGCGCGGCAGGATCCATTCTGGTACCGATATCAAAATAGCGGGCGCTGAAACATAACGACATGAAGAGATTTGTGTCGAATTTGGCTCATACGATCGCTTGTTGCACAACCACTGTGTTGAGCGCCGCTAGTTAGAAAGTCTCTCAACGCGTCAATAGCTCGAAAAACTCAGCCCTTCGCTATGCGAGCCTTAGGACGCAACCGTCAGCCGCCGCGCAGCGAAGGTATACTTCGCACCACCAGCCAACGCTGCGTGGCTCAGTCGCCTTAACAGCAGGCGACACGATTGAACAATGTCATCAGCTCCCCCTGACTATGCATATCCGTTTTCTGAAAGATTGTACGCAGCCGGGAGCGGGCAGTTTCAAATGTCACCCCTGTCGCCATCGCAATATCCCTAACGGATGCCCCCGTCATGAGGTGGCGGCAAAACACTTCCTCCGCTGGCGTCAGCCTGAACATTCTCGCGGCTTCGTCAAGTCGTCTCGGTTGCGCAGGGACGGAGAGGTTTCGTGCCTGTATTAGTACCAGAGGTGTAAGCGAAACGAACGCGTTGGATCGCGATCCGGCAACAATCGAGAAATGGACAACCCAACTGCCAGTTTCCGTTGCCGCGACGACGGACGATACGCCCGATGACGCAGAAGCCGCGATATTTGCCACGGCGGCAGGAACTGTCTTCGCAAGCGCTGACTCGCAGAAGGAAAGCCTCCCCTGCCGTTCCGCGATAACGGCTCTTTTGTCCAACGCTAACGCTGCCGCCCCGTTAACGTCGCGTATGCTCATCCGAGCGTCGACAACGATAGCAATGTCGTCGCCCCTGTTTGCCAATGCAGCGCGCGCTATCTGACGGTCAGTCTCCTGCTGAAGGTGGCTGACGCCATTGGCGGTTCGCTTGAGTACACCCTTCAAACGGGACATCACCCATTCTGCGGGCCCATCATATTTTTGCGCGTAGACCGAGGAATAATGGAGCGGAATGCGTAGCGTACTGCATGGGTCAATATCGAGTGACATGCCAGTCGACGCATCGAAATCAGGAACCCGGCGTACGAAGTCGTTATAAAACTCTGTATTTTCGATCTGCTTCACCGGGAAATCGCGCTCGGAAACCGCGCAAGCGCCGTCAGGCAGAACTGACCACACCTTCATCCACGGATTGCAGAACGCGAAATACTGAGCATAAGCCTCTAAGTGATGTGCTTCAATATTCACGGCATCACAGTGTCGCAACTGGCGTTGAACCTGATCTTCACCCAGCACCACGCACGACGAGCCCGGGAACGCCTCCGTCAAGCGCAAAGCGACATTTGACCAGGACGAGCGACCAAACGCAGTTGCTTCAATTTCTTCGGCAACCGTATCTACGATTTTGCGGGTCTTGATTTCGTCCATGGCAAACGTCTGCCTCGATATATTAATCATCAGTTGCTGACGATTTTTAGGCTGAAATAATCAACAGTCACGTGCCAGAACGCCATAATCTTCAACGCTGCCAGATAGGGCGAGTTGTCGCTTGCTCAAGGCAATTGCTCTCGCGTGTTAAACACAAAGAAACAGCCGGCTCTAATCCTGCAGATTTCGCCGCACGCTTGCCGCGTAAAACGCCGATATCAGTGCCAGCCGGACTGGTATCGGCATTATCGTAAAAAGCGTTTAGACCCAATATGAGGTAAACAGGCCAGCGAGAGAGGCTATGACAGCGTCTCCCGCAACCTCACAAAACCCCGCCTAGCTAATATCGTTGCCTATATTCATCCAATCAGAAATTGATCTCAAGCCCATCTTCGCAGAAATCAAACTTGGCAGGTTCAGACTCACTGCCGTCTGCGTAGGCAGCCTTAACCCACTGAGTGCAGCTTTCGCTGTTTGTACTCTGGTCCCATTCCAAGTTAGCAGTCTTACCGGGATTGATACCGCGGCCGATGTCAAAGTAGCCCCATTCCTTTTTATTCTCCGAAACCAAAACCTTGGTGATTGCCGATCCGGTTGTATTGGTTGCTGTGAACGAATAATCATCCGCCTTTGCGGACGTGATCATCCCAGCAGTACTGAAGGCGACCGCTAAAAAATATAGACCTACATTGAAATTCATTTTGTGATCCTAATCGAGTTGAGCTGCGTAACCATCTCCCATTACTTAAAACGAAAGTCCAACAAATTCGCGTTATATGCTCTCGAAGTAATCTATATTTCAGTGTGGAAAGTGCTTTGTTAAAAACGTCATCAATTCGCGACCGGAAATTGTTCGTTAGTATAGCTATACCGGACGGTAATACCATCAAACCATTACCAACGACCTGAGATAACATCGCCCTAGAATTCGGACAATAACTCGATCGCAAATTAGGGTCAGGACCCAATAACCTGCTTTCCAAAACGGTACCAAAGGTGATTGATTGTCTCTGTTTTAGAGGCGGATATAGTGACTTCGTTTGGTGTTCGGATGCGCAAGGGATCGGATCGCGCCGCGTCTGCGGGGAATAGCGCGTTGATGACCATCGTGTGCTGAGCGGCATTGTTCATGCCCTGCGATCTGATGGCTGTTGGTCCGACTGCGCGCCGGTGTCTACGGACCGAAGAAGAGGCTCTACAATCGGTTCGTCCGATGGTCAGAGCGCGGCATATGGGAACGTATCTTCAGTGCACTTGCCGGGTCCAAAGAAGCACCCGTTCAACCGTTTATCGACAGCTCCTGTATCAAACTGCAACCCGTTATCCTTGGCCTGGGTCGGATGTAATATTTCAATCGGGATTATAAATACACCTATAAGTTTTATTCATTGCAGACGTATTTATTTTGCCAGAATATTCCACTTTCAGTATTCATTTAGACTTGACTATTTTAATCATCTTTGAGATTGCGGATAGGCGTCTGTGGTTGATCTTACGTCAAGATAGCTGGGCGCTGTTAAGGGGGAATGGATCCGTGTCTAGCAGTAGAGCTGTCATTTTGACGCATCATGCAAGTCGATATCTGCAGCAACTATCAAAGCATTGGGCGCACAAATTTGAGACCGAGTTCACGCCTTTCTCATCAAAAATCGCTCTGCCTCTTGGTGAAACGCGTCTAAGTGCAAATGACAAATCCCTCACCATAGAGATCACAGCGCTCAAGAGCGAGGATCTTACAGTTCTAAGGAATGTTGTTCAGAGGCACATCGAGCGCTTCGCCTTTAAGGAAACGCTCGAATTCGATTGGCAACCGCTGAGCTAACTGTGCCAGCGCGGGAACTCGGACATCAATAGAACTTACAGAAACGGGGATGGGATACATGTCAGCGGGGACATTTCGCTTCAGCTTGAACAGCTACATTTGCGCATTGCTTGGAAGCGCGTCGATAATCGCACTACTGCCAGCTTCGGTGCAGGGTCAAGAAGTAAAACGTGAACAGCGAAGATCGACTACGCCGACGGTCTTGGAGACCATTGTTGTCCAGGGGTCGCAGGCCACCGGCACTGTTGGTCAGCCTTCGGCTCCTTTTAGCGGTGGCCAAATATCCACCGAAGCTCGACTCGGAGCCTTAGGCAATCGGCCTATTAAGGACACACCTTTCAGCGTTACGACTTACACCGCGAAACTGATACGCGACCAGCAGGCGCGAACTGTGGCGGACATAACGTTGAATGACCCATCTGTTCGCGCGGACGCGCCAGCCAATAGCGAACGCGATTCCTTTTTCATCCGCGGCTTCTCTGTCGTCAACCTTGATATTCTCTACGATGGACTTCCCTACATCGCCAACCCGCGCCGACATTTTTTGGAGGGTATCGAGCAGGTTCAGGTTCTGAAGGGTCCAAGCAATTTTGTGAACGGCGGCATTGGGCGCGTCGGCGGAACGATCAATCTAGTTCCCAAGCGCGCGGCCGATGAGCCTATGACCCGCCTGACGACAGGATACCGTAGCGATTCACAGCTGTGGACCCATGCTGATGTCAGTCGCCGTTTCGGTGATGGCGGTGAGTGGGGCATTCGAGCCAACGGCTCCTTCACCGGTGGTGAGACAACATTGGATCACAATGACACCAAAATAGGTGTCGCGTCACTGGGGATAGATTATCGTGGCGAAGACTTCCGCGCTTCGCTTGATCTCAATCACTCGACGCAGAATCTGGATTCCCCGACTTCGCTGTTCAATGGAGCGAACGCGTCGCTGGGATCAATCCCTCGCGCGCCGAGCGGAAAGATTAATACAGGCAATCCTTTCGAATATCTCGATAGTTCTTACAACATGGCGGCGGGTAGGATCGAGTACGATGTATTTGAAAATACGACAATCTACGCAGCGGCGGGCGCCAGCCGTTACCGCGAAGACTTTTTGACTTCGTCCTATACAATCTTGAACTCGAACGGCGATGCCGCTGTTTCCTTTGGTTACAACCCTCAAGAAATAATAAGTTATACGGGCGAGACGGGTATTCGATCAAAGTTCGAGACAGGTGAGATCGGTCACTCTCTCAGTATTTCTGCTCAAACCTCATATACCGAGAATAATCGCGCCCATTTGGATCCGCGTCCTGCGTTCCTGGGTTTCCCAACAAATATCACCACGAACATTTACAACCCCGTTTATATTCCCAGTAACTTGGTCAGTACAGTCGGCCTCCCGCGGTCCGGGGATGCGCAAAGGTTTTCGGAGTTAACTTCGACAAGCCTTTCTGTATCTGACACCCTGTCTTTCTTTGATGAGAAAGTTGAAATCACCTTAGGTGGACGCTACCAAAATATGCGCCAGCAAGGCTTCAACCAGCGTCCTGGCAATCCTGCTGCACCTCTTGGAGCGCGAAATTATTTCTACGAAGAGTCCCGCTTCAGCCCCGCCGCCGCCGCCAACATCAAGGTCAATGACAATCTCTCAGTTTACGCGAACTACGTCGAAGCCTTGACAGAAGGCGCAGTCGCGCCCGCGGCGGCAACCGTAAACGCCGGTCAAATATTTCCGCCTATCGTAAACAGGCAGAAAGAGATCGGGTTGAAATACGACACTGGCTCAGCGATGCTAACAGCCGCTTTGTTCGAGATTAGGCAAGCAAGCGGCTTCACAACTGCTGGAGTCTTCGGTGTCAACGGCCTTCAGATCAATCGCGGCCTCGAATTGGCAGCTTATGGCGAACCCGTAGATGGTTTACGCCTGCTAGGCGGCGTCACATTTATGGATGCGGAACTCGCAAAGACCAGCGGTGGAACCTTTGATGGCAACACTGCACCAGGCGTTCCAAAGACTTCGATCAGCCTCTACGGTGAATATGACTTGCCTTGGATCCAGGATTTAACTCTTACCGGACGTTTCATTTATAGTGGAAGCACATATTACGATCAGCGAAACACCCAAAAGGTCGACGGCTGGACAAGGGTTGACCTTGGAACGCGGTACAAGTTCGAGCGTGACAATGGCAAAGCGGTTGAAATCCGGGCGAACGTAGAGAACGTCTTCGACGAGAACTACTGGTCTTCGTCTGCGCGCGGATGGCTTGCAGCAGGTTCGGCACGGACGTTCATGCTTTCTGCATCGTTCGACTTCTAGTCGCTCCGTTTTTGCTCAGAATGAGCAGCACGGCCGCATCCTCCAGATGCGGCCCTTATTCCGAGGTACACTTATGAAAACACTTAGGCTCGCGGCGGTCATCGCCTTTACATCGTTCGCCGCCTTTGCTCAGGCAACAGAGGTACAAACAGCAAGGGGCACGGTATCTATTGGTGAAACTCCTCAGAGAGTAGCCGTCTTCGACATGGCCGCCCTCGACACGCTGGCAAGCATCGGCGTTAAGCCTGCAGGCGTGCCGGAAAAGCTTTATCTGGATGAACTTGAACCCTTGAAACAAGGCGCTGAGATCGTCGGAAATATCTTCGAGCCTGATCTGGAGGCGTTGAGCTCTCTTAGCCCAGACTTGATCATTCTCGGAGGAAGATCATCCACAAAAGTCGATCAGACGGCAGCTGTTGCGACGACGATTGATATGACCATGCTGGGGGACGATCTTCTCGCTCAGGCAAAGGAGCGCTTGGCGACCTATGGTGCGTTGTTCGAGAAGCAAGCCGAGGCACGTGAGGTCGCAGCAAACCTGGACGAGCATGTCCGTGCGGCGCAGGAAGCGGTCAAAGGAAAGGGCAAAGGGCTCATCATTATGACCAACGGTCCCAAGGTTACCGCATACGGTCCAGGATCGCGGTTTGGTTGGGTGCACGCGACGCTCAATCTAGAGTCCGCCGTCCCGGACATAAAGTCGGCGAATCATGGCGAAGCAGTCTCGTTTGAGTTCATTAGCAAAGCAAACCCGGATTGGCTTTTGGTCCTCGACCGCGCCTCAGCGATTGGCTCGGGTGAACAAGGAGCGAAGGCGACCCTCGACAATGAACTTGTGGCTCAGACAACGGCTTGGAAAAAAGGACAAGTTGTCTATTTACCTGCAGCCGAGTTCTACATCGCCGCAGGAGGCGTGCAATCGACGGTTAAGGTCCTCAAGACAATCACCGACGCATTTAACGCTGCCAAATGATCAATGCTGAACGTTGGGCTATGTGGCAGACGACCTCGGTATGCAGCGTCGTCCTTATTGCGCTATCAGTTGCCAGCACTCTCATCGGCGTTTCTGATAGCGGAACCATCGAACTCTTTATGGTCAGCAGGCTTCCGAGAACCTTGGCGGCCATTCTTGTAGGTGCGGGACTGGCTCTGGCCGGTCTCGTCATGCAAACGCTTGCCCGCAATAGCTATGTTGAACCTTCTACGACAGGAACGTCACAGAGCGCTGAACTCGGGGTGCTCTTAGTGACGCTGCTGTGGCCTTCGGCAAGCCTCCTGCTAAAGAGTGTCGTTGCGACTGCGACGGCTCTTGCCGGTACCGCATTGTTTCTCCTGACAGCCCATCGCCTGCCCCCCACCCAACCGTTTCTGGTGCCATTGTTCGGCATCGTCTATGGCGGCGTCATTGGCGCGGCCGTGACCTTCGTCGCCTGGCAGGCAGATCTTCTCCAGTATCTTGCGATCTGGACGAACGGCGAGTTCTCAGGTGTTTTGCGCGGTCGCTATGAATTGCTGTGGATCAGTGGGGCGATGCTGGTCGTCGCCTGGCTCGTGGCGGATCGGCTTACGATCATGGCGCTTGGTCGTGACACAAGCGTTGGGCTGGGAATAAATCATGCCCGAATGCTGCAGCTAGGGCTTGTCATCGTTGCCGTGATTTCTGCGCTCTGTACAGTCATTGTCGGCGGGATTCCATTCGTCGGTCTTGTCGTCCCGAACATCGTCTCGCGGTTGGCAGGCGATAATCTCCGTGGCACCATGCCAATCGTCGCCATGCTGGGTTCAATCCTGGTGTTAGGATGCGACATTCTCGGTCGAACAATAAATTTCCCATATGAGGTCCCGGTAGGAACCGTACTTGGGTGTATCGGCGCCCTGATCTTTTTGTTTCTTCTTTTGTATCGGCCGAAACATGGCTGAGCGGAAACTGCTATTTCTAGGTTTGTTAGCCGTGATCGCGATGATTGTCTATCTCACGATCGGCCTGCGAGGAAACTTCGCTTTTGTCATGAGCCTGCGGGCCACCAAGCTGGTTGCCCTTGTCGAAGTGAGCATTGCGATCGCCGTGTCTACTGTGATTTTCCAGACAGTCACCAACAACCGGATTTTGACCCCGTCCATTATGGGGCTCGATGCACTTTACTTGTTTGGTCAGATGCTACTCATTTTCCTTTTCGGTGGACTTGGATATGCATCGATATCCCCTCACATCAAGTTTGGTGGGGAAGTCGTCCTACTGATGTTGTCAGCCAGTGCGATCCTGCTGCCAATGCTTTTGCGAAGGATCGACATGAGTTTGATGCTGCTTGCTGGGGTCGTTATTGGAATCCTGTTTCGAAGCCTGCAGTCGCTGCTTGCGCGACTAATTGACCCAAATGAATTCGCGATCGCGCAGGGTGCAAGCTTTGCGAATTTCAACGGCATACGCACAGATCTTCTGGCCATTATGACAATTTTGACCATGGCCGGTCTCGTAATTGCCTGGCGATCGCGACACGTGCTCGACATCGTCGCACTGGGACCTGACAGCGCCACCGGCCTCGGAATTTCGTGGGCAAGAACAACCGCATCGCTATTGCTCCTTGTGGTCACGCTTGTTGCGATATCCACGGCTCTGGTTGGTCCGGTCGCGTTTTTCGGCTTGCTTGTGGTTGCCGTTGCAGAGCGCTTCGTCAATACCAGGCGGCACGCCGTTTTGTTGCCGGCCGCCTCACTTATGGCCATCGTCGTTCTCGTAGGAGGACAAACCGTTTTACAACACGGCTTGGGTAACAGTTCGACGTTGGGAGTGGTGATCGACTTTGTTGGAGGTATCGTGTTTCTTTTGCTTCTGATTGCTGGAAGTCGCAAATGATCCATATTGAAAACGTGTCGTTAAGTCATTCGGGAACGGTCATTCTCAAGAATGTTTCGCTGGAAATTCCAAAACACGGGGTGACCGCGCTGATCGGTCCGAATGGAGCTGGTAAATCAACGCTTCTATCGCTTATCTCGCGCCTGCAGTCCCTTCAGTCGGGATCGATCACCATCGACGGTCATCCAATAGGTAATACCAGCAACCACGAGCTGGCAAAAATGATCGCGATCTTGCGGCAAGATTCAGTGGTGACAAGCCGATTACGGGTAAGGGAACTCGTGAGCTTTGGGCGTTTCCCGCATAGCCGCGGTCGCCTAACAGCGAGAGATCGCGATATTGTCGATCAATCAATGAAGCGGTTCGCTCTAGACGATCTTGCCAACCGCTTCATCGACACGCTTTCGGGCGGTCAGAAGCAGAGGGCGCTGGTGGCGATGACATTTGCTCAGGAAACTGACTACATCCTTCTCGATGAGCCACTCAACAATCTCGATATGTACTTTGCTCGAGAACTGATGCTCCACCTGCGCGCGCTGGCGGACGAAGAAAGCAAAACTATTGTCATCGTTCTGCATGACATCAACCAGGCAGCAGCGCACGCCGACAGGATTATTGCGATGAAGGGCGGCGAAGCTGTCGCGGACGGCACACCAAAAGCAATTCTGAACCCAACTACTCTTCGTAACATTTATGGCTTTGACATGCGCGTCGAGGAAATAAATGGAGATCTTGTTGTTTTGCATTACAAATAATGGTCGCAAACTTGCTGCGGCTGCCCTTCATCACGAAACCGTGCCGGGTTGTGTTCGCCGTCGCGATTGGTCACTGGCCGAAAAGGTTGTAAGTGTCGACATAGTTCACCACCGAATTCGGGGAGATCAGCATGTCTGACATAGATTTTGATCGCCGAGCATTGCTTGCTGCTGGCGGCGCCTTTGCGTTGGCCGGGTTCACTGGCCTCGCGATGCCTGCCCGCGCGGCAGGTCTCTCCGCGACACCGTCGATGCGCGGGGGCGCCAACAACTATATGCCTGGCGCGAAGATCGTCGAGCGTATCGGCGGCGGTGGCTTCTGGATGTCGGGCACAGTGCGCCGCGCCGGAGACGGCGCCCCGCTATCGGGCCAGCGGATCCAGATCTGGGCCCATACGACCGAAGGCAGCGAACGCGACTTGCGCAGCCATGGCGCTACGCTAACTGACGCCAATGGCGCGTTTCGGCTGGAAATGCCGCAAATCGTGCCGGCACTCGGTCAAGCACATGCGCACCTCGCCTATGACAGCGGTGAATACGACACCGTGTTTCTCCGCCCCTTGCTGCCGACTCCAAAAGCAGCCATGCTCGAGGCGCATTTCATCCTGCAACCGGTCTGACCCGAACTGATGCGCATGGCCCGTGCACTGCTGATCTGGACAGGCTTCGTGCTTGCGCTCGTCTTGCCACTGATTTTTGCCGCGACGAGCGAATATCTCGCTTGGCGTGACCCGGTCTATATAGCGGCTGGCTTTGCGGGCGTCGTTGCTCTTACCCTCCTGCTGGCGCAACCCTTCCTTGCATGCGGCTGGCTGCCCGGAGTACATCTGCCGTTGAGCCGTCGTGTCCACCGCGCAGTGGGCGTTTTCCTGGTCGCGGCCGTTGTTGTTCACGTCGCTGGCCTGTGGATCACCAGTCCTCCAGACATAATCGACGCGCTACTGTTGCGCTCGCCGACACCGTTTTCTGTCTGGGGGGTCGTTGCCATGTGGGCCCTTTTTGCAGCCGCGCTCCTCTCTCTGATGCGGCGTCGTTTCTCACCGCGTTCCTGGCGCTTCAGTCACACGAGCATCGTCAGCATTGTCGTGCTTGGCAGCGCGGTCCACGCATTTTTGATCGAGGGCACGATGAACACGACGTCGAAGGCCGTGCTTTGCAGTCTCGCCATGATAGCAACCGTGGCCGCGGTAGCAAGCCCGTGGCTGCGTGCAAGAAGGCGCGTTCCAGGCAAGGAATGACCTTCTGGAGCTGATGCGAGTGACAGGCATTCAGTTCCGACCAGGACTGAGAATAGCGACGACATCGCTTCCCGCCAAAATCATAGTCCGAATAGCCCGGCTGCGTCTTACGCGAGAGTTGGCCGAAACTGCGCAGATAGCCGGGCGAAACGGTGTTTTTTGTCGGTTTTGTCAGTGGTCCTGCTTTTTGGGGGCGTGAGGCGACGGAGACTTAGTCCTGCTTCAGCGTCAGCCCACTTGTTGTATCGAAGAGGTGGATGTGTTGCAGCGGCACCGACATACGGATGACTTCGCCGGCAGAGGTCGCGGTCTGCCCCGAAAGATGCAGTGTCACATGGTTGCCGTCACCAAGGCTTCCGTAGAGATAGGATTCCCCGCCAAGTTGTTCTGCTGTGCGCACGGACATGGTCAATGCGCCGTCTGGCGTGGGTTGCACATGGTTGGGGCGGATGCCGAGCGTGACCTGCTGACCGGGCGCGTATGAAAAACCGCTCTGCGGCAGCGGGATCAATTCGCCGGTCGCGATCTTAAGGGACGGCTGACCGTCCGCTACGACTTCGCCGGCAAAGAAGTTCATCTTCGGAGACCCAATGAAGCCTGCCACGAAGAGATTTGCCGGGCCATTATAAAGATCGAGCGGAACGCCGAATTGCTCGAGCTTGCCCGCACGCAGCACGGCGATCTTGTCGGCCATGGTCATCGCTTCGACCTGATCGTGGGTCACGTAGATCATGGTGTTGCCGAGGCGGCGATGCAGACTGGAAATTTCACCGCGCATATCCACGCGCAGTTCCGCATCGAGGTTCGACAGCGGCTCGTCAAACAGGAAGACCCGTGGTTCGCGCACCACGGCGCGTCCGATCGCCACCCGCTGACGCTGGCCGCCCGACAGATCCTTCGGCCGCCTTTCGAGCAGTTGGTCTATCTGCAGCATCTTGGCGACCTGTGAAACCTTTTCGACGATGTCTTTTTTAGGCGTTCCGATGTTTTCGAGGCCGAAAGAGAGATTTTCCCGAACCGTCATATGCGGATAAAGCGCATAGGACTGGAACACCATCGCAAGCCCGCGATCTGCCGCTGGAACCGCGTTTACCACGTCTCCGCCGATGACGATATCGCCACCAGTCAGTTCCTCAAGGCCGGAGATCATGCGCAACAGCGTCGATTTTCCGCAACCGGAAGGACCGACAAAAACGCAAAACTCACCGTGCTTGATATCGAGATCGATCCCCTTGATCACATCGAGAGCACCAAATGTCTTTTTGACCTGACGAAGCTCAATACTTGCCATTGTCCTATTCCCTCCCTTGAGGATTATTTACCGCCGGTCGATGCGATGCCGGTGGCGATGTATTTTTGCAGGAACATGAAGACCAGCGCGATGGGCAAAAGCGTCAGCACCGTCATGGCCAGTAGATTGCTCCATTCCGTCGTCATTTCTCCCTGGAAAGAATTGAGCGCCAGTTGCAGCGTGAAATTGTCGTTACGCGTCAGCACGATAAGTGGCCACAGGAAGTCATTCCAGCGCCACATCACGGCGAGAATGGCCAGCACCGCCAGTGCCGGCGCAGAAAGCGGCAGGATAATGCGCCAGTAGATTTTCCATTCGCTGGCCTTGTCCATGCGTGCGGCATCGAGGATTTCATCCGGAATGGTCAGCATGTACTGGCGCAGCAGGAATACCCCTGTCGGTGTGGCAGCGCCTGGAATGATGACACCCCACAGGCTGTTGATCATGCCGAGCTGGCTGGTGATGAGGAAAAGCGGAACGAGCACCACGGTCTGCGGTATCATCAACGTTCCAACGACGAGTGCCAGAACCACGCCTCTGCCCTTGAAACTGTATTTCGAAAGCGCGAAGGCCGCCATGGAGTTGACGATCAGCATGATGACGGTCGACGTCACGGTGATGAAGGTCGAGTTCCAGAAATATAGCGGAAAGTTGAAACGCTGGAAAAGCTCGGTGTAGTTCTCCGTCGCCAGTGCCACACTCTCGGCCGGACGCAGCTCATTGAACGGCATCTTCATGACTTCGCTTGGTTTTGCCGGGTCCACCACCTGGGCGACCAGCCCGATGCGCCTGATCATGCCGAGCTTGCGGCCTTCCTTGTCGATGAAGGCCGGCAATGGTGCGGCTTGCCCGTCAATGACCACCGTTTCCTGCGCGTAGGGAAGCAGGCGCGGTGGAAACCGCTGGAGATCGGCTTCCGTCTTGAAGGAAGAGAGAACGAGCCAGACCACGGGTCCGAACATCATCAGGACGGCAACACCGAGATAGGCGTAGGACAGCCAGTCGGTCCAGTGCAGTTTGCCGTTTCTGCCGCGTGTGCGGGTTAGAAATGCGCCAATCCTAGCCATCGACTTTGCTCCTGTTGGCCCGGAATTGCAGGGCGGTCAGCACCACGAGAACCACGGCAAGCAGCAGCGAAGCGGCCGCCGCCAGTCCGAAATTGCGCGGCGTTCCGGCAAAACCAGTCTGATAGATGAATTGAATGATGAAGGTCGTCGCGGAACCCGGACCGCCACCGGTGAATGCAAAGACCTCGTCGAAGGTCTGCACGCCCTTGATGAGCGACAGGACGAGAACCACGAGCATCGTCGGGGCGAGAAGCGGCATCGTGATCCGGCGGAAAATCCGCCACGGGCTTGCCCTGTCCAGTTGCGCCGCCTCATAGACATCGCGCGGAATGGCCTGAAGGCCGGCGAGAAGAATGAGCGTGTAAAAGCCCATATGCGCCCACACGGATAGGAATACCGACCATCCAAAGGCAAGATTGGCCTCCAGCAGCCAGTCCACCGAATCGAGGCCGAGTGAATCGAGCGCAGCATTCAGGACGCCGAAACGTTGTAGTATCCACTTCCATATCAACGCCACGACCACCGGTGAAAGCAGCACAGGAAAGAAGAAGACGGCGCGGAAGAAACCGCGCGCCCTGATGTCACGGTTGAGCACGACCGCCGTAATCAGCGAGAAGCCCACCATGAACCCGACCTGCAACACGACGAAGAAAATCGTATTCCAGACGGCGCGCCAGAAAAGATCGCGCTGACAGGAATTGGGATCGAAATAATTCTGGCAGGACAGAAGGACCGAGAAGTTTTCGCCGCCCACAGAGGGGCGTTCCGACAGCAGGATATGTTCGCTGCCGGTCACCGAATAAGCCATATTGAGGATAATCGGCAAGAAAGCGAAGACCGCAAACAACAGGAGATTGGGTGTCAGGAACACCCAGGCGATGCGCCGATGCCCGAGCATTTTCTGCAAGAGGGCGAAAGGCACTTCGATGATACCCATGATGGGCGCGAAAAGTCTGTACATTGATGGGTCCTCCTTCGATCCGGCGCAGCGCGGTAAGGCCGCGCCGGAAGGCGATGGATCACTTCGCCTGTTTCAACGCTTCCTCAAGATCGGTCTTCGCACGCGCCATGGCGTCGTCTACAGAGCTTTCGCCAACAATCGCCTGCGTGACGCGCTGGACTGAGATGTTGAACATCGCACGGTTGTTCTTGTAGCCCTGATAGGCGTAGGCGATCGGGCTGATACCCGGGACCTGATCCAGCCAGGCGTTCATGGCCTTCTGAGTCGCCGGTGTTGCGCCGGTGTAGTCGATAGGCTTTGCGCCGACAGCCTTGTGAGCCGGGACGTTGCGGGTACGGACGGTGAAGTCGAGGTAATTCTCGTCCTGCGCGAGGAAGTTCAGAATATCCGCGACGATCTTCGGGTTCTTGGTCTGTTTGAAGCCCACGATACCCGTTCCGCCCGGCATGCCTGTGCAAGCGGCTGGTCCGCATGGCTGCGACACGACTTCCCAGTCGAAAGCATCCCCGACCTGGCTGTCGAAGCGCGCTGTCTGCCAGCTGCCCGAATAATAATAGACGAGCTGACCGTTGATAAACTCCTGTGCCGCATCGCGGTACGTGTTGCCACCCTGCCCGGCCCAGACGTCACGCGCCATGGTGCCGTCCTTGTTCCAGTCGACGAATTTCTTCACGAAGGTCGTGAAGCCCTCATCGACGAGTATCGGCTTGCCGTCGGCATCGAAAAGTTTCGCGCCGTAGGAAATTGCTGGACCTGCGATACGGTGGCCGGAGCGATCGATCGCCATGGGATACGGTGAGCCGGTGGCCTTCGCCACTTCGTTTGCAACCTTGGCCCAGTCGTCAAGGGTCGCATCCTTGCCGGGAACGGCGACTTTCGCTTGATCGAACAGGGTACGGTTAATGAAGGCACCGGTGATGGTAAGCTGCGTCTGCATACCATAGATGCCCTTGTCGTCGGGGCCACTACGGTACCATTTCAGCACATCGCCGAAATTGTCTTGCCAGTATTTCGCATCCACATAGGGCGTCAGATCGAGATAATAGCGGTTGAGGCCACCAAGGTCGGTGACGGTTGCGAAATCCGGTCCGCTGCCGCCGGCCAGTTGCACCGGCAGGCCTTCGAGAAGCGCCTTGTAAGGTACCACATCCGTGACGATCTTGACGTCGGGATGCTGTTTTTCGTAACGCGACAGGATGTCCTTTAGAACTTCGCAGCCGTTGCCATCATAGGCGCAGGTGAAACGAACTTCCTGTGCTTGGGCAGCGGCGGCAAAAGATGCCGTCCCCAAGGCCAAAGCAAACGCCAGGCTGTATTTTCTGCTCATCTGGTTTCCTCCCTTTAGATGATTATGCCGTAGCGGACGCGCGCGGAGCCCAACCCTTGAATCGCTCATTTTCAGCGGTCAGCGGCAGGCGAACGACCGTGCCTTCCTGGACCGATGTGTAGATGGCGGTCACGAGTTCGATGGACTGTAAGCCGTCCGTAATCGTCACTTCCTTGCCCTCGCGACCCTCCATCGCATTGGCAATCGCCTCGACGAAACCGGTAAAGCCGTTTTCGCCATCTTCCACCGTTGCGAGAACGGCGTCGATCTGATCCTGCGTGGTCGGTGCCCGCGCTGTGAAGTGCCATTTATCTTCCGCCGGACGATAAGGCAGCGTTCCGCTTTCGGCGGTGAAGCCTTCGAAGCAGAACCGGAGACGGGACGTGTCGTCGGCTGCGCCAAGCGTGACAGAGGAAGTGGCGAGTGCACCACTTTTCATGCGGAAGCTGATGGCCGCGCAGTCTTCGGTTTCGATCTTGTTAACTCGTGTATCGGCCATGGCGAAGACCTGCTCCACAGGACCCAGGACATGGCAGAGAAGGTCGTGCGCATGAATGGCGTGACCGAGGATCGCGCCGCCGCACTCACCCTTCCATGTGCCGCGCCATGGAATATCGTAGTAGCTCGCGCCACGGTTCCAGTGCACTTCCGAACTGGCGACGAAGGCCTGTCCGGCCAGCCCGGCATCAATAAGTGCCCGCAGCTGCCGCAAAGCGTGGCCAAAACGATACTGGAAAACGGGGAAAACCTGTCTTCCAGTTTTCTTGACGGATTCCAGCAGTGCACTTGCCTCCTCAAGCGAGCGCACCAGCGGTTTTTCGCAGACAACGTCCTTGCCAGCCGCGTGCGCCTTCAGCGCCACAGGGAAATGCAGATGCGGCGGCAGGCAGATATCGATCAGTGAAATGCTGTCGTCGGCCAAAACTTCGTCGAGGTCGGCCGTTAGGTGAATGGACGACGCTTCTCCTGCAACCGAACGGGCACGTTCCAGATCCAGATCGCAGATGGCCTTGACGGTGAACCGTTCCGGCAGCGCCAGATAACCGCTCAGATGCTGTGCGCCGATGCCGGCGCCGATAATCGCGACGCCTATCATGCTGCCGATCCTTCGGCCTTGGCCTGCGCCTGAAGAGAGAGGTCGCACACCTTGAAGACGTGTTCCTGCGTCATGGCCGTTTCCGTCCGGTTGCGGATATCATCGCACACAAGGGCGAAGTAAGGCAGGCCAGCGTCGGATGCATCGATATATTCGCAGCGGTCGCCGTTCACGAGAATCAGGCGGTCGGTGCCTTCAGTATTGCCGACATCGACATATTTGCGCAGCTCGATGTACCCTTCTGTTCCGAGGATCGTCAAACGGCCATCGCCCCAGGTTGGAAGCGCATCCGGTGTATACCAGTCAACACGGATGTAGCCATGGCCGCGATCGCCACGCAACAGCACTTCGCCGAAATCCTGAAGACCCGGATCGCCCGGATTGGCATAGTTGGCAACCGTGGCTGATACGATTTCAACCTCGGCCGAACCCGTGAAGAACATGAACTGGTCGATCTGGTGGCTGGCAATATCGGTTAGAATGCCGCCGTAAGCCTCACGTTCGAAAAACCATGTCGGGCGAATCTGCCGGTTCAGGCGGTGCGGCCCGACGCCGACCGTCTGAATGACGCGGCCGATGGCGCCCTGTGCGACCAGCTCTGCGGCTTTCGTGACGCTCGGGACTTCGAAGCGCTCTGAAAAATCGACAGTCCAGATTCTCTGGGTCTTGGCAACAGTCTGGCGCAGGCGCTCAAGCTGGTCGAACGTGGTGCAGCCCGGCTTGTCGGACATGACGTCCTTGCCCGCTTCCATGGCGGCGATGGCAAGATCGGCACGCTTGGACGGAATGTCGGCAATGATCACGAGATCTATGCTCTGGTCAGCCAGCAAATCGTCTTTGGAAGCGGCGCGTGGCACATCTGGGAAGCGCTTTACGAAGCCTTCCACGACGTCCGGCTCGCCTTCCGTCCACCAGCCCGCAAATTGTGCGCCGGCATCGAGCATGTTCTGCGCCATGCCGAAAATGTGCCGATGCTCTATGCCGAGAGCCACAAACTTGATTGGTTTACTCATCCTGCAGTTCCACTTCTTTGCCGGTTTTGGCCGAGTTTATGATCGCATCGATCAGTCTGTGAGACAAAAGGGCTGCCTCACCGGTGACGACCGGCGTGCGACCTGAGGAGATGGCGTCCACGAAATCCTCAAAGACGCCCTGATGCCATTCATGCGTAAACGCCATGGGATCCGCACCGCCGCCGGTACCGGATGCGGCACCCCCGAACGTGTCCTGACTGCCATCGCGCCAGTCGACATGCAACAGGCCGGATGCGAGCCGCAGGCTGGCATTATCGAAATGCAGGATAATAGATTCGGGCGCACCGGGAAAACTCGCCGTACTGGCGACCAGCGAACCGACCGCGCCATTTTTAAAACGCAGCCCGGCGGAAACGTAGTCTTCGGTTTCCATTGTGTGGAACCGCGTGGTCGCTGCCATTGCCTGGACGCGATCAACGCCGCCCGTAAGGCTGAGTGCAAGGTCTATTGTATGGATGGCTTGCGATATCAGGACACCGCCGCCATCACGTGCCAGCGTTCCGCGCCCAGGCTCGTCATAATAGGCCTGGGTGCGCCACCACGGCACGGAAATCTCGCAGACGCTGAGCGCACCGAGCGCGCCACTATCGACAAGTTCACGCGCTTTCAGCGATGCAGCCCGCATACGATGCTGGAAGATGATGCCCAGTACAATGCCGGCATCACGACACATCTCGACCAGGTCAACCGCTTCGCGCGTATTGCGCGCGACGGGCTTTTCCAGAAGAATATGTTTACCCGCTCTTGCAAGCGGACCCACAATCTCCGCACGGACGTTCGGCGGCGTGGCGATGATAGCGAAATCGATATCGCTGTCAGCCGCTGCTTCATCTACGCTTGAATATACGAGCACATCTTGGCCGGTATGCCTGGAAGCTTCGGCGGCCAACGCGTTTACGCGGCTGGAACGACCGCCGACGATACCTTTCAAACGTATTTTTTCCGGGCTTGCCGCGCAGGCGAGCACATGTGTCTTGGCGACCATTCCGGCACCCACAATAACGCAGGTTTTGATTTTTTGCATTGGGGATCCTCCTTCCCAGACATGCTGCATTGCATACCGGTATGCCGGTTGTCAACAATCCAGTGTTCCGGTATACCGGTTTTAACCAAAGGCCTTGGAGAGCATATGCCAAAGATCCCGACTAGAGGCGGCACGGTACCGACGATGGAAAGACTGGACTTCAACCGCCCGGTTGTGGACCAGATTTATTCTGCGCTGAAATCTGCCATCCTTTCGCGAGAGTTTTTCCCGGGCCAGGCGGTTTCGGAAAACGAAATCGGGCAATCCTTCAACTCCAGCCGCACTCCTGTGCGCGAAGCGCTCAGCCGCCTGCGCGACGACGGCCTTATCGTTACCCTGCCGAGCCGCGGCACCTATGTCTCGAAATTGTCGGAAAAACACATCCGCAGCGCCCAGTTCATTCGAGAGGCGCTGGAAATTGCGGCGGTTCGCAAACTTTGCCAGACGGGCATTTCAGTCGATTCCAAACAGGAAATCGAACACGCGTTAAGCGGCCAGCGGGTTGCGATGCAGCGCGGTGACAGGAAGTTGTTTCGCGTGCATGACGACCAGTTCCACAGTGCGCTTGCTGCTGCAACCGGCCTCGAAAGGCTGGAAACACTGCTCATCCGTGAAAAGGCCGGCCTGGACCGGCTTCGCGCGCTTGCCATCACCGACGAAGCACATATGAGCGGCTTGCTGACGGAGCACGAGGCCGTTTACGGCGGCCTCACGGCGGGAGACGAAGAGGGCGCAGTGGAAGAACTGCGCAAGCACCTGAGGCGCGTGCTGGGCGTTCTCTCGCAAGTCTTCGACGCCCATCAGGAATATTTCGAATAAGGCCAACCGGCGTGCAATCCAGTTTTCCAAGTAGAGAACAACGACGGCCAACAAATGCGCACTGCTGGCCTCCAGCCCTGCCATCGCCAGCAGTAGTGCTTTACACACAGTTTAGAGCTTCGGGCCGTGCTGGAAAGTGATCTTATTCTTGCCTGCGGCATAGAATACCCATCCTCAAGCCAGACAGCGACGAAGCCCGCACGCTCATCGTCCGACCGATGACAACGGGGTGGGAGTTAATTTGACAGATCGTGAAGGTCAGTAGTGATCGCCTCGTCAACTGCGAACTCCGAAAACCGAACCGCCAGCCCGCCGCGCTCCGGTGTGCACGCAGTCAAGCCGACCAGATAACGAGAAGCCTCTGGAAACGGAGCAAGACGCAGCAGCGGCCACATCCTGCCATCGGACGATGCCTGAATACGCATCGCGCCTTCCTTCAATGTAACCCGAATATAGAAATCCTCGAGGTCTTTGAAAGGCTGGGACACTGACCAGTCCGATTTCCCATCGGTGATGACCGTACTGAGGAAGCGTTCTCCATCGGTAAACTCTACACCCGTCTTAACCCATCGATTTTCGTCAATGCGCACCATAAGACCGGCTTGATCATAGAGAGACCCGAACTCCCCCTGAACGCGGACACGCGCTGTGAATCCATCGTCAACGGGAGTACCGAGGAAATGCCCACTATCGCGTGTAAATCCGTAATGCGTCTTACGCCAGAAATCGGTGTTCGCATCCGTCGTCAGAGTTAGGCCAGTTTTGGTGGCCTCCCACACTGCCGGTTCGTTTAGCCAACTGGCCTCTTTGAGATTAACGTCCACGAGCTATCCTCCGAAATCGCCATCGCCCCACGAACGAGGTCGCTGTTACTGAGACCGATACCCGGCATTATTATCTGCGTAAAGAAAATCGTCTCCGTGTTCGGTAACGTTTGACCAGACACACCGCTCTCAGGCGGGCAGTTTCATCTACTTGCGCAGGCACCTGTCAAACGCACTTGCGGGCACGAAACGGCGCAAAAAATGCAGTCGGCGGCGAGCGGTTTCGTGTTCATCTCAGTAGCTTCCATTTGCATGACGAGGCGGTTAAAGGTGTGAGTTCAGTGTGAGAGTTTATTGCGAACGAAAGCGGGTGAGATCGTATGGCCATTCTGAACAGACCACGAAGCTCAGAGCCCTATCCTGACAGGGATATCGGTTGCCAGGAGGCTTTGGAGCAAGCATTTCTTCTTATTGCTCAAGGTTTAAAACCAGAAGACATCACGGCTGCGGCTGGTGGTACTTTGGTGCCTCAGTTGATGGCGCTAGCTAGGCAGGCAGAAAGCGTGGGCTGGACCCTGGAGGAGGCGGAAGTCGCAATCAGTGATTTGTCACAGAACCTCTTGGACGATATGGCGCAGATGTAGTGCCAGTGCCTCCAGCAATGTCGAAAGGGTTTGCACCTCTGGCTCGACACAGACTGTCCTTGATTTAAACTTTTTTGCCGAAATTATGTGCTATGGAAATTTCATCATCGTCCAGTTGTCGGTGGCGCTGGAGGCATGAGATGGCATCGACACCGACTAATTTAAAAAAAACGCAGAAAAGTGCCTCCTACGAGCCCACGGCTTTTGCAAAAAGGCATGGCATCCGTCTCGAAGATGCCCAGAGAATCCTGGCACTGCACAAAGGTGATCATGACTCCTCGAACAGAGCAGCTCATAATCTAAACGGTCTAAACTGAGTCAGTGTTCACGGTGTTCAACCGAACCATCGGGCCAAATGACGTGTAAAAATCCTTCAACTTAGGCGGCGGCCGCGGGAACGAACTCAGGTCCGTCGGGCGTGACGCATGTCTGCTTTGCCAGATGCTCTTCCAGTATCGACAGAATATCGCCGTCGACGTCCTGCTCGAATTTCCGCGCAAACAGGTTGTGGCTTGCCTTCAGAGCAGCCGCGTCCTCGCGCAGATACGTCCTTGGCCGCAATTTGATGTCGCCATCCGGCACCCAGTCAATCATGCGTAGATCGTCATTGACGATTTCGCCATG
The DNA here is from genome assembly GCF_001562555.1 of Agrobacterium bohemicum. NCBI lineage: Bacteria > Pseudomonadati > Pseudomonadota > Alphaproteobacteria > Hyphomicrobiales > Rhizobiaceae > Agrobacterium > Agrobacterium bohemicum. Next base: position 126,085 of record NZ_KQ961035.1, read on the forward strand.
CACAGAAGTGTTCATCATAACGGTCTGGAAGAACCCCTCATCCGCAATGAAGGTGTTGCGGTAGAATGCCTTGTAACGGTCGGCCCTGATATCATGGCAGACGAAATTGCAAAATGCCCGGCTGACGATCATCCATTGGTTGCCGATATAAGGTGTGGCCCCATCGAGAAATGGCCGCATCGTCAGGGTCTGCTCGATCTGGCCACCTCGTTCGATGACGAACTCACCAATGCGACGCATTGTGTCCGGCCGAACTTTTTCCTGATCCAGGACTTTGATGTATTCTCGCTTCGGATACGCGAGCAGATGGTCCATGATCTGCGCTTGCGTTTTCAACGGAAAATCCTGGCCGCTCAGATTGATGAAGTGGCTCCAGTTGCCATCCATCGCCAGCAGGTGTTCCATGCCGCGAAGTTCGGCATCCACGAGACTGTAGCCGCCCCACAATGCCGCGTGACCCTCCATCACTTCCGCATTCGAATAGGAGTTCAGAAAGTCGCGAATATCCGCATCCAGCGTTTCACCAGAATTTTTGTCGACATGCACCACATAGCTGTTGCGCGGATCATAGATTGCCTTGAAAAGGCGTTTGAATTGTTTGGGAAAGCGGTGAACAAGGATCAGATATCCGATCATTGGTTGACACCTGATGTCAACGTGCGCAGCAACTGTGAAAGGCCCTGCGATGCGCTGGACGTCGTATGATGTGAGACGTTAGGAATAGGTATCATAATTGGATCCTTTCAGGATCGGGTGCCCGCGATTCACCGAACGATGCATCGCGCCTACCGTCTGGCGACGAAACTATGCGTAGTAATTGGTTGCATGGACGAGCGTCGCGGATGACGCCGACCGGCAAAAGCCATGTCGCGTTGCATCAGCCAGTGAAGTAGATGGAACACCCGATATAGCACCCAACCAGTTTTCAACCGCATGAATTTATGCCATCTGAGCATCCGTACAGGAATATATCCGAACAGAAGTGGGAGCACTTTCAATACGAGAGGTTTGGTCTTTAGCGGAACTTGTCTACACCGGTCGGTATTTGATATGTGCACCCATCGGTCCCGTGAGGCAAAGTTTCCGCAAAAAGTGCAACAGCAGATCGACGTGCAAGGCCAAGCACTCTATGAAGACGGCTCAGACAAATGGTGGGACGTGTTTTCTCGCAGCGAGCGCCGACCAGCATCGCGATTACGATTAACGAAATAAGGAGTATAAATTGAAGGTAGATGTCCGCGATAACAATGTTGAGCAGGCTCTGCGCGTGCTCAAAAAGAGGATGCAGCGCGAGGGGGTTTTCCGCGAAATGCGGCTGCGCGAGCATTTTGAAAAGCCGTCAGTCAAACGAGCCAGAGAAAAAGCAGAAGGCGTACGGCGCGTAAGGAAAATGGCTCGCAAGAAATTGGAGCGCGAAAGCGGGATTGCCGCCCCTAAGAAAACAATCAGACCTGCGCGTTAAGTCTCCTGTGAGATCGCGGTGCCTTTCCTGCCAGCCGTCGTGAAAAACGGTCTGGCAGCATCCAACGTATTGCGGTCAGTGCTGGCCGATCGAGCAAAAAGGCCGGCAACCAAGGTCGCTGATAGCGCAGCCGCAATTGATCGTAGGGTGGACGCGGACGTCACCGCCGTCAACGGCCAGAAAGAAACCCCGATAGGACGAGATGGAACGCCGCACAAACTTTGTGCGGTGGCCGCCTTCTTGGCACGAAGTTAGCTCAGGCTCCTCGATGAAGGGCTCAGCCGTGCGAAGCTTTGATCCGATTATCCTGATCCAACCCGCAATTACTGTTGATAATTGAATGGAAAGACTACGAAATTGACGCCGACGCTTCATCTGCCCAATCGTCCGTTTTCGCTGGCACGCGACGTGATTTCGATCCCTCGCGCTTATTTCTGGTCTCCTCCCATTATCCTCGCACTCGCTGCCTTTCTCCTTTTCTGGGAAGGACCGGGCGTCTACCGCGACTTCCGCATCAGCCAAAACCCGCTGGTCTTGGAAGACGGTAACATCCAGGATGGTCGATGCACGACGCGAAAGGCGATTCTCACCGACTGCAAGGCCCGGCTTGTCTATAACGTCAACGGCCAGACCTACGATACAAAGGTCGAAGTCATGTTCGTCGATTTTCATGTGGGAGACTATGAGACGGCACTGGTCATCTCGGCAGACCATCCCGAACTGGCGACGATAAGCCTTGGCCTCGACAAGCTCTGGAACCGGATCATAACGCTCACACTCTTCTCTCTTGCATTGGGCGGTCTGGGCATCGGCACGATTTTTCTGGCCTTGCGCATTTTAAGGGTTAAGAGCCAGCTGCGCCGACCCGCTTTGCTCAAGGTCGTGCCGGTGGAAATCAGTGCCTTCGACCGCAAACATAATATCCTTTCCGTTACCTATAACGACAAGGTCTCCACAGATAAAACAGGCCGGTCAGCTTACACGCGTATGAAACAGGGTGCCGAGCCCCTGATAGTCGGTGAAGCCAATGGCAAACTTCTTGCCTTGGCTGTCCGGCACGGCAACACGGGGTTGCCCGTGCTTCTTGACGATCGCCTCCAGCGTGTTGCATTGACCGACGACGAGCGGAACGCAGCACTCGCGCCCTTCGCAAATCACGCCAGCATTGACGATACGCCAGTTATCGGTGTGCCGAAAAAGACGATGTCGGCTTGGAAAGGCCTGCAAATTTTCTTCGGAACATTGCTTTTGCTTATAGTTGGCATGTTCGGCTTTTGGCTTTGGTATGTGACGACCTCACCAACCCAGTTTCAATCTCCTGGAATGGACATCAACGATATGATGCCTGCTCCACTGAACCGCTGGGGCTGCGATCAGTTGAAAAAACGCTTTGGCGAAGACCGTGCGCCATTTGGATGCGCCGCAGCAGACCACATGAGCTGGAAATAGTGCCTCAGATTCCGCTGATCGCAACGCAAGAACCGCTAAACGTTTGAGTTTCGGCGGAATTTACGCCGTCACGCCATTTCGTCCCTTGCCGTTCGGGGAGATGACTTAGAAACGAGAAAGCGGGTCAACATGTGCGGTAATCAACACTATTTCACCCTAAGAGGGATGGAGTTCGTGGCTGGACAGCGAGGCTGCTGTTTCATAGCAAAACGTTAGTGGACAACGGACATTTGCCGGGCCAACGCCATGGAAACTTCTCCCGCTTGAACGGGCATCACTTACCAGGTGCGCTCCGAAGTATTGACACGAGTATCAAACCAAACGTCAAGTGGCGCGACGTTCAGCCAGTACCGGGCATCGTGCAATCTGCAACTGCTTCGAAAATTTGCGGCCTTGATCGGACAAATGTTTTCCGCCCCGCTTTCCAGCCTGCCAGAGTCGGCGCCCCGGATCTTACGGCGCTGCGATGGTCCGGGGCGTCGAGGATGACGATGTCAGCCGCCGCGCCCACAGCCAGTCCGTAATCTGCCCTCATAATTCTCGCGGCATGCCCGCCGACCATATGAAAAACCGAGTCTATATCTTCATCGCGGGAAAGCTGCATGACGTTGGCATACAGATTGGCCATGCGTCCGAGCGACGCATCTCCGAACGGGGTGAAGGGATTCATGACGTTGTTGGTCGCGATTGCAGCCTGCACTCCCTCTTTCAGCAAGAGATGTGCGGGCGTAACTCCGCGCGGAATGTTGAACTGCTGATCCCGTCCCATCAGAAACATGTCCGTCGCGGGCAGAACCGTCAGAGCGATTCCGGCAGCGGCGATTTTACGCGCGATAATCGAACGTGCTGCGGGATCAATCGCCGAGAGGTTGGTTACGTGGCCAACCGTCACTCGTCCGCCATAGCCATTCGCATGGGTTGCGTCGATAACGGCCGGTAAATCGGTTCTTGCAGGATCAAGGCTGAAATCCAGATGAAAATCCACGTCGACATTGTGCCTCCTGGCCAGCACAAATATCCGGCTGATATGCTCTACCGGTCGCGGATCGGTGTAGGGACAGCCACCGATCAAATCGGCACCACTTCGCAGAGCCTCGTCCAGCATCTCTTCCGTTTCGGATTCCTGCGTCAGCCCTTCCTGCGCAAAGGCACAAATCTGAATATCTATTGCAAATTTGAACCGTGCACGAACACGCTTGATCGCTTCGAACGACCGCATGCCTGCCCTTGGATCGATCTCGACAAAGGTGCGCATGCGCGTTGTGCCGTGAACGATGGCTTGCCGAACAACGGCAGACGCACGCTCAAAAACATCATCCTCGGAAAATCCAGCCTTGGCTTTTGCCGTTTCGCGCACGGCTTCTTCCAACGTACCGGCACAGATCGTGCAACGCTCCAGAATGCAGGCTTTGTCGAGATGGACATGGCTATCGACAAAGCCGGAAAAAGCACAGTTGCCGTCAATATCCTCTTCAGTCACGGCATCACAGCGGATGTTTGCGGCAATCGCAATGATGCGCCCATCCCTGACTGCAATATCCACCGGCCTTGGCTGATCTGCCAATTGCGCGTTTCTGAGAATGAGATCAGCGGTCATATCAGGCCTCAAATACCTACGGCGCAGCCATCGCTGCGGGGATCATGCGCGCCATCGATCCAGCCGTCAGTGTTGAGCCGGATCACTCCCGCCTGACCGGCCAGCGCGCTCAGTGCGGGAATAGCAATGGTTTCGTGGCCCATGACATGCAAGGCCTCCATAACCCCGTCGCCAACTGAATTCTCTATCTTGAGATTGTCGCGGGTGTCGGAAAAGGTTCGTCCGAGGAGAAACCGTGGTGCGGAAAGCGCGGACAACGGATCGAAGCCGTGGTCTATGAGGCGGCTCAACAGCAGGGTGAGTGTCTGCGGCTGCCCATCTGCGCCTTGGGTACCGTAGAGAAGATGCGGTTTGCCGTCTCGCAAGCCGATACCAGGGTTGAGCGTGTAAAATGGCCTTTTTCCTGGTGCCAGAACATTCGGGCTTGCTGGATCTGTACTGAAGGCAGCTCCGCGATTTTGCCAGAGAATGCCCGTATCGCCCAGCAAGACACCGCTTCCCCAGTCATAATAGGTACTCTGTAAAACGCTGGCGCACCTGCCTTCGTTATCGACTGCGGCGAGGTACACCGTGTCGCCGGTTCGGTGAGTGTCAGGCCAAGGAAGAGCCATATGTCGGTCGATTGCGGCTGCCTTGCGCGATAGAACGGTCTCGTTCAGCCAATAATAGCAAGCCTGCGCTACAAAATCCGGATCGGCAATTGTGCCTCGATCAAGAAAGGCCTGCTTCACCGCCTCTACGCAGAGATGATAGAACTGTGCGGATGACGGGTCCACGTTCGCCATGTCGAAATTCGACAGGACGCCCATAATCCCAAGCGTCGTCACGCCTTGGGAGGGCGGCGGTGGCGCTAGAAGTTCGACGCCGCGATAGACCATGGAGATAGGATCGACCATTCGCGCAGCGGTCTTTTGCATGTCGCCAATGCGGATCGGACTGCGCGCAGCTTCGAGGCCATTTGCAATGCGCTGGGCAAGCTCACCCTCATAAAATTCGCGGTGACCATATTGAGCGATCCGCTCCAGAACGGCGGCCAGTTGCGGTTGGCGCTGAATACCTTGGGTGACAAAGTGTGCCTCGAAACCCGGCCAGCCTGGAATTTCGCTTGCGCGAAATGCATGCCAGTGCTTTTGCGACTGGCTGACCGGAAAACCCTGTGCGGCCAGCTCAATCGCGTCTGCAAGCAGCGTGGCCAGGCTCTCCTTTCCCTGCCAGTTCTCGGACGAGTATCGCAACGCCTCGCCCCAACTATCGACAAGTGCCGCTGTTGTCAGCGCCGATAGCGGGCCGCGTTGCGGGATGGCATCAAGCGGGGGTAAATGTTCGGCCGCCTGACCGATCCCCATGATCGTCTGGCGACGACCGGAGCCATCTGCCAAGACCCAGATTGCATCTCCACCCAGGCCGCAAAAATGCGGATAGAGGACGGTAAGTGCTGCGCCGGCGGCAATCACGGCCTCGATCGCCGTGCCTCCACGCCGCAAGACCTTCGCACCGGCTTCACTCGCCGTGTGATGCGGCGTCGTGACCATGCCCTTAGTCGAGCGGGCCGCTGCGTTTTCCGACTGACGCATAAGTGCTCCTAATCGGATATCGAAATATAGCGACTGAGAATCTCGGTGATATCAGGCCCATCATCCTTCTCGTCCACCTTGGCCCGATCTTCGACGGCATGCAGGTGATGATCCATGATGCGCATAGCGGTTTCAGCATCGAGGTTTTTCAATGCCTCGATCAGCTGGACATGCTCATCGATACCGCATTCGGCAGAATGCGGACGTCCGAAACGGGCGAGAATGAGCGATGAGCGCGAGACGATCTGGCTGATGAAATCAATGAGCAGTTTGGAGCCGGTCAGTTCGGCAAGAAGAATGTGGAATTCGCCTGCAAGCCGGATCGACCTTGGGGACGATGCCTGTAGAGCGCGCTCTTCCTCGCGCACATGACTGATCAAAGCGTCGATACCGTCTCTCGGCATCCGTTTGCACAGGCGGCCTATGACCTCCCGCTCAAGGCAGCGCCTGAGTGCAAAAACTTCCTCCGCCTCTTCCAGAGTCGGCATGGCAACGGCCGCACCGCGATTGGGCTTGATCTCCACCAAGCCATCGGATGCAAGACGCAACAAGGCGTTCCGCGCGCTCGTTCGACTGACACCAAACGTGTCGCCGATGGAGTCCTCCGGCAACTTCGTTCCAGGCTTCAACGCCTGCTCAAGGATGGCGCGGCGAAGAGAAGCATAAATCGCGTCACTTCTGCTGAGATTTGTCGACATAACCTGCCCGTTATCTGATGCAATTTTGATCATATTTCGCACAATTATTGTACAAAATCTATCCCTTTAAATTGCATGCAATTTATTATTGCGTTTGTATCCATACTGAATTAGCCTGAGCTACAGTTTGCAAAAAAGAGCCGAAAAGCCAGTTGCGACAGCGGGTTTCAACAGCACTCACTCCAATTAGCGACCAGGTGTCGAAAAATTGAATGCAATCCGAGGGGATCTATAAATGCAAATTTCCAAAGTTTTAATGGCAGGTGCAGCACTGCTGACACTCGCTATGCCAGCATCTGCGACAACGTTAAAATGGGGCGCTTCCCGCGACATCAGTTCGCTTGACCCATACTCCTATGGCGACAGTTTTGCGCTCGGTGTGCTCAATCACGCCTATGAAGGCTTGATGCGGTATGACCGAAACTTGAAGCTAGAGCCCGCACTTGCGGTTTCGTATGAAATCATCTCGCCCACCACCTGGCGTTTCAAACTGCGCGAAGGTGTGACATTCCACAATGGAGCCGAGTTCACAGCAGACGATGTACAGGCATCGCTTCTGCGTGCGACCAACCCGAAGTCACCGCTGCGTGGCAACATTCCTGCCTATAAGGGCTCACGCGTCATCGATGCCCACACCATTGAAATTGATGTCTCTGCCAATTATCCGCTGCTGCTGAACGACCTGACGACGATTTATATTTTCGATGCGGGTTGGCTGAAGGACAACAATGCCGAGGCGCCGACCGATGTTGGCTCCGGCACCGAGGGCTACGCCACCTACAATGAAAACGGCACCGGCCCCTTCAAGGTGGAAAGCCGCCAGCCGGATGCGAAAACCGTTTTCGTGAAATATGACGGGTGGTGGGACAAGCCCCAGCACAATATAGACCGCATCGAGCTTACGCCGATCGCCTCCAGTGCAACCCGCGTGGCCGCACTTTTGTCCGGCGATATCGATTTTACCGATCAGGCACCGGTGCAGGATTTGCCGCGACTTGAAGCGGCCGCCGGGCAGGTCAAGCTTCTTGAAGGGACCGATCTTCGCACAGTGATGATTGGCTTTAGCCAGCGTGACCAGTTGCTGTCGGGAGCGCCCAACCCGATGAAGGATTTGCGCGTCCGTCAGGCGATGCAACTCGCCATTGATCTCGATCTGATCCAGAAACGCGTCATGCGTGGCAAGTCCCGCAATGCTGGCGCCCTCGTCGCACCGCAGATACCCGGATATGATGCGGCACTCGACCAGCCGGTCAAAGCCGATCCCGAGAAGGCAAAGGCACTTCTCAAGGAAGCTGGCGCTGAAGGTTTCGAATTCGAGTTCAACTGCGCAGACACTTTGGTGAACGAAGAGCAGATGTGCCAGGCCGTCGCGTCCATGTGGTCCCGCGTTGGCCTCAAGCCGAAGCTGGATCAAGGCCCCCGCGCAGTACAGACACCAAAACGTTCCGCGGGCAAGGTCGATGTCTACACCCTCGGCTGGGCCACTCTGCCCATGCTGGATGCCTATAGCCTGACATCGCAGGTTCTCCACACCAAGGAAGGTTCTTTTGGAATTTTCAACTGGGGCGGCTGGTCGGACAAGGAATTCGACAAGGTAACGGAAGCATCGGCGGTTGAACTGGACACCACCAAGCGCCTCGCCTTGGAAGCACAGTCGCTGAAGATCGCCAAGGAGCATGCGCTCATGATCCCGCTCCACCAGCAACCGCTGGCTTGGGCGACAAGTGCAAAGATTGCCGACTTCCCCCTGTTTTCCGACAACCTTCCCCGTTTGTGGCTGGTGAAGATGTAATCCGGCCCCCCGCCAACATCCTTGGCGGGGGACCGTTCCTTCATGTCGGCCATATCAAGGACACTTCACCATGCTCGCTTTCCTCATCAAGCGGATCGGCAATGCCGTTCTTGTGATGCTGACGGTCGCTTTCTTTGCCTTCCTTATCTTCCGTTTTCTGGGAGATCCCGTCGAGATGATGGTCAACGAAAGCGCGACCCAGGTTGATCGCGACGAATTGCGCGGACGCCTCGGTCTGAACGATGGCTTCCTCGTCCAATATGTTCGCTTTGTCGCCAATGCGGCGCAGGGCGAGTTTGGGTTGTCCTGGCGCAATCAGCAGTCCGTGCTGGGCCTTATTGCCGAGCGATTTCCGGCCACCTTCGAACTGGTCATCATCGCCACCATCCTGTCGCTCGCCATCGGTATACCGCTGGGTGTTTTCACGGCCATCGGTCGGGGGAAGTGGTGGGCGGAAAGCCTTCAGTTCAGCTCGATCATCGGCGTGTCTTTGCCGAGTTTCCTCGTGGGTATCCTGCTGATCCTGATATTTTCCGTTACGCTCGGCTGGTTACCCGGTTATGGGCGAGGCGACGTGGTGCGCATCGGCTGGTGGTCTACCGGGCTGCTGACGCCTTCTGGCCGTGCCGCCGTCATCCTGCCATCGCTCTCGCTGTCGCTTTTCCAGATAACCCTTGTCATGCGGCTGGTGCGAGCAGAAATGCTGGAGACGCTGCGCGCGGATTTCATCAAATTTGCCCGTGCACGCGGCGTAAGAAGGCGCGCCTTGTGGTTTCGCCACGCACTCAAGAACTGTCTGATGCCGGTCGTTACCTTGACAGCCATGCAGGTGGGCAACCTGATTGCCTTTGCACTTGTCACCGAAACGGTTTTCCAGTGGCCGGGCATGGGAATGCTGTTCATGCAGGCTGTTACCTTCGTGGATATCCCCGTCATGGCGGCTTACCTGTGCATCGTATCCTTCATCTTTGTAACGCTGAACACCTTCGTCGATATCGCCTATGCGGTCATCGACCCGCGTCTGCGCGCCGCGTGACAGGAGCATCACCATGACCGCCATCGAACCGACGCACAAAACTCCCAAACCAACCCCATCGCGATTGGCACGGTTGCTGCAATCCGATCTGGGATGGAGCTTTACCCATCATCCATCCGCGATCATTGCTGCAATCATGCTTTTGATGCTGATCGCGTCGGCCTTTCTCGCTCCGCTGTTTACGGTGCAGAACCCCTATGATCTTGCCTCTCTCGATCTGCTGAACGCCGAAATACCACCGATCTGGATGGCCGAGGGACAGTGGCCCTACATCCTCGGCACCGACGTTCAGGGGCGCGACCTGCTGTCGGCCATCCTCTATGGATCGCGCGCCTCCATCATCATCGGTGCTGCCTCCGTGGCCGTATCGCTCGTCATTGGCTCTACGCTTGGATTGATTGCCGGCTACCACGGAAAATGGGCCGATAGCCTGCTGATGCGCGCTGGCGATGTGCTTCTGTCCATGCCGACGATGCTGATCGCCATTCTCGTCTCCGCACTCGCCCGGCAGCTCCTGCCGCCTTACTTACGCGAAGCAGGCGCATCAGGCGTCATCGTTTTTGCGATTTCGCTGTCAGCATGGGTGCAATATGCGCGGACCGTGCGGGCGCAGACCATGGTCGAGCGCAACAAGGAGTATGTGCAGGCGGCCCGGCTGATACGCGTGCCGACATGGCGCATCATGCTGAAACACATCCTTCCCAACACCACCACACCTCTTCTGGTGACAGCCACGCTGAACTTCGGCCTTGGAATCCTGATCGAAGCGACGCTGTCTTTCCTGGGCGTTGGTATGCCGCCGGAGCAGCCATCACTGGGAACGCTGATCCGTATCGGCAATCAATATCTGTTTTCAGGTCTGTGGTGGATCGTCCTTTTCCCCGGCCTCCAGCTCTGTCTGCTCGTTGTCTCCATCAACGTGCTCGGTGACTGGCTGCGCGACGCCCTTAACCCCAAATTACGCTGAGGCATCTGATGACTGATCTTTTGATTACCAATGCAAGACCCATGGGTGGCGCAAAAACCGACATCCTGATCAAGAATGGACGAATTGCCGAGATGGGTGAAAATCTCACCGCAGACGGCATGGCAGTCGAGGATGCGGGTGGCCGTATTGCCATTCCCGGTCTGGTCGATGCCCACACCCATCTCGACAAGTCACTGTTGGGCTATCCATGGTACGTCAACACGGTTGGCCCCCGCCTGATCGACAAGATCGACAATGAGCGGGCAGTGAAGCGTGAATACGGTCTCGACGCCCATGTTCAATCCATGCGGCAGTCGTTGCAGTCTGTAGGTTACGGCACGACGTTGATCCGCACCCATGTCGACATCGACACCGACCAGGGCTTGATCGCACTGGAAGGGGTCATGGAAACGCGGCGTCAGCTTGCGGGCGTCGTCGAAATTGAAATTGTCGCGTTCCCACAATCAGGACTGATGCGTAGGCCCGGCACCGCCGAACTGCTGGACAAGGCCATGCAAATGGGCGCCGATCTGGTTGGCGGGCTCGATCCTTGCGGCATGGATCGCGATCCGAAAGGACATCTCGATACGATCTTCGCCATTGCCGAAAAACACGGAAAGGGCATCGATATCCATCTCCACGAAGGCGGAGAGCTTGGGGCCTTCTCGATGGAGATGATCTTCGAGCGCATCCGTGCCATGGGCATGCAGGGCAAGGTCGCGGTCAGTCACGCATTCTGCCTGGGCCTTCCTGACTGGAATGTCTCGCAAGCACTGATCGACACCTGTGCTGAGCTGGATATTCCCATTTTCACCACAGCGCCGCCATCCCGCGAAGTCCCGTCGCTGAAACGGCTGCATGCTGCGGGTGTTCGCTTCGGGGCCGGTGTCGATGGCTTCCGCGACACATGGGGACCCTATGGCAATGGCGACATGTTGGAACGGGCGATGCTGTTGGGCATGAAAAACAATCTGCGCCGCGATGATGAGCTTGCAATGGCTCTCGACGTCTGCACCACCGGTGGCGCGTTGGCGATGGACCGTTCCGCCCATGCGCTTGAGGTGGGCGGTCGTGGTGACGTCGTGCTTGTCGAAGGTGAAAGCGTCGGCGAAGCCATCGTCACGCATCAACCGCGCAAACTCGTCGTCACGGCGGGCAACATTGTTGCACGCGACGGTGCCAGCCTGAGAGCAAGACCATGACGACTGCTGACTGGCCCATGCTACCTCTCGGCAAACGCCCGCCCGGTCGCTGGGCGCTGGCCGCCCGTTACGTGATTGCCGATCTGCCGGAAGGTAGACGCCTGATCAGCGGCGGCGAAGTGGTCATCGAGAATGACCGCATCATCTGGGTCGGGTCCCGCTTCGAAGGCGAGTTGGCCGCACGTTACGACATGGGTGAAGCCCTCATCGGTCCGGGCTTTGTCGATCTCGATGCCCTGTCCGATCTCGACACGACCGTGCTTGCCATGGACAACCAACCGGGGTGGAAAAAGGGTAGGGTCTGGCCTTCGGATTATGCCGCACGGGCTTATGAGATGTACTCACCAGAGGAGCTGGCTTTCCAGAAGCGTTACGCCTTTGCGCAATTGCTGCTCAACGGCATTACGTCGGCGTTGCCCATCGCGTCGCTTTTCTACCGCGCATGGGGCGAAACGGTCGCCGAATTTGATGCAGCCGCCGCTGCCGCAGAAGAACTCGGCATTCGTGTCTGGCTTGGTCCTGCCTATCGCACAGGCGGTGTCATCCTTGACGAAGCGGGCGTTATGCAGCCGGTCTTTGACGAGGCGCGCGGACTTCAAGAGCTTTCCGACGCAGCGGCTTTTGCTAAAAGGGTTCACGGCACCGGAAATGGTCTGATATCAGGCATGTTCGCCCCGGACCGTGTCGAGACCTGCACGAAGGAACTGCTGCGCCAGACATTTGCCCATGCCAATGATCTGGATATGCCCGTGCGTCTGCATATGGCGCAGGGCGAAATGGAGTTGCAAACTGTCCAACGCCTGCATGGTGCCACAGCGCCGCAATGGCTGGACGGTCTCGGCGTCCTCTCTCCCCGACTGATCGCACCGCATGCGACAGTGGCGACGGACGACGATCTGCAACGTTATGCGGCAAATGGCGTCACCGTCGCCCACTGTCCGCTCGTGTCTGCGCGGCACGGCTCCTCGCTCAAATCCTTTTCCCGACTGAAAGCAAAGGGCATTCGCATCGGCATGGGGACAGATACGGCACCGCCCGACATGGTGTTGAACATGGCCGTTGGCATGATGGCAAACAGGATTGCGGAGGGGCGTGCTGACGCCGGATCGGCCGCCGAGTTCTATGACGCCGCTACCCTTGTCGGTGCCGATGCCGTGAAGCGCTCTGATCTCGGACGCCTTGCTCCCGGCGCAAAGGCCGATATCGCAGTATTCGACATGGCGGACCGGATGATCGCGCCGCGCATCGATCCCATCCAGACACTTGTCTACGGCGCAACCGGTCGCGTCACCCGCGCAACTATCGTCGATGGGCGGGTTTCCATGCGTGACGGACGTGTGGCCGGGATCGATCTCGTCGCCGCACGAAACCAGGCGCAGCAACAATTTGACGGTCTCATCGCGCGCTATCCTGAGCGCACCTACGGCCATCCACCGGTGGAGGAGATTTTCCTGTCAAGTTATCCCTCCCATCAGAGCGAGGTGTCGTCATGAACAGTACTGGTCCCTCCCCGGCTCTCGAGGTCAAAGGTCTTTCTGTCGAATTTCCAACCCGCAGTGGCGTTCTGACTGCGTTGTCCGATGTGTCCCTGACGATTGCCCGGGGCGAGATCCTCGGTGTGGTGGGGGAGTCAGGTGCGGGAAAATCGATGACCGGCATGGCCGTTCTCGGTCTTCTCGAACCGCCCGGTCGCGTCGCGTCCGGCGAAATCCACATTGGTGGAAAACGGACGGATAATCTAAGCGATGACGAGATGGAAAACGTGCGGGGCCGCATGGTGGGCGCCATATTTCAGGACCCGCTGACCTCGCTCAACCCCCTGTTTTCCGTCGGTCAGCAACTCATCGAAACCGTCCGGCTGCATTCGGACAGAAACAGGGCGCAGGCGCGTCTTCACGGCATTCACCTGCTGCAACAGGTGGGCATTCCCGGCGCAGATGAGCGTATTGACCATTATCCGCACCAGTTTTCCGGCGGCATGCGGCAACGCGTGGTGATCGCCCTGGCCCCTGCGGGAAATCCGCAATTGATCATCGCAGATGAACCAACGACGGCGCTCGATGTTTCCATACAGGCGCAGATTACCAGCCTGCTGCGCAAGCTGTGCCGGGAGCAAGGTGCTGGTGTCATGCTGGTCACACACGACATGGGTGTGATTGCCGAGACAGCAGACCGCGTCGCCGTGATGTATGCAGGCCGTATCATCGAGATCGGCACCGTGGAAGATGTCATCGCCCGTCCGAAACATCCTTATACGCAGGGCCTGATGGGTTCGATTCCATCGCTTGGCGCGCGCGTCGAACGCTTGACGCAAATCGATGGTGCCATGCCACGGCTCAATGCCATTCCTACCGGCTGCGCCTTCAATCCGCGCTGTCGCTCGGTCGGACCACGCTGTCTCAAAATCCGCCCGGCACTGATACCCGAAGCACGGGGTGCCGTTGCCTGCCTGCTTCATGACGGAGGTGTTGCATGAGAAGTTCCCAGAACGCCCTTGAGGTCGATCAGTTAACGCGGGTCTTCGATGTTTCGACACCTTGGCTGAACAGGATGATCGAGCGCAAGCCGAAACGTTATCTGCATGCCGTGCAGGATGTCACCTTCATTGTCCAGAAAGGCAAGTGCCTGGCACTGGTCGGCGAGTCCGGATGCGGAAAATCGACGGTAGCGCGGTTGGTAACGGGGCTATACGAGCCAACCGAAGGTGCCATTGTCTTCGCACCGGCAAGCGACGGGAAGCCCATGGAAGCGCAGATGATCTTCCAGGACCCGCATGCAAGCCTCAACCCGCGTTGGCGTGTGGGTGACATCATCGCAGAACCCATCCGTGAGTTCGGCCTTCGCGACAGTCCCGCAGCCGAGAGCGAACGTGTGGCTGACCTTCTAAAGATCGTCGGTCTCTCGCCGGATGACAGCCGACGTTATCCGCATGAGTTTTCCGGTGGTCAGAGGCAGCGCATTTCCATTGCCCGGGCACTGGCCAGCGAGCCGGAATTCCTTGTCTGCGATGAACCCACATCGGCCCTCGATGTCTCCGTTCAAGCACAAATCCTTAATCTAATGCGCAAGCTTCAGGACGAGCTTGGGCTCACCTACTTGTTTATCAGCCATAACCTGGCCGTCGTGCGTCACATGGCAGACCGGATTGCGGTGATGTATCTCGGGCGGATTGTGGAAGAGGCTGATACGGAAGCCCTTTTCGCCAATCCGCAGCATCCCTACACAAAGCTGCTACTTCAGACGATACCGGATGTGGCTTCTCCCAACCGCGACCGCGCACTGATGGGAGGCGAACCGCCCAGCCCGCTCGACCCACCAAAAGGCTGCGCCTTCCACCCGCGCTGTCCTCTTGCGGCGGATATTTGTAGCCGGGATGCCCCGAAATCACGCGAGCGCCAAGGCGGTGGTGTTGTCGCCTGCCACATGGCCCCGCTTTAGGCACCATCATTTCGACGTCGAACACGTTATAAATTGCATGAGGAGTTTTAATAAGTATGACAAAGACTGTCTTCACCAATGCCAAACTGGCGGACGGCCTGCTGAGTGATATCAGTGTCGAGAGCGGACAGATCACATCGATCGAAGCTGCCGGGTCAGATACGGCCTCCGCTTCAGTTATCGACATTGGCGGAGATATGTTTGTGCCGGGATTTGTCGAAGGACATATCCATCTGGATACGAGCTTCTACGGCGATACATGGATGCCGCACCGCCCCTGCACCAACGGCTTTGACGTGCATGAGCGGGTCGCATTTCAGGCGGAAAATATGGCCATCTCTGCACCGATGGACAAACGCGCGCGCGACCAGCTCGATCTCTGCATCGGCAACGGAACGCTGCATATGCGCAGCCACGTCATGGTGGACGGCTCCGTCGGCCTGAAATCGTTGGAGACCATTCTGGCGGTCCGCGAGGATTACAGGGATATCATCGATATCCAGCTCGTCGCTTTTCCCCAGAGCGGCATTTTGAAAAGTCCAGGGACGCCGGAACTCCTCGACGAAGCGATCAAACTTGGCGCAGACCTCGTCGGCGGCCTTGACCCCGCCAGCTTCGACCGTGATGTGAACGGCCATCTCGATGTCGTTTTCGGCGTTGCGGAGAAACATGGCGTGGACATCGATATCCATCTTCATGATGCCGGAAGCATGGGTGCTTTCACCATCGAGGAAATTTGCGCACGAACAGTCGCGCTCGGCATGCAGGGCCATGTCGCGATCAGCCACGCCTATGGGCTTGGCGACCTGCCCCCGGACGCAGCCCGCAAGATTGCCGCGACCATCGCCAAAAGCGGTGTATCGATCATGACAAACGCTCCCGGCAACCACACTTTCCCACCCGTCGCTCTACTGCGCCGAGAAGGCGTCACCGTCTTCAGCGGTAGCGACAACATCCGCGATTCCTGGTGGCCCTATGGCGATGGCGACATGCTTCACCGCGCCGAAATCATCGGCTACCGTTCCGGCTTCTACACCGACGAGGAGCTGCAAGCTGCATTCGACATCGTCACGAGCGAAAGCGCGAAGGCTCTTCGGCTAAACAATTACGGTATTCAGGTTGGCTCAAAAGCTGACTTCGTTACATTTGCCGCCGCCTGTATCCCCGAAGCAGTCGTCGCGTTTCCGAAAAATCGCAAGGTATTCAAAGACGGGAAAATGGTGGCGAATGAGAGTAGAATTATTCGCTGAGTGACAAGATTCCGAAGCGATTGCAACCCAACACTGCTATTGATAGGCCTGATGACGTTTAGTTGCGGGCATGAGATGGTTCGCTGCTGCTAATTACAGCAAAGACGGCAAAATGAATTCTTCTCGAGCGTCTTGACGGAGATGTTTCGATTTCTGATTTTACCGAAGCCTGCAACCTGTCGCGCCGCCACGGGTGGGATTGAAGATGGGGACGGTGATGATCTGGATGCAGCTTAGTTCTGTAATTGCGAGGGTTGTTTTGCAAACAATGCGGAACGTTACAAGGTCCGACCCGTTCACCATTGCATATCTATATCAAAGGGAGAGAACATTGTGAGCATCTTCGGCAAAATTAGAGACGCTATATTTGGAAGTTCAGCCCACGCTGAACAGGCATCGCCATCTGCATCAGCACCAGCGCCTTCCTCTACCCCTGAGACAGCGGTATCGACCGCCCCTCCTGTAGGTGGAACTGGCCAGGCAGTCCCGACAACGTCGGGAGCTTCTGCACCAGTACCATCTTCGTCTGCATCGCAGAAAGTTGACGTCGCGTCCCAGCTTGACGCTGCCGTGAAGAGCAGCGGCCAAAAGCTTGATTGGAAGCATTCCATCGTCGACCTGATGAAAGCTCTCGGAATG
This sequence comes from Agrobacterium bohemicum, assembly GCF_001562555.1. Lineage (NCBI taxonomy): Bacteria > Pseudomonadati > Pseudomonadota > Alphaproteobacteria > Hyphomicrobiales > Rhizobiaceae > Agrobacterium > Agrobacterium bohemicum. The sequence goes on from NZ_KQ961035.1 coordinate 143,189, forward strand.
GACGCAACGCTTGCAGAACGCAAAGAGCTTGCACACGAGTTGGGATACACAGGTCAAGCCGATGGTTCGGCAGCGATGAACACATGGTTGCACAAGGCGTTGCTCAAGAAGTTGTCTGAGAATGGCGGCAAGGTTCCTGCTGAACTGCTGGACTAATTACTTAGTGGCTCAATCAACAGGAGGCTGGGGCGCAGTTTCGCCCCAGCCTCCTTGCAGCGTGGATTATCGTTATCGCTCATGAGCAGGGCCATCTCCTCGCGGTACCATCTCACAGCCATCGGGCTTCCCGACACGTACGAGCGGTGCTGGTTGAGTGGATTTTGGTTAGGGGGATGACCCGTTGATACGTCTATCTGTTGACTGGCGCATGAACTTCGACACTTTTTCATTTCGGAGTGATCCACTTACACTCCTATAACGTGCTTTCGGCCACCATCTTAAATGTAACTAGGTGGTGTGGCGCGAGATGAAATGGTGGCTCAAATCCAGCCGAAACTGTACATGTTCGGATTTTTCTCGATATACCTCTGGTATTTTCTCCGTTTGTTCGATCGCGATAATGCCACGGGGACTTCTGGATAAAAAAGAAACCACAAGACCAGTGTGTGAGACCTTTTCCGTCCACGCAACACCTCTCAAAGCGATTACAACCAGATATTGACAGAAAATTCTCCGTGCGAAGCATCAGGCAAAAGAATTAGTATGATCATTGCGCATGACTGAAATTCATCATACAGATTTGTAAGGCTACGCTTAGCTGAAATTTCGATTTATGGTGACCGACATGCCAGAAAAGCAAAAACGCAGCAAATCATCCGGGTCGCTTGTTACCAAAGTCAGCGTGAGCCTGAGACAGGCTATCGCGTCCGGCCAATACGGACCCGGAGACCGCTTGCCGAGCGAGATACAAATGACGGAAACTCATGGCGTCAGCCGCACCGTCGTTCGCGAGGCAGTCACGGCTTTGCGTTGTGACGGCTTGGTGGAAGTACGTCAGGGTGCAGGCATATTCGTTCTCAAAACGGCAAAAGACGGCTCGGCGGGAAAAATCGACAAAGCGAGATTATCTTCGGATCTCGAAGTGCTGGAAATTCGAACCCCGCTTGAGATCGAGGCAGCAGGCCTTGCCGCACTTCGCAGGTCCCCGTCACAGGAAGAGGCTATTTTCGAGTGCCACGCGAAAGTGCTGGACTGTCTCGAGAATAATCAGTCGATCCGTGAGGCAGACTTAGCGCTGCATTTTGCAATTGCGGCGGCCACCAACAATCCGCTGTTCACGCAGTTTTTGGAACTGCACGGACCAGCGGCTATTCCGCAGTCCCGTTTCGTTTCAAAGCAGCAGGAGGTCGACCAGACAGCCTATCGACGCCTGATCCACAGGGAGCATGAGACGATTATCGTTGCGATTTCAGACCGCGACGAGCAGGCAGCGAAGCTTGCCATGCAGGAGCATCTGCGCGGCAGCCAGCTTCGCTACCGCGATATGATGCGCGATCTGCGCGGTATCGCTGCAAACTAGCACACATCCACACCCCAAACCTCGAACTGCGTGAGCGCTGGAAACGGCGATGGATCATCAGCCTTTTTAAGATCATGCAAGCGGACCCATTCGACAGTGCGCGCAGGCATGGGAAAAACTTGGGCGGCACCGGATTTGATCAGGGGAATGGTCAGTATATACCCATCTGAAAAGGTCAAGCTGGCCTCGTTCCACCAGGCGTCGTGGGGGAAGTCTGCCCTTAGATACAGCGTGACCTGATCAATCAGCACTGGACGTCCGAATGCCAGATTGAGCGTTGCCGCAGGGTCTTGGTTGATGCCCCAACTGGTATAGGGCCAGAAACCGTGATCCGTATTGGCCTTTTCCCCATCAATGGCGTTGCGGGCAGCAAAGACCGCCTCGCCACGTGTTTCTACATTGGCGCTGGCGTGGGGAAAGAGCATTCTGTTGTCATGATGGTCGAAGGGATTGAAGGCCAGGTTTCGGCGTATAGAAGCCTCCTGCGCGTGAACACGACAGGCTGATATGCGGTGAAGATTTCCAAGGAAGGCCTGCGGCGGGTAGGTCTTGCGCGTCAGCCCGAAGGGGATAGGAAGGGAGAAATCCGTGCCAGCCATGAAGACACGTGCTGGTGGCATGCCGGCGTCGAGGCTGAGGTCGATATGGCCGGATTCTGCCGCTTCGACCATGATCCTGTCCCCTTGCGCATACTCACTGCGATAGACCAGAAAGACCTCGTCGTCAGCACTGGCGTGCGACAGGACCGTGCCTGATGCGTCGACGACTTTGAGTGTGAGCCTCATCGGCATTCTCCCTTAGCGGATAACGAGGTGAAGGCGTTTGCCTTTGAGCGGAATGAGAATGCGGTAAATGGCTTCAGGCCACGACTGGCGTAGGCGCGGATCATCGATCTTGATCGTATCGATGGTGAGGACTTCCGCATTTTCGATATCGATGGAACCGAGGTCACCCAAAACCAACATATCGCCAGTAATACGAGGCTTTTCGACCGTCATGAGTGACAGAACGGCATCGCGCTCGCCCTCGTGATCATCGATGATCTCGACATGTTTGCCACGGATGAGGCGAACGGTTCTGGTGTAGCTTTGGACACCGGCCTCCGGCGGATAAGCACCGGCAAGGTCGAGCGATATTTCGGCGTGCTCTTGCGCAAAATTGACGCAGAAATCGCGGGCCGCAAAGGCCTCGCCATCCTCCTGCATCACACCGCCAAAGCTGGGCAAGTTGTGGAAGGCCGATTGCATGGTCCAGATGTCGTACCGCTGCGGCGAGAAGGTCTTGGCCGTATAGGTTTCCACACCGACATCGATGAGGAAAGGACGTCCGTGCTTGTAAAGCGTGATGCTGCCGACATCATTGTGGTTATGGCTTTCGCCATTGTTGCCGCCCTTGACGGCGAGATCGAAGATATCATCGCGGGCGATGGCGAGCGCTATGCCGGGGTAAAACATATCGACTTTTGCGGGTGGCCTGAAACTAGCCTCGGCCAGTTCACCTTCTCCCAGAGCCGATTGTACGCGATACCAGAGGTTCCATTCATCCTGCATTAGATGCTTGGACGAGCGCTTCCAGCGATCTACGGCGAAGGCCTGGAGCTGAGGTGATGCGACGGCTTTGCCGACGAGATATTCACGAAGGCCGCTGGTTTCGAACCGCGCCGGGGCGTCTGCGAAATTGAAAAACTGGTCGTCTGCCACATGCATATGCCGGATGAATTCGGCCATACTGCGGAGCTTGTTTTCGCGCAGAACTGCGCCCGTCACGCCTGGAGCGGCCTCCTCCAGAACTGCGAGGCCTGTGAATAGGCACAGCGTCGCATGGCCGTAGTAGAGAGCGCCCTCTTCGCATGCTCCATCATCCGCGTAGTCTTTTTGGAAGGCATCGAGACTTTTTAACCCCTGCTCGACAACGGCGCGGCGTGTGACCTGATCGGTGGGCCGCAAAAATGTCGAGAGAAGGACGTTCTGCGTGATCCACGCCGTCCAGTTGTTCATCCGCTCATCGCCATTGCCCATCCACCAGAAGTGGCGCGAGAGATATGGCTTTGTGATGCGCTGATCGATTTCGCTGGATATCCGCGTGGCAAGGATAGTGTCCAGCTGGGGGGCGAGCAGGTGCGAGACCAGCGCCAGATTGGCCGACGTTTCCGCCGCGAAGAGATCGATGACCGGGTTCTGAGGATCGGGAAGCGGGGTGCGTGGACCGCCACGGACATGGGAATTATGCGCGGGCAGCTGCCAGCCGCTTTCCTCGCAGATGAGCCACAAGCCGTCGATAATTTCAGGTAGGAACCGTCCTACGGCTTCGATGCATTCGCCCAGAACCAGCGCGTTCAGCTTGACGCGGCGGGCGAAATAGAGGGCCTCGAAGCGCGAGCGGTTGCCGTTCTGGGTATATTCCATGTAGTCGCTGGCGAGGATGGTGGACCACGGCTCATCAAGGGCCTTCACGGCGGCATTGATGAGCTCTGCGCGGCTGGCCTGCGACGCTGAGTAGCGGATGCGTTCAGCCGTGACATCGGCTGCGAAATCACCCAGCCGATCCGGCAGGAGCTGTATCAACTCTGCAAACACGCCCTCGACCTCCCGCGCGTTCGATGTTCGTTAGGAAAGGCTCCTATCATACGTCTTTTCAAATCTCCAGAGAATTTGTCTGATGTTATGCAAACTTGTTTGACCAATGTAGATTTTGTGCTATCAAAACGGCAGGAGGCATCAGGTGAAAATCTGATCGCAGGAGATGTTGCAGCGGTCTGCGCCGATCATGACGACGGCTGGCCGACAATGGGAGGAATGCCGTGGCCATTGCGACCGCGTCTGACACGCAGGCGGCCCCATACCGCAAAAAGAAGGTACAGATCGTTTCCAAGAGACGACGCCGGATCGAAAATGCGTTGATCGCCTACTCCTTCATTGCCCCGAATTTTCTTGGCTTCGCCATCTTCACGCTCGGCCCCATTCTCTTCGCCTTCGCGCTGGCGTTCATGCATTGGGACGGCTCCAACGCCATGAGTTTTGCGGGGCTGGATAATTTCTGGCGACTGTTTGAAGACAAGGCGTTCATCTCGGCTTTTTGGAACACGATCGTCTATACCGTTGTTTCGGTGCCTGCCACGCTGGCCTGTGCGCTTGGTTTGGCGGTTCTGCTGAACCAGAAAATCTTCGGGCGCGACTTCTTCCGCACCGCCATGTTCTTTCCCTATGTCGCTTCGCTGGTGGCCGTGGCTGTGGTCTGGAACATGATTTTCAACCCCGAAATGGGGCCGGTTAACATGCTGCTCTATACGCTGGGCATGGACCCAGCCGATATGCCTGGCTGGGCGGCGGACCGACATTGGGCGATGGTGACCGTCATACTCTTCGGCATATGGAAGAGCATGGGTTACTATATGGTGATCTATCTTGCCGGGCTTCAGGGCATCAATTCCGAGCTTTACGAGGCGGCCGGTCTGGACGGCGCCAATGCCTGGCAGAAGTTCATCCACGTCACCCTACCGCAGCTGGCACCGACGACGTTTTTCGTGACCGTCATGCTGACCATCCAGTCGTTCAAGGTTTTTGATCAGGTCTATATGATCACCCAAGGCGGTCCCGGCACATCCACGCTTGTTCTGGTCTACCACATCTATAACGAAGCCTTCATTTCCTGGGACCTCGGTTATTCCAGCATGATTGCGCTCGTTCTCTTCTTCCTCGTGCTGGCCGTCACCGTCGTCCAGTTCAAACGGCAGCGGGAGGACTGAAGCGATGCGCATCATGGGCCGAAAAGTCACCGTTGGAACGATCGCCGTCTATGCCACGGTCATTGCGATCACCATCGTCATGCTGCTGCCGTTTGTTTGGATGCTCTCGGCATCACTCAAGCTCAGCCGCGATGTTTTCGCATTTCCCATTGAATGGATACCGGCGCAGCCGCGCTGGGAAAACTACACCGAGATATGGACGAAAATTCCGCTGGCGCTGTTCATCTACAACACGTCCAAGCTTACGATCATCGTCACGATCATGCAGTTGCTGACCTCGAGTTTCGCAGCCTATGCCTTTGCCAAGTTGCACTTTCCCTACAAGAACACGCTGTTCCTCGGCTATATCGCCACCATCGCCATGCCGTGGCAGGTTTATATGGTGCCGCAGTTCCTGTTGATGCGGGAATTCGGCCTTAACAACACCCATCTAGCATTGATCCTGCTGCAGGCCTTCACTGCATTCGGCGTGTTTCTAATGCGGCAGTTCTATATGTCGATACCCAACGAGTTGTGCGAGGCGGCGCGCATTGATGGCATGAACGAGTACCAGATCTGGGCGAAAATCATGTTGCCGCTGTCCAAGCCTGCGCTCTCGACGCTGACGATCTTCACCTTTGTCACGACCTGGAATGATTTTCTCGGGCCAATGATCTACCTGACGAAAACCGAGCTGAAGACCATCCAGATCGGGCTTCGCATGTTCATTTCGCAATATTCGGCGGAATACGGGCTGATCATGGCCGCGTCCGTGGTGGCGTTGATCCCGGTTCTCATCGTTTTCCTGGCGTTGCAACGTTTCTTCGTCGAAGGCGTCGCTTCCTCGGGGATCAAGGGTTGAAACCATGCTGAATTTTACCAACACCCAACCGAACCCGATCACCTCTGCCGAAGTCGATGCGGCGATGGCAACGGCTGTTGAACAGGTGCGGCGCAACCTGCCGGAGTTCACCTACAAAGCGCAAAACCATTCCAGCGTCGGCAATTTTTATCCCGCCGTTGCCAACGACCAGTGGACCGCCGGTTTCTGGCCCGGGCAGATATGGCTTGCCTTCGAGCATACGGGCGACAAGGTGTTTCAGCATGCGGCGCAGATACAGGTACAGAGCTTTCTTCACCGGATCGAAAACCGCATCGAGACAGACCATCACGACATGGGCTTTCTCTATTCACCCTCCTGCATTGCCGCATGGAAATTGGTGGGGGATGAGGATGGACGGCGCGCAGCCTTGATGGCGGCCGATCAGTTGATGGAGCGTTTCCAGCCCGTAGGCCAGTTCATTCAGGCTTGGGGCCGCAAGGGCAATCCGAATGAATATCGCTATATCATCGACTGCCTGCTGAATCTGCCGCTGCTCTATTGGGCCGCCGAGCAGACGGGTCGTGAGGACTATCGCGATGTTGCGCTAGCGCATGCGCGCACCACGCTTGCCCATTCCGTCCGAGCTGACGATTCCACCTATCATACCTTCTACATGAACCCGGACACCGGCGCGCCTGTGCGGGGCGTCACGAAACAGGGCTACAGCGACGAGAGCTATTGGGCGCGTGGGCAAGCCTGGGGCATCGCCGGAATGGCATTTTCCTATCGCTACGAGCGCCTGCCTGCCTATCGCGATGCGTTCGAGCGGTTGCTAGCCTTCTATCTGAAACGCCTGCCCTCCAATCTCGTGCCATACTGGGACCTCGTCTTTACAGAGAAAGACGGCGAGCCGCGCGACAGTTCGGCGGCGGCCATCGTCGCCTGCGGCCTGTTGGAAATGGCCGATCTGGAAGAGCCGGAGAAGGCGGAGCAATATCGCGATCTGGCCCGTCGCATGGTGAAAAGCCTTGTCGATAGCTATTCGGTGAAGGACCCCACGATTTCCAACGGACAGCTTCTGCACGGCACCTATTCGAAGAAAACGCCGCACAACACCTGCCGCGGCGAAGGCGTCGATGAGTGTGTATCCTGGGGCGATTATTATTATCTGGAAGCACTGACGCGACTGCCGCGCAACTGGGCTTCCTACTGGTGAGCGCGTGAGGGACATATGGCAAGCATTTCGCTGAAAAAACTCAACAAGACCTTCGGTGCGCTCAAGGTCGTCCACGATATCGATCTGGAAATTGCCGACAAGGAATTCATCATTCTGGTCGGCCCGTCCGGCTGCGGCAAATCCACGACGTTGCGCATGATTGCCGGGCTGGAGGAGATTTCCGGCGGCGAGCTGCGGATTGGCGACGATGTGATGAATGACGTGCCGTCGAAAGACCGCGACATCGCCATGGTGTTCCAGAACTACGCGCTGTATCCGCATATGACCGTTTACAAGAACATGGCCTTTGGGTTGCAACTGAGAAAAGCACCGCGCGATTTCATCGATGACAAAGTGAAGGAAGCGGCCAATATTCTCGACATCACCCACCTTTTGAACCGCAAGCCGAAAGCGCTTTCCGGCGGGCAGCGGCAGCGTGTGGCGCTGGGACGCGCCATGGTGCGCAACCCGGAGGTCTTTCTTCTCGATGAGCCGCTATCCAATCTGGATGCCAAGCTGCGCGGCACAATGCGGGCAGAAATCAGCAAGCTGCACAAGCGGCTGAATGCGACCTTCATCTATGTGACGCATGACCAGATAGAAGCGATGACGATGGCCGACCGCATTGTGGTAATGAAGGACGGCCACATTCAGCAGGTAGACACGCCACAGCAACTGTACGACCGGCCTATCAATATGTTCGTTGCTGGCTTCATCGGCGCGCCGCAGATGAATATGCTACCGGTGACGTTAAAGCGCGACGGTGAACGTTTCACGGCCGTCTTCGATGGGAAGCCGATGCCTTTGCCTGCCAGCATAGATTCCGAGCGGCTGCGCCCTTATGAAAACAAGGACGTCATTCTCGGCATCCGTCCCGAGAATTTTCACGAGTTTGCACCTGCTGATATCGACGCGGCCAACACAGTGCCCTTCAATGCCACGCTGGAGCTGGCCGAGCCGATGGGGTCGGAGGTTCACCTCAACCTCGTCGCAAGCGGCAAGGCGCTGATCGCGCGCGTGTCGCCGCGTTTCAAGGGCAGACTGGGCGACGATATCACCCTCATTGCCGACCTGACCGGCGCGCAGGTTTTCGACCCGGAAACCGAACGTTCCATTCTCTACTGAACCGCTGGGAGGCGCATGATGCAATGGCTTGAAGGATTATGGACAAGGGAGGGAGCCGGGATCGATAAGGATGCCCCGCGTCCCACCGGCCTTGCCCTGTTCTTCGATATTCTGAAGCGTGAGTGGTGGGAGCTGGTGAAGCTCAACCTGCTGTTCCTGATAGCCAGTTTGCCAGTCGTGACCATTCCTGCGGCAACGCTCGCCATGGCGCGGGTGTCTCGCTCCATCGTATCAGATGAAAACACCTATCTGTTACGCGATTTTATCGAGGCGTTACGGCGCTATGCGTGGCGTGGCACGTTGCTGATGGTGGTGTGCGCAGCAATGACAGCCGCCAGCTTCTATGCCGTCATCACCTATGCAAAAGCGTTGCCGGATATGCTGATCTACAGCCTGCCCTTGGCGATCAGTATCGTCATGACGCTGTTTATCAGCCTGGTATCCGCTTATGCAATTGTACTGACTGTGACGCGCGATCTACCGCCTTTCGGCCTGTTTCGGCAGGCGGCATTGCTGGCGCTGGTGAAGCCGCTTCCGATGCTGGCAGCACTGGCTTTCGTCGCAGCGCTTTGGCTTGCGCACATCCTGTTTTATCCGGTGTCGGTGTTCATGCCTGCCACCATCAACTTTTCGCTTGGCATCTTCACTATGTGCTTTGCAGCACGGCATATCGAGACCTTTGACATCAAAGGGACGCGCTACCGATAAGATCAATAAACAACACAGTCCGGGAGGAAACCGACTATGGAATTCAACACGACACGACGTGCATTCGCTTTGGCCACCGCAGGCATCGGCCTTGCCATGAGTATGGGTGGGGCAGCGTTTGCGCAGAGCGATGCGCCGGTGACCCTGAAATGGGCGCTGTGGGATTTGGATAAAGGTGCCTATTTCAAGCCCCTGATGGATGCCTATAAAGCCAAGCATCCCAATGTAAGTTTCGAGCCTGTCGATCTGGGTTCGCAGGACTACACACAGATGATTTCGACCCAGCTGACAGGCGGTTCGAAAGACATCGACATCGTCACCATCAAGGATGTGCCGGGTTACGCCAACCTCGTACGCGCGGGTAACATAACCGATCTCAGCAGCTACATGAAAGACCAGAAGATCGATCCGGCAGGTTATGGCGGGCTGATCGAGGAACTGACGGTGGATGGCAAGATTTACGCATTGCCGTTCCGCTCCGATTTCTGGATCGTCTATTACAACAAGGATATTTTCGACAAGGCGGGCGTTCCCTACCCCACCAATGACATGACATGGGCGCAGTTCGATGAGATCGCCACGAAACTAAAGGGCGGCATGGGCCAGAACCGAGTCTATGGTGCGCTTCTGCACACATGGCGCTCGACCGTGCAACTGCCCGGCATTCAGGACGGCAAGCAGACTCTGGTCGATGGCAAGTACGAGTTTCTGAAACCCTGGTATGAGCGGGCACTGGCCCTGCAAAAGAGTGGCGCTATCCCGTCATATGCATCGCTGAAAACCTCCAACACCCATTATTCGGCGCTGTTCTTCAACGGTACCATCGGCATGTTGCCAATGGGCACATGGTTCATGGGAACACAGATCGCTAAGGTGAAATCCGGCGAATCCAAAAGCGCCAATTGGGGCATCGTTAAGTTCCCGCATCCCGATGGCGTGGAGGCAGGCACGACGGCGGCGCAAATCTCCGGTCTGTCGGTCAACTCCAATTCGGCACACAAGGAAGCCGCACTTGATTTCATCAAGTTCGTGACCGGCCCCGAAGGTGCGGCAATCGTCGCATCGACCGGCACTTTCCCAGCGCTGAGATCGGACACTGTTGCGCAGACAATCGCAGCGCTTCCAGGCTTTCCGCAGGACCAGAACAGCAAGGATGCGCTGAAAGCTGGCAAGGCCTATCTGGAAATGGCCGTCAATCCCAATGCCGCAAAAATCGAAGTCGTGCTGAACCGCGTCCACGACGCGCTCATGACCGACAACATCTCCATCGATGACGGCATCAAGGATATGGACGACGGCGTAAAAGCCATCAAGTAATTATCAGACGGTCGCGGGTCTCCCGCGACCGTCATTTTTATGACCTGTTTTCGGAAGACATGCCGTGAATCACGATAGCGCCAAGGCCAACCCCCTTTTTCACAATCCGCTGCTGACCAGAGACGATCTTGCAAACGCGGTAATGGATCTGTTCAACCCGCTTCTGCCGTATTTTTCCGAAGGCGGGGCGCGTGTGCGGCTAAGCGCCACGGGTGCGATCTTCGATTACCCGGCAGCGGAATTGGAAGGATTTGCGCGCCCGCTTTGGGGCATCGCTCCGCTGGCGGCAGGAGGCTACGACTTCCCGCACTGGGACCTGTACCGGCGTGGTCTGGCGAATGGTACCAACCCTGATCACGCCGAATATTGGGGCGATATTTCAGATCGCAACCAGCGGCTTGTGGAATTGGCGGCTATTGGTTTTGCGCTGGCCATGGTGCCGCAGCACATCTGGGAGCCCATGAGCGAAGCCGACAAAAAGGTTGTCGCTGCCTATCTGTTGGCAGCGCGCGAACGGGAATTCGTGGATAATAACTGGAAGTTCTTTCGTGTGCTCGTCGATCTTGGTCTGGAGCGGGTGGGCGTTGCTTTCGACACATCGAAGACGCACGCCTATCTCGATGAGTTGGAAGCTTTCGATATCGGCGATGGCTGGTACCGCGATGGACCGGTGCGGCGGGTCGACCACTATGTTCCCTTCGCCATGCATTTCTACGGGCTGATTTATGCGGTCCTTGCCAAGGGCGATGACGCGCGCAAAACCCGGCTGCTTCAGCGCTCCAAGCGCTTCGCCAGCGATATCCGCCACTGGTTCGGGCCGGATGGTGCCTCTCTCGCCTTTGGCCGCAGCCAAACCTATCGCTTTGCCGCGGGCGGCTTCTGGGGTGGGCTTGCGTTTGCCGACCTCGAAGCGCTGCCGTGGTCTCAGGTCAAAGGGTATTATATGCGCCACATCAGATGGTGGGCAAAGCTGCCGATCTGTGATCGCGACGGCGTGTTATCCATCGGTTACGGTTATCCCAACCTGTTGATGAGCGAGAGCTATAACTCCCCTTGCTCGCCCTATTGGGCACTCAAGTTCTTCTTGCCACTGGCACTGCCCAGCGACCATCCATTCTGGGCAGCACAGGAAGCAGAGCCTGAAACTTTTTCCCAGCCGGTGCCGTTGCCGCAACCCGGCATGGTCGCGTTCCACACACCCGGCAATGTTGTCGTTCTCTCCTCGGGCCAACAGCATGACAAGATGCGGGGCGCCCAGGAAAAATACTCGAAATTCGTCTATTCGACACGCTACGCGTTCAACATCGAGGCAGACGACAGGCACTTTCTTGCTGCAAGTTTCGACGGGATGCTGGGCCTATCCGAAGACGGCGTACACTTCCGTGCGCGTGAGACGATGGAAGAGGCTTTGATTGCCAAAGACTGCCTCTACTCGCGCTGGAGACCATGGGCGGACGTCACCATTGAGACGTGGCTTGTGCCACAGAGCCCTTGGCACATCAGGCTGCATCGCATCCGCACCCCGCGTCCCGTGCAGACATCCGAAGGCGGATTTGCCATAGAACGAGCCGATTTCAACCGTGACAAAACAGAAGAGGGGGAAGGCCGCGCCGTCTGTTATGGACAGACCGACACAAGCGCCATCGTCGATCTTTCGACTGACATCCGGCGGGTCGGCCTCTGCCATCAGGCAATCGCCAACACCAATCTCATACATGCCAGAACCCTTGTTCCGCAATTGCGAGGCACAATTGCGTCAGGCGAGACGCTTCTTGTAACGGCCTGCGTGGCGCAACCCGCTAGCAAGGGAGCCGAAGCGTCATTGCACCCATTGCCTGTTACTCCTGATTTATCCGAGTTGGAAGAACTGTTCAGGCGTGAGGCACAGCGGGTTCCGGCCTTTGCCCTCAACGAAAGTCGCGAGGGCTAACGCAGATGACGGACGAACCGCCGATGATGTCCCAAAGGTCGGATCGGCTGAATATCGTGACCTGGGAACGGAAACAGGAGGATATCGACAGTCCCGACCATCAAGCGCGTTTGCAAGGTTTGAAGCACTCTTCCAACGCTCATTTCGGGCCAGGCGTCTACATCGCCGCCAAAGCCGAGGTGCATACGGACAGATTGATAATGGGTGCGCAGTCGTGGATTGCCGGTTACGCAATTGTCCGCGGCGATATTGAACTCGGCGAAAACGTGTCGATTAACCCCTATGCTTGCATTTCTGGAAAGGCCAGGATCGGCAACGGCGTGCGTATCGCCTCCCACGTCAGCATTGTCGGTTTCAACCATGGTTTCGATGATACCGAGACCCCCATCTACCGCCAACCTTTGACCTCGCTGGGCATAGAGATCAGCGACGACGTCTGGATCGGCGCCAATGCAGTCGTTCTCGACGGCGTAAAAATAGGACGTGGAGCGATTATTGCCGCAGGTGCGGTGGTGGCGAAGGACATTCCCGCCATGGCCATAGCGGGCGGCGTTCCCGCCCGGGTTTTGAGATATCGGGGCGAGAAGGCGCACGCTACAAAACAGCAGGAAACCGAGCCCCTGCTACGTGAAGTCGGCGAGGAGATCGCAGGAGACTGGCGGGCCGTCATTCGCTTCCATGAAAAGGGCGGGATCTATCGTTCCGCCGACGCATCGGGAAATGAAGTCGAAAGCGCCAGGAATCTGTGCGATGCCATTGAGATCGCCGCCGCCTTCGGAGAGCAAGGAACCGTCTTCGACGCCGAAAAAACCGTGGCTGACCTTCAGGCGATGCAAGACAACAAAACGGGGCTATTTTTTGCCGCCAAGCACAGCCTTTCTTCGCCGCCGGAACAAGACCCCAATGTCCTCTATAATATTCTGTCAGCTGGATATGCGCTGGAATGTTTCGGTGCAGCCCCCAAGCGCCCAATCGCTTTCGTGGAGAATATGTCTGCCGACGAACTCATTCACCTTCTGGAAAGCCTGCCTTGGCAAAGCCGGGCATGGCACTGTGGTGCTACCGTAGACGCTATCGCTACGGCGCAATATTTCAACAGGCGATATTTCACATCCGGCAAAAACCTCGCCGTTCTTTTCGGCTGGCTGGCAATGAATGCCAATAAAACCACCGGGCTTTGGGGAGAACCAACGACCGCACAGGGTCTGTTGCAACCGGTGAATGGCTTTTACCGGCTCACTCGAGGCTCTTACGCCCAGTTCGGACTGCCCGTCCCCTATCCGCAAGCGGTAATCGATTCCGTTATTGCTAATTACCGCGCCTATGGGACGTTTAATGGTGAGAATTATAACGCCTGCAACCTGCTCGACACGATCCATCCACTTCTTCTGTGTCTGAAACAGACCGATCACCGGCGAGAGGAGGCAAAAGAGATTGCCCGCGACACTGTACGACGGATTGGAAGACATTGGCAAAAGGACCGTGGTTTTCCATTCTCAGAAGGACACTCTCCTGGGCTACAGGGTACAGAAATGTGGATGTCTGTACTTTGGCTCGCGGCGAAGCTCCTCGGCGAAGAGCAACTCCTGCCGTTCAAGCCGATGGGCGTTCATCGGTTTGAACCAGTCGAAACCTTAGCGTGACACCATTTATGATTGAGAGGAAATCGCCTCTGGGCCATGGTGAGGCTTGAAGAGAATTTTCGGTTGGGTGCTACCTGCCGCTAAGTGCATCGATCAGCAACTGACGTAGCTCGTTCATAGGCCACTCACGCGTCGCATTCGTGGGTGTCATACTCGCCGTAAAACCATCAACCTGAAACCGGGTGAGAAGCCGTGCATCATCCGTAACGATATGGATCGGTACGGCTCTCGATGCGCCCGGGCCTGTTATGATGGATGCAGGTTGGTGATCACCGAGGATGATATAGACGGTGCCAGGGCCCTGTCGCGCCATAAAGTCGCCCAGAGTTGCAAGCGAATAATCGATGGTCTGGATATACTGGCTGCGCACCCGGTCGGGATTGGCCCAGACGACGGAAGGAGGATCGCCGCTGGTTGCTTGATCATTGAAAGCCGATCCATCGCCAACCTCGTTCCAATCGATGAGCCTCGGCACAGGCGTCCATGGGGCGTGGCTGGAGATGAGAGCGATTTCCGCCATCACGTTCTCTCCCCGTGCATGGGCAGGCTTTACCGTAAGACGATCAAAGGCGGACAATGTGTATTGGTCCGGCATGGTGACCCAGTTGAAGGGTTTGCCGCGATATTCGAGACCCGACGCCGAAAGGATTTGATCATAGCCGAAATATTCGGCCTCGGGCCAGTCCATGGTAATGGCGGGCATGACGGCGACAGTATGCCAACCAGCCTGAGAGAACAGTCGATTGAAGCTCGGTTGTTGGCTGATCATCAGGCGGTCGTAGCGAGCCTGACTATCCACCCAAAGGCCAGACAGCAATGTGCCGTGCGCCAGCCAACTGAGCCCGCCGACGGTTGGAGAGGTGACCCATCCGCTTGCCGCATGCAGGCCCGCCGCTTCGATCTGCGTTTCGACTGCGGACAAGCGCGATGAGGTCACGCCTGCATATTTCGGGTCTTCGACCGCAGATCGGCCGTAGGATTCCACAAAGATCAAGATGACATCCTTGCCCTTCATGGCCTGAAAGAGGTCGTTTCCATCCCGAGGGCCACGTCCTTTTGCAAGTTCCTGCTCAAAAACCTGCATGTCCGCTACAGAACGGACGACAAGACCAAGTCTCGCCGACAGATATGTGGGCGTTCCAAACTCGACCTGCGGCTTGCCGAGCAAAAGAACAGGCCCGCCGATGGCAAAGATCGCTGCAAAAGCGCCAAGCAGGAAGTGTCGCAGATGTCCGCGGGCCTCAGCCATCCACCGCAGCGATTTGAGAAAGACGGTTGCCACCAGCAGGACGAGGATTATGCCGCCCCCCAGAGCGGCCACGGCTGTGGGCGTCCCTATCGTGCCAGATATGAGATTCCAGCCATCAGCCAGCATTTTTAGATCGAGGTAGGGATTGAACTGCCGCTGAAATGCGCTCTGCACTCCGATATCTGCGATCTTCAGAAAGAGAACCAGAAAGATGAGAAAGGCCGAGAGCAGAATGATGACACGCCTCAACCAGCCGCTAGTCACCAGCACCAGAAGAGCTATAACCGGCCACTCCAATGGCAGGCGCAGGAACGCGCCTACGCCGATTGCATCGGGATGATCTGGCAAGATGAAGGCCAGAAAAGCGGTGGCAGAGAAAAGCACTGCACCGATCACGGCTTTCAAGTTATCGTGTTCTCGAACTGCCCTAATTTTTCCAATCACTCTAATCCGCTCCCCTTTTCCGGACGTATAAATCTGTCAGAAAAACACTCATATTATAAAGGCCCCCGCGCTTGAACAAAATGCGAATAGTCGTGTCCGTCATTACTGTGGCAGTTCTCGTCACGATTATCCTTCGCACGGATTTGACAGCGCTCAACCAATCGCTATCGCGCATTTCATGGGTCGCGGTCGTAAGTTGTCTCGCGCTTGTGCAGGTGCAGATCGTATTTTCTGCCTTGCGTTGGCGCTTCACCTCCCGTCGTCTGGGCCAGAACATTCCGCCACTCAAGGCAATCCGTGAATATTATGTCGCGAGCCTTCTTAACCAGACATTGCCGGGAGGTATGAGCGGTGATGCCGTAAGAGCATGGAGAATGCGGAGCGATGAACCGGGCGGATGGAAACAACCGGCAAAGGCGGTTCTTTTCGAGAGACTGTCGGGGCAGATCGCCCTCTTCATTCTGGCATTGATCGGGCTCGCTGTCTGGCCGATCGTCACAAATGCCAATTTCGGTCAACATAAGCGGCATTACCTTGTTTTTGCCGGAGCACTGATTTCGGTTGCTATAATTATTCTGCTTTGGAAAAAGTGGCGTGGTGCCGCCGGGAGCGCCCTGCGCACGAGCGTTCTGGATGTTTTTGTAAGGCGGAAGGCCTGGCTGTTTCACGCAGTTACGAGCGTCGTCATCCTCTCTGCATATATCGGCGTATTTTTCATTGCGGCCAAAGCTACCGGATCCGACCTGTCCTGGGTCGCCTGTGTAACGATCATCCCTTTTTGCCTCGTGGCAATGCTGATACCGACCGGCTTCGGTGGCTGGGGCACCCGTGAGGCTGCGGCTATGGCTCTCTGGCCGATGCTCGGCGCGGCGTCCGTGGACGGTCTTGCTGCGAGCATTACTTATGGTTGGCTTTCGCTTGCCGGTGCAGCCCCCGGCGTCGTTTTCCTCACTATCGCAGCATTCGAAAAACGGCCATGCCACGCCTGAGGCAGGCCTCACGGAAACGCTACCCGTGCAAGAACATCGCAGTTCGAAACCCGTGAAGACCGGAGGTTGGTGGCGACCGTCACACTGCCATCCACCGGCGTAGCAAATAGAAAATATCTATGGCAAAGGACATGACCAGCATCGCCAGAGCGGCAGCGGCTAAATAGGCAGAAACCGACACTGTGACGGCAGGAACCAAAATCAGGCACAGGGTCGAAACTTGCAACACGCAAACGAACTTGCGGCGCAGCGAGGGTGGAAGATCGCCATTGAGAAACGGCGCAGCCCAGCCTGCGGCGACAAAAAGGTATCGCATCAAACCAATCAGAAGCACCCACGCGCCTGCCTTGTCCAGCATGGCGGCGGCCACTGATAGGATCAGGATGAGGAAGGCATCCACCTCCATGTCGAAACGCGCACCAAGCTCAGATTCCTGCCGATATCGGCGTGCGAGATAACCGTCGATGCCATCCAGCGACAGCGCGAAGACGACGACACCCACCAATATCCACAGAACCGTATCTGCCGTGTGCAGACTTTCGAAACACAGGACCGTGGCGCCCGTCAGGCTGACGAGAGAGGCGCGAAAGGCCGTTACAATATTGGCGTAACCGAACCGGCGGTGGGGATACTTCGGGAGAAGATACACCACGAAACCGAAGATGATGGACAGGGAGACAACGGCAGAGGCCACGAAGTCCCAGCCTAATGCCATTTCCGTACGAACCAGCAATGCAACGACAATCGTGCCCAGCATCAGACAGGCAAGATGCCCCAATGTATTTTGGACAAGAGGTTCTCTACCCTTGAGACTATTGGGCATCACGCCATCGATCAGTGCCATTCATTCACCCCGTCCACGCATTTCACTCGGCCGCAATCAGTGCCTTCAAATCCATGAGATGCCCGGCACGAAGGGTCTTTGTGCGAAGATAGTTCTCGTTTTCTGCAGTCACGGTTCCTGTCACCGGCGTGCGCGCATCCACTTCAATGCCCCCTGCCCTGATCGCACTGATTTTTGTGGGATTGTTGGTATAAACAGCAACCTTTGAAATATTCAGATGCCGAAGCATGGCGATAGCCGCCTCGTATCTCCGGTGATCCGCTGCAAGACCGAGTTCAGCGTCTGCATCGATCGTATCAAGGCCAAGGTGCTGATACCCATATGCACGCATTTTCGCGCCGATACCCGTGCCGCGCCCCTCCTGATCGAGATAAAGCAGAACCCCGCCGCCAGCTTGTTTCAGCAACGCCAATCCATTACGAAGCTGATCCCCGCAATCGCATTTCAGCGACCCGCAAAGATCGCCGGTGACGCATGAGGAGTGGATGCGTATCGGCACGGTACGCGAGACATCCGGCTTGCCAACGACGATGGCGATTTGATCTTTTTGTGCAAGCCCACCCCGGAAAACGATAAATTCGGAATCCCCCAAATCCTTGAGAGGAACGCGTGTACAAACGACTTTTTCAAAGCGTTGGCGAGCAACGTCTGCGCCCTTAAGGCGATCCGCCGATAACGCGCAGCATCCTGCAAAGCTGCCGGGCGAGGTCGAGACATCGGCAAGCACCATAGCCGGGAGAAGAAGCGCGATCCGCGCCAGTTCTGCTGTTTGCGACGCAAGTTCGTCCGCTTCCACCCACTTGGCAGGCCTGTCAGCGCCAAGCACATAGGATAGTGTGGAGGCTTGTTCGAAATTCACGCCAGACAAGGACGTCAATACATCTCCGTTGCCGACTATGCCGAGCCGTGTGGCGCGTGGAGCCGTGAGCAAGAGTGAATGCCGGTTCTCGGTGGCCATGGCGAATTGATCGTAAATCGAGGGCGCGACGGCATCCAGCGCCAGAACGGCCATCTGTCTCTCGCCCGAAGACAAGAGAATGGGGCGACCATAACGAAGCTCCGCGACGGCGCGCTCGACTTCGATCTCAGGTGTGGTGAACTGAAAAGGTGGCTGACTTAAAGACGACATATGACATGCTCTCCCTGGACGTTATTATTCTTTACGGAGAAGATCGTGCGTGGATTTCTCGGGGGCAAAAATTTATTTCGGCATTGCGCACGGAACAAAACGCGCCTCTCGGCAATACGCTCCATTGAAGAACGACTTATGGGATCACGCTTTTGGCATCTTCTACCGGCACCGAAGAACGGCGCAAACAAAAAACAAGTCGGGCACTGTGGATCGAGCATGCAAATCATTGCGCGATAAGGGAAGAGAGCTTGGGGCCGCTCGGTCCCGACGGGGTATTCGTCCGAAGTCTCTACAGCGGCGTCAGTCGGGGCACAGAATCCCTCGTCTTCAACGGAGCCGTGCCGCCTGGCGAATTCGTGCGGATGCGCGGACCTCACATGGGCGGCGACTTTTCGTTTCCGGTGAAATATGGCTATTCCTCCGTCGGGATCGTGGAGTGGGGGCCAGAGGAACTGATAGGCAAAATCGTCTTCTGTCTTCATCCCCATCAGGATTTTTTCATCACGACGAAAAACATGGTTTCCGTACTGCCGGAAAATCTCCCACCCGCCCGCGCCGTGCTGGCGGCAAACATGGAGACTGCGCTCAACATCGTTTGGGATGCTCTCGTCCAGCCAGGCGACCGCGTTGCAGTCTTTGGTGGTGGCGTCGTCGGAACGCTTATTGCAAACCTCGTCAGCCGAATCGCGGGAACGGAGACCGTTCTCGTTGATAGCAACCCCATGCGCCGCACTCACGTGCAAGCCATGGGCATCACCTTCGCGGAGGCGGGTACTCTGGATGGAGAATTCGACGTGCTCATCAATGCTTCGGCATCTGGGGCGGCTCTTGCTGCTGCCATTCAGCATGCGGGAACCGAAGCGCGGATCGTGGAGGCGAGTTGGTACGGTGATAAGCCGATCACCATATCGCTGGGTGGTGCGTTTCATTCCAAGCGACTTTCACTCATCAGCTCACAGGTCGGGTCAATTCCTGCGATGCGCAAGGGACGCTGGAGCTTTTCGCGCCGGATGACAAAAGCGCTTGAACTGCTACGCGACGACCGCCTCGACCATCTGATTTCTGGCGAGACAGCCTTTGCTGATCTAGCAACCGATTATTCACGTATCCTGTCCGGGCAGGACACACTTTGCCATCGCATCCGCTACTAACGAAAGAGACACTATGTTCGCAGTCGAAGTCAGAGACCACATCATGATCGCCCACAGCCTTCCACGACCGGTTTTCGGCCCGGCACAGGGGATGCACGGCGCAACCTTCGTCGTAGATGCGGCCTTCTTCACCAAAGACGTCGATGAGGACAGCCTGGCCGTCGACATCGGGGCAGCGACGACTGTCCTTTCGGAAGTGCTGAAGCCCCTTAATTACCAGAACCTGGACGAACTTAGTATCTTCAAAGGCAAGATCAGCACGACGGAAGTGATCGCGAAGCATATTTTCGATGAGCTTGCCGCTGCGGTTGCCGCGAAGCGTCTTGGTCCCGGCAGCCACCGTATCTCGCGCCTGAAAATAACGCTGCACGAATCGCATGCAGCGCGTGGATGGTATGAGGCCGATCTTTGAAAAAACGCTTCACTTTCGCATATTCCGGAAATCTTGAACTCAAGACCGGGGGATATGGCTATGACCGCGAAGTCATAAAGGGCCTGCGTGACCTCGGCTGGCATATCGACCTTCTGGCGCTCGGAGACGGATTTCCATCACCTTCCGCGGAAACGCTGGAGGAAGCGGAGAAGCGCCTCTCTGCCCTCGAGGACGACGCGCTCGTGATGATCGATGGCCTTGCCTTCGGCGTTATGAATGAGTGGGCAAAACGGGATGCACAGCGCCTGAGGATTATTGCTCTTGTTCACCATCCGCTGGCACTTGAAACCGGATTGAATGAAGAGCAGCAGGACCTCCTGCGCAACAGCGAAAGAGCAGCGCTTGCGGCCACGCGCCATGTCGTAGTGACGTCGCCAATGACCGCGGGCGAGTTGGCGAAGAACTTCGACGTGCCCCCTCATAAAATCACGGTGGCAGTTCCGGGGACCATGAAGCCGCCCGTCCAACGTCAGCAGCAGAACGATATCCCGCAGATCCTTTCGGTCGGCTCTCTCACAAAACGCAAAGGATATGACATCCTGATTGCCGCACTTGAAAAAGTCTCCGATCTTCCCTGGCGGGCAATGATCATCGGAAATCCAACTCTCGACCCGCCTGTCACAGATGCTCTGGCAGAGCAGATCAGGATGGGGAAGCTATCGGATCGCGTTATTCTGGCTGGGGAGTCCGACAATCTCGCTCCCGCTTACGCACAAGCCGACATCTTCGCGCTTGCCAGTCGATATGAGGGTTACGGCATGGTCTTTGCCGAAGCCCTGTCGCATGGTCTGCCGATCGTCGCGTGCAAAGCGGGCGCAGTGCCTGATGTCGTTCCTGAAGATTCTGGCTTTCTGGTTCCGGTAGACGACGTGGACGCGATAGCGGGCGCACTGAGGACGCTGTTAAGCGATCCCCGGGAACGCAAACGACGTGCAACAGCCGCAGCACGCGCTGGTGCACTGTTACCGGCTTGGGCGGACACATCGGAAATCATTTCGAACGCACTGAAAGAATTTGCATGAGTGGCTTTGAGACGAACTGGCTGACACTTCGGGAACCGGCGGACCGCGACGCGCGCGCAGAATCGCTTCTCGAGATGGTCCACGCGCATCTGAGTGCACTTCCACCGCCTCACGTCATCATGGACATCGGGTGCGGCACCGGATCAACCTACCGAACGCTCTCCCCTGCATTACCGGAAGCCGCATGGAAACTTCTTGATTACGAGACTGTCCTGTTGGACGAGGCCAAGCGCGAAATTGGAGCCCGGGACAACATAGAGTTTCACTGTCAGGATCTGAACAAGCTGGACGAAACGCTGTTTGACGATGTTGCTATCGTGACAGCATCAGCCCTTTTTGATCTGTGCTCAGGTCAGTTCTGCAGCCGCTTCGTTGACCTGCTCACTCGGCGCAAGATCGGCCTATACGCTGCTCTTAACTACGATGGCGTCATAGATTGGTCTGTCGATCATCCGCTGGATAAGCAGGTGGTGGCGGATTTCAATCGTCACCAGCAATCCGATAAAGGCTTTGGACCAGCGCTTGGGCCAGACGCTTCCGATCATCTCTCTGCTTTGTGCGAGGCTAGCGGCTTCACTGTGAAAACGGCGTCGAGCCCATGGCGACTTGACCCCGAGACAGCTGAATTACAGAATGAATTTCTGCTCGGCTTCAGCCGTCCGATTCACGAAATCGGAAACATTAGCGATGCTGATTTCAAAGGATGGCTTGACTTCCGTCTGTCACACATTGGCGTAAAGAACAGCGTCTGCACCGTCGGACATACGGATATCCTGGCTCTCCCGCGCACTTGAAGTCGCCCTTGTTTTCAGGCGGCAATCGAAAAGCACATCGCTGCCCAGTGCGTACACCTCCGCCATCGGACGATGTGCATTACAAAGCTCGGCGATCGGGGGCAAGGAAATGCCACATGGTCCAGACCCGATAATCAGGGGTGCGATGGCAACGTGTAGACGGTCGACAAGGTTGGCGTCGATAAAGCGAGCAATCGTTCTTGCTCCACCTTCCACGAGGACTCGCTTCAAACCGCGTTGCGTAAGAGCGTCGAGAATATGGGAGGGGTCTAGCCCGGCTGGCCCGCGCCTGAGCTTTACCACATCAAAATCTCGTGACGTTTGCGCCGCATCATGTCCCTGGATAATGATGACAGGAGCCCCACCATCGTGAAACAGCCCCTCATTCCCTGTCAGTTCGCCGCGACAATCGATGATGACACGGGTCGGGCTTGGACCACTTACCTCGCGGACAGAAAGGCGCGGATTATCGTTCTGGATAGTACCGATCCCAACGATGACCGCATCGACAAGGGCGCGGCAACGGTGGAGATGCGCAAGCCCATCCGGGCCGGATATGTCGCGCGCGTCTCCGCTCGGCGTCGCAACACGACCGTCCAGAGACTGGCCCACCTGCGCCAGCACAAAACCGTCTTTTGCAGACGCGATCGGGCCGTAGAGCGCCAAGGCAGCATCGGCATCTTTTCTGCTAAGGACATCGTTGCCATCACGGATGGAAAGAAGCCGTCTCCAGAGCCCATCAGTGATGTTGAGGTTGCGCATCGACGCTCCTTGTCTAAAGAATACGATATAGCGTGGCGTCCCGGCGTATCAGTCGGTGGAATATTACCGCCACGACGTGTAACGCAAAAAGCCCGAAAACGATCCACGCGCTCCATTCGTGGATGGCGGACAATAAGGGAGCGATCTGCGCAGATTTGCCAAGAGGACTCCAGATCGGCACCAGCCCGAACCATTGCAGTGGAAAGCCGTGGGCATTGGTTGCCAGAAATCCCGACACCGGCATGATGATGAGAAAGATATAGATCAAGCCATGGACCATGTGCGCGGCGATGCGTTCTATGGCTGGCCCCTGGATTGGAGGGGCCGGTGTGTACAGCCGGGCGCCGACCCTCATCAACATGACCCAGAGTATCAGAAATCCGAGACTTTCATGGATGAGATAAAAATCGAGCTTCACCTCGTCCTTTACGAACCCGATCATCAGACCCATCGGCCATGTCAGAAAAACGAGCAGCGCGACGATCCAGTGCAGAACCCGCGAAATTCGACTGTACCTCGCAACATCATATGCCGAATCGTGGGCCATTCTCTTTCTCCTCCGAGAACCTAGCGACGTTCCACCATACCGGTAAATGATACTGTTTACGAAGCAGGAAACTTGAGCCCTCTAGTTGCAGATCGGAACGACGGGGAACGCACCCACTTGCCATTCCATTTGCGCCCGGGAATAAAGGTGAAACATGTTGTATACCGCTGTTGGAGGAACGGATGAAGAAAACTTCGACACTCATGATCGCAGCCGCCGCAGCATTTCTGGGACAAGCTGTGCCTGTCCTCGCGCAAAGCAATGACTTCAATCTCACCTATTACGTCGAGCGAACCTCCGAAGCTGCACTCGACATCGAAACCTGCGGCGCAATTGTTGAAGACGCTGCCGCCAAGGCAGGTTACGAGGCAAATGTACAGCGTTTCCCGGGACAGCTAGTCCTTGTCAGCGGAGGGAAGGAGGGCCAAGGTGTCTTCACCGTTCAATGCATTTCAGTAGAGAAGACGACCGTAAGCGTGGTTCAGGGTATCGACTACCGCAACAAGAAAGCCTCTCTCGGCGAATATGCTGATAAAGTTCAAGCGGCGATCATGGCCGCAAAGAAGTAAACTGGAACATGACCGTGACCCAAGCGACCCCGACCATCGACAGCGTGATTGCTGAAGAAGCATTGCTTCATATTCCGACGTTCCATTATGACTTCGCCTGGACGCTCGGGAGTATCATCCGACAGAAAGCGGCAGAGAAACATTATCCTGTCGCAATCGAGGTTCGTCATGGAAACGACGTCGTGTTCGCCACGCTGCTGCCAGGGGCAACGATCGACAACTTCGGCTGGACCAAACGCAAATGCGCGGTCGTCCATCGCTTTCATCGCAGCTCCCTCAGGGTCAGGCTTGAATCGGCAGCAAAGGGATACGATTTCAACGCGAAGTTCGGGTTGCCAATCACTGAGTACGTCGCCAGTGGTGGTGGGTTTCCGCTGATCCTGCAAGGAAGTACACTTGTCGGCTCAGTTGCCGTCAGCGGACTTCCGGATGTTGAGGACCATGCGCTAATTACGGATGGTCTCAAGATAATGCTGGGCGTTTGAGGACGTGAGCGACATTTGCTCTTTCTGCTTGCATCTAGCCTTACGCCGAAACCTGCCACCTCACTCCAGGCCGCAAGCTCAGAGCTGGCTCGGGAAATATGGAAAGCTAGGAAAAGTAGAATGTCTGCCTGACTTCGCCTGAGATGCCACCTCACTGATCAGAACCCATTCGCCCATTCTCTGCGTCCGAAGGACATGATGCGCCAGAGGTTTTCGACGGGGTTCAGCTTTGGGGATTTCGGCGGGAGTGGTAGGATGGTGATGTTTTCAGGCACGATGAGATTGTTGGACATATGCCAGCCTGCCTGATCCATAGTTAGAATGGCGTGCGCGTTTTCGTCGATACGGCAACCGATTGGTGTTGCGCGTGATGTTTGGGCCGGGCGGCAAGCTTATGATAGCCCATGGGCCGGACTTCACGGTTCAGCGTTTGCTCGCTCACAATACGAAACTCTTCCCAAAGCCATTGAGCCAGATCGCACAGACGCCAGCGAACAACACCGTAGAGATAAGGCATCGGGCCACGCTCGTTTGCCTGCGCCAGAGCCGCACGTTCCTGATCGTTCGGTAATCCCCCCGTTTTTAACGGGGCTCAGCAGTAGAATTCATGCTGCCATTTTCAGTTTTTGCCTCGGCGTGAT
>NZ_KQ961036.1:0-9821 GCF_001562555.1 Agrobacterium bohemicum
ACATAAGCCTGTCCTCAAGCCTGTGCTTGAGCCTTTCTGCTTATGCCGACTGTCCGGTCGAAATGGGGTGCAGTTCAAAGAGACCTATCGCTTGCCAGAAATGCTCGCCTAACTGCAAATTGCGCGAAGCTCCTACTTTTATCATCGCACGCGCATGTGTCTCGCAGACAAGTATGCCGCCGTCCGGGACAGCCTTGCGGAAATCTTTGAAGCGAACCGTCGTTGTTACGGCTATCGGCGACTACAGGCGTCGCTGGCCAGGCAGAGCGTGATCATCTCGGAAAAGGTTGTCCAGCGCTTGATGAAGCAGGAGCACTTGGTCGTTGCTAGACCGCGTCGCCGGCGTTTCGGATCATACTTGGGAGAAATCAGTCCGGCCCCTGACAACTTGATCAATCGCGACTTCCATGCAGACGCGCCGAACGTGAAATGGCTAACAGACATCACCGAGTTCCAGATCCCAGCCGGGAAGGTCTACCTTTCGCCCATCATCGACTGCTTTGACGGAATGGTCATCAGCTGGTCCATCGGAACCCAACCAGACGCGGGCCTCGTCAACACCATGCTGGATGCAGCTATTGAGACCGTGACAGACGGCGAGGAACGACCAATCGTCCATTCTGATCGCGGAGCCCATTATCGCTGGCCTGGCTGGCTAACGCGGATCAGCGAAGCGAAACTGGTTCGCTCGATGTCCCGAAGGGCTGCTCACAAGATAACGCTGCTTGCGAAGGCTTCTTCGGTCGATTGAAAACAGAACTCTTTTATCCACGAGATTGGAAGGCCATCACAATCGAACAGTTCGTTGCCGAAGTAGACGCTTATATCCGCTGGTACAATGATAAGCGTATCAAGATATCGCTGGGATCACGCAGCCCGGTCGAATATCGAAGAAGTCTTGGCCTTAACGTATAAATCAGTCCAAGTTTTTATCCGCATCCCCGTTCTTTGAAATGGACGCGAACTCCATATCGCGTCCTTGGCAATGTAGGCTGCGGCACTCGGCGTCATATGGCTTTTCCCAGGAAAGGAATGGCTTGGATCGTCGCCCTATTCCCGAACCCTTTTGGCAACACATTCTCGCGGACATCAAGGTCACCAGGCCCTTTGGCGCCAGTGACCCCACGTTCGCAGTGTCACCGCTTCAAGCTTATACTCGCGGATGAATATCGTCTTTGCATTCCTGCTCTCCGATTTCAGGAGGAACACCTTAACTCGATGCCCATGAAACCGGCAGCAGGCCAACTACTCAAAGCTAAGCCAAGGAATACCTTGTACTAGTCTTCCTCCATGCGCGCAGGAATCCCCTAGCCGGGCTATTTTCTTGCCCTCGATACTGGCGACTGAAGAACCTCCTGTAATTCGATCCGATGTGGTGGGCACGCCGGTGCAAACTAAACTGTCCCCAACCGTGGCAATCGGCACACCCTCGACTGTGACGAAGTTTTGCTGTGTCGAGACAACTGGCCCGCCGATATGCGGCTTTGGCCCTGGATCAACCATAGGACAGACGTGCATATGGCCTTTAAGTGTAACCGCTCGACCAACCATTACGAACACCTCATCTTTACCCGCATATCAATCTAAACACGTCCATCTACATTGCTGTCGGATGCAATAGACTAGGCCCTTTCTGGCCGTTTCTGTCGCATAAGGACACAATCCCGCTTTTCTGATGAAACATGCGGATGCACTCTGTGACGCGGCAGAACTCTCTCGACATGAAAATCGACCTTTTCAAGCAGACGTATCAGTGGCGCAACATGCGCGTCGATCAAGGTCCAGGCTTTCGTTAGGCCCAGTTCCGCGATCAGGGCGCGCATGACTTCTTCCGATAGACCCTGACCCGAAACGTTCTGCATCAAAGCGCCACCAAGCTCTTCATCTGGGCCGACGTTTACAAAGCCTATAGGCTCGTCCACTGCATCCTGGCGTACTACAACGTAAGTTTTCAGGCCTTTGTCCCAGCTTTCGTCCCACTCAACGATAATGTGCTTAACGTCAATCAGTGTGCCGGCAAACGGCAAGGGGCTGTAACGGAACAGCTGCGGATCCGCGAGCATGGCGTACAGACTACCAGCGTCGCTTAGCACCGGCCGCCGAAGCATAAGCCTAGCGGTGGAGATTTTGTCTGGCACTTGCCGCCGGGAAGACTGTTCCAACATGCCTTACTACCCCAAAACAGACTGGACGATAAAGCGCTCCATCTCTCCCTCCGGGAGATATGGTTCCTCGCGCACGATTACAGTTCGGCCCTGAAAACGCTCATCCCCGTCGTTCAGCGTTCGCACGCCTGAAGCCTTGTCTGTAACGCAGAATCCGTCGGTTGAAATAGCGATACGGTCAAATGCTGCTTCTGTATTTGCGTATCGACCTGGTCCGCCGTTCAGACGCTCCAGAAGCGCCAGAGCCTCTAGCGCCCCCACTGATAACAAGTCCACTCCATCCAAAAATAGCGGCCGCTGCCCAATTGCTGGCATGATCTCTATGAGTCGCTCAGCCTCATACCTCAGAACGAGGCCCGGATTGCCGCGCGTCTCCGTAACGCTATCTGCGGAGGGCCCGTTCTGCGCATATGCGGCTATGAACGCCTGCTTCTCCTCGTCACTCATTGCTCCGCCAAATTGCTCCAATGTGTCGCTTAAGAGCCCGTCGGACGCACGGTCGCTACCTCGACCCATAACTGCGCCATAAGTCTCGGACCAGGCGTCGACTTCGGCTGGAGACATGCCAAATTTGAGCTTCCCCAGGCCTTCGCGTGGAAAAATCTTCCAGTCATCTTCTGCGGTCATCACTATCCCGTCCCTATTTCATTATTCCGTTTCGTCTTAGACACTCGGCGTAGGCCGTCGCTTGAGCTATTGCTGCATCGTATTTTGTCGGGTTGCCCTGCAACGCCGCTACCCTACGCGCATCTAAAACGTCAGCCATAAACGCTGAATAGGTCTGGCCGCGTGAAAGAAAGCCCCTCTGCACCGCGTAACTTGGTCCATGCACGCGGCTACCATAAGAGGCCGTAAGGCGATGATCAACCGGATCCATCTGTATCGCTGGCCCCACAGGTCTGGGCAAGGGTGATTTCGAATCTGCTGGCATATGGTGGCTATCGAGTCCGTCTCCCAGCGTCTCGGGTGTATCAGTCATGCAGCCGTGGGCTCCGCCTCGGTAGGTGCTGCCAGGAACTCCACAGGCGAGATATGCGCAGGGATTTTGGGCGCAGCGAGCGCAGGTTACGGTTCTGGTTGCAGGTACTGCCTGATCCTGTGTCTGAGCTTCAGACTGGGCATTTGACATCGCGCCGCTGACGCCGTTGACGATGTCGTCGCCATAGACGATTGCTCCCGTGGTTACTACAGCTCCTCCAAGTAACCACGCCGCAGTCCCTGCAGAAATAGTGGCGCCGCCTGCGGCGACAGTTCCCCCACCAGCGAGCGCAAGCCCACCTCCAACTGCCAATAAAGGAGGCATCAGCCAGCCCTCCTGTGGACGCGGACAACACTTTTCGTCTTATTGAAAAGCACGGCAAAATTCTGGTCAGGATCTTTCGGACCAGATCGAATGTAAGCCCGCACCTCAGGGATCTGTCCGCTCTTCTCACCAGAAATTAGCATCATGAACGCCCATAGTTTTCGAGAGTATTCTAGCTTCAATCCGAGTTCCTCCGCCTGAGCATCCTGCCTTCGCACAAGGTCGCGCAATTCCACGTCACTCCTTGCGGCGGTAAAATCCGGTGCCACCTTCCGCAGATAAGCCACGCGCTTGCCGACAACCGTTTCTCGACGCTGATCCTCGATTTCATCGATATTTCTTGTATTGAAAGCGAGAAGACCCCTTGGCGCAGGCGCCGTACCATCCTTGCGGCTGGCTCGCATTATGCTGCCGCCCCACTCCTCATCCGGTTGGAAGATGATAGCGTTTGCCGGTCCCAGCAGACGAAGATACTGACCTTGGCTGAGTGTGGGTATAATTTGAGCCATGACGTTAGGTTCGCTATGACGCAGAATGACCCGCTTCAACTGAACAGGTTGGGCCGGAGATTTCTCATCGCTGGGGCGTGGATCGGCTTCATAGCTTTTGCCTTGATCGACTCGTGCATCTCCCGGAAACAGCACCACATTGATTTTTCGCAAATGATGATAAAGGCTCTCTCCTCCAGCTGCACATTCCCAAAAAACGCAAGCGTGCTTGCCATCGATCAAGTCGATCAGCCGATCTAGTGAAACTTGATCCACCGGCCTGGCGCCCGTTCTGGAGATTGCATAAGGCCCACGGTCAAGCCATACCAATTGCGGCGCGCACCGGTCTTGATCCGGGTTACCTTGCGGAGACTTGCGGTAGAGAGATCGATGAAAGAAGTTTCCTTCCGACAGTGTTGTTGGAAGATCGGGAAATTGCGCGCCATCAAGGACTGCAAACAGTGGCCGCTGCGACCGCAGCAAAACCTCTCGCAGTTTAGATAAATCAGTCATCGTGACTACCCAACGAACGGAGTTGAAGTTGCTGTCATGTTTCGCAAGCAAGACCCGCCTTCACCTGGGCCGCCTTTTTTAAAGTTGATCTGGTTACCCTCTATATCGATCTTCAGTGCGAAGAGTTTAATGCCGCTTTTTGTCAGGGAGATGTAACCACCCGGCGTCGAAAGCCGGATTTCATCATCTGCAAAAATCTCCCAGACCTTCGCTTCACCGTGATATTTTTCCTCCGACACGAGATTGTAAAGCTTGCCGACATTGACGGTGATCTTCTCACCGACGCGGGTGTATTGGCCCTTGCCGACCTCGACATATTGTTCGCTACCTATGGTCAGATTCTGTTGCTTGCCAACTTGGCGCACTTCAGTCTGGCCGATGTTGGTCACCTTGCTAACGCCGATCTGCTCAGCTTTTGCAACACCCACGGACGTGGACTGGAACGCGCCGATGATGGTGTTCATGATGCCGGGGAGGGGGAATAGGCCAGATGCATCTGACCCAACACCCGTACCGGAACCAGCAAGTGCCGTGCCTGCATCAGACCGTGGGCTGGGGCCTGAGACCACGCCCTCGCGCGACGACATGCCGCCAGCGCCAAGGAAGCCAAGCGCTGATGACGCAAGCGTCGTGGCAAACGCCGCAATGCCGGGTCCCCCGCCGCCTGCGAATTGCGCCGCCTGACTGAGGAGCCCCGCTGTCTGCCCTGAGAGCGCCTGGACGCCCGCCATCGCCATCATCGCCATCGGTCCTGTGCCACCGACAACGGTGTTTACCGATCCGCCGATCTCGTGCTTCTGGTTGCCGGACACTTCCACCGCGCGGTTGCCACCAACCGATGCCACCTCATGGCGATCAATGCGCTTGGTACGGTCGTTGAGAACGCGAGTGGTCTGGTCCTTCTGTGCGTGGAAGAACTGGTTCTCCTTGCCTGCCTCATCCTCGAAGGTGATTTCGTTGAAGCCGTCGCCCTTGTGTGTGTTGGAGCGCAACACCATACGCGTCTTGTTGGCAGGCAGATCGTAGGGCACCGAATTTTTTGGGTTGTTCACGACACCCGTCACCAGCGGACGATCCGGATCACCATCGACAAAGGCGACCATAACCTCCATGCCGATGCGTGGGATAACCTGCGCGCCCCATGTCCCACCGCCCCATGCCTGGCTGACCCGCACCCAGCAGGTATCCGTGCCATCCTTCTTCGCCTTGCGGTCCCATGGGAACCACAGCTTGATGCGGCCATATTGATCTGGATGAATTTCCTCGCCCTCTGGGCCCGCAACAATGGCGACCTGCGTGCCCTCGATCTTCGGGCGCTTGGTCGTACGATGCGGGGTGAGGGGTACGCGGGCGGGGATAGCCTCAAAGGCGTTGCGGTATTCCGGTTCGTTGCTGTTGGTCTCATAGGAGCGATCCACGATCGTGTGGCTCGCCTTGATGATCACATGCTCTTCATATTCATGTTCGGGATGCGCAACTTCGTATGGCGTAAAGCGACGTCCGGCCTCCAAAATGCGGGAGGTCGATCCGCCGAAGACGCGGTCATGGTCGGCTTCGATGGATTGCGCCCGGAGTTTCTGGGCCCGCTCTGCTTCTTCCACCGTCTTGATGCGGGCCGGGTACTCGTACAGCTCGCGCTTGGTCGCATCCGGCATCTGCACAAGTGATGGCGTCATATTGCCTGGCACCATGCCGGGTGTTTCAAAGTTCCAGTCGGCGCCTGCACGCTGGCCGGGCACATAGGAAAAGCGGCGAGCCCAGTCATTGATGTGGTTGCGGTCCGAAGAACCCTGTGCCAATCTCACTCTGCCTTCGCCCTGAGCTGAAGGCGATGGTCCAAGCCATCCATTGGCGGTATCGGCCACATGCAGCTTGTGAGAGCCATCTTCGTGGCTGAAAAAGTAGTACAACCCGTCCTCTTCGAAACGGCGCAACAGATAGTCGAGGTCGGTCTCGTTGAACTGGGTGCTGTAGTACTGCGCAGGCGGAGTCTTGATGATGCCCGATGTATCCGGGGCTGGAATGCCGTGTTCGGAAAAAAGCGTTTCGGCCACCTCAACAGCTGTCTTGTCCATCCAAATGCGGCAATCGGAACGGCGGGATAGCAACCACATCTGCGGGCGAATGGTCATGGCGTAAGAGCGCAGACCACGGGTGATGGGTGGCCCCTCATGCAGGTCGGTCACCAGACCGTTGAACGGGCGGCGCACGCCACCACCATCTTCACCCTGTTGCACCTCTACCGAGACATCGATCAGACGGCCGATCAGCTCTTCCGGCTTCACCGATTCCTTCTTGGCGCGGACATTCAGCTGTATCTCGAACAACTGCGATACGCCTTCGTTGATCACCATCCGCTCCGGTAGCAACTGGTCTTCGCCCAGTGGCGACTTGACCTTGAGAACACGGCTAGCCTGAATGAACTCGGACGACGATGGCTGGTCGGTCATGGGGAACCCCGGTGATCGGATTGGATAAAATATCAATCAGCTGTCAAAATCTGCACGGAATGCAATCAATCATTGTGGCAAAAGGATGGAGGGAAGACCTTATTTGCAACCGCGAGACCATAATCTTCACGCCGCATCCCAAACTCGCCGTAATCTGCCGAGTAATCTTAAAGAGAGAGGTTGAAATTAGGGACGCAGCCATGTCGCTGGCTGGAGTGATCTGTGAGGTTGCCAATGATGATGGCACGATGGCGCGCCTGCCGGACCTGGAAATCTTCGCTACACGCCATGGCCTGCTTCTCGTAACGATCGAGGATCTGGTTACATTTCTAGTAGAGAAAGGGTCCGTATCGGTGCCCGTTGAGCTTGAGAGCCTTTGTGCATAAACGCAAAAGTGGGCGTCGGACTACGGAATAGGGTTTACGTTTCCGAAGTCTCTTCTCCACTTGCTTAAGCCGCAGCGTCCTTTATCGTTCAATCGAACTCGGGATCGATATCGTCCGCGTCGATGTGCAGGAGAACGAGCGGTTACGTTCCGAGCACAGTCTTCTCGGCTGATCTGTCGCTGGGTAACACTGAACTCGAGGGCTCCCTCTCTTCAAAAGTCAAGTGTGCATTGAACGGAGAAGTAAAGTCAGTATCAAACTCGGGAGGTCGCCGACGGTTCGAATCCCAACGGCCAATAGCGGAAGAAGGGGGGCGGTGGAACCCTATCCTTGGTTCGGCAGCCGTCAATATTCGCACAATCTGATCTCTACGGGCTAACCGATGCTAGCTTCGATCCATTCGCGCGTCTGCTCAAGAACCTCGTCAGACAATTCGGGATCATCGACCGCACGGGCGAGGATGACTGCTCCGACCATTGCGGCCCAGCTTCCTATTGCTGCACGGCGCTTTTCGGCTGCACCTTGCTCAGGCAGCGCCTGCTCAATGCGCGCGATCTGGGTGCGCAATCCTTCTGTCATGACGGCTTTTGCGGCGGGCGTTTGGTGACGAATAGCGGCGGCGAGGCCTGCCGTCGGGCATCCATTGCCGGGATTATCCCGATGACGAGGTGCTAGGTAAGAGCGGACGAAACTGTTGAACTCGCCGTCTCCGACACTGTCAGATGACAGCGCCTGGGCAAGCGTCTGGGCCACAAGATCGTCCTTTGACGTGAAGTGTCCGTAAAAGCCGCCATGGGTCAGTCCGGCTGCTTTCATGACTTCTGCCACACTGACCGCATCGAACCCCTTGTCCTTAAACAACCTGCTCGCGAAATCCAGAATCCGGCGACGGTTTTCTGCCATCTGTTCTCGGCTGACCTTCATTTTCAAAATTCTCCGCAACACCTGTTGAAATTTACATGATGGCTATCATATTTAAATCCAATCATGATGATGATCATGAATATAGGTTCAATCAGAGAAAAGAGCAATCCAATGAGCCAAATTTCCGCAGTCCTGATTACCGGTCCGTCTACTGGCATCGGTGCCACCTATGCCGAACGGTTCGCACGACGCGGCCATGATCTCGTGCTGGTCGCCCGAGACGCGGCGCGCATGGAGACGCTTGCAAGCCGTCTGCGCCAGGAAACCGGCGTGACGATCGACATCCTCCCGGCCGATCTCACCCAGGCGACGGATCTTGCTAAGGTTGAGGCCCGGCTGCGTGACGATGCGCGGATCGGCATTCTCGTCAACAATGCCGGAACGGCGATTGGTGGAAGCTTCGTCGACCAGAGCGTCGATGACATGACCAAGCTCGTTGCGCTCAACGCGACCGCACTCGTCAGGCTTTCCAGCGCTATTGCTCCCCGTCTTGCCAAGGCAGGAGAAGGCGCGATCGTCAATATCGGTTCGGTCGTCGGCCTCGCCCCGGAATTCGGCATGACCGTCTACGGTGCGACCAAGGCTTTCGTCCTTTTCCTGTCCCAGGGACTTGCGCATGAGCTCGGACCGAAGGGCGTTTACATTCAGGCGGTGCTTCCCGCCACGACCCGGACCGAGATCTGGGATCACGTCGGCGCCGACGTCAATGCCATGAGCAATGTCATGGAAATGGGCGATCTGGTCGATGCAGCCCTGGTCGGGTTCGACCGCCGCGAACTGGTGACCATCCCGCCGCTGCACGATATCGGCCAGTGGGACGCTTTCGATGGCGCGCGCAAAGCCATGCTCGGCAATCTCGCCAATGCGCTTCCTGCTGAACGCTATCACACGCCGGTGTGACCTTTCCTCACTCGATGAACCCATGCCGCTTCAGAAAAGTATCAAAGCGCTATCATGACCAAGACCACGCTCTTCGAACCAACCAACCTAGGCGCAATCACGCTTGCAAACCGCATCGTCATGGTACCGCTCACCCGCAATCGCGCCGGCGCGGGCTTCGTGCCCGGCGATCTGACCGCCGAATATTACGCCCAGCGCGCTTCTGCAGGGCTGATTATTTCTGAGGTCACCCAGATTTCTCAGCAGGGCCAGGGCTATCAGGACACGCCCGGCACGTATTCGACGATGCCAAGATGACCACCGCACTTCGCGACCGCCTAACGTACCATTGCGAACTTGTCGAGACCGGAAAAGAATCGTGGCGCTTCAAAAATCGCTCTCGAAGGTAAAGTCGAAGATGAAGTCCTTTGCCAATTAAGTCGCATCTGGTCCAGGAGGCGCTTTGTACTCTCCTTGCACGCCCTTTCTTTAAGATTTGAGCACTATGAACAGTGTGAATGACGCAATCTGGGGGATGAAATGTCGAGTACTAAAGTTAAAAGTCCTTTGTGGATAAAGATCACGGCTTACGGGTTTGCTGCCGTATTGTTCTCAGCCGCTACCATTGGCGGAACTGCATGGTATCGCCAATCGGTTTCGAGCGCAGAAGCTCTGCAGCGGGAATCCGCCGCAGATATGACCTTGGTTGAAAC
>NZ_KQ961036.1:9831-139713 GCF_001562555.1 Agrobacterium bohemicum
AGACATGGCGGCGCAGAGAAAGACTGCGTCAGCTCTTGTGGTAGCTCTGGCGGGGCAGCCTGACACAGCACGGTTGATAGAGGCAAATGGGCGCGAAGAAATCCTGTCGCGCTATATAGCATCTCTAACATCGATAACCACCGATGGTGGCATCCAGCTTATTACATTCATCAACGCCAATGGTGAAGCCGTTGCGCGCATTCACGCGCCCGATAAATTTGGCGACGACATGAAAGGTCGCCGCAAAACGGTTGTACAGGCTCTGTCGACCGGAAAGCTCGTTGCCGGAATTGAGCCCGGCCGCACGGCTGTCAGCATGTTTGCTTCCGCCCCGGTTATTCGTGACGGAAAAGTCATCGGTGCCGTAGATGCCGGAACGGCACTGGCAAATGACTACTTTAACTCAGTCGCAGAACGTATCGGCGGCGAGATCGCTGTCCAAATTATGATGGATGGAAAGTTCGTGAAGCAGGCCTCAACATCAGAGGCCTCGTTGCTGTCCGAAGAAGGCATGAAGACAGCATTCGCGGGGCAGCGTGTACAGGAAGAGCTATCTGTGGGCGACAGTGAATATGTCGTGGCGGCACTTCCTTTTACGAATTTCTCCGGCGAAACCATTGGCGTTCTTGAGATTGCATCTGATGTGACGTCGGTTGCCCATGCGGCGCGAGACGCCCTTTGGACAACCGTTATCGGCACGGCAATCGTCTCCCTGCTTTCGCTGCTGGGCTTCTTCCTTTTTGCAAAATCGCTGGCAGGCGCGATTGGCCGCATCACTGGCACTATGGGACAACTGGCTGACGGCAATCTCGACGCCGCAGTAGAAGGCGAAACCCGAACCGACGAAGTGGGCGCCATGGCGCGTGCGGTGAAGGTCTTCAAGGACAATGCACTGAGGACGCGCGAACTGGAACGAGATGCGGACCAGCAGCATAGCCTGACCGAAGACCAGCGTCAGCGTAGCGCCGAACAAGAACGGTTACGCTCCGAAGCGATGTCCCAGGCCACGGGTGGTCTTGCGGAAGGTCTGAGACAGCTCGCCGCCGGAAATCTCACCGTCAAGCTCGACCAACCTTTCGCTGGCGATTTTGAGAGTTTGCGAACTGACTTCAACAGGGCAGTCGAACAGCTTCGCAGTACGCTGACCGCTGTGGCGACTGCAACTAACGGCATTGATAGTGGCTCGCGGGAGGTAAGCCAGAGCGCCAACGATCTGGCAAAAAGGACGGAGCAGCAAGCAGCGGCTCTTGAGGAGACAGCTGCGGCTTTGGATGAGATCACCGTTAACGTTACAAACTCTTCAAAGCGCGCCGATGAAGCTCGCAAGACTGCCGTACAGGCTAATGAAAGCGCTGCCCAATCAGGTCGCGTGGTGGCGAACGCCGTCGATGCGATGCAGAAGATCGAGCAGTCTTCAAACCAGATCTCCAATATCATTGGCGTTATCGATGAGATTGCATTTCAGACCAACCTTCTGGCGTTAAACGCGGGCGTGGAAGCTGCACGGGCCGGGGACGCCGGGAGAGGGTTCGCCGTCGTCGCGCAGGAAGTCCGGGAATTGGCTCAGCGTTCTGCGAAAGCGGCCAAGGAGATCAAGGACCTTATCCGAAATTCGTCGATCGAGGTGCAGAATGGCGTCAAGCTGGTGAGCGACACCGGTGAGGTGCTGAAGACGATTGAAGCCTACATCGTTACGGTGAACCAGCACATGGATTCCATTGCAACATCTGCGAAGGAACAGTCCATTGGTCTTGCCGAGGTCAACACAGCCGTCAATCAAATGGATCAGGTGACGCAGCAAAACGCCGCGATGGTTGAAGAAACAAGTGCCGCCGGCGCGACGCTTGCCAACGAGAGCGGGCGGTTGCGCGAGCTGATCTCGCAATTTCAGCTCGGAGGAGCACTCCATAACACAGCATCGGTAATGGCGGCCGGGCCTGCACATTGTTCGGTCGCATCGCCGGCAAAACGACTGTCAGGGAAGGTCGCGTTGGCCTTTTCCGGCAACGCCGCCCTCAAGGAAAGCTGGGAGGAGTTTTGATGAACGTTTCCAATCGTTCCACAAGCAGCACCAGCGATATGCTCGAGATTATTGCTTTCCGGCTCCACGACCAAGAATTTTGCGTCCGTACAACGACCATTCGTGAAATTCGCGGATGGTCACCGGCTACACCCATCCCACATGCACCGTCCGATGTAATCGGCGTGATGAATCTTCGGGGAACGGTCATTCCCATCATCGACCTAGCTACCAGGCTTGGCATGAAAAGCACTGAGCCTAACGAGCGTAGCGCGATCGTTGTTGCCGAGGTGCACGGGAGGGCGATGGGGTTAGTCGTTGATCGTGTCTCTGACATTCTGACGATCGCCGCCAACCTGCTTCAGCCAGTCCCCGAGATCAGCATGTCCAGCGGCATGCGCTATGCCGAGGGTATCATTGCCCAACCGGGCGGAATGATATGCTTTCTTGCTCTTGAGGGCATGTTCGAGAAAACTGAAACAACGGCGATGCTCGCCGCTTAAGGGTCGTGTTCAATATTCTTTTGCATAGACCGAACAGCCGGCCGATCGGGTATCTGTCGATCGCCGCTGCAGGAATGGAGAGCTGCAGAGTGTGGTGCTGAGCGATAGACGGGCTTGCAATAGCTCATTTATAGCGTTAATTATGAGTTATAGATAGGGATGCTATAACTCATGAAATGGAACTGGCAAAACACTGATTGGCCAAACTTCAGGTACGACACCGCAAGCCTGGTACCGTTGGAGCAGAAATTCTTGCAGTCCGCCGGCGAGGTTATCGGTGCTGTCCGGCATTTCAACGATGACGACAGCAACCAACTTCGCATTGAGTTGCTGAGCGACGAAGCGGTCAAGACCTCAGAGATTGAGGGGGAATTTCTGGACCGCGTGAGTGTCCAGTCATCACTCCGCCGCCAGTTCGGGCTAAACACTGATGATAGACAGATCCGCCCCCAAGAGCGGGGGATCGCCGAGATGATGGCGGATGTCTATCGAAGCTGGCATAGGCCGCTGGACCATGAGGGACTGTTCCATTGGCATTCAATGCTGATGGCCGGAAACCGATATATTGAAACGGTTGGTGCTTACCGCACGCATGAAGACGCCATGCAGATCGTATCAGGTCGATTGGACAAACCCACTATCCACTTCGAGGCTCCCCCATCTCGTCAGGTTGCCGCTGAGATGGAGACCTTCATCACATGGTTCAATCAATCCGGGCCAGATGGTCAAACGTCGCTTCAAGCTTTGGCACGCGCCGCAGTAGGACACCTTTACTTTGAAAGCATACATCCATTTGAGGATGGCAACGGCCGAATTGGACGCGCGCTCGCCGAGAAATCCCTGGCGCAAAACATAGGGCAGCCAAGCCTCATTTCACTCGCCTTCACAATCGAGAAGCGCCGGAAGGCCTATTACTCAGAGCTTGAGCGGCACCAGCGCACGCTTGATATCACCGACTGGGTCATTTTCTTTTCAGAGACTATCCTGGATGCTCAACGAGCGACGCTTGAGCGCGTAGATTTCTTCATCCAGAAAGCAAAGTTCTATGATCGTTTTCGGGACAAGCTGAATGAGCGGCAAGAAAAGGTAGTCTCGCGTATCTTCAAGGAAGGCACGGCTGGCTTCAAGGGAGGTCTAAGTGCCGAGAACTATATCTCGATCACAGATACATCCCGCGCTACAGCAACACGCGACCTTCAGCAGCTCGTGGAGATCGGTGCACTGACGCGTAGGGGTGAACGTCGGCATACCCGGTACTCGCTTTTATTGCTGAAATAAATTGCTGTAGTCGAGTTAGGTTGGAACTTGAAACCGATGATAAACAATGTGTCGACGGTTCGAATGCGTCCAGGCGTTTGCCCCGTCCACCTACTCTGACGCCAGCGCCAAGTGGCTGGACGTGGACCGCTTGTCGGTCCGCGCTCGCGCCGACATAGGCATGAAGATCGAGATACGTCGTGTGTTCCATGAGAACTTCCAGGTTTATTGCGTTCGAGAGGTCTGGTGGCAATTGCAGCGGGGGGGCTTCTACAGGGCCTAGGTCATCCGTTGGCGAAGACCATGGCGAAACTTCAAAGCCGTTGAATTCGCCACTCTCGAATGGGACTGGCTCAACAACCGCCGTCTTCTGGAGTGCATCGGAAACATTCCACCAGCCGAAGACAAGGAGCGATACTACGTCGTGATGGACGTGCCATCCATGGCAGCATATCTGAGGCTGGTCGCGCCCGTGGCAAGATTGTTCTCACCCCAGCAGACTAGCTCCGCCAATCTTTAGGCCTTTCCTTCCGCTGATCACGGTTTATGACAAAATAGAAAGCGAACGCCGGTAACATCGGCTGGGTGGCTCTCAATCAATCAGACTTCAACATGCTTGCGCCGCTGTCAGATGGATTCATCGAACAATTCTGCCTCAGTTTGAGAAGTGAAGGTGAATGTGACCCGTTCACTGTCATCTTCCTGACGGATGCCCACTGCAGTCACAATCAACCGAGCGATCTCATCCCGTGCGTCACTGCCTGATCGAGACGAGTTCACCGTTTTCTCGATCGCTTGTGCGAAGACTTCGCTGATTACACCAAGACGCATATTGTGTTTCATGATGATATCGCGATCCTCAATGATCGCTGCCTGTTCAGCTTTCGGGAGTCCGGCGTTGTCCATTGCTGTTATCGTGGCATTCGTCGCGAGCTTGATTGGACCCTCGTTAAGCCAGCGCTCAACCATCTGATGGAATTGGTGCGTACGCGCTGCGGGGATTATTTTCTGTACAGTTATCGACATCTGCGTTCCTTTGTCAGCTTCGATGCATGCTTATAGACGTCCGCAACGAAAGGGACCGGCTACAGCGAAACATTAACAACTTGCTCGAGCACGGTGTATGAGGTCGAGCGGAAAGCTTCAATGCATTTGTGTTGCATGCCAGCTCCGCCGAGGAGGGTAGCCGTTGCGCTCGAGGTACGTATTGCAAGCAGCCAGCCCGCAAGACCGGCGATGGCACCAGTCATAACGAAGGCGAGGATAAGGTTGCGGGTGACGCGGATACCGGCCCGGAACGTCGCCGTTTCATTGCCGCCGATCATCACGAGATGCCGCCCGAGCGGCGTTTTCGACATGAGAACCGAAAATACGACGAAGCAGGCAATCGCGATCCAGCCGGAAAGCGGAATGCCGAGGAAGCGTTCTATTGCGAACACCCGGATGGAGGGGTGCGA
The DNA here is from genome assembly GCF_001562555.1 of Agrobacterium bohemicum. Classification (NCBI taxonomy): domain Bacteria; kingdom Pseudomonadati; phylum Pseudomonadota; class Alphaproteobacteria; order Hyphomicrobiales; family Rhizobiaceae; genus Agrobacterium; species Agrobacterium bohemicum. Next base: position 15,069 of record NZ_KQ961036.1, read on the forward strand.
GATCCTGCGCGGACCTGCCGCCGGAAACGGCCAGCACGATACCGCGCACCCATATGAAAGAGGCGAGCGTGATGATGAGGCGCTCGTCTTCAGCTTGACGACGAGGACACCGTTGAGAAATCCGATCAGCGCCCCAATGGCACAGGCAATCAGCAGGGAGACCGGAACCATCAGCCACTCCGGCGATAGCTTGATGCCAAGCCCGATGCCAGCCGAGCAAAAAAGGATACCGACGGCCATGGCAGACAGAGCTGCCACCGACTTCACGGATAGGTCCATATGACCCACAAAACACGATTTTGGGCATTTCTGGTTGTTTCGAAGCTAGGTTAAATGACAGCGAGCACGGTTCCGCTATCATATTGGCGAACAAAATCCACCCTTGAACCATCCCAGTGGTAGCAATAGTGCCGCCCTTGAACGGGTACCGGCGCCGTGTCCGGCCAGAAGAGACCAATGCACTGATAACTCGGCATACGTACGCTATCCCACACGAGTCCGTTGCTGCCATCGTCCCTCAGTGCTTTGCCTTCGATCTGCGAAGGACCGTAGTCGGTCGCGTCAAGGACGTCAGGTACTGCATTTACGTTATCAAGGGTTGTGTCTATGCTCCCTATCAGGACACGGAAGTCTGAAGTCCAGCCTGGACTTTCGGATGTTGCAGCCATGAATTTCTGGTGATGATGGACTGTCTCGGCTACTGCAACTTCTTCGCTGCTTCCCGCGTAATAGATGCCGTAACTACCATCCGTAAAGCGGCCGGGTCTTGCAGGTGAGCAATGGACGAATGGAGCCATCAACAGGCTAGCACCAGGCCCTGACACCCGTCTGTGTGCGGGAACTTTACCGAGGTCCCCCACTTCCAATCGAATGCGTGGGTTGGATTTCGCTTCGACCGAAACCAGAGCCTCCCAGTCACGTGGATCGGCAATGTCCTCAAACAAATCAATCGGCGGGTAGATTGACCGAATTATTCGATAAGTCTGCGGCCATTGAACCGAAGTCGGTACCGCAAAACCACTCACCATGCGCCGCGCTCTGCATCGAGCCACTCTCTTATAGCTGCAAGGTCGGAGAGTTCGCCGCGAAGCATGAAGTCAAGTGCTGACGCACCACCAAACGCAGAATTGGGTGCCTTGACCCAGGCATATCCCCGCGCGGGTTCTTTAAAAAGATGACGCAGCCCCTTATGGATACCCATCAGATGAGCCATGCGCATTTTGAGATCTCTGTCGATGCGGCCAAGGTTTCCCTCTTTCCATCGCGCCCAGGTGCGTGCGGACAGGCCACCCAGCAGCGTACTGGCTTGGGCGTCCGAGATATTCCATTGTCGGAAAAGATTGACGGTCGTGCGGGCCAATGCCCCTGCTTCAGCATCAGAAATTTCAGTTGAATTTGTACTTGCAGGTGTGATTGTAATCCGCTCTAGCAACATGCTTCATGCCCTCTGATTTGGCATAAAATACCATATATTTGCCAAATGGCAAGTCGCCTATAGCGCAGCAATCTGCGCTGTCTCAGATCATTTTTGCCAGGGGTATCTTGAATTGAAAAACTCCGACGTGCTCAACATCATTTGGTAAGAGGTTTACAATGGGCTTGAGAGCTTGAATGACTATTATAGAGCGTCGCTCCCTTCGCTTGGAAGCCACCTCTGTTAAATCCATGTCCCGTGGCAGACGTCGCCAGCGCCATGTGCTGGTGCAAATGCTGCACATCATCCAGTAGGGTTTTTATGGCTTTGCGCTCATCACCATCGTGCTATGCGATAATGCGCTCGACCGGGTCAGCCTGCGGCATTTCGAATTGCGGTGGCACGTTATTCAATCTCCATCTTTTAGATTCATTGCCCTGGTTCTCCAGACTGGACGCAGCCTGCATTGATTTGGTTCTTTTTTTGTTCCGCTTTGCGGATGAGTCAAAGCAACTCTTGGATTTGATTGAACGCTAGAAAATTATGCTACTGCTGAGTCTAGGGGAGGGGGAATGTGACCCGCGCAAGTTAGTGCGAGTTAGCGACCGCACAGTTACCATGGCGCTTGGCTTCTTTCGAAAAAGAACCCGCCCGATGGTCCGGAGGCATCTTGGCACGCCAGCCAGACAATTGTATCAGCGGCCTGTTCGACTGTTCGATATCCGGTGTGGTTGTTGAAGTCCGTCTTCGTGTAGCCAGGATCGGCGGCATTGACCTTGATCCCATCCTTCGCGAGGTCCTTGGACAAAGACAGGGTGATAGCATTCAGCGCCGTCTTGGAACTGTTATACGCAAGAATGTTCACAGCGTGGTAGGGGTGTGTGGGATCAGAAAGCCATGTCAGCGATCCAAGACCGCTGCTGACCATGATGACATTGGCTTGGCCGGACGCACGAAGCATAGGCAAAAACGCCTGCGTCGTTCGGATCGGGCCGAAAACGTTGGTCTGGTACACAGTTTCGATTTCAGTGATTTCCTGTGCGCCCGGAGCGGCATAACTTCCTGGTATACCAGCGTTGTTAATTAACACGTCAAGCTTCCCATCGGTGGCGGACACGGTTGCCGCTGCGTTCTTGACGCTATCGTTATCCCCTACATCGATGGCGATCACTCGCACATTAACACCCTCTGAGGAAAGCTTTTGGGCCGCACTTGCACCCCGCTCGGCGTCTCGGCTCCCAAGCCAGACGCGATAACCGAGCCGGCCAAGCTGCCGGGCTGTCTCGTAGCCGATGCTCTTGTTAGAGCCCGTAATCAACACAGACTTAACCGTCATGTGATTTCTCCTGGTTTGAATATGGTTGAAGGTTTTGACTTTCAACAATCCGCCTGCAGCCGATGCAGTCAAATCTAGCATTGAGGGATTGTTTGATAAGATACCTGAAACCGGCTAGTCTGATCGCCATGGCGAACAGCGATCAACTTCCTATGGACGATCTGTCCATCTTTCTTTCGGTGTGCGAGACGGGTGGTTTTCGTAAAACCGCTAAGCGACTTGGGTTGTCGCCATCGACGGTCAGCGAGAAGGTTGCTTTGTTGGAAACCCGGTTGGGGGCTCCTCTCCTCATAAGAACCACACGGAGCGTCAGTCTGACGGACGTAGGGCGGACGCTTGCGGAACGTCTGTCGCCGCTTATGCGCGAAACGCGAGCGGCACTGCAGGATGCCATGAGCTCTCAGGACGAGGTGAGGGGTCAACTCAAGCTAAATGTCACCGGGGCCGTCATGGTCGATATACTGCCTCCACTCATTGATCGTTTCCTGATCCGTTTTCCAGATGTACGAATTGAGATTGTGGTGGAGGACAGACTTGTCGACATCACGGCTGCGGGATGTGACGCTGGTATCCGCTACGGTGAGCATCTGGCGCAGGATATGATCGCTGTTCCCATCGGCCCGAAGTTTCAGCGTCTGGCGCTCGCAGCATCGCCGGGTTATCTCGATACGCAGGGTACACCCTCGCATCCCAGCGATCTTTTGGCCCACGATTGCATCCGGCTCCGGTTCTCAAGCGGTGCGCTCACGGCCTGGGAATTGGAGTGCGGCGACCAGTCACTGACCGTCGATCCTCCAGGTCGTGTCATCATCGGTGTCGATGCGGCACCTGCTGCGATTGAACTGGCGCGCGGTGGACATGGAATCATCTGTACTTTTAAGAATTGGCTTGATCCCGCGTTGAAGACCGGCGATCTCCAGCCAGTCTTGCAGCATTGGTGGAGCACGTTCGATGGTCCACGGCTATACTTCTCAAGCAGGCTCATGTCGGCACCCCTGAGAGCGTTCGTTGATCTGGTGGGAGAAGAGAGATTTAAGGGTAGCGCATGATCTTGACTATCGCCATTTCGGGTTATCGGTCCCTTCGTAACCTCGTCCTGCCGCTTGAAAAACTTACCGTCGTGACCGGCGGGAACGGGGCAGGAAAGTCGAGTTTCTATCGGGCGCTACGACTTCTGGCAGATGTCGCGCAGGGACGGGCTATCGCATCATTGGCGGCAGAGGGTGGCCTGCAATCAACGATATGGGCTGGACCGGAGGCTTTTTCGCGTAGCATGAAGGACGGCACGGTTCCCGTGCAGGGGACGGTGCGGAAACATCCGGTCGCACTCAAGCTTGGATTTGCATCAGATGATTACGGTTACGCGATTGATCTGGGATTGCCTGTGGCTCCACCCCAACCGAGCTATTTTGCGCTTGATCCCGTCATCAAGGCAGAAGCGGTGTGGGCAGGTGAAGCGTTCAGCCGCCGAAATGTGTTCGCAGAACGTGCAGGGCCAGTCGTGACCGCACTTTCCGAAAACGGTCAACGTCAGGTGCTGCTGCATGATCTCGCACCATTCGAAAGCATGATGACGCAGTCCGCTGACCCCAAGAACTTACCTGAACTTCTGTATTTGCGTGCCCAAATGAGTGGCTGGCGTTTTTACGATCACTTTCGAACAGATCCCTCTTCGCCTGTGCGACAGATGCAGATTGGAACTCGAACATTGGCCCTGTCATCAGACGGCGCCGATCTGGCAGCAGCCATCGCGACGATCCGGGAAATTGGCGATGCGGCGGGCTTTGATGCCGCTATCGAAGATGCTTTTCCAGGCAGCACAATCGAGATCAAGACGGAGCAAGGGCGCTTCGAACTGCTGATGCGCCAGAAGGGCTTGCTGCGGCCGCTTTCGACGGCAGAACTCTCCGATGGCACTTTGCGTTATCTGCTCTTGGTGGCAGCTCTCACCACGCCGCGCCCTCCCTCCCTGATGGTGCTTAACGAGCCTGAAACCAGTCTGCATCCCAGCCTCCTTGCGCCCCTGTGCCGTTTGATCATCCGGGCGTGTGACCGGTCTCAACTCCTCGTCGTGTCCCATGCGGAGGAGTTGGTTTCGCAACTTGACGCCGAAGGAAAGGCATTGATGGTGAGGCTCTCCAAGGTACTTGGCGAAACGGTGGCTGAAGGGATTGACGAACCTGCATGGAATTGGCCTGCACGATAAGCACTTCCCAACACTGATTTGGTAACTTCTTGCGCAAACATGGGTGATTTGCCGTTCCTCCCATATTCGAAGGTGCAACCTGCGGCGGGATGAAGACGGTGACGACGGCAGAATAGTTCGACAAGTGTTCGTTTTCTTATGAATTTGATCCATTTTTTTTCGCCGTAATCCACTTGCACCGGATAAAATTATTGTCGGACAATTCACTTCACCGAATGTGGTGGACTGACGCGATTTGGAAAATCGGGTTAAATCCTGCTGAACTCAACAGTGCAAATGAACAGGTCGTAAGTTCGGCTCCCATCAAGACCTTCAGCTTGAAATGATAACAACATACGACGTATGGGGCGAGGTCTCATTTGATGAGTATTCAGGTGGTCGATCAGAATGCCAGCTTCGCGCTCTTAGTATCACTTCCTCCGTGCTCCAGCAGGATTCAGGAAGGAGCCTGTGCATATAGACCGAAGGAGACCATGGCCGCTTCACACGCACGCGTAAACCGCATAGACGGACCTTCTTTGCCCGCTGCAAGTTTGCTGACGCGCGCTCCCTCCAACAGCATGGATAGCGTGTCAGCTAAAAGCTCTGGATCGCTAACACCTGTGGAACGGCAAAGATCGGCAAGCCGGGAATGCTGTTCCATCTTCAATGTTTCTATGATCGCATGCGCCGGGTGGCCTTGCTCTTTCAACTCCACCGCAGCATTGGCCAAATCACATCCATAAGGTTCGCTGGAAAGACATTGGGCGCGTGCTTTTACCCAGGCTGTAAGCTGAGCTCTTGGGTCGCCTGGGTTATCCGTTTCGAGATCTTCCCAGGCTTTCTCGAGCGTTCGAGAACTGTGCTTGAGCGCTTCACAGACGAGATCGTCCTTAGACCCAAAATGTCGATATAACGTCATCTTGTTGGTCGAGGCGGCTTCCGCGATGGCATCAACACCTATGCCGCGTATCCCGTGTTCGCGAAACAGTTGACAGGCCGTTGACACGATCCGGTCACGAGGTGCGATTTTCTCCTCGGGAGCGCGATCAGATTTCTCGGGTTTCATGAGTTTTAATTTTTATCCTGAAGCAGTGTTGACATAGGTGTGACCGGTCGGTAACTATTCGAATGTTACTTACTGGTAACACCTCAGCCAGGGCCCGTCAAGTAATCGCCCGCTTTCAGGAATTAGGAATTATCGAAAGGAGACTGCGATGAAACATACGACGGACGAGATGACGCTCGCTGAAATTTTGGGGGATCCTTTGATCCATGCAGTCATGCACGCCGATGGCATTGCACTGAACGATTTTAAAGACATGATGTATTCAGCAGCTAGATCTTTGAAGACGCGAGATGGCACAGCACTTAGTGGAACATTCCGAACGACCGGCCTTGCAGCGTCGTCCAAACGTACACTCGTGGCCACCATGCGGCCTTTGTTTACAGGTTCCTTTGAGCCGTGCTCCGCGACTAGGTGATTCTAGGTGCAGCCCGCATCGGTAACCCATACGTCGAGAATACAGTCGTGATTGTTGAGTTCAGCTAGATTTGCGCCACTGCGCCATCTTCTACTGCACAACCTCGTTGCTTCTACGGTGTTCGCTGAAAAGATCTTAACGCCTTGTGGAAGGATGCCCCCGGGATGAGAAAGCGGGCCGGGTTGGCGCGGTAATGAACAACTACGGGAATGATGGGCCGGAAACAGCTTATCAATTCCGGCCGATCGTCCCAGCCTTACCACTCCGAGCTTGAGCGGCACCAGAGCACGCTGAATATCACCGACTGGATCATTTTCTTTTCAGAAACTATCCTGGATGCTCAACGGGTGACGCTTGAGCGCATAGATTTCTTCATTCAGAAAGCAAAATTCTATGATCGTTTCGACGCCAGTTGAACGAGCGGCAGGAAAAGGTAGTCGCGCGCATCTTCAAGGAAGGCACGGCAGGATTCAAGGGGGGGGGGCTAAGTGCCGAAAACTACATCTCGATCACAACGTCGGCATACCCGGTATTCGCTTCATTTCAGAAATAAGTTGCTGCTAGTCTAATGAACTCCACCAGCGTCATTATCTAGGTGAAGGCTTATTCGATTCCGCTCAAAAGCTTTGACACCACGAATGTTCGCATCGTCTTCGGCCAGAGAATCTTCGATGGTTCTCGAGGAAATCTATTACATTGTAGAGATTGCTCAACCGGTTGATTGCTTGGGGTTGTGCGAGCTTGAAACATGGAAATTCCACCGATGAACTAACCGGCCGAAACGTTGTCGGAGACTAGGTCATACGTTCCGTCGCCAAGTCCCAGGAGTTGTCCCGACCACGGTAGAAAAAACGCGTGTGAAGTGGCTCTGATCTGCGAATCCGCAAGCCACTGCGATCTCTGCGAGAGGTGCATTGGACGCTCTGATCAATTGCCGGGCGCGATCGATGCGTTGGTTAAGGAGCCATTGATAGGGCGTCATCCCTGTGGATTCACGGAAAGCACGGATGAAATAACCCCGTGACAGGTTGCAGGCTTCCGCCACGTCAGCAATTGAGACTTCACCTTCAAGATGTTCAAGCAGGATGGATTTGGCCATTTGTTCGTGTGCGCGTGAGAGCAGCGGTGTTCGTGTAACAGCCGGTACTGGTCGCCCGCCGTAACGCTGAACCAGATAGGTGCCGATAGCCGTTGTCATCTGGTCAACGAACAACGCATTTGCCTCTTCTGGACGCTGAAGCGCGGGAAGCAGGGCGCGGGCTAGGTTGGCAAGGACGATGTCTTTGGATGCCGTTTCCGTCGTCAGCAGGGTTACGCCACTCACATCCGCATCTTCCGCTATCTTTGCAAGCGATGAGGGCGAAATCTGAAACAGCATGAAATCGAAAGGCGTGCTGAGATCGGCTTTGTAATTGTCGGAGAGGTCGCGGATGTAGATCGCGTTCTCGGAAAAATCATGGCTGATCGCATGATTTGCGTGAAAGATCCTCCGCTCGTGACCGGCGAGTAACGACACCCCGACGACGAACCCCTGATCACTGGCCGATGTCTTCACCTGATCAAGCGCGGTGGACTTTGTCGCCTTCCGGAAAATGTCTATGTTCGAGGATGACAGGCTTTGGTTGATCGACAGTTGCGTCAACGTACAGCCGAACTTGTCGGAGGGTTTGCCGTGGACGGGGAGGCCTTTATCGTCTGAACCGGCACTCATGAAACCCACCTCTCTTTTGATTGCAGCAACGGTGCTCTTTGACCGAATCGAAATGTGTTCCCGCACTGCAATCAGTTTACGGACTGTAACCACTCTACGAGAATGCTTTTATACAAGATAGCGTGACAAATTATGTGTAGAAAACTGCGATAGTTGATCCGCAATCAGGCCTGCAACGTAGTTTATGTAACAACGATACGAATGTGAGTGAATGGTTGGCAGTCAGTGAAAAAATTGCAGCGAGCTTTGGTGTAAAAGCGGCAAGGGCATTGGTCATCAGGCCGTTACGGGATGCCCAGCTCACCGTCGTGCATCTTCAGCAATGTTATGAGCATGGCAACAGCCGCGTCATTCTAGAGCCTGATAACGCATTCCTCGTCATGCTCTATCTTGAGGATGCCCAGCATTCCGATATTGGGTTGGACAAGCGGATAGAACCGATCAAGATCTATCCTAAGGCCTCCATCTGTCTTGTCAGTCTGAAACAGGGTGCGGCGATTTCCATCAATGGCCGGCTGGATGTTCTCGCCTTCCACGTTCCGTTTTCGCATCTTGCCGAACTGACCGAGGAAGCAGGCGAGCCTCGGATCGATGATTTCCTGACCTGTCGCGGTTTGCATGACCAAGTGATCCGCAATATGGGCGCAGCGCTTATGCCCATGTTTGACATGCCGGATGAGGTAAGGGATACGCTCGTTCCCCACATCGGTCTCGCCTTTATCGCGCATCTTGCCCATAAGTATGGTCGGTCTCCTGCCCAACATCTTTCGGCTTCCGGGCAGTTCACCTCCATGCAGGAAAAGCGGATCAAGACCTACATAAACACCAATCTTTCCCGCGACATCGGCCTTGAGGATATCTCCACTGCCAGCGGCTTTTCGGTGGAAGAGCTGTCCTCCGGCTTTGAAGAGACGACAGGACAGTCCATTAGCGAGTGGCTATTGGCGAGCCGGATTGCCAGGGCAAAGGCCTACCTTACCAAGACCGGCGAGAGTATCGATCAGGTTGCGGATGCCTGTGGCTTCAGCGAGCAAGCGACCTTCATTGAAAATTTCACGCATTCCGTGGGTGTCACACCGGACGAATGGCGCTCGCGCAATCGTCACTAGGCTGATGATGCCGACGACAGTTGGCCGTCGGCATCATGTTGAGTTGGATCAAGCCTTGATGAAGGCCAGCAGCTCGGCGTTCAGCACCTCGGCATTCACGGTCAGCATGCCGTGCGAGAAGCCGGGGTACGTTTTGATGGTGCCGTTCTTCAGCAGTTTGATGGCTTTGTGAGCCGCATCCGCAATCGGCACGATCTGGTCGTCTTCGCCGTGGAGAACCAGCGTGGGCACCGTAATTGCCTTCAGGTCTTCCGTCTGGTCGGTTTCCGAAAACGCCTTGATGCCATCATAATGCGCCTTCGCGCTTCCCATCATGCCCTGACGCCACCAATTCTGGATCACGCCTTCATGAACGGTCGCGCCTTCACGGTTGAAGCCGTAGAATGGGCCGGCAGGAACATCGCGGAAGAACTGAGCGCGATTGGCAGCAGTGGCTGACCGAAAGCCGTCGAAGACGTCCATGGGCAGGCCTTCTGGGTTGGCTTCTGTCTTCAGCATCAGCGGTGGAACGGCGGATACCAGCACGGCCTTCGCAACGCGACCGGCAGGCTGGCCGTGCTTTGCGACATAGCGCGCAACTTCGCCGCCACCTGTCGAGTGGCCGATGTGAACGGCGTTCTTCAGGTCCAGTGCTTCGACAACGGCGAATGCGTCGGCTGCGTAATGGTCCATATCATGGCCGTCGGAGACTTGCGCTGAGCGACCATGGCCGCGACGGTCGTGGGCAACTACGCGGTAGCCGTTTGCAAGGAAGAACAGCATCTGTGCGTCCCAGTCGTCGGAAGACAAGGGCCAGCCGTGATGGAACACGATTGGCTGTGCGTCCTTCGGACCCCAGTCCTTGTAGAAGATGTCGGTGCCGTCTGTGGTTTTAACGAAGCCCATTGTCTTGTCTCCTGTGGTTGGATTTGGGTTTGTGGCAGCCGGTGCAGCATGGACCGGGCGGGTTGTAAGTAGCACTCCCGCAGTCATGACAGCGCCGACAAGAAGTGCATCACGGCGGCTCAGAGAAAAATTGTGGTTTGCCATGATGGCTCCTTGTTGGTTCGAAGTGGTTTCGTGTGCAGTGCGTTTGTCTATGTGAAGAGAATGTGCCGAAAACGAACGACTAGCAATTGCAACAAAAGTGTCGATTAAATTTCGATAATTGCAATAATCCGGTCATGTTGCTCTGCTCGGTTTGTTGATTGTCAGAAGGTGCCGAACCACTGGTTTATCCTGGCCGGTATGGAATGCGATGACCTTGCTCTGAACATCCGCATCTGCAGTGGACACGCGCTTGTGCTGGCGCAAATGCTCCGCCCATGATTCCACCATGAACCATTCGGTGATTTTCTCGGGGTCGGCAGAGTCCTCGGTAACACCCCAGCCATAGGCTCCGTCCCGGCGTCGTTCGGATGACATCTCATCCAGCGCATGCAGGAACTTGCTGCGGTTGTGCTTCTCGACATGGTAGTCGATCAGGATCAACACGGGACCGCGATCATGCGCGACCGGCTCTGCGACCAGCGGCTCGGGCCAATGGTTGGACGAAACCAGATCTGCGTCGCCTGCTGGAAGCTTGACTCGGTGCATGATGAAGCCCGCGACCAGCAATCCTGCCGCTCCGATGAGCAGCGTTACTGGTACGCCCACGGCTTCGCCCACCGCGCCCCAACCAAGGCTGCCCGCCGTCATCGCACCATTGAAGACCGTCAGATAAACTGCAAGCCCGCGACCTCTCACCCAATTGGGTAGAACAGCCTGTGCCGCGCCATTCAACGTCGTTAGTGCGGTTATCCAGGATGCTCCAAGAAACAGCAGGATGATGATGGCCAGCCACTGCGGTGGGGCAAGTGAAAGAATGCCCATGACGAGGGCTGTCATGATGGCAGAGCCGAGAAGCAGGCCATTGGAGTCAAAATGCTCGCGCAGTTTCGGCATGACCAGCGCGCCACCAATGGCGCCTGCGCCGACCGAGCCCAGCAAAAGGCCGTAAAAGCTGGCGTCACCGCCAAGAAGTTGGCGGGCGACGAGGGGCAGCAGCGCCCAGACGGCGCTGGCGAAGGCAAAGAAAATGGCCGCACGCAACAGCACGACATGCAATGGCTTGCTGGCGCGGGTATATCTCAGCCCAGCACGAAACGCGCCGAGGAAATTTTCAGACAGGGCATCATCGGCATTTTTGGCGCGTGGCCACCAGATGAGTGCCGCTATGACGAGAATGTAGCTTGCGACGTCAGCGCCATAGGTAACAGCCGCTCCGAACGCCGCGAGCAGAAGCCCGCCTGCCGCAGGGCCAATCGAGCGGGCGATGTTTATACCCAGCGAGTTCAGCGCGACCGCGCCTTTTACATCTTCGCGCGGCACCAGTTCCGGCACGATGGCCTGCCATGTCGGTCCCATCAGAGCAGCTCCTATGCCGCCCAGAAATGTCAGGCCGATCAAGGCGCTGACGGACAGCATGCCGATATAGGACAGTGTCATCAGCGATATGCTGACGCTGGCAAGCAGAAGCTGAATGGCGATCAGGAATTTGCGACGGTCGAGAATGTCAGAGAGAACGCCCGCCGGGATCGCCAGGAGGAAGATCGGCAGCGTCCCGGCTGCCTGCACAAGAGCGACCGCTGCCGGTGCTGCGGAAAGATCGGTCATCAACCAGGAACTGGCGACATCGCGCATGAAGCTGCCCGTGTTGCCCAGAACCGTTGCCGCCCAAAGGACCGCAAAGACCGGCTGACGCAGCGGGGCGAAGCTTCCGCTTGAGGATGTGCGGACGCTCATCACTTCGCTCCTTTGGTCAGATCGAAGGCGGCAACGAAGACGAATGCTCCGGCAAGGCCAAGATGTTCGAAGAAAGCGTTGGTCGCCATCATGCGATCCATGCCGGGAGCCATTTCCCAGAAGCGCAGAGCGATGAGCGTCGCCACAATAGTGAAGCCTGCCAAGGCGAGCGCACCCGCCCAACGAAGAAAGCCTGAAATCACCATGGCAGACGCTGTCAGCTCAAATACAATGACGATCACGGCAAAGACGGCAGCAGGATGCAGACCGAAATGGTCCATCTCGCCCATGGCACCATTGAAATCGACAATCTTGGTCAAAGGTCCCTGGATATAGGCTGCGCACAGCGCAAGCAGCGAAACTGTCCGGACCGCTGGGGTTGCTATAACGCCCGCCAGGGCTGTCTTCAGTCTGTTGGTGTTAGATGAATGGTAGGTCATGGCTGCTCCTGCAGGTTGGCCCGTGTTGACGGGCTGTTGTCTTGCGATGGAGTGATTTTGAGCCGAAACGTTGCTGCCAGCAATTGCATCAATAGTTTCGATTTAATTGCGTTTTTTACAATATTGAGATGCGGACGGGCCATGGGGCCCGTCCGTCAGAGGAGGTACAATCACACCGCCCAGCACGAGCAACCCAGCGCGCCAAAGAAGCCCTTGAGATCGGCAATTGGCAGTTTCGACGTCCAGGCACCTGCGTGGTCGTGACCGTGAACACCGCAATCGCTGGCGCAGCCGCAGTTGGAAATCGCGGTGCGCCGCAAGGAACGTGCACCTGCACCCTCCGGCTCGCCCCATGCGGCGTAACCGCCGAACTTTCGAACGGGAGACCAGTCCGGCATAGCGGTCGGCACGTCGTTTTCATCCAGTGCCTTGAAGTCACCCGAACCATAGACGATCTTGCCACCGACCATGGTGAGATCCGAGGTCAGGAAGGAAATTTCGTCTTCGGAGCAGGAGAAAAAGTCCTTGTCCGGCACGATGAGGTCCGCAAACTGACCCTTTTCTATGCGGCCCTTCTTGCCCTCCTCGTTGGAGAACCACGTGACCTTTTCGGTCCACATCCGAAGTGCCGTTTCACGGTCAAGGCAGTTGGCGCGTGGATAAAGCTGCATGCCGCCAACGGTCTTTCCCGTCACCATCCACGATAGCGATACCCAGGGATTATAGGAGGCGACGCGGGTTGCATCGGTACCGGCTGAAACATGGACGCCCTTCTCCAGCATCTTGGCGATGGGCGGAGTGGCTTCGGCTACGCCGTGACCGTAGCGTTCCACGAAATATTCGCCCTGATAGGCCATGCGGTGCTGGGTGGCGATACCGCCGCCAAGCGCTGCAATGCGGTCTATGGAGCGATCTGAAATCGTCTCGGCATGGTCGAAGAACCAGTTGAGACCTTCGAGCGGAATATCCTTGTTGACCTTTTCGAACACGTCGAGTGCACGGGTGATCGTCTCGTCATAGGTGGCGTGCAGACGCCATGGCCAGCGGTTTTCGGCCAGAACCCGCACCACTTCTTCCAGTTCACCTTCCATTTCCGGCGCCATTTCGGGCCTTGGTTGGCGGAAGTCCTCGAAATCGGCGGCGGAAAAGACGAGCATCTCGCCAGCGCCATTGTGCCGGAAGTAATCATTGCCCTGCTTGTATTTGACCGACTGCGTCCATTTGAGAAAGTCTTCTTTTTCTTCCTTCGGCTTTTGCGTGAACAGGTTGTATGCGAGACGAACCGTCATCTGGTTTTCGTCGGAAAGCTTTTGGATGACTTCGTAATCGTCCGGGTAGTTCTGAAAACCGCCACCGGCATCGATCACGCCGGTAACGCCCAATCGGTTCAGTTCCCGCATGAAATGACGGGTCGAATTGACCTGATAATCCAGCGGCAGTTTCGGGCCCTTGGCAAGGGTGGAATAGAGAATGGCGGCGTTTGGCTTGGCCAGCAGCAACCCAGTTGGATTGCCATTGAGATCGCGCGTAATCTCACCACCATGCGGTTCAGGTGTATCCTTGGTGTAGCCAACTGCACGAAGGGCCGCGCCATTCAGAAGCGCTCTGTCATAGAGGTGCAGCAGGAAGACGGGCGTATCAGGCGCGACAGCGTTGATTTCTTCGATTGTCGGCAGGCGTTTTTCTGCAAACTGGTGCTCGGTGAAACCGCCGACGACACGCACCCACTGCGGGGCGGGTGTTATCGCCACCTGCCGTTTGAGCATATCCATGGCATCGGCCAGCGAGCGGACGCCGTCCCAGCGCAGTTCCATGTTGAAATTCAACCCACCACGCACGACGTGGGTATGGTTGTCGATCAGGCCGGGCAGAACGCGCTTACCTTTGAGATTGATGATCTTCGTTTCCGGTCCGGCAAGTGCCATGACATCGCCATCGCTGCCCACTTCGGAAAAAAGGCTGTCTTTGATGGCAATAGCCGTCGCATTGGGGTTGGCGCGATCAAGCGTCGTAACGCGGCCATTGTGAAGGATGATATCGGGATGCATGGTGTCTGCTCCGGTCTTGTTTGGATCCGCGGCTTTGGCCGACGAGAAGAGATTGGACAAGGCGAGGCTGGAAGCCGCACCAAGGAACGTGCGGCGCGTCGTCATCAGCCTTTACCTTCGGGAGCGTCTTGTCTGGAGGCGGCAAGATCGGCAGTAGCCTGCCCGCCCTTGGGCATATGGCCGAACATGTGCGGCTTGACGTGGTTGAGCCACGAGACCGCTGCCGGCTCCTTGTTCCAGATCGTCTTTGCGAGCGGCACGATCTGTTCGCCAACGAGAATGCCCAGAAGACCGACGAGAGCGATGACGGGCGGGGCGGGCGATCGGACATTGAGAAGGCCGTAAATAACCCCAACCAGAAGGCCGACGGCAAGCGAGAGCAGGTAGATTTTCATCGATGCGTTCCTTTTCCAAAATGATTGCCCCGCCCGACAATTCAGGCGGGGCTGCTTCAAATCAGATGGCGGCTGGGTTCGGGCCGATGCGCTTGCCATGGCTGACGCGCTCAGTGCCGCCGTGAACGTGGGTGACGGCATAGTCGATGCCCATGCCGTAAGCGCCGGAATGCTCCTTCACCAGGGAGGTGACGGCATCGTAGGTTTCCTTGCGAGCCCAATCACGCTGCCATTCCAGAAGAACCTGCTGCCATGTAACGGGGACGACACCGGCCTGAACCATGCGGTCCATGGCATATTTGTGCGCATCCATAGAGGTGCCGCCGGAGGCGTCGGCAACCATATAAATTTCATAATCGGTGTCGTTCATGCAGGAGAGTGCGAAAGTCGTGTTGCAGACTTCGGTCCACAGACCGGCGACGACGATCTTCTTGCGACCGTCAGCTGCATTCTTGGCGAGCGCATCGCGTACGTTCTGGTCATCCCAGGAATTCATCGAGGTGCGTTCGAGAATGTCATTGTCTGGCACGACGGCTAGCAGTTCAGGGAAAGTGTTGCCCGAGAAGCTGTCGGTTTCAACAGTGGTGATCGTCGTCGGAATGTTGAAAATCCTGGCCGCCTTGGCAAGGCCGACGACATTGTTCTTCAATACCTGCCGGTCGATGGACTGCACGCCAAAGGCCATCTGTGGCTGCTGGTCGATGAAGATGATCTGGCTGTTCTGGGGCGTTAGAACCTGAAGCTTGTTGGACATGTCGTCTTTCCTTTGATGTGTTGACTAAGGGAATGGAGGAGGGGCGGCGTTAAGTCTTGAAGGTTATGCCGACCGATTGTCTGAAAGTGACATCGTGCTGGTGGCCTTCCTTTTCTGAGGTCGCTGTCTGGTGTGATTTGAAATCTAAGCCAGTTGATCACGCGCCGGAATTGCAATAATAATTATCAATGAATTGCTTTGGGTGAAATAATCGATGAACGACTACAAGGCGCTGCGAACCTTTTTGATGGCTGCGGAAAAGCGCAACTTCGCTCAGGTCGCGCGGGAACTGGATATGACGCCAGCGGCTGTGACGCGCGCCATTGCGGCACTTGAGGACGATCTCGGCGTGCAACTCTTCGTGCGCACGACCCGGCAGGTATCTCTGACGACCGACGGGGCAATCTACGCGGCACAGATACAGCCCGCCTTTGAGGCGTTGGAGAACGCCCGAAAAGACGTGATGAACACCCACAAGGCCGACCATGGCCGCCTGCGCATCAGCGCGCCCACGTGGTTCGGCCAGCAGGTCCTGCCGCCTATTCTGTCAGGGTTCCAGAAGCGCTATCCAAAGATCAGCTTCGAAGTGTCCCTCGGCGATGGTCTGGTTAACATCATCGATGACGATTACGATCTGGCGATCCGTATTTCGGCAGCACCATCGGACAAGTTCACGATTTGGCGTAAAATCAGCGTGGTGAAGCGCATTCTGGTCGCTGCTCCGGGCAGTCGATTTGCGGATATGCAGCATCCGAGCGAACTGACGCCCGACGACTGCCTTGCCTATAGCGGCGAAAGCAGGCGGGAGAACTGGATACTCTCCGATGGCAGCGGAAGCGCCAGCATCTCAGCGGGCAGAACGTTCAGCGCCAATAGTGGCGAGGTGCTGGCGAAAATGGCGGCAGACGGCAATGGCGTGGCATTGCTTCCGACGTTTCATGTTGCGGAACATCTGCGGTCTGGAAAACTCGTCCATATTTTACCCGGATGGAAACCAACGGACCTGTGGCTGACGCTTTATTATCCACCCTATCAAGCGCTGCCGCCCCGAATTGCTTCCTTCTCTAAGTTCTTTGAAGAACAGGTCCCCGGCTTCATCGCTCATGATGCCGGTTGAGAGATTTTGCAAGCATAAAGATCGCCTCTGTCGAACCTTAAATTTAGCTGTGATGATGGTGATTGTTGCGGATCAGATCACGCCCACAGCTGCCCGTAATAAGAAAAGTCGACCCGCAGATGAGGCTGTCCGTACTCCGTGGCTGTTCGCCATAAATCTCGACTTTTGGGACTTGACTACCCTTCAGGCGAGTGCCTTGCCGTCCGTCTCAAAAGGCTGATCGTTCAAGGGAACGTCCGCTGCCCGTCGCCCGCGCGGTACACATATGAGGCGATAACTGTCATCTGGTTCTCTTCGAGAACAGGTTTAAGGCCTTGAGCCGGATATGTAGGGCCGATGACGCCCCGTTGCTTGGTGACTGGACAGTAGAGCGTGCTTCCTTCCACTTGCCTTTACGTCGAACTAAGGCGGATTAAGAGCCGGAATCGTGAAAAAAAATCGAGACGTGGAAACCGTCAATCTTGTCTTCTTTTCCGTAAATGCACATGGCGAGTGTGCCGCCCAAGCATGCCATTGAAGACGGATGCTGCAGTGCATATATAAAAAGCGGTCGATTGTTTGAAAGTGAACAACCAGCTATTATTCTAACCTTCGCAAACGCGCGCAGAAACTGAGAGTATGACGTCACAAGCAGCCTTGTTGCTGGTCAACCCGAATTCCCGCAGAGGAAAAGACAGTCTGCCCGAGGTGCGACGGTTGCTGCAGGAAGCTGAAATCCGTTTCACCGAGCTACCCGCCGATTATACGGGTACGACGTCCCAGGCGATAGAAGAGCATATTGGCTTGGTAGATCGTGTCATCGTCGGCGGTGGTGACGGTAGCCTGAACGGGGCGGCGAGGGGACTTTTAAAAGCGGGGCTTCCCTTGGGTGTTCTTCCGCTTGGAACGGCAAATGATTTCGCACGCACCATTGGCCTGCCGCTCGATCTTGCTCAGGCGGTGGATGTCATCGCTAAAGGCAACACGACTAGGATCGACCTCGGCGAAGCGAACGGGCATCCATTCTTCAATGTGGCAAGTGTCGGCTTCAGTGCCGATCTGGCAACGTCGCTGACTGAGAAAGCCAAGAAGCGTTGGGGCAAACTGGGTTACGGCATTGTCGCTGCCCGGTTGCTCGCCAGTTCACGGCTGTTCACCGCAACGCTCGAGCATGACGGTCAGACTGAAGAACTGCGAACCTTGCAGGTGGCTGTCGGTAATGGGCGCTTTTATGGTGGTGGCATGACCGTGCATTCGGATGCCACTGCGACAGACGGCATGTTGGATTTCTACAGTCTCGAGGTCGACCATTGGTG
The DNA here is from genome assembly GCF_001562555.1 of Agrobacterium bohemicum. Lineage (NCBI taxonomy): Bacteria > Pseudomonadati > Pseudomonadota > Alphaproteobacteria > Hyphomicrobiales > Rhizobiaceae > Agrobacterium > Agrobacterium bohemicum. Next base: position 33,120 of record NZ_KQ961036.1, read on the forward strand.
GAGGCTGCTGGCGCTTTTGCCAAGCTTGCGCAAGGGTACGCATGGCGACTGGAGCGATGTCCGGTCGTTCTCGACAAAGCATCTAACGATTCGCACCAGCAAGCCGCGCGCAGTCAATCTCGACGGCGAGTTAAAGACCAATACACCCGTGACGTTTCATATCAGGGAAAAGGCGATCTCTGTCTTCGTTCCGTGATGGATGCGAATTCATGTTTATTTATTTCAAAATACAAAGGCTGCATTTTTCATGGCAACAGGTCTCATAGCGCTTCTCGATGATGTCGCGGCAATTGCAAAGCTGGCTGCTGCGTCACTCGATGACGTTGCGGCGCAAACGGCCAAGGCCACTGGTAAAGCAGCAGGTGTCGTCATTGATGATGCTGCCGTCACGCCGCGATATGTGGTCGGCCTCAGTCCCGCCCGTGAACTGCCGATCATTGCCCGCATTGCATTGGGTTCGTTGAAGAACAAACTTGTGTTTCTTCTGCCGGCCGCGCTCCTTCTCGGCTATTTTGCGCCGTGGGTCATTACACCGCTGCTCATGGTCGGTGGGGTCTACCTATGCTACGAAGGGGCCGAAAAGCTCTATGCGGTTTTCTTCCCGCATGCTGCGCACGGTCACGAAAAGCAGGTTCTGGGTGAAGAGCTCGATCCGGTCGCTCTTGAAAACCAGAAGGTCAGCGGCGCGGTTCGCACCGATTTCATCCTTTCAGCGGAAATCATGGCGCTAACGCTGGCCGATGTTTCGCAGTCCAGTGTCTATATGCAGGGCTTCGTGCTCGCCGCCGTTGGTATTCTGATCACGCTTGCCGTTTACGGTTTCGTCGCGCTTATCGTTAAGGCAGATGACGTTGGCATTGCGATGGCCAAGACCTCATCGTCGGTCCTTCAGGTCATCGGTCGCGGTCTCGTCTACGGCATGCCTATCTTCCTCAAAGTGCTTGCAGCCGCCGGCACTGCGGCGATGCTGTGGGTCGGAGGCAGTATCTTGGTGCACGGGCTTGCCCAGCTTAGTTATTCTGGTCCCGAACACCTCATCAACGATGTTTCCGCTGCGGTCGTTTCTGCCATCTCATTCGCTCCGTCCGTCGTCGGTTGGCTCGCGACATCTGCCCAGCAGGCTGTGCTCGCCATCATGATCGGTTCCGTTGCCGTCGCTGCCATGGGCACTTTGATTGCGCCCGTGTGGAAAAAGATACTCAGCCGCAAACATGTCTAATGCCCGGGATCAGGTGAAATAGCGCACTCTTAGCGGCAGCAGCGCAGCGCCGATGGCGGAAGGATCGCCCTCGGTCTCTCTGAGAGCCAGTTGGAGTATCTTTGAAGCTCAGCATGTTGATGGGAGAGGCTAGGGGCGCTGATGGTTTGAGTTGCTTGCCGATGCGCTCGATTTTGCTTCTAATGTTTCGAAGACGATCCCTGTGAAAAGAGTAGCATAACCACCAATCGATCTCATGCACTGGCCATAATCTTTCACGAGGACAAACGTGTTACCCCGCTTTACGCGATAAGCAATGTCGAACGGCTGCCTGTCAATGACTGTCATTTTCATCCGTTCAATGACACCTGCTCGATCATCCGGATAGACGGTCTCAAGGAAACTCTCCGCGGGAAGCCCGCGATCAACCTCCGAATAATCAACATTCATGATCTCTGAATAACGCCTGTCCGCCCAAAACTTATTTTCCACGATGTCCCACGTGTAGAACCCTCCGTTCGTTACGGAAAAGAGCTTATGCCTCATCGATAAAAGTCCCATGTCTAAGTCTCATCTAATGTTGGCTAATACTCAACGATTCGCGTGGAAAATACCCCCTCAAACAGGGGGGAACGATTTTCACAGGCGAATTTGTGGTTGACGAACTCGCATTTACATCTCAATTTGTGGTATTCAATATTGCTGAAATAGCGCTAGTTTGTCTGGAGAGACTTACCAAGTTGGTTTTTTCTATTCCAGTTTATCGCTCGGTGCACAGAGTGCCTCGCTATGGAGCCCGATGGAATGTACTCAAATGCTTCAAAAGCACGATTGCTGAACAACCTTTCAAATGCTGTGCGCCTCGAACTGCTTTCGACCCTCTCAAAAAATGAAATGTCTGTCGGCGAGCTTTGCTCAAAGATAGGCATGAGCCAATCCGCTGTTTCTCAGCATCTGGCGAAACTGCGGTCCGACGGCTTAGTAAACACCCGGAGAGACGCCCAAACCATTTACTACCGCTGCGCCAACCCTGGTGTGCAACGTGTCTTGAATTTGCTCGACGAGATTTTCAGTCCAGAATTTTCCGCCGAGAACACTTACGTCTTTAAAGGCTCCAATAAAGCATGATTACACGGCTGACGATTTAAGACGGATTGGATAGTTGGATTGGTTTCCGCCTTACCCAAGCGAGAATTCTTGTTTGAAGATTGTTGCGTTCAATCTACTCGCTTGGAAGGATGGCAGACATGACGACAGAGACAATGAGGAGTTGCGCCAAGCGAGATGACGTTGACGCGGATACCGTTACCATTTGGATCGAAAGGCCAGGCGTTCGAACCGGTCAGCACGAACGTCCACGCCCCTGTTCGTTATCTACTGCAACAGATCATAGCTGATCAGGTCGAGTTGTGGCGCACCCGTTCTGAGGATCGTATCACGTGCGATGAAGGCGTAATGTTTTCCTTCTTCCAACGGCACCGGCATAAGTGTCGGAACGGCGTCGCTGACATAGAGCACCACATCTTTGCCGTCCGGCGTCCGCACCTGCATAGCAGGACCGATAAAGCGAGAGCGTGGTTCGTTGACCGCCAAGTTACGGTCGCTCATATCAGGTGATTTGGAAACGATCTTCGCCTCGAACCGTAGAAGCTTTTGGAAGACTGCGTCCCTAGCCGGGTCGAACGGTATCGTGCCGCTCGCATGGTCGGCCTGGTTTCTCCGTTTCGCTGCATCATAATCTGCAAAAGTCGGATAGCGCACAGACCACTCGAGTGGCTTTGATTGGTTCATCACGCGGTAGGCCGCGCCCGCAAGTGTCGAACTAATCCTTTGTGCAGATACCCTTTGAGATATCTGATCAACAAAGCTTTGTAATCGGCGCCTTGGCGAGTCGTCGTTTTCGAAAAGAACCTGCAGGCCAGGCCCCAGAGCCACGCCAACTTGTTTTATGTCCGGAGCGACCACCAGAACGGCGCCGTTGCCTACATCCAGCTTTCCGACCCGCATTTGTCGCATGAAGTCCAGCGCATACTGGTCAGGATCCCGACCTTGCAGGTCCCTGACTGCAACGGTGACCACCTCGACATCGGCGGCCGCCGCGAACTGAAAGGCGATCGTTTGCAATTTGTCGCGTACAAGCGGGTCGAACACGCCTACCTCGTCATAGACAAAACGGTCGAATTTTGATGGCATTGCTTCGGCTGAGAGCTTGGGCAAACGGTCAATGGCAGCGGGGCCGATGGTCTTGGAGCCGCCACTGGGGTTCAACGATGACATGTCATCCAACGGACCCGGAATATCAGGCATCCGGGCCGTATCGGGGTGATTGGATGCGATTGCCGGAACTTCAGCAACGGTTGGCGCCTCCGGCACGCTCTGTTCGACATGTCGTGCAGGGGGCTCCGCTAAAGCGACGGCTAGATCACCATCGCAGTTTTCTTGTTGCTGTTCGCAGGATTGTGCCCAGCCTGCCTTGACGGCATCAAGCCGTCTCTTGCGTCCGGGGTGGGTTGGCCCATCGGCCCGCGGGACCAGAGTGGCAATCGCCTTCTCCGCCTGCGGCAAAGTGGCCCCCATCTTGAAGAGAACGAAGCCTGAGAACTTGTCGGCTTCCAATTCTATCGGCGGCTTGCTGCCGCCCGGCAAAAGCGTGTGGCCGGAAAGATGGTGGCCGATTTCATGCGCAAGGATTGAGGTTCCGCTCCAGTCGTGGTCTCCCGTGGTGCGCGCAACCTCCTGCATGAACTGCCGGTTGTAGGCAATGACCCGCTTCGGAACGCCGTCCTTACCCATGACGATCAGTGCGGCAGCATTCGGCACTGCGCTTTCCGTGATTGTGAAGTTCTGTGGCAGGCCGGTATAGCGCATGATCCGGGAGACAGCGGCGGTCCCGTTCGCCTCGGTGGAGGCCTTGAATGTCCTCGCATCGACCTTTAATGCCTTACCATCATAGGAACAGGCTTGCAGCATTTCGGAAAGCTGCGTGGTCAGTTCATTTTCGTCGACTTTGCTCGCGTCCGCATTGTCCTTTTTCGCCTCTTTATCTTCGGAGGATGTCGGAGGCTGGGCCTGCGCAATAAGCGTGCCTCGTTCAGCTTCATCCAGTTTCGAGAACATGGAGTCGCATATCGCCTTATCGCTCTGCGTTGGCCAGAAACTCGTAGAATTCGCAGCAGATGCACCCTGTGTCAGGATAGATCCCGCGGCCACGCTCGCGCACAGAAATAAGGCTCTCATGGTGTCTTCCTTTCATGTCTTCGCTTCAGTCAGGAAAGTTGCGCGATAACGATACGAATTACGGCGCGTGCATAAAGATAGAAGAGACCCTCCTTCGACAAGTAGAACAGGCCCGCTCCGATCGCGGGCCACCACCATTGTTGTCGCCAATCAATGGCGAAAAACTGTCCGAAAGCGAAAAATACGATCCCGATTTCCACAAAGGGCATATAATAGCCGGTGTAGAAACGGTGAGACTTGACAATTTCTGCGGTGGAATCGAGCAGTAGCGGTGACAGATTGATGGTGTTGGCAACGATAATGACGAAATGCGCATACGTCGCCAGGACTAGGTGTTCAATAAAATTGAACCCCTGCCGCGCCCAGAAAGCGATGTTTGATGCAACCAATATTGCCAAGATGCCAAGTGAGAACGACCATTTTGACCATGATTGCACCAATGCCACTGCTTTGCTGAGCCGCTCGTCCTGGCTGCCGAGGTAGTCAACCTGCGCAATTACCAACAGCAGCACGACAATCGCTGCGAGAAGCAGTTTGAGTGGATGCGTGTGGCTCTTCCGCTGACCAAGAACATACTCACGGGCAACGGCGCCAGGCTTCGTGACGACGCGAAAGGCAGATTTCGCCATGTCGGCTTCAAACCATCGAAGCTTCTCCCAAACCTCGTCGCGCAGGTGTGAAGAGTTCAGCCTCTGTGCTTTCTTCTGTCCGCAAACATGACAATATTTATCACGCAGGGGCTCACCGCAGTTGCGGCAGATCGGCTCCTCAAAAAAACGATTGGATGCACCGGAGATGTCATTCCTCGTGGGTTTCTCACCTAGAGCTGATCTGGTTTCCGGCGATTGTTCCATGCAAATCTCCGCTCGTTATGACGTATTTTCACTGCGAGCGCGGGTGGCACCTCAGTCCATGCAGTGTACAATCGATTTCGGATCGCTGCAGAGCTCACCGTGATAGTCCAAGAGAATAACTCAATATGTAGGCTTCAGCTCTGGTGAGTTCTTTTACTCTGATGGCGTTTTAACAAGAGGGGCGTTGGTTCTGATCCAGTGCAGGCGTTATACTGAATTTCAATACGGTTTGACACTGTGCTAGGTCGGTGTGTCGATTGGTACATGAAGTGTGGCGCCCGTCTTTTTCGTCGCCGCTGTAAGGCGCTTATCTCTGGTCCACAAGAGTGCTCGATGGTCGATTAACGCGGACGGTCGCAAATGCACGTCCGTATGTCTGATCCCCGTGCTGAAGATTGAGTGTCGGTCAATTACAGTCATCACCTCGTCGTGAGAGGCGATCAATGCTTCGGGCTGCGCGGCTAGACACGCTACTACGGCATGACGGTCCTGTAGGTTGCCAAGCGCGAGTTCTCCGATCACGACAGGTGGCAAACAGTTGGTCGTCTTCGAAAATTTTTCGTAGCTCTGCATCTCCGTGGCGGGAGTGATCTATCCAGATTGAGGTGTCTACCAGTATCACTGGGCTGCCTTCGTCCCAGTGAGGGACCTAGCCCTCTCGATAAGGTTGTCGTCGAGATTGATGGTAGATCGCATGCCCAGACCTCTTAAGTTGAGGAGTTAACATTAGCACCATTTGGTGTTGAAATCCACGCCTCTGTCGGGAGGGATGAGAGTTACATATCTGTTTGTCGAGCAGAATTATATTCACCGCCGTGGGATCGATTCCTTCAAGGCGGTAACTGCGCCTCTTGATTTGGCCATTTCCTGCCATTTGATTTTCCGAACACCTTAAATCTCAGCGAGTGTCTACGTGCATAGGATGCAGGTCCCTGTCCTTGGCCGGATAGCAGTCATTTTCCGGACTGTTCTTCCCAGCAAGACGGATGACGTAAAAGTATCTTGGGTACGTATCTTCATGTCGAGAAGACGTTGATCTAAGCACTGGGTAATTGCCCCTTCGCAAATTCGCGCGCCGCCTGAATGAACGCGCTAAAGGCAGCCGGTGGGTTCTTTCTACCAGCGTAATACAGCGCGAGCGGTGCTAGGGAGGGCGTCCAATCCTCTAGAACGCGCACCAGTCGACCGGTCGCAATGTCGTCGCGCACATCTGCCTCCATAATGTATCCCAGGCCCACTCCATTTTGCGCCGCTATCCTGACAAGGCTTGACTCGTCGAGAGTTATTGAGCCTTGCACATCGATCTGGACAGCGTTCCCATCCTTTTCAAATTTCCACCGAAACAAGGCGTTGTTGGGCAGGCGCGCACGGATGCAGCGAAACCGATATAGGTCGGCTGGCACCGTTGGGCGGCCATGAGTGCGCAGGAACTCGGGTGATGCGACAACGGCGTTGCTGCGCTTGGTACCGAGTGGCACAGCGATCATGTCGGTCGGCACTAGATCGGCCGGCCTCAAGCCCAGGTCGAACCCCGCCGCAACAATGTCAACGATCCGTCCCTCCGTGACCAGATCGATATGCACCTGAGGGTAGCGTTGCATGAACGACAATATGAGCGGTTCGATTACCTCTCGGGCTGCTGTCGCGAAAGCATTGATCCGCAAAGTGCCCGTCGGAGTTTCCTGGAGCGATTGGACCGTGAGCATAGCGTCGTGGATGTCCGTCATAGCCGGCCCGACCCGTTCGACAAATGTCTTTCCCGCATCGGTAAGTGAAACGCTACGCGTTGTACGGTTGAACAGGCGCACGCCCAGGCGCTGCTCAAGCTTTGCGATGGCATTGCTCAATGCGGTCGTGGACATGCCGAGCTCGAGCGCGGCGGCTCGAAACGAGCCCAAGCGCGCGATGCTGAGAACGGCGTCTAAATCGACAAGTACAGAGCGTGTCATTATCCCTCTTTTCGCAATTCCTCATCCTCTTTTATCCCAGTTATCGTGTCAAGCAACTCGCCTTAGACTGCTTACACCGACCCCATAAGGGGCGACGCCCTCAACTGGCAGAGGTTGGAATTAAAATTGGAGGAACCAATGACGATCAAACTTCCCATGGCCATCAAAGCGTATTTCGAGGCCGACCGGACAGGCAGCCCGGATGCGATCGCTGCAACATTCACCGAGAACGGCATCGTGAAAGATAAAGGCCTCACGCACCGAGGCCGTGATGCCATCCGCGCATGGATGGCTGATGAAGCTCAGCAATACAGCTACACGGTCGAACCCTTCTTCATTGCCACCGAAAATGGGAAATCCCAGGTAACGGCCCATGCCGTCGGCGATTTCCCGGGCAGCCCGATCAATCTGCGCTTCTTCTTCGTCCTCGCGAACGACAAGGTCGCCGAACTGGAGATCACCGTATGACACAGTTTCTCACCTTGCAGGGCCGTCGCGCTCTGATCACCGGCGGGACCTCGGGCGCCGGCGCTGCAACCGTGGCACTGTTCAATGAGCTCGGCGCCAGCGTATTGACCACCGCTCGTAAGAAGCCCGCCGACTTCTCCGGAGCGGCGTTTGTCGAAGCCGATCTGACCACCCCGACGGGGGTTAAGGCCGTCGTTGATGCGGTACAGCGAGAACTCGGCGGTCTCGACATCCTCGTGAACGTGCTGGGCGGCTCTTCGGCCCCGTCAGGCGGCTTCGCCGCGCTCACCGACGCCGAATGGGAGAAAGAGTTCAACCTCAACTTCTTCCCGGCAGTCAGACTGGATCGCGCTCTCATTCCCGGGATGATCGCTCAGGGAAGCGGTGTCGTCATCCACGTTACGTCGATCCAGAGAAACCTTCCGCTACCCGAGGCGACGACCGGCTATGCTTCGGCCAAGGGAGCTCTCAACACTTACAGCAAGAGCATCTCCAAGGAGGTTTCTCCGAAGGGCGTCCGGGTGGTGCGGGTCTCTCCGGGTTGGATCGCCGATCCGGGTGCCAATGGTCTTGCCCTGCGCATCGCCAAGGAAGCCGGCATCGAGTATCAAGCCGCAGTGCAGGTGATCATGAACTCCCTCGGCGGCATACCGCTCGGACGCCCGGCCAAACCAGAAGAGGTCGCCGATCTGATTGCATTCCTTGCATCGGATCGAGCCGCGTCGATTACCGGAACCGAGCACGTGATTGACGGCGGGACCGTGCCAACCGCTTGAGCATTTGGCCACCACACGCCATCGCAGGTCAGGCGGGTGCGTCCCATCCGCCAATCTGGGAGTAGATCGCATCACGCAAATGCCGCACGTCGCGATTCAACGCAGCGAGTTCCGGTGGTGTCTGCGTCGAGGCTGCAAGCAAGGTGTCGCTGAGGCTACCTGCCTTATGCTGCAAGGCACGACCCAGATCTGTCAGCCCAACCAGTACCTGCCGTTCGTTGTTCACGTTGCGCGTCCGACGTAAGTGTCCGGCGGTTTCAAGGCGCTTCAGAAGCGGTGTCAACGTGCTGGACTCAAGAGCTAGTTTGTCGGCGATAGAAACCACCGTTTGTTCGTCTTCCGCCCAGAGAACGTTCAGGACGAGATATTGCGGATAAGTCAGCCCAAGCTCATCGAGAAGGGGCTTGTATGCGCGCTGGATTGCGATGCCGGCGGTGTAGATCGCATAGCACAATTGGTCGTGCAGAGGCGGGGGATCGTTATGGCGTTGGGTCATTTTGAACTCCTGTAGACATCCATATAATCGAACTTATCACGAAAACCAATATCGCGATAAGAATTATGTTGACGCGGTTATCCAGATGTGAAACTTAATAGATATCGCGATAATAGTTATCGTAATTAAAAAAAGGAGAAAGTCATGACACGCAAGTCCATCACCACAATTTCCGCGATCGCAGCTGCAGCCTCACTGTCGGTTGCACTGCCGGCAGCGAATGCCGCCGACATCATTCCCAAAGATCAATCCGTCAGAAACGTCGTTCTGGTTCACGGTGCTTTTGCCGACGGTTCCGGATGGAAGGGTGTTTACGACAATCTGACCAAACGTGGCTACCGCGTCACCATCGTGCAGAATCCGTTGACGTCCCTTGCAGACGATGTTGCCGCCACCAAGCGTGCGCTCGAGCGGCAAGATGGTCCGGCCATTCTCGTCGGACATTCCTGGGGTGGAACTGTCATCACTGAAGCTGGCATCGATGAGAAGGTTGCAGGCCTCGTCTATGTCTCTGCTCTCTCCCCGGATGCGGGTGAAAGTACGGCCCAGCAATACGAAGGATTTGCGCCCGCATCGGAATTCGTCATCGAGACGACAAAGGATGGTTTTGGCTATGTCAGCCCGGCGAAGTTCAAGGCCGGTTTCGCGCACGATGTCAGCGATGCAGAAGCCGCGTTCATGAGCTCTTCTCAGGTTCCGATCAACATGTCGGCGTTCGCCACGAAGCTCGAAAATGCCGCTTGGCGCACCAAGCCCAGTTGGGCTGTTATTGCCACCGAGGACAAAGCCTTCGACCAGGCAATGCTGATTCACATGGCAGACCGCATCAATGCGAAAGTTACCAAGGTGTCGGCAAGCCATGCCCTGTTCATGACGCAACCAGCGGTCATCTCCGACACCATTGACCAAGCCGCCAAGTCCGTCTCCGCAAAAAAGCAATAAACGATTTAGCTTCATCGGGACGGTCGCGACCCTCCCGATGACGCTCAAACACATCTGTTGAACAGACCGCGGGCCTGAGCGAGATGCCGACAGGGTCGGAGACTTCCAGGATTCACTCGTCCCTTGCGACCATGACTTCAGCAAATTTACTAAGATTAATTCACGGAGGGCCGCACGTGAAACTGTATGCCGATGACGAAAATGTATCGGCGGTGTATGCGCTTTACGTGAAAACACGGGGCTCCGTTTGGTCGCCAGCGCTTCGATATCGCCTGAAGGCGGGCGGCTCAATTTTGCCCGCCTGTGCTTTCGCATCAGAAAGCGCATACTGCGGCTGCTTTCACGCAGGAATAACCAAAAGTTGATCAGCCATGGTGCACTGCGGGAGCCTCATGTTTTGGCAGCCTTGAATTAGCCGAATTTTGAGGCACGGTTAAGGAATACATTCCTCTTCCGGAGATCGCCCATGGCGCTTGGCGCATCGCATCGCTTAAAGGAAAGCCTGGCGGCGGTCGAAACGATGACACGTTTCGCCCTTGCCGTTCTCGCACTCGCTTCCGGCGTCTACACCTATCTGGGTGTGCGCAGCATTCTGGACGGATCGCCGACGGCGGTCTTTTTTGCCGCCATCATCTACTCCGCGTCGGTATCCGTCGGTATCTATGCCTTCTGGTCCTACATGGCGCGGTTTTATCCGCACGTCACCAGCCGTTCCAGCCGCACCGCCATGCTGGCGGTGATGGCCGTTGGCTGCGTGATGATCCTGGCGATGTCGAGCTGGTTGAATGCCGCTGCGCTCGCAGGATCGGCGGCACTTGAACAGCATCTTGCGGAAACGGTCGAGGATTACACAGAAGATCTGGATCAGGCGCACCAGAATGCGCTGGCCGCACAGAGCCTGTTGCCGGACATTCAACGCGCCAAGGAGCGTTTCACCCAGCTTGCGGCATCCGAACGACAGTCCGGCGCGCTGACCGGCACTACCGGTTCCGGCAGCGTTGTTTCACTGCTGTCGCAGATGTCGTCGCAACTGAACGAACTGGAAAACGGCATCAATGCCTCGCGTGAGCAGGTTACCAGCCTGTTCAACGAAGGCCAGAAACGCCTCGAGACCATGCGTGGTCTCGTCTCTGCACCCGGCGTCGTGGAGCCACGCGCAGACAAGTTCTCGTCGGAAGTCGTGGCCCTGACCGGCGTCATTACCTCGTTGGGACAAACCTCGATCGCTCCCTCCATCCGCCGTGCGGCCGACGATCTTTCGCTTGGCTTCATCGCTCCGATCCCGGACGGTGGCGAACAGGATCTGATCACCCGTCAGGACCGAGTGATGGAAACCATCCGCACCTCGGTTGCGGCGCAATCCAAGGTGCTGTCCGACGCCGCCGACGAAATTCTCTCGCGTGCTCCCGTGGCCGAGCGGCGTTTTGTGCCGCTATCGTCTGCCGAAGCCGTTCTGCGTTATGCTTCCGACTTCATTCCCGCATGGGCAGGGGCAATTTCCATCGACCTGTTGCCAGGTGTCCTGGTGTTCATTCTGGCCGTGGTGAATGGTGCAATCCGCAGGCAGGAAGAGACCATGCCGTTCGCCGAACGGATCACCGTGGCAGAACTGATGCAGACGCTGGCGATACAGAAGGCCATTGCCGCGGAAGCCATGTCAGCCACCGAAGTGCAGGCCACAGAAGATGCCATTGCCGAAGCCAAGGACGACACGGAGGCCAACAACATCACGAGTCTCGGTATCAACAAAACGCCGCGCAAAGGTCCCGCGACGTGAAAGCGGCATCCGCGCTAAAGGCCTTGATCAACATGGACGACGGCGTGCTGATGCGCGGCGCCTTCTATTTGCTGCTCGCGGCTGCGGCCGTCTTTCTGGTAATCGACATCCGGGAGATCAGCACGGCCGAAGCGGCACGACCGGGTCTTGAAACATTGCCGGATGTGCCGATCTTTCTCCCGCCGACGACCGTGCCAGAGGCGCCTGGCGCGCCGCCAGTCCAACCCTCGAGTCCGGAGGAAGTTTTGCGCAAGCCGATGACATTCAATCTTGTCTCGGGTGGCGTACTCGTTGCCGAAGGCACCATCGAACCCGGCGCAGCCGGCCGTTTTGCCAGCGAGGTCGAGGCCCGTGGCGAGTATATCAAATTGGTCTCTTTGAACTCACCGGGAGGTTCGGTCGATGACGCCATTGCGATGTCCAAGCTGATCCGGGAGAGGAATATCGCCACGAAGGTTGCGGAAAAGGCGCTCTGCGCCTCCTCCTGCCCAATTGTGTTTGCCGGTGGCGCGACACGATCAGCCGAAAAAGATGCCGTGGTGGGCGTACATCAGGTGTTCAATGCCGGCATCGACCGCCCGTCACCGGAGCAAGCGATGTCCAGTGCTCAGGCGACCACCGCGCGTGTCGCGCGACATCTCGATGAAATGGGGATCGGCGCGGGTTTGTGGATCCATGCCCTGGAGACCCCGCCGAACCAGCTCTATTATCTCACGCGCGCAGAAATGTCGGAATACCGGCTGACGACCGACGCAACCCCTGTGGCTGGAAACAGCGCTGGCTGACGCTCAATCAGACATGTCGAAACCCGGTAGCCATACCCGCAAAGCCTCGAAGAGGTGACCCGCACAACAGGCAATGCAGGCGTTTTATTGGTTCCGATAAATGACTGCTAGGTAAACAAGACTATCGCCTTGGCAAATCATGCGCAGTAACACGAGGGGAGGGCGTGAACTGCAAAATCGTCACCCACCGCAAGCCAGGCAACCATAGGCGTGCCAAGCGGGAGTATGCTGGTCGCGGCCGGTCCGGCCTTGTCATCGATCACGCGCTTCACATCGAATATGACGGGCCATCCTTCCTAGTTGGCTGGGAAAGCCCCCGGGGGGGGGCTGCGATCAACCTCCGCACTTTGAACTTGGCGAAGCAAACGGCGGCCGATGCGGGACCCAGCGCCGTCTCGATCGCCCGGCGGGGGATGTTTCACATATAGTCCGTCGGCAAATGATTGGTCGTCTGCACTCGAACGTCGCCAAAAAGCTTCCTGATCATCAGTTCCCTGATCTTCCTGGCATCCCAGTGTGGCTTGCTGTTCTTGGCAGGGACGATCATAATCTCATTGCATCAGGCAACCGGTTGGCACAGCGCACCGGCCGCCGGGACCGGTCCGTCAGTGCCTCCAACCCGCCTTGCCTGTAGCGAATGAAGATTTTGTAACCGGTCATGGGCGAAATGTCGAACTCTCGGCACAACTCGCTCATCCCTTCGCCCTCCAGACGCGGGGCGACAAAACATTGAGCAGAGAGGCGGGCGGTTGCGATCAATCCGCAACTAACCTATGCCGTTTTCGTCTTAAATCCCGATTCAGTTTCGGGCGGTGATCGGTATTTACTTTCGCGACCCCTTTGACCAAATTGAAAATACTATTAAAGCAGCTTGTGTTTAAAGTCAGGAGCTGCGTGTCCTCTCGTCGCAACAGAAGTCTCCTATCATCCGAGTATCTCATTTCGATAAGGTGCCTTTGATCCGATGATGATGAACCCGCGATGGACAGCACCGGTCGTAACATTGATCTTTGGCATATTTTTCTGGCAAGTCGTTTGTCATCTAGGCGACGTCAATGAACCTTGGGATGCCACCGCGTACTGGTACGCTGCCTATCCTTTATCAGTAATCATATCTGGAGTAATCGCGTGGTTTTCCGGTAAATTGTGGTACGCAGGAGCCATAATCACATTCGCGCAGTTGCCTGCGTTGGTCGTTGCAAACAACGACACTTCAATAATGATCGGCCTCCCTTTTTTGCTCGCCTTGTCGCTTCCTGCCATCGCGACATCCGCGCTTGCAACGCGGTTGCGACGTCGGGCTTGAGATTGAGAGGACGCTTCCCCCTCGCGCTGAACGCAATGAAGAGCTGCTAACAATCCCGGCAGAGAATTCGTGCTTAGGCTCATCGCCCCTCATGCGTCGCCGCGGCACTTGCTGCGACAAACGCAATTTCCGATGTGGCGTGATCAGGTGGTCTGCTGAGTGTCGCTGCTCAGGATTTCAACGATCCGGTCGTAGCCGTAGAGAGTAGCGAGGCTTAGGGGTGTCAGGCCCGAGTGGGTTTTCAAATCACGGCGAGCACCGGCGCGTACCAGGGATGCTACGGCATCCACATATCCATGCCACACGGCATCGTGCAACGCGGTCAGGCCATTGTAAGGACCCTGTGCATCGAGCTCAACCTGTGTGTCCCCCTGCTTTGTTGATGAGGTCAGAATATCGATGTGATCCACCTTTCCGAAGTAGGCAGCGTCATGAAGTGGCGAACCACGCATGAGACCGATGGTACGGCGAGGATCTGCACCAGAATCCAGCAATACGCGCACTATGTCGGCATGGCCTTCGCGAACTGCGAGACCGAGAGGCGTGTAGTCGTCATCGAACGTCCCGGTTATTGGCACCCTAACCTCAAAATCCGCGCCATCTGCGATCAATCGCTTCACCTCCTCCATATTTCCGGCCTTGACTGATGAGATGATCGACAAGCCCGCGATGTGCTCTTCATCCGCCTCATCCCGCTCCTCAATAAGCGCTACGATTGCTTGGAGGTCGTCGTGCTTGGCGATTTCGAGCGCGGTCTGTTGCCAGTAGTTCCGTATCGTGGTCCGAGCGCGACGCGACAGCAAAACCCGCACGGCAGATTCGTGCTTGTGAAGCACGGCATCCATCAAGGCGGTGTTACCGAGAACGGGCGACTGCTGATCGATGAAGGCGCCGTGGTCCAAGAGCATTCCGATGACGTCGGCGCTGCCGGACTGTGCTGCCTTGTGAAGTGCTGTTGCTCCCATACGAGGTTCCGTCGCCAGCACGTCCGCGCCGGCAGTCAGGAGCAAAGCAACAGCTTGTGCCTGCCCAAGCGCAGACGCGATCATCAACGGCGTGAGACCATCGGGGCCTCTAGCATTGACGTCGGCCCCGGCGTCAATAGCGCATTTGACCGAAGCAAGATCGCCTGTACGAAGTGCGTGAGAAAGTGTCATGGTCTTATGGTCCTTGATCGGTTAGGCAGTTGCTGTAACGGTGGTATTCAGGCCGTTCAGGAATTTGATGATTTCGGCATTCACGCGTTCGCGGGCTTCATGATGAGGCCAGTGACCAACACCTTCCAGGCGCACGACATCGACGAGCCCGGGCGCTGTCTCGCGCATCTCTTCCACGGTTGGTGGGACCGGGTGGAACAGTCGGCACAACCCGTCTGCATCGCCCCAAATATAAAGGGATGGCTGCTTGATCAGCACATCCTTGTAGGCAGCGAGATGCTCAAACGTTGCCTGCACGCCACGGTACTGGTTCAGACCGCCTCGGAATCCCGTTCGCTGGAACGTTTCGATGTTGTGCTTCACATAGGCTGGATCGGCCCAGCTCGGCAGCACGTCGGGGGCAGGTCGAAACATATTCCGCTTTGTGTCGATGGGGTCCCAGCCGGTTCCTTCAGCGGGCTCGCCTGAGAGCCAGTAAAGTGCACTGGGAATAGTCTTGCTCGCATCACGGATTCGGTCATCCGTCTCGGGCTTCATCATGTCGAAAGCATAATAGAGAGCGCTGAGACCGCGACTGCGTAACATGTCCCAGGTACTCAACTCGCCACGCGGCAGGAATGGAATACTGAGCGTTATGATCCCGTTGAAACGATCTGGTCGCATGACCATTGCCCGTTGTCCGTGGTCCGCGCCCCAATCATGCGATACGATCGTCGCGGTCGGTACCTGCAATGCATCAAGGATGCCAATCAGGTCGCCCACAATGAAGGCTCCGCTATAAAGTGCTGGATCATCCGGGGAATAGCTGTCGCCAAAACCCCGCATGTCCAGCGCGACCGCGCGGTACCCGTTTTCGGCGACGACTTGCATCTGGCTACGCCACGTTTCCACTGTGTCTGGAAAGCCGTGCAAGAAAAGCACGACTGGACCACGGCCTTGTTCAACGACATGGAAAGAGGCGCCGTTGGCCTCAATTTGCGAATGCTGTTCCGGGTAATCCGCTGCGGCTGATACATCATGAGGGTCACTCATTTTATGCTCCAATTTATACATGATCCGCGCCTTGTGGTGCGCGTTGGATCGGCTCCAATTCGATAACTTCTCCACCTGAGGCGCGAAGCCGCTTGAAGTATGTGGCGTGGTCGATAAGCTGGGCTGGGAAGTAGAGGCCCGATGGAGGCGTATCGCCTGCGAGACCAGCCAGGCGTTCAAGAACGAGAGCGACACCCAAACCCGTTAGCGGCATCTGACCACCGGGGTGAATGATCGCGTGACGTTTCCGAAGCTGCCGCCCGGCGTGATCCAGGCCCGAAAGGTTGATCATGATTTCAGTTGAGACCGGTCCGCCATTTCGGCGGGCGGAGCTCATTCCAATGGCCAAGTCGAACCGAATATCAGGTGCGCCGGTTGCGTTTGCCAGCAACAAGACATCGTTCGGCGAAAACATGTTCGCGTCCAACTCGGTACCGTCGATTGCGCGAACTTTGGATCTGGTCTCGTCGCCATGGCACCACCGCCACGCGCCAGCCGTTCTCATAAGAGCGGCAGCTCCCGCATGCATCTGGCGCTCAAGGTCTGCATTTGCTGCGGGTCCGAACGCCTCCTGTTCGTCGAGCACCGCCTCGATGTGAATGTTTTCCAGACGACCAAATTCTCGGGCGAACAAGAGTGACGGTACGCTTGTCGCACCTACTAGCCACTCTGTACCGAGGACAACGGGCGCGGCGGCAGGGTTTTGCATGAATGTCGCAGTTTCCAAGCCGAGTTCGCTGATGCTTGGTGAGATGTTGACGTGCCCGACGCCCATTTGCTGTGCCCAGCGGAGAGCCGCCCCGGTTTCATCGGTGAACAGCGTTGCGACTGCCGAGACACGCCGCTCACCTAGCCCCAGGTTGGACGCAGTGAGGTCCACGACCACTGCAGACGTGCCGTCGACAGCTGCTGCTGCTCGTATCGCGCGTTGTTCGTCGCGACCGCCAATGAGGATAGGTACATCAGGATGTTGGTCACGCAAGAAGCGTGTAGCCCAGCGCCCGACCTCACCAGCGCCGCCGATAATCAGGATTGGGTCGTGCAGACTTCCAGAAGCTTGTAACATTGCGGTACCTATGTTTTACTAATACCTACTTATGGTAGGTTACTAAAAGTAGGTATGCAAGTGGAAAAACCAAAAGTCGCTGCCGATAACAGGACGGCGGGTCGTCTTTCAAAGCCTGAGCGGCGTCAGCAGCTCCTTGAGACGGCGCGCCTGATCGTTCGGGAGGAAGGCGCCGATAGGCTGACGCTAGGCCATCTCGCAGTGCGTGCGGGCGTTTCCAAGCCTGTGACGTACGAGCATTTTGAGACCAGAACGGGTCTGTTGATTAACCTCTATCGTTGGATAGACACAGAACGCATTACCGCGTTTCGCACGCTTATGGCTCAGGATAATCGACCGGCGAGAGAGACTGTTTCGGCTTTGGCTAAAACCTATCTGGCTTGCGGAACCGACCAGGGTGACGAATTTCATGCTGTCGGCGCGGCGCTTGCAGGAAGCGAAGAGAAAGCAGGCGTTTACCAGGAGTTGGTCGACGCTGTGATCGAGATGTTCGTGGAAGTTCTACGGCCTCACTCAAGCTTACGGCCGGAATCGCTGGCGTTGGCTTCCGCGGCTTTGGTTGCAGCAGGAGACGCATTGACAAGCGCCGTTACGCGCGGGAATTGCTCTGCTTCTGAGGCAGCGGAGGTGTTTTCGAATCTCATTGGAGCTGTTGTCCAAGGCAAAGTCTAAAAAGAGGTGCAGGGCGCCAACAACCCTTAGTTTTTCAACATTAAGTGGCCAGAGCAGTCATCTTTCAATGGACCAGTAGTCGCCTCCGGAGCTGGTCCATGGCGCGTTGAAACACGGCTGGATTGTCCAGCGCGCGCGACAGCACTATTGCGCCTTGTATGGAAAGCACGGCGTCTTCCGATAGAATACGCGCCTGTTCATCGTGCTGGCCCTGCCGAACAAGTGCCGCTTGCAACGCGTCTACCCAGCTTGCGAAATAATCCCGAACGGCCCGCGAGAAGCGGTCTCGTGTATTGGAGACGGCCAAGGCACCAACCAGGCACACGCGTCTGCCGGATTTGAAGTAATCCGTGACAGCATCAAGCATTGCATCGATGGCAGCATTGGCATCGCTCCCGCTCCGCAATGGGACGTATACGGCATTTTCGAACCATTGCTCGATTTCGGTGAGGACAGCTCGCACCATTTCTTCCTTCCCGCCGGGAAAAAAGTTGTAGAGACTGCCCTTGCCGAGGCCCGTAGCCTTGCCAATCAAGGCAAGGCTTGCGCCTTCGTAACCGTGTTCACGGAACACTTCAGCCAGGGGAGCTATGGTGTCAGATCTTTCGGCGACCATGCGGGCCATGACTAGAGACCCAAATCGCTGAGGCCAGGGTGGTCATCCGGCCGACGGCCGAGCGGCCAGTGGAACAGGCGCTCGCTTTCAGAGATCGGCATCTCATTGATGCTTGCATGTCTGTGCGCCATCAGACCGTCCTCGGCGAACTCCCAGTTTTCGTTGCCATACGCTCGGAACCATCGAGCGCTATCGTCACGATATTCATAGGCGTAGCGCACGGCGATGCGGTTACCGGCAAAAGCCCAAAGCTCCTTGATGAGGCGGTATTCATGCTCCTTGTTCCACTTGCGTGTCAGAAATGCCAGCGCGTCGTCACGAGTCGTGCAGAACTCCACGCGGTTACGCCAACGCGTGTCAAGCGTATAGGCCTGAGCGACCTTGGTAGCATCGCGCGTGTTCCAGCCGTCTTCGGCAAGACGAACCTTTTGTATTGCACTTTCGAGTGTAAAAGGTGGGAGTGGAGGGCGTGACATGGGAGTCCTTTTTTCAATTTGTACTGCTCGGTACTTAGTTTACTGATCAGTACAATGTTCGTTGACGTGTTACCTGTCAAGCACGCAAGATCGGAAAGCGATCTATCGGCGACGAGCGTCAGCCACTTCCTTGTGTAATCATCAACCACGGTCAGAACCCGCAACCCGCGCCAATCGTTTAGCCGATCCGAGACGAAGTCGTGTCACCATCACTGGCTGCCCTAGGCATCGGCGCTAGCGTGCCTATCGCTCGTCTCCCACCGCCGCGCCTGCGCACCCTCCGCTTGTCCCCGCGATAGAGCCGGGAAAACTTTTCGTGGTTCACAATGCGAACCAGGAGCAGCACATGAATGCGTCTATCTGGCGATCCGATTAATCACCGCTTGCAGCGCGTCGTTATTCACCCTGCCTGAGCTGAGTTGCTTATCGAGACTGTCACGTAAACAGTGCCGAAGGGATTTGTCTATTTCAACAATGCCCTCAGCCGCGGCGTCGCAAAGTCCAGAAACGTCCTTAGTTTGAGCGGCATCAGGCCCACCGATAGATGAACGAGATGAACCGGCGATGCCTCTCGTTCAAAATCTTCCAGCAGCGGCACCAGCAAACCGGCATCGACTGCGCGCTTTGCTTGATAGGCCATGACCCGCGTCATGCCGAGGCCGGACGCTGCTGCATCTACCGCAGCTTCTGCCGTGTTGACGGAAAGGCGCGTCCGGATTGGCACCGCGATATCTTTTGCGCCATCGTGGAACGTCCAGAACCGTGTCGAGAGCACGCCTTCGAACGCGATGCAATCGTGTTGTTTGAGTCCGTCTGGATGGGACGGATGGGAATGCCGCTTCAGATAGTCGGGATTGGCATAAACGGTCGTGCGCGTGGAGCCGAGGGGGATAGCCATCAGGCTGCTGTCCGACAGGCGGCTGATGCGCAGCGCGACATCGATATGTTCGTCGGCAAGACTGATCGGCCGGTCGCTCATGATCAGGTTGATGTTGATGTCCGGAAACGCTTTCAGAAAATCCGTGACAACCGGCAGAACATGCAGACGACCGAAGACGATGGGCGCCGTCAGTGTCAGGTCTCCCTTTGGTGCGACGTATTCTCCGGTGGCGCGGCGTTCGGCTTCTTCTACCCTCTCAAGAATTTCGCGCGCTGCACTGACATAACTCTCTCCAGCCTCTGTGAGCAGCATTCTGCGGCTGGTGCGGGTGAACAGGCGAACGCCGAGAAGGCTCTCCAACTCTGAGATCTTGCGGCTGACCGTCGGTAGCGGCGAGTGCAATGCGCGCGACGCAGCGGAAAGGCTACCATGTTCCACCACTGACAAGAGAACACCCATGGCATCGAGACGATCCATATTTACCTTCCATAAAACGAGAGGGTGGTTACATAAATAACCGTCTACTCTAAAAATATGGTTCCCGCTAGGTTTGTCACGTTACCGGATGAAGGTGTCCGGACCTCAAGGGAGCAAACCATGAAACTCTATCACTTTCCGCTTTCGGGCCATGCGCATCGCGCTCGTCTTTTTCTTTCCTTGCTGAATGTGAAAGCTGAGATCATCGACCTCGATCTGGCGAACGGCGAGCACAAGACGCCAGAATTCCTGAAGCTCAACCCGTTCGGCCAAGTGCCTGTGCTCGTAGATGGGGATGTCGTCGTCAACGATTCCAATGCTATCCTAGTCTATGTTGCCACGAAGCTTGGCCGCAAGGACTGGATGCCCGACGATCTTACCTCTGTCGCAAAGATACAGAAGTGGCTTTCCGTTGCCGCCGGAGAAATTTCGTATGGCCTGTGCGCGGCCCGCCTGATCACGGTATTCGGAGCAGACTTCCGCGCCGACGAAGTGATTGCCCGCGCTCACCGGATTCTCGGCCTTATCAATGCCGAACTCGAAAATCACCGTTTCATCATCGGCAATACACCGACCATCGCGGATATCGCGCTCTATAGCTACATCGCTGGCGCACCGGAGGGCAATGTCGATCTGACGCCGTATCCGGAGGTCCGCCACTGGCTGGCGCGGATCGAAGCTTTGCCCGGTTTCGTCGCTCTTCCGAAAACGGCCATCGGCCTCGCAGCCTGACATAGCCTTGCGGCCGGGTGCTGGCCCGGCCGCCGTTTCCATAGGAGGTTCGAATGCCTGTTAAAGAACTCTCACCATCGTCACCCTGGCATGCGGGCGAACTGCAAATACAGCGCCACGCCGGTGTGGTCGAACAAATGGACCCTGTCGGGCGCAAGGTTTTGCGCACGTTCATGCTTGATCAGCATCGGGAGTTCTATCCGATGCTGCCGTTCATCGTCATCGGAACTGTCGATGGCGATGGCACGCCATGGGCGACGATCCGTAGCGGACGGCCGGGCTTTATGCAGGCGCCCGATGCCCTGACGCTCAGCATCGATGCCGCCAGCGATCCCGATGATCCCGCCGAAGCCGGAATGAACGACGGCGACCCGATCGGTCTGGTCGGCGTCGATCTCATTACACGCCGACGTAACAGGATGAACGGTACGGTCATTCGCAGCGGCGGCGATCGTTTCACCGTCGCCGTCGGGCAGAGCTTCGGCAATTGTCCGCGCTACATCCAGCATCGTCAGTTCAGCTTCGTACGCGATCCAGCAACGCGGCAATCTTCCGAAGTGATTGTTTCAGATAGGCTCGACGCACATCAGCGTGGCATCATCGAAGCCGCCGACACTTTCTTCGTGGCGTCCTATGTGGACCTGGAGGGTGAAGGACGGCAGGTGGATGCCTCCCATCGTGGTGGCCGGCGCGGTTTCGTTCGTGTCGATGCCGATGGTGGCCTGACTGTGCCGGATTTCAACGGCAACCTGTTCTTCAACACGCTCGGCAATTTCGCCGTCAATCCGCGCGCCGGGCTACTGTTCGTCGACCATGAGACGGGTGACATGTTGCAGATCGCTGGAAGCGTCGAGATCATACTGGATTCACCCGAGATCGCGGCCTTCGAGGGCGCCGAGCGTCTATGGCGCGTCATGCCGGAAAAGGTGGTGCTGCGCAAAGATGCACTGCCACTGCGCTGGAACTTTCTTCAAGATGGCATGTCGCCAAGCAGCTTGATGACGGGAGACTGGCGCGAGGCCGCAAGCCGCTTGAAGGTCGCGGCCCAGGCAAAAGCCTGGAGGCGCTTCCGCGTGGAGCGAACCATCGACGAAAGCTCGACGATCCGTTCGCTGTACCTTGCGCCGGTCGATGACGAGGCTGTCATCCCGCATCAGGCAGGCCAGCATCTGCCGATCAGCATCACGGATGGGACGGACACGATCCGCCGCAGCTATACGCTCTCAAGTGCTCCGTCGGACGGCTTCTACAGGCTGAGTGTGAAGCGTGAAGGCCGGGCATCCACTCTCCTGCACAAAATGCGCGAAGGCGACGAGATCGAGGCGCTATCACCAGCCGGAGCGTTCACAATCAATGCAACGGAACGCACCCGTCCGGCTGTGCTCCTTGCAGCTGGCATTGGCATAACACCTTTGCTGTCGATGCTGCGTCATGTCGTCCATACAGGTGACAGAACGCGTTATCGTCGGCAGGTTTGGTTGTTCAGGTCGTCGCGCACCTCTGCCGAAAGAGCATTCGACCGCGAAATCGGCGAACTGGTTGTGCGTAGCGAAGGGACCGTTCGGGACATCAAGGTGCTCGGTGCGCCCGATATCGACGGCGACGGCCTTTTCGATGCAATCGGGCGCATCGACATGGCGCTTTTGAAGGCACAGTTGCCGTTCGGCGATTATGACTTCTACATCTGCGGGCCGTCGTCCTTCATGCAGTCGATGTATGACGGGCTGCGCAGACTTGACATCGCCGATGGTCGTATTCATGCGGAAGCGTTCGGACCCTCCGGCCTGAAGCGCGATCACGCTGTTCACGTATCCGCGCAGCCGCGCAAGCCTGCCGCTTCGGTCCCGACGCCTGTCGTCTTCACGCAATCTTCAATAAAGGCGCAATGGAAGCCGGACGGCGGGACCTTGCTGGAACTAGCAGAGCAAAGTGGCCTCAGCCCGCCCTATGGCTGCCGCGCTGGAAATTGCGGGGATTGTCGAACGAAGATCGTCAAGGGTGACGTCAGTTATCTCTCCGAACCTAGCTATGCGGTAGAAGATGGCGAGGCGCTGATTTGCTGTTCGGTTCCTGCACAAGGGGAGGAGGGTTTGCAACTCGGATTGTGAGTGCTGCAAATTCGTTGTCAGACGACTTGTCGCGTGCCTGTAGCTCCGGAAGACATTTCCGCTGAACCTTCGAAGATAAACCGGGCTTTGGACGCGTGGCTTGTTGATCCGGCGCAATATCAGCGATGGCGATCTAGCATTCTTCACGACCTGGTGCCCGGCCGGAACAGGCATTCAGACGCTCGTATCCGTCGAAGGTCGGCGTTGGGCAATGGAAGATAGCTTCGAGACAGCCAAGAGCGAACTGGGCCTCGATCATAATGAGACCCGCCCGTGGCATGGTTGGCATCCCCATGTCTCGCTCGTCATGCTCGCCTTCGCAACGATGGCTGTGATCCGATATCGCGCCAATAATGCGGCACCCCAAAAAAGACCGAGGATGCCGACCATCAAGATCTGATCCGCTGGTCCATCCAAGAGGTCCGACGCATTGCTAATAAGCTTGCCCAGCGACGTATAAAGCCCGCCTACATTATTGCATGGTCATGTTGGAGACTAGCGCATCAGGCTCCCGCATGACGCGCTCATTTGAAATTAAAATGCAACTGTAATGTTAGGTTAGAAACCACAGAAATCGTTGGCCCCGGCGGTCTATATTTAACGGGGAGTAGTCTTGAGGTTGCCGTTGAGGGGTACCGTGACGACGTTATCCATTATCATCTACACCTGCTGGATGATGCCGGTTTTCTATGCCGGTGAGGATCAAAAAGCAGCCTTCAATTTCAGTAACCTTTCGTGGACTGAGTTGGAGCGACCACGAGTTCCTAGACAGTGTCCGACGCAAAGACGTTTGGGATCAATTATGAAAATGGCGGGAGGAGGCAACTTCGAGATCGCGAAGGCAGTTGCTGTCGCTTATATTTCTGAGCAGCTATGATCGCAGTTTGGTATCGCGCTTAAAAGTAGAGTGGCGAAAAGACGAACGCTAGATTTTGTAATTCAATTGCATTACTATTAGATATCAATCTGGAGATAGCTATGGCTGCAAATGCGCTCGTTCAAACTCGTATCGATGCTGACGTTCGTGACCGGGCGTCCCTAGTTCTTGAAGGTATGGGACTTACAGTGTCAGACGCGGTCCGCATACTGCTTACGAGAACCGCCAACGAGGGCATGTTGCCGCTTGAACTTTTTTCAGGCAGCGAGGCTCACGATACTTGGTTTCGTGCCAAGGTGCTTGAGGCGCTAAATGATACAAGACCGGATATTTCCGACGATGAAGTCGAGGCTCGTTTCGAAAAGCGTCGGCAGGCTGCGCGCAATAAGGCGGCGGGTATAACGTGTTGAGACTAACCTAGTTTCCGTTTGCTTTATCGGATCGCGACGCAATTTTTACTTTTATCGAGTTGGAAACCCGGCCGCCGCCATTTTGGTCAACGAACGCATCGTCGTTGCAGTCGGTCGCCTGATCGATTTTCCAGCAAGTGGCCGGGTTGGCAGAATTGCCGGGACACGCGAACTCGTAATTGGCGGAACGTCTTACGTCGCAGCGTACGCAATCACAGAAGCTAGGGTTCGAGTACTGCGTGTCTTGCACGGGGCTCAAGAATGGCCTGAAGATTTTCCAAATAGTTAGCCTGGTCCTAAGTCTTCCGGACCAAGGTGTTTGCGGTTCGTACCCCTTCAAGGCGTCAGGTCCTGACGTCTGGTCTCGCTATTATATTCGCGGATGCCGATCGGGCACAGGCACTGTAAAATTGTCAGCTGCACCGTAGGATCACAGCTCGTCAGTGATCATCACACGTGGCGAACACCATTGTCCTTTCAGAAGCTTCCGCATCAGACGCTTCGCAGGCTTGACATAGGGGCTGCGGCAATCTCACATGCGCGCGTTGATACGGCCAAGGGAGATTTATCGAGATGCGTCATGTGCTTACCACGGCGACGAGCGCCATTATTTTGGCTTTGACCACGGGGGCGTCCGCGGCGGATATCAGCCAGGGCGGCGCCAACGCCATACGTGACAATCTCAATCATCTGCTGCCCAAGGACATAGCCAAGAGTGCGCCTGTTACAGTCACGCCGGCCGGATCGCGCTACGAGATCGTCTATGACTTCGCCAAACTGCTGGCAAAGATCAAGAAAGAGGATTTCAACATCAAGGGCCTGGCGCCCTTCAAAATGTTCGCGAAACCGCAGGACAACGGGCTCTGGGATCTCGAAGGCAACAACAACCTTAATGTTACCGGCCATTTTACCGGGCCTGACAAGAAACGCTCGGACTTCACCTATTCGGTTGCCGACATGGTGTTTAACTCGGTCTTCGACCCGGCAATCAGCTATTTCCGTTCCGGTGATTTCAGCGCCAGGGATTTGAAATTCACCTCGTCCACCGATACCGAGGTGGTCAATATCAGCTTCGGCGACATGATCTACAAGTTGGCCTCCGCCGAAAGCGCCACTGCAGGACGCCTGGATTTTGTTACCAACGGCAAGTTCAGCACGTTTGCGGAGCAGGTCAGCAGCGAAGAAATGCCACCGATCCAGATCTCGGCAGACAGTCTGGATTTCGATGCCAAGGTCAATGGCATTGCAGCCAAGGACTTAAAGGAAATGGTCCTGTTCGTGCTAGATCACGCTGACCAGAAGCATCTCACCAAGGAGAGCGAGACCAAGCTCAAGGACATGCTCGGCAATGCCTTTCCGCTGCTGAGCTCGCTTGAGGAAACTATCAGGCTTAACAACTTCGCCGTCACCAGCGCCATCGGCGGCGGCGGCGCCAAGTCCTTTGGCTATCACATCAAGGTCGATGGGCCGAGCAACGCGACGCGCATCGGCGTGGCGATGGATGCTGCCGACGTGACGCTCGACAGCGTGCTAGTTCCTGCCGATTATACCGCCTTCTTGCCGCAGGCGCTCGATATCCAGTTCGGTGTCCCGGGCATGGATTTCGCAGCTCTCGGCGACGAGTTCATGAAGATGGACTTCACCAAGTCGACCGGCGACAGCGAGAAGGCGGGACAACAGGCCGCCGAGAAGCTCTTCCCGGGCGGTATCCTGAAGGTTGATTTCCCGAAGGTCAGCGCCAAGTCCAGCGTCTATGACGTTGAGGTGTCCGGGGAGCTGGAAGGCCGCGTCGATACCCAGACGGACTACAAGCTGAACGCATCGATTGTGGCGCGCGACTACGACAAGACGATCACGGCCGTGCAGGAACTGGCAAAGACCAATCCCGATATGACCCAGGCATCCTTCGGCTTGATGATGATCAAGGGTTTTGCCAAGGCCGATCCCGATGGCGCGCAGCGCTGGGACGTGGCGATTGCCAGCGACGGCTCGGTCAGCGTCAACGGCCAGCAGATCAAGGGGCCGGACGCACCGGCCACTGACGAGGCCGTGTCTTCGGACGAGGCGGTTCCCTCGGATGAGACAGCGCCTTCCGACGATACCAAGCCCTGATTGAAGAAGGCCCGCTCTGAACGCAGGCTTTTTTCGTCGGCAAGACAATGACGAAGCGCCGGTTGCCGGCCTTGCAGGCATTCGGGACGGTTTGCGTCTGGCAGCCGTGCTCGCTGCAAACCAAGCAAAATTCGCGCGTGCAGATGCTATCGGGACGGCCCGGTCGGTCGGGCCCGCCTGAACCATCCAGCCAATCATAATTACAGGCGATGTTACGGCCATTCGCCGCGATCAGCTGTCGCACGCAACCACGCACCTACTCGACCTGCTACAAATGTCGTTGGGCACTTAATCGGGTCTTCCTGAATTTTGTGCGTTCGATCGGTCAATTTTATTGGCATTATCCGGGCGCCGAGAAGTTTAGGTCCGGCCGTGCCGAATATTTCGCGCTTGATCTTCTTCCGTCGGCTGATCTGGCCTTCTGTCTGGCCATCTAGCCTAGCCTCGTCTCTGTCAGATACACCACTCCTCCCAAACCCAGCCCGAGTGTGGAGGGCGGCGCTCTGTTATCAAGTGCTGCCGCCTAGGTGTTCAGGCGTTGAAGCGTTCCGGTCGAAACGTCGCTAGAAGCGGATGTCGGTTGCCTGTCGCCATTTCGTGGGCTGTCAATTCGCCAATGATGAGGCCGAGAGTGGCGCCGCTATGGCTAAATGCGACGTGGCAACCTGGCACATTGGGCAATACCCCAAGCACTGGCTCGCCGTCACCTGGTATCGGTTTAAGACCGGCACCGTAGGAGGCCATTTCCAGCTTCGGTTGTCCGGCCAGGACACGGGACGCTTCCGTCAGCAGTCTGTCTATGGTGGATTGTTCGACTTCGTAGGAACCGTCGGCGCGCGTCACGACTTCGTCCGCTGCCCAATCGGCATCTATGGCGAAGGTGGCGTCCGGGGCGGGACGGATAGCAACACGGGGCGTGTTGAGTACGGCTGTCAACGGATGATTGATCTTTTTGGTGGTCACAACAAGGGCGACAGGGGTGCCATCGTCAATTTTTTCACCGAGTTCGGCAGCCATTGCTGGAACGGCGGGTCCGGTTGCGACGAGAACCGCATCAGCGATATGTCGCTGGCCTGCCGCCGTATCCGCACCAACAGCTTGCCCTTCTTCAACAGCAACTTGCGCCTTACCCTCGTCGGAAATGAGTACCCCACCGCGCTTGGCAAATTCTTTCATCAGATGAACGATAAGCGAGGGCAGATCTACCCATCCCTCGCCGGGATTGAAGATCGCGCCGATCCCAGTGATCGCGGTTGCTTCGACACCGGGCGTCATATTGGATACGTCCCCAGGGGTCAGATGCTGCGCATCATAAGCAAGCGATACCTCGTGGGCATACGCCGCCGATATCTCGTTGCCTTCGCCTTCCGGATCCCATGTCAGGCCACCATCGAACTTGAGCCAGTCGACCGGACCAAGCTGGCTTGACAATGTCCGATACCGGTCGATCCCAGCCATGCGCAGAAGGTGATAGGGGTTCGAGCGCATACGGGCTGAATTGAGCCACGATAACGAGCGGCCAGAGGCCCCGTTGGCAACTGGGCCGTCGTTAATAAGGGTGACGGAGACGCCTCGCCGCAAGAGATTTACGGCGGTCGAGACCCCGAAGATACCAGCGCCAATGATAACGGCTGAAGAGATTGTATTTTTGGACATAGGATTGTCTTTCACTCAGATTGCTATTCAAAAATTCAGAGGGTTTCCCATCGGCCAGAGATGGCCGAGCGAAAAAGGGCGTCGATGGCCCTCATATTGGCGATGGCGTCATCGAGACCTGGTAGCGGCGGGGTGCCAGAGAGAATTGCCTGCGCGAACGCGTCTGCCTGCAAGCGGTACTGGTTGGCAGATGCAATCTCCATCACCTCGCGACCGGAGCCTGAAAGATCGCGTCCATCATCCACGGTGATTGTGGTGGTCGCGTCGAGCGGAGCATTAAACGGCACATCGATTTCAATACGGCCCGCTGTTCCAAGCAGCGTTACCTTTTGCGTCAGAGCCAACTGTGTGGAGCAGGTAAAGCCGAGTTGACACCCGCCGGGAAACTCGAGAAGACCGCTGGCTAACCTGTCCGTTCCGAACTCTGGATCACGGTCGAAGAGGCCGATCGCGCGAAGGGGCTCGTTTGCGAAGGCATAGCGGGCTATGTTGAGGGCATAGCAACCGACATCGTAAAGGCCACCACCGCCAGTGCTTGGCTGATTGCGGACATTGTCCGGCTCGTTCAGAAAATAAGAGAACAAAATCTGGATCGCTCGCAGTTCGCCAATACGGCCGCTGGCTATAAGCGCATGCACCTTATGCCATTGCGGATGATGACGCACCATGAAGGCTTCCGCGACCGGCACCCGCAGGATTTTGGCAGCTTCGGCAAGCGATTTGGCCTCGTCAGCCGTAAGTGCGATGGGCTTTTCGCAAAGCACTGGTTTGCCGTGCTGCAACGCCTTCAGTGTCATCGGTACATGCAAATGGTTAGGAAGCGGATTGTAGATAACATCGATATCGGGATCCGCCAGTAACGCATCGTAGCTGCCGTAATAGCGCGGGATGGAATGCGCCAAAGCGACAGCCTTTGCCTTTTCGAGCGATCGTGAAGCGACTGCCTCCACACGACCAAACATGCTCGTCTGTATTGCGGGAATGACCGTACTTGTCGCGATGTCGGCGCACCCCAATACGCCCCAGCGGAGTGTCTTCGTCATTGTCAATCCTCTCTCTGATGTCGGTCGGTCACAATACTTCGGCGAGGAAGCGGCGCAGACGGGGGCTTTGCGGGTCGTCAAAGATACGCACTGGCGTGCCGGTTTCCACCACGCGACCTTCGTCCATGAAGACGACCTGATCGGCAACGCGTCGAGCAAAGCCCATCTCATGGGTGACGACCACCATTGTCATACCCCGCCCACCAAGCTCCGCCATCAGGTTGAGGACACCTTTGACGAGTTCGGGATCAAGCGCGCTCGTCACTTCGTCGAACAGGATGACTTCTGGTTCCATTGCCAGGGCCCGGGCAATGGCCACGCGCTGTTGTTGGCCGCCGGAAAGACCACCGGGCCGATGATGTTGGCGACTGGCCAGTCCCACATCGGCAAGGCGTGCCTTGGCAATGCGCTCTGCCTTCTCCCGGGGCATTCGCTTGATTTTGGTCAGGGACAACATCACGTTGTCGAGTGCCGTGTGATCGGGGAACAGATTGAAATGTTGGAATACCATGCCAACGCGGCGCCGCAGTTTCTCGGGCTTCATTGCAAGAATATCGTTACCATCAAGCAGAAGCGTGCCGCTCTTTGGTTCTACCAAGCGGTTGAGGCAACGTAGCAGCGTGGATTTCCCAGAACCTGACGGGCCTATGATGCAGGTTACGCTGCCCGGCTTGATCGTGAGGTCTACGCCTTTCAGCACCTCCAACTCGCCGTAGGCCATGGTCAAATCCCGAACATCGATGCTCCCGCCCTTGAATGCAGCGCTGGTATCCTTAGTCTGTTGGGCCCGGTCGAGTTCAGAGACCTCTTCCAGACCGCTGGTCAGGGTTGTCGACTTCTGCTTGCCAATGCGCAACCGCATATCGATCGTGTTGACCAAGTGCGTCAGCGGTACCGTGATGACGAGGTAAAAAATTCCGGCCAAAAGCAGAGGTGACAGGTTTCCCGTAACAACGGCCTGATCCTGTCCAACGCGAAAGATCTCGCGCTCAGAGGCGAGCAGGCCCAGGAAGTAGACGAGGCTGGAGTCCTTAACGTTGCCGATGAATTGGTTGACGAGAGCCGGTAAAACCCGGCGTATGCCTTGTGGTACAACGATCAGGCGCATGCCCTGGCCGTAACTCATGCTGAGCGCACGTGACGCTTCCATCTGCCCTCGATCAACGCTTTGAATCCCCGAGCGGAAGATTTCACCGATGTAAGCACCGGCGATAAGACTGAGTGCAAGAATGCCGAGAGGATAGGGAGAAGGCCCAAATAGATCTCGTCCGATGCGAGCAAAGCCCTGACCGATGAGAAGGATGGTAACGATGGCGGGAAGGCCGCGGAAGACGTCGGTATAGATACGCGCGGGGATGCGTAGCCATGGCGAGCGGGATATCCCCATGATTGCCAGGACCATACCAATAATGACGCCGAACACCGTGGACGCAAAGGCAAGAATGAGGGTGTTCTTCAGGCCCACGGTGATCATTGCAGGCAGGACTTCGGCCATCGCATTCCAGTCGAAAAAGCTTCGACTGATATTATCAAACCAGTTCATACGGTCTTCCTTCGAAGTATCTTTACCTGCCGGGCAGGACGAGGAAATGTGGCCATCAAGCGGCTGCTTGGAAAGCCCGACCAAGAGGCGGTCGGGCCAGCGCATTACTTCTTGGGGAGATAGGCTTCGGGCATCGGAGAACCTGGGAACCACTTTTCGTAAAGCGACTTCCAGGTTCCGTCCTGCATGGCGTCATGCAGACCTTTGTTGAAGGCAGCCTTTAGCGCGTCATTACCCTTGCGGATGACGAAGCCTGCGGGGGCGTCAAAGCTCGGAATGTTGATTGCGATCTTCAACGCCGGATAGCGGGCCGTGTACTCTTTGGCGGCCTCGTAGTCGAGGAAGTGGCCATCAACGGTGCCATTGTTCAGGCCGGAAATGGCGGAGTTGTTATCGGGAAATTTGACGAGATCTGTTCCCGCAAAGTTTTTCTCTGCATAAATTTCTTGCAAAGTGCCCTGTACCACGCCCAGGCGTTTGCCTTTTAGCGCTGCCGCATCCTTGATAGCAGCATCGGGCGTGACCACCGACAGATATCCGGCGAGGTACCCATCGGAAAAATCAACTGTTTGCTTCCGTTTGTCCGTCGTGCCAATGGCGGCGACCGCAACGTCGAAGCGACCGTTGGCAACCGACGGCATCAGCGCTGAGAACTCCTGGCCTGTGAAAATGACTTGGTCCTTTTTGAATCCCATCCGTTCTGCAACGTTCAAGAAAAGCTCAATATCGAAGCCGGTAAAGGCACCGTCCACTGTGGTAAACGTGTAGGGCTTCGCGTCGCCCATTGTGCCGACGCTGATCGTCTGCGGGTCGATCAATCCGTAAGGGTTTTCAGCCGCTCTGACAGCGTTTGTTGTTCCGCCGGCCAGCACAAGGCTGAGGGCGAGCGCTGCGGTGCGCATTTGCGCTGAAAACGAGAATTTTGGCAGGGCAGAAATCTTCATTTTGGTTCTCCGTCTCTGGTGGTTGTTTGCGGATCGGTTTCGCATGACACGGAGCATTAGCCGACGGAGGTCGCCCTCAGTCGTCACTTGCGTCACGGACCGGTTTCTCAATTGATTATTTCCACTGAGACCAGTCTCTTTTAGATTGAGACCGGTCTCTTTGTGGTCTCATGATTGTTATATTCGAGTTGACCGCTCGTCAATATCTCTTGTAAAGCTTAATCCATGAAAGAAATTCAGCCAAAGAATACTGCTACAACGGTGGCCGACGTTGCACGTTCAGCGGGGGTGTCGAAGGCGACAGCCGCCCGCGTCCTCGGAGGGTACGGGACCGTGAGCGACAAGGTCCGGGACGCTGTCAAGCTTGCTGCGAAAACACTTGACTACCGCCCAAACGAGCTAGCACGCAGCATGACCACCGGCCGGTCTGGCACGATCGGGGTTGTGGTAGGTGATATTGAAAACCCGTTCTTTGGCTCAGCCGTACGCGGCATCTCGGATGTCGCGCGTGCGGCAGGCTTCAACGTAGTACTGGCCACGTCGGGAGAAGATGTTGACGTCGAGCGCGCGGCTGTCAAGACGCTTGTTGCCAAGCGGGTCGATGGGTTGATTGTCTCGCCAGCGCAGGAGAGCGAGACCGAGCATCTCAAGGAACGAGGACGTGCGGGCCGACCGTTGGTTCTCCTCGATCGCGCCATTGCGACACTGGCAGTTGACAGCGTCACGGCCGACGATAGAGCCGCGTCGGAAGCCGTAACACGTCTGCTGCTTGACCGTGGCCACCGCCGTATCGCCTATGTAACGGCTTGCGACACGCCAACGCATCTCTACAATGATATTGGAGAGATACTGACTGGTTCCGTGCGAGAACGCATCGAGGGCTTCCTCCATGCTGGTGAGGAGGCAGGGCTCGCAAACATGCCCCAATGGGTGCGCTTAGGTGCAAACACGGCCGAGGCCACGCGTCAGTTGACCATCGATCTGCTCAGCGCCACTCCGCCTCCGACGGCGATCATTGCTTCCGATAGTCTTATAGCAATCGAGGTGTTCAAGATTGCACGTGAACTCGGCATCATTATGCCAGAGGCCCTTTCGCTTGTTACCTTCCACGATGCAGCGTGGACAGCGGTGACAACGCCGCCTGTTACGGTGGTTCGCCAGCCTGTGTACGAATTGGGCGAAGCAGCCGCCCGAATGCTGATCGAACGGTTAAGCGGTCTTGATAATCCTCCGCGCCAAGTCGTTCTTCCCACGAGACTGATTGAACGTGGCTCAATCGCAACTCTTTTTACGGGGCTCTAAACCTCACTCTCATAGACGTGGTGTAACCTTAAATCTTGGAAGCCGATGCTTCAGGCTCCGATTTTACTCCCACGGGTTCAATCCAGTCGTCCGACGTATCACTTGATATCGGATCCGGGGAAAGCGCCGCACTCGTCGGTGATCCGCTGTCGCTACGCGCTAATGTCGACGGCGGCAATAAAGCTCGATTTTTTCTTCCGAAGCTCTTGAACCCGAAATTTCGAAAAACCAAATCGATGACCGCCAGTCGCTGATAAAGGGCTGGCCTTGCTGGAGGTACCGTCTTTCGGCACTTCCGTACCCCATGTTGCTTCAAGGAGGATATGGCTATGGCAACATCTTACGACTACGCACCTCTTTTCCGATCGAGCGTTGGTTTCGATCGGGTCTTCAACCTTCTGGAAAATGCCCAGCGCGCCCACTCAATCAGCGACTGGCCGCCCTATGACATCGTCAAGACTGGCGATGACAGCTACCGGATCTCTGTTGCTGTGGCAGGTTTTGCGAAGGACGACCTCGACATCACTTTTCAGTCCAACCTACTGACCGTCACGGGCAGGAAGCAGGAGGCAGTAAATGATGGTTACCTGCATCGCGGCATTGCCGGGCGTCCGTTTGAGCACCGCTTCGAGCTTGCCGACCATGTCAGGGTGAACGGAGCGGATCTGGCCAACGGTCTTCTGTCCATCGATCTTGTTCGTGAGATCCCCGAGGAACTAAAACCGCGCAAGATCTCCATCGAAAGCGCACCCGCGCTGACATCGGCCGCTCCGGCGCAGATCGAAGCTCAAAAGGCCGCTTAATCTTCATTGTCGGCTCAACAAGAGGGTGCCGTCGCAACGGCACCCATCACCATTCCGGGTAGGGAAGGAGAGAACGATGAAACCCGATATGTTCAGACAACCCGTTTCCATTATGGTGGGCCTCGGCTTTCCGGCTGAGGTTCGAAGCGTGATGGACGCTTACCGACATCTTGTGGAATGGCCACCGTCACAGAGGAATAGCGCGCACTCAGTCGCGCTTAAGGCATGCAGTGCCGCGCTACGCGGTGAAATCGAAGCCGAGACGGCGCGCGGCTTTTTTGCTGCTTTTGCCGAGAAACACGAT
The DNA here is from genome assembly GCF_001562555.1 of Agrobacterium bohemicum. NCBI lineage: Bacteria > Pseudomonadati > Pseudomonadota > Alphaproteobacteria > Hyphomicrobiales > Rhizobiaceae > Agrobacterium > Agrobacterium bohemicum. Next base: position 67,118 of record NZ_KQ961036.1, read on the forward strand.
CTGATAGCGTCGGAAACAAACTCGATCGCTGCGTGGCGTTGGCGCCGAGACAAAGATCCGCACGTGCTGTGAGGTGACGGGATGATACACAATATGCACCAGAACGCTGCCAACAACGCGATGAAACTAACGGTCCTGTTTCAGGCATACAGATTCGGCGACAAGTGAAGCATTGAGAGTTCCGGCATTTCCGTTGATGCCAAACAGGCGATCTCCACCGCCTGGGGATCAGGCCGTTACGTTGTCAATCCGAAGCCGGTGCTCCATATTGCCGAAAAGATCAGAGCCTCATAACCCCACTGGCGGAATAGTATCTGATGGACTGTGCGTCCAAGCGGAACGTTCGATCGTCTGTTCCAGAGAGTGCGGCTCTCATAATGGGCCTAACCGGCGCGCACATTACAAGCGGCTCTGGCCCGGAACGCAGCTCTTGGACTGCGCCGGAATGTGACCAAATAACACATGCCGTGAGAACGATCGTTCCTATCTCATGTGTTGGCTCGTGCAATATGTTTCGCCGTGCCCACTTCTTGTGTCAGAAAGCGGAGGCGATCAGTGCCCATCTCGACTGATTCATCTACTCGTCGTCCCGCGTCTTAAGCGCATCGGAAATTTTTGTTTTCTCTGGGTGGGCGTTGTTTTCTCCCATCGCGTCTCGATCTTCGTCGGGGTCATCGTCCGGGGGCAAATAACCGCGCGGCCTGTTCTCAACCGGCCCTTCCCACCGGGGAGACTGATCGGTGGTTCCGGCAGCACCGTCCGTTGGATCGCCTTTTGCCATTTATATACCTCCTTTGTTAGAGACGGTCGCAACTGGATTTTGTCTCGATTGCGGACATCACCTGATCATGCTCAGTGAAGCAGATTGGCTTCACTGGCTGCCCGCAAGAAGGTCTCGCGAGCTTCCTCTGGGGACGTCCTGCCAGCGATCGCGGCACGACAGATGCTGCGAGCACGTACATATGCCGGACCTCGCAGGTCAGGCCACTCGTCGAGCAAAAAAATCAACGCTGCGAACGGCCCCTGGACTGTCTGACGTCCACTGACGGGCATACTGATTTGAACGGGCTCTCCCCATGCGGCAACCGGCATTTTTCTCCTCCTTGCTGAATGCGTGCCAAACCTAGCTGTTTCATATAGGTTCCCTGATCGGGGATTTTTTCTTTATCAGCCGAGTGGCGAGACAGGGGGCAACCGCCAGTTCCCGCTTTCGAGAACCAGAATGACGGCAGTTAAATTGACCGCTTCCCAAGCTTGGGTCTTATTCTTTAAAGGCACCTTCGGTCTGTTTGACTTGCAGTCCTTGACTAAAATTGGGCAGACAAGCGCGCCTCTTACGGCTTTAGCTTTTTCACGAGTATGACCAGCGACAACAGAAAACAGGCTGAATTTGTGAGGATAATCGGCCATTCGGCGCGCATGATGCCGAATGTTGTCCAAAGTGCAAAGCCTGCAACTGTGAGACAGTACATGCCCGTCGAAATCGCTCGAGTATCGTTGGTCTTAACAACTTTGCAGACTTGCGGGACAAAGCTTGACACCGAACAGATGGAGGCAAGGTATCCAACCAACAGAGCGGTATCCAATGATTGGTTCCTTTCTACCGATTCGTTAGTCGGAAGGGAAAGCCGGGGTGCCTCACGGCTTTACAAAAATATCGACGTTCTCGACCCACGTTCGTTCTGACGAGTTTGATCCACGGGCTAATTTCTACTGTCGTGTTTTCGGCTGGCCAGTATTTCCGAGCCGTCAGGGGATGCCTGGGTTTGGATCATAAGCTCGTATTCTTGGATGGCTTGAAACCAGTGTTCGCGGTCGCCCCCGTCTGTTCGCCCGTTTTCTTCCCAGAGTGCGTATGCGCGTGCGCTAATCCATATATCCCGTTTCTCATACATTGGTGCTGCTCGATCTTATATAGACAAAAGCCTAACTGGCAGGCCTTCCAACCGTTTACTGTCAGCAAAGTTCCTGAAGAATCGGGAGAGGCGATAATCGTACCCTGCAGCATGCAACTCTGAAGCAATGATCAAAAACCGAAGACTTCCGATTATGGAATTTAGTAACTCACGGGACATCGGAATAATGTTCATTCAATGCATCATTCACCTGGCGACATGAATGTGAGTTTTTCCCGCAGGCGCATCTGGGCGATTTACGGTCATCGGCATCAGATGGCCGGAGCCGGAGTTTACTCCCTGCGACGAGTGATCCCTTGAGACGCCGCGTCGATGTTTTGGGAACCAAAGACGCAGCGCATGGTTGGGATGCCAGTTGTTCGGCTCATCAGGCCCCCGCGTCTATGCACAGACTGCTGACCGTCCACAATCTTTCGGAGGTAGATATGGCACTGAAGGTTCTTGCCCTCAACGGCACTCTCAAGACATCGTCATCAACAGAGACATCGTCGACCGCTAGGATGCTTGACCTCATAGTGAAGGAATTCAAATCTTTCGATGCAGTGACAGAAACAGTTTGGCTGGCAGATCATGATGTCAAACCCGGTGTGACATCTGATGAAGGTGAGGGAGATGCGTGGCCCGCAATAAGGACCAAGATACTGAGCGCAGATATCCTTCTCATCGGCACTCCTATATGGCTTGGGCAGCCCAGCAGCGTAACAAAGCGTGCGCTTGAACGTATGGATGCTTTTTTAGAAGAGACCGATGACCAAGGTCGAATGGTTTCTTACGGCAAAGTTGCCGCTGTGGCTGTCGTTGGCAATGAAGACGGTGCCCATCACGTAACTGCCGAAGTTTTCCAGGCATTGAATGATGTCGGCTTCACGATTCCGGCAAACGCCGTCGCCTATTGGGTGGGTGAGGCAATGGGATCCACAAACTTCGCTGATCTCGAGGAAACGCCCGACACTGTAACGACAATGGTCGAAATGCTGGTACGGAACACGGCGCATCTCGCCAACCTCCTGCGAGGAAATCAATACCCAGGTGAGCAGTGAGGTCGCCCTGTGCAAGACAGCCAACGTCTTTGCTCGGCATTGAGCGCTCAGATTGTGGAAACGGAACATGACGTCCCCCGCTCACGCTGATCAACGACAGCAGAACCTCGGAGCTCTTCTCCGAGATTTGTATGCCCTTGCCAGCGACTGTGACAAACCAACGATCCATCACATAAGGGAAACAGTGGGCGAACGAAGTTTTGGGCCTTTTCTGACGATCCCGGCCATAATTGAGATAAGCCCGATCGGTGGAATTCCGGGCCTCCCAAGCGTCATTGCCATTATCATCGCTTCCTTCGCAGTCCAGATATTGCTGGGGCGAAAGCACCTTTGGCTTCCCCAGTGGCTCGAGCGAAGGACGATCAGTGGATCGCAGCTCAAGAGTGGACTTGAGAAGATCGTACCAGCATCGCACTGGATCGACAAAATTGTCTGGCCGCGGATGGAGTGGGCAACGAAATCACCCTTTCTACAGGGGCTCGCGGCGCTGATCATTCTCCTCTGCGCAACTGTACCCCTTCTTGAACTTATCCCGTTTGCAAGTACCCTCCCAATGGCGGCGGTCGCTCTCATCGGATTGTCGCTCATAGCACGAGACGGGCTGCTGGCATGCTCAGCGCTGCTGTTATCGGCTGGGACGGCATATGCAGTCTTCAGCAGTCTGTCTGGTTCGTAGGGATGCACACCCGATAAACACTCAACGTCCTTTCATCGTGCGAGAGGGTTCTGCAATCTATGGCCTTTTGACGGGTTTCTTCACGGCGTGCATCGAGCGAAAATGCTTCCGGGGCGGCTCAGATCTGATCAGCAACATATTTAATCATGGCGCGTACCGGAATTTCTTCTGCCCCGAGCACTCGACCCGGGTATCGCATCATGCATAGCTGAATGGCTAAGCCGAGCCTCTTAGAATTTAGTCTCCGCAGTCCGATCTCCAGGCGATCCGCCAATGACAACGAATAGTGTTGGATCAGGCTGTCCTCGTCGACTGGTATGTCGACAAGCTTTCGATGATCTTGATCTTTGAGAAGCCTGCGCCTTGCCATTGCTCGACTCCATCCATGACGAATCTGCGCTGAGCGTTGTCGAGTCGGGCCGGACAGAGAAACCAAAACTAGCGCATGTCGATGGCAATCCACAGAAATCCAATGCACAAGATCTAATCTACGGCATTGTTCATGCTCCGTTCTGCCTTAGACCCAATGACCGTCATTCCCTCCCAGTGCTGGGAGCGGTTTGGTAGCATAGGAGCTGTCCATGCTACCAACCAGGAGATTGACGATGACGCAGATGAAGTTCATTGGCCTCGACGTGCATAAGGAAACAGTCGCGGTCGCTATTGCCGATGCGACCCGCAACGGCGAGGTACTCTTTTACGGCACCATCCCAAATACAGCCGAATCTATCCGACGCCTCTTTGACAGGCTCCACCTCGCCGAAGTCGAACTCCACTTTTGCTATGAGGCTGGCGGATGCGGGTACGGGATCTACCGGCAACTTCGACAACTCGGCGCTCCCTGCGATGTGATCGCTCCGTCGATGATGCCGAAGAAGCCCGGTGACCGGATCAAGAACGATAGGCGAGACGCCGTTACGCTCGCGCGGTTGCTGCGCGCCGGCGAACTGACAGCGATTTGGGTTCCAGATGAAAGCCATGAGGCGATGCGTGATGTGGTCAGAGCCCGCCGACAAGCGAAAGGTGATCTGGTGGCAGCCAGGCAGATGCTGCTGGGCTTCCTGCTACGGCATGGACGCAAGTTTCCTGGAAAGACGAACTGGACTCGTTCGCATTGGCGATGGCTGGGAGAGCAGGCTTTTGGCTCACCTCAGCAGCAGTTCGTTTTCGGTGAGGGCATCAGGTGCATTGAAGAGGCACAGGCCAGATGCGATCGTTTGGACCAAATGCTTCGGGAAGCAATGACAGGTTGGTCAATGGCGCCGCTTGTGAAGTCCCTGCAAGCCTTGCGTGGCGTCGGTCTGGTGATTGCAGCGACGCTTGTTACCGAGATCGGTGACCTCACTCGGTTCCAAACGCCAAAGCATCTCATGGGGTGGCTTGGGCTGGTTCCTTCTGAAGCATCGAGCGGATCGCGAACGCGGCGTGGGGCGATTACGAAAACTGGCAATGCCGAGGCACGCGCCATGCTTGTTGAAGCGGCCTGGTCCTATCGTTTGCCTGCCCGAGAGGAGCACCGCTACCGGATGAGGGTCGAGGACCTTCCGGAGGAGATCAAAGCTATCGGCTGGAAGGCCCAGGCTCGACTGTGCCAACGGGATCGCCGGCTTTCGGCCGCAGGCAAGCCGCAACCGAAAATCATCACCGCTATAGCTCGCGAGTTGGCGGGTTTCGTTTGGGATGTAAGCCGCCACACTCACTTCGCATAAGAGAAACCAGGCTGGAGAGACTTCAGAGAGACATAACAACCTGACCGGCGTGCCGCGAAATCCAGGCATGATGTGAAATCCTCGCCGTACGTTGGGGCGAGCTTCGGCTTATGCCCGTACTTAGACAGAGGAAGGCCCGCGACGAACATGGGAAATGCGGTAGCCAATCCGCGGATGAGAGCATGATCAATCGTCGACCGATCGGATCGCGGCACACCTGTCAGGTTGAAATTCTACAACATTGGCGTAGAGTCGGTGCTGCAACTCTATGCGACTTTACCTCCATGACGATCATGAGAGCGTACGATTTCGGACTGCTCTTGTTCTGCCCCCTATCTAGATCGACAGCGAGCTGGTTCATCTGACAAAAGATATCCATACGCCAACAGGCGCTGCAAATGCGCCTTCGCGGATGCTCCTACTCCACCTGCGTGTCGATCCATGCCCGCGTCTGCTCCAGAACCTCGTCCGACAATTCAGGATCATCGACCGCCCTGGCTAGAATGACGGCTCCGACCATCGCTGCCCAGCTTCCGATCGCTGCACGGCGGGCGTCTGCTGAGCCTTGGTCTGGAAGCGCTTTCTGAATACGAGCGATCTGGGTGCGCAGTCCCTTGGCCATGACTGCTTTCGCTGCAGGCGTCTGATGGCGAATGGCCGCGGCGAGGCCTGCGGTCGGACAACCATTGCCGGGATTGTCCCGGTGGCGAGGCGCCAGATAGGAGCGGACGAAGCCACTGAACTCGCCGTCCCCAAAACTGTCTGCCGCAAGCGCATGCGCCAACGTCTGCGCGACAAGATCGTCCTTCGATGTGAAGTGGCCATAGAAGCCGCCATGGGTCATACCGGCGGCCTTCATGACCTCAGCGACGCTGACCGCATCGAACCCCCTGTCCTTAAACAAGTGGCTTGCGACGTCCAGAATCCGGCGACGGTTTTCCGCCATCTGTTCTCGACTGACTTTCATCTTCAAAATTCTCCGAGCTGGCCATTGACATTTACATGATGGCCGTCATATTTAAACACAATCATGATGATCGTCATGAATATAGGGTCAACCGTAGAAAAGAGCAATCCAAAATGACTCAGATTCCCTTAGTCTTGATCACCGGCGCCTCCACAGGGATTGGCGCGACCTATGCCGAACGGTTCGCACGCCGCGGACATGATCTCGTGCTCGTCGCCCGAGACGTTGTGCGCATGGAGGCGCTTGCAAGCCGTCTGCGCGACGAAACCGGCGTCGCAATCGACATCCTTCCTGCCGATCTCACCAAGTCTGAGGACTTGGCCAAGGTCGAGACCAGGCTGCGCGACGACGCCCGGATCGGCATACTTGTCAACAATGCCGGAACGGCGATAGGTGGAAGCTTCGTCGACCAGAGCGTCGATGACATGACCAAGCTCGTTGGGCTTAACGCAACCGCACTCGTCAGGCTTTCCAGCGCGATTGCTCCCCGTCTTGCCAAGGCAGGGGAAGGCTCGATCGTGAATATCGGTTCGGTCGTCGGCCTCGCCCCCGAATTCGGCATGACCGTTTATGGCGCGACCAAGGCCTTTGTCCTGTTTCTGTCCCAGGGACTTGCCCATGAGCTCGGATCCAAGGGTGTCTACATCCAGGCCGTTCTTCCCGCGACGACCCGCACCGAGATCTGGGATCACGTCGGCGCCGACGTGAGCGCAATGAGCAATGTCATGGAAGTGGGCGATCTGGTTGATGCCGCTCTCGTCGGCTTCGACCGTCGCGAACCGGTGACCATCCCTCCGCTGCACGACGGCGGCCAGTGGGACGCGCTTGATGGCGCGCGCAAAGCCATGCTCGGCAATCTCGTCAATGCAGTTCCCGCTGAACGCTATCGGACGCCGGCGTGAGCTTTCCGACGTCGATGAATCCACACCGATCCAGAGAAACATCACAGTGATATCATGACCAAGACCACACTCTTCCAACCCACCAGCTTAGGCGCAATCACGCTTGCAAACCGCATCGTCATGGCGCCGCTCACCCGCAATCGCGCCGGCGCTGGCTTCGTGCCCGGCGAGCTGACCGCCGGGTATTACGCCCAGCGGGCTTCGGCCGGACTGATCATCTCCGAAGCCACTCAAATTTCGCAGCAGGGACAAGGCTACCAGGACACGCCCGGTATCTATACCCAGGCGCAGATCGATGGCTGGAAAAAGGTCACCGCCGCCGTGCACAAGAAGGGCGGGCGGATCGTCCTGCAGCTCTGGCATGTCGGGCGGATCAGCCATGTCAACCTTCAGCCCAATGGTGGCGCACCAGTCGCGCCATCTGCAATCCGGGCGGAAGTCAAAACATTCGTCAACAACGGCTTCGTCGATGTTTCGGAGCCTCGCGCGCTTGAGCTGGAAGAACTCGCTGGAATCGTCGATGATTTCCGCAAGGCCGCCGCCAATTCCATCGAGGCGGGTTTTGATGGGGTCGAAGTTCACGGGGCCAACGGTTATTTGCTCGAGCAGTTCGCCAAGGACGGTGCCAATATGCGTACAGATACCTATGGCGGCTCCGTGGAAAACCGCGCGCGCCTGATGCTTGAGGTGACCGCTGCGGTGGCGCAGGAGATCGGACCCGAACGCACCGGGATCCGGATTTCGCCGGTCTCGCCCGCCAACGGTATTTCCTGCAGTGATCCCCAGACGCAGTACGATTACATTGTCGATAAACTCGATGCTCTCGGTATCGCCTACATTCATGTCGTCGAAGGTGCTACCGGCGGACCCCGCGACGTCGCACCCTTTGATTATGGTTCGCTGCGCCGCCGCTTCAGCAGAACCTACATCGCCAACAATGGCTTTGATCTCGAGCTTGCGACGTCGCATCTGGCCGATGGCAGGGCGGATCTCATCGCTTTCGGGCGTCCGTTCATTGCCAATCCGGACCTGGTGGAACGGCTACAGAGCGGTGCGCCATTGGCGGAAGTGAACGCGGCTAAAATCTTCGGTGGCAGCGCTGCGGGTTATACCGACTATCCCCGCTTTTCCGAAACAACGTCCGACAATTGAGCCATCACTGGCGCCGTACCTCGGTGCGGGCCCTATCATGCAGATCACCATTAACCCCTGACAATTCCCAAGGCTGTGCGGACTGATGTCGCAAGCCAGATCGAGAACAATGCTATGGCAACCTTCGCATCAAAAGGACAGAAGACTGCATTCGTGACCGGTGTCTCAAGCGGCATCGGCAAGGCGGCGGCTTTGGCGCTCAGCCGGGCCGGTTACTGGGTGATCGGCACGAGCCGCAAGGTGGCACCCGGCGAGGTACGCGACGGTATCCGCATGGTCGCCTGTGACGTCACCTCGGACGCTTCCGTGGCTGCGGCCGTGGCGTTTGCACATGTTGAACTCGGTCGCATCGACCTGTTGGTCAACAATGCCGGCTATGCCATCTCCGGCGCTGCAGAGGAAAGCTCAATCGAGCAGGTTAGGGCACTGTTCGACACCAATTTCCTGGGCGTCGTTCGGGTCACGAACGAGGTCCTCCCGATCATGCGCCAGCAGGGCAATGGGCGAATCCTCAACATCGGCTCGGTTGTCGGGCTCATTCCCGGCCCCTTCGGTGCGCACTATACGGCTAGCAAGCACGCAATCGAGGGCTATTCCGAATCCCTGGACCATGAGGTGCGACCATTCGGCATCCGTGTCGCGGTGATCGAGCCATGGGCGACAAAGACGTCTATCGAAGCCAATTCCCCGCAGGGCGATCGTCCTGTCGCGGCCTATCGCGACACATTCGCCCGGTATCAGGCTGCGTTTGCCAAAGCTATGGCAGGTGGCGACACGGCAGATGACGTCGCAGCGACCATTGTTGCGGCGGCGCAGGCCAGGAAGTCAAAGCTCCGCTACCCCTCGGGCAAGGATGCTAGACAGACGGCGTTTGCCAGACGGTTCCTGCCACGCGCGTTGTTCGATCGCATTTTGCGCAAGCAGTTCAACATCGCCTGAGGACCCAACGTCCCTCAATCTGCCCCAACACCGGTAAACAGCAAGCCATCATGACAGTCACATCCGTCAGGACGACATCGCCACCCCGCTACTGCGACGCTCCTAACCGCTTCGTCGCCGTTGACAACATCCGCGCCTATCGTGAGCTCGGCCCACGCGGAGGTGTCCCGCTGGTTCTGCTCAATCACTGGGGTGCGGTGCCGGACAATTTCGACCCGCAGATCGTTGATGGACTTGCTGTCTCTCATCACATCATCGCGCTGGACTATCGGGGGATTGGCCTTTCTGATGGAAGGGCTCCTCTCACCATCGAAGAGATGGCCCGCGACGTAATCGCCGTCGTTGGCAAACTAGGCTTCACTGCGGTTGACGTATTGGGCTTCTCGCTGGGTGGCTTTGTGGCCCAGGACATTGCGCTTAAGGCTCCCAACCTGGTGCGCAAACTGATCCTGACGGGAACGGGTCCTGCGGGTGGAGCCAGCATTGCAAAGGTGGGCGCCGTCTCGTGGCCGCTGATCTTAAAGGGCATGCTGACCCTGCGCGACCCCAAGACCTACCTGTTCTTCACCTCGACCTCAAATGGGCGTCGGGCAGCGAAGGACTTTCTGGAACGGTTGAAGGAGCGACCGCTCGATCGCGATAAGAACCCGACACCCCGCGCGTTCCTCCGCCAGCTTGCCGCGATCAAGGCATGGGGGCGTCGGCCACCGCAGAATCTAGGACGCATTCGTATTCCCGTTCTCGTGGCCAACGGGCATCATGATATCATGGTGCCGACGTCCAACAGCCGCGATATGGCGCGACGCCTTCCGCATGCTGAACTCGTCATCTACCCGGATGCCGGCCATGGTGACATCTTCCAATACCATGCTGAGTTCGTGCCGAACGCCCTGGCTTTCCTGGCTGCCTGACCCTGATAACGTTTTACCCCGGAGAGAACCCGTGAAAGCCTTCGTCGTCGACAAATACAAGAAAAAGGCCCCGCTGCGGCTGGCCAACATGCCTGATCCGGTCATCGGCGCCAATGATGTGCTGGTTCGCATCCAGGCCACCGCGATCAACCTTCTGGATTCAAAGGTGCGTGACGGCGAGTTCAAGCTGTTCCTGCCCTATCGCCCGCCCTTCATTCTCGGTCACGATCTGGCCGGAACGGTTCTTAGGGCTGGCGCCAATGTCCGGCAGTTCAAGGCTGGTGACGAGGTGTACGCTCGTCCCCGTGACGGTCGGGTCGGCACCTTTGCAGAAATGATTGCGGTCGATGCCGCAGACCTCGCGCTGAAGCCGACAAGCCTCTCCATGGAGCAGGCCGCTTCGATCCCGCTCGTCGGACTGACCGTCTGGCAGGCGCTCGTCGAGGTGGGCAAGGTCAAGCCTGGCCAGAAGGTGTTCGTTCAGGCAGGTTCTGGTGGCGTCGGCACATTTGCAATCCAGCTTGCCAAACATCTCGGCGCGACAGTTGCGACCACCACCAGTTCGGCGAATATCGAGCTTGTGAAATGCCTCGGCGCTGATGTGGTGATCGACTACAAAAAGCAGGACTTCGAGCAGGTACTGTCCGGCTACGATCTCGTGCTCAATAGCCAGAACGCCGAGACGCTGGCAAAGTCGGTGAACGTGGTGAAGCCGGGCGGTAAGCTGATCTCCATTTCCGGACCACCGGATGTATCGTTTGCCAAGACGCTGAAGCTGAACCTATTCTTCCGCTTCGTCATGCGGATGCTCAGCCGCAGCATCCTGAAGAAGGCAAAGAGCCGCGGCGTCGACTATTCCTTCCTGTTCATGCGCGCGGATGGACAGCAACTGGGAGAGATCGCCAAGCTGATCGACGCGGGTGTGATCCGCCCTGTCGTGGACAAGGTGTTTCCATTCGCGCAGACGGCGGACGCCGTGGCCTATGTCGAAACTGGGCGCGCCAAGGGAAAGGTTGTCGTTGCCGTTTCGAAATGACCGCAAGGCCCGTCATAGGTTGCTTTATTCAGAGCATAATGTCCGCTTCCATTGCCCAAGGGAGAGGAGCGGACATTCTCCTTTTGACCCCCTTCCGGACATTTCCAAATGAATCAGGTGCTTGATCTGCCGCGTCTGTCTGCCAGCTCGCATCCGAAGTAATAGCAGGTCGATGGTACGTATCCTTTCACATCAGGAATTTTGTCAATTGTTCATTCGCGTGGCATCGAATTACTCCTTCGTCGGCGGATCCACGGTCTGAGCCCATAGCAATTACCGGCCCGGTTCTTGGGCCTATACATCACATCCGGTCGCCGCTCTCACGCGGCTGCACCATTATCCAGCTTTCGACGGGCACGGGCTCAGGAGAACGGGGCCAAACTCAAGGTCGGCGTTTAAAGCCAAAAGGATAGCCGGTCCGTTCACCTGGATCCGTCAGGACTGATCAGGCCCTGAGGATTAGAAACTGTGTTTCGGCGCAGTTTGTGTTTCAGGCGTTTTTCATGATTGCACCTTCGATTACGACGCAGGAGTTCACGTACTTCCAGAGTGCAACCAGCAACTTACGAGCAAGCGCCACGATCATCGGCGTTTTTAGGCGGCCGGCGTTACGTGCAACGCGTTCCTTAAACCACGGCGTTAAAGTTGATCTCGGTTGGTGGCGCAGCCATAGCCAGGCGAGCTTGACCATCCTTGCCTGCAATCGCGGATTTCCCGCTTGCGAGACCCCTTGTTCGCGATTGACGTTGCCGCTTTGCCAAGGGGAGGGCGCAAGGCCCGCATAGGATGCGATTTGCCGCCGATTGTCGAAGTGTCGGAACAAGCCTTCCGTGTAAAGTATCGTAGCGAACTCTGGTCCTATTCCTCTGATGCCCAAAAGCGCGGTCGCTTCTTTAGGCGTTTCCGACGTCTCGTGGACGATTGTGTTTCGGCGAGCCATTTGACACCGCCATAGGCACCGAAGGATGACCCCGGCGGGGCAGCAAAAATTGATACACTTCCGGACCATGCTGCGTAGCATATGGGGTCACCCTTCTGCGTCGAAAGGGGTCAACCTTGGAAGCCGGATGACACTTTGACATTCTATTCCCCGATCGTTGCCGTCGAATCGATTCAGTTCAAGCCGGTTGGCTACGACAGTATATTGGTTCGGATTTGGCAGATCACAGCGCAAGGCGCGTGCACTCGCCCTCCCGTTGGAAGCTATCCCCATGAGATGAAGGATGTTGCGATCCGCATTGACCTCAACCACAAACGTGGACAGCACCTCGACTACGACGCTCATTGCACGCTAGGTAAGCTGGTGATTTGTAGTGAAGGAAAAGAGGATCGTTAACTCTGTCCATTCCCTCAGCCTTAACCCAGATGCTGTACGCTTTGTCCAACGAAAAGGCAGATGGCGCATGATTAGGCAGTCACAATGGTTCGCGAAATGGGGGCTCCCGGCAAGCGTGTCCGCTTTGGTTGGAGCGATGCTACTCGGCACCCTTTACTGGTCTGCCGCCGAAATTGACGAGGTTGCTGCGGAACGGCAGAAGGGTCTAGCCACCCTCATCGTTTCAAAAATTCGATCTTCTGTCGCTCATGATCAAGAGAGTGCCACCGTGTGGGACGACGCGGTGATCAAAACGAAGGACCGTGATCAGGATTGGCTTGACGTGAACCTTGGGCGGTGGATGAACACCTACTTCAGCCATGATGCCGCCGTCGTACTTTCCGCCAATGGGCTTCCTATCTACCAGTATATTTCAAAATCAGCCAGCACGGCGTCATCAGAAGACCTTCGCTTGGCTTACAGTCCGCTGGCAGAACGGCTGCGCGAGCGGCTGGCCGCTGGAGACCAAGAGGGCATTTCGGACAAGGTCCTGTCAATTGGCGAGAGTGATCTGACCTATGTAGGGAAACGACCTGCTGTGGTCAGTGTCAAACCGATTATGTCTGACACAGGTGAGATCGAACAGCAGGCGGGCGAAGAAAACCAGCATGTTGCGGTGCGGTTTCTGGATCGAGACTTCCCATCTGAAATAGGTAACGAATACCAGTTCGCTGAGATCCAGTTCACAACGGAGATGCCGCGCGACAAGCGCCACTCCCATATCGCTCTCACCTCGAAGTCCGGAAAGGTGATAGGGTACTTTAACTGGCATCCATTTGAGCCGGGAAGAAGGGTTTTGCAGGCAACCCTCGCCGTCATCGGACTTGCTGTCACTGGCATATTCATCGCCGCAAGCTTGGCTGGAGATGCAATCTGGAGACGCTCGGTCAAGCTGAATTCCAATCGGCAGGAGCTCCAACATCTGGCATTGCGTGACAGTTTGACGGGACTGGCAAATAGGACACATTTTAACAGTGAGCTCGAGGCAAGGCTACAAAAGGCATTGCCTGAGGACCTATTGAGCGTGCTTTTTATTGACCTCGACCGGTTCAAGGGGGTCAACGATACCTTTGGACATCCAACAGGGGACAAACTCATTTCCTTAGTTGCTGTGCGAATGCGGGACATTCTTCCGGACGCTCTCATTGGGCGGATTGGAGGTGACGAGTTCACGGTCTTCCTCGAAAGGATGAAGGCGGACGACGTCGCTGCCATTGCAGAAAAAATAGTCGTGGGCCTGCGCGAGCCATTTGAAATCGACGGGGCCTATGGCTCCATTGGTGCGAGTGTCGGTGTGGCGATTGCGACAGGTGCGAATGTAGATGCTGTCGAACTGACGAGGCAGGCGGATATCGCGCTCTATCACGCAAAAGCAGCGGGGCGAAATACATATGCGGTGTTTGGCGCCCATATGGACGAACTCCTCCGCACCCGCCGAAAACTGGAGCATGACCTTCGCGAGGCGTTGGCAACGGGGACGCAGATTGAGGTTGTCTATCAGCCGGTCTACTTTGCTGACAGCGCGGGGCCGTGCTCGCTCGAGGCTTTGGCGCGCTGGAAACACCCAGAGCTAGGCCCTATTGGTCCCGATGTGTTCATCCCGCTCGCGGAAGAGATCGGCCTCGTTAACAAGATTGGAGCTCACGTTTTGGAGGACGCCTGCAGCCTGATCGCGGTGTTCCCTTCAATCAGTGTAGCCGTGAATGCATCCACCTCCGAACTCGCTTCCGCTGGCTACCCACTGCGGGTTCTCTCTAGCCTGGCCAAATGGGGGATCGAACCGGCTCGATTGGAAATCGAGATAACAGAGAGCTTGGCCATTAATAGTGAGGAGGATACTGAGCGAAACATCGCGATGCTGAGAGGGGCAGGGGTAAGGTTTGCAATCGACGATTTTGGCACCGGGTACTCTTCGTTCTCAAGGGTTCAGAACGTGACTGTCGACAGGCTCAAGATCGACAAGTCGTTTATCGCCGGGATGGGCGAGGGCCGGAACAGCGCGATTGTCGAAGCGATCATCAAGATGGCGCGTGCCAACGGGCTACAGACAACGGCCGAAGGGGTTGAAACCAACCAGCAGAGAGATGCACTGAAATCATTGGGCTGCGATAACATCCAAGGGTTTTTGATGTCGCGCCCAATAGCCCGATCAGAAGTTACGGCGCTTCTGCAGATGGCTGCCTTAACACCAAGCAGGGCCGCTTCGTCGGCCGCTTGCTAAGTTGCAGGGTACACGAATACCGATGTGCATTGTCGCTGGTTGCTTGCGTGGAGGCAGCATGATCGGGCCTTTCCGGAAATTAAGGGTCTATCAGTTTTGCGAAGCGACCGGCATGACGAGTACCGTCAGCTTACCGGGATGGGTCACGACTGCGTGGTGGTCGCACCGTCCCTGATACCAAAGCGACCTGGTGATCGGGTGAAGACGAACCGGCGCGACGCAGTCAACCTGGCAAGGCTACATCGTGCAAGCACCGCATATCGCGCGCATTGGAAAGAGGAGGCAAGATCGATCATCTGCTGATGCTCAATGTTGGAGGCAGGGCCCCGGTCGGGGAATCTTCGATGGAATTAAGTGGCCGACTACGTCGATGCCCGTGCTCAGATAGAAGCAGCCCCAGGCGTACACACGGAAATGCGGTATCCAACCCGCGTATAAGAGTTTGCAAACCGTCGTCTTGAGGCCCTGTCTCCTACATTGCGCATTAGCTACACCATGCAGGACCAGCCATTATTGGCTGGACGAACAGTCGTGGCCACGCCGCTTGCAAATGAACATAAGAATTCCAACGAGACGAATATTGCGCCAAAGATCGCTGGGGTAGCGGTGTGTGCTTGAGTGTGATCTGCTGTCATTGGCATGATTGGCCTCGAGAGAGTTTTCTAGCGACCTCACTCTGCCACAGTGCGGGCCGCTACTCACCCCTGATGGGAACTCAAGGTGGTAGAAGCACCCATGAGTTTGTCCAAGTTCGCTCTATAACACCCTACTAAGCCAGTAACCTGGCTGCCACGTTGCCGGAGATCCCGAAATTCTGCAATCCATTCAATAACGGGTATCGGCGCAGAGCGACCGACACCTCTGTTCGGCCCGAACCGGTCTTCACAGGCTACGCATTTCACGCGGCCAAGCCCGGACAATCTGCAGTACTTCGATTTCGCATGAAACGGGTGGCGTCAAGCGTCCGTGCTTCTGTATCGCTCGGCCTTCAACAATGGAGGCCACGAATGGGTTTGCTTAAAGACAAGGTAGCTATAATCACGGGTGCATCATCAGGTATCGGCCGCGCCGCCGCGTTACTTTTCAGCGCCGAAGGTGCGGCTGTTGTGCTCAACGGAAGAAACAGTACGGCGCTCGATCATGTTTTGGGCAGTATTCGTGCTGGTGGGGGACGGGCTGTTGCAGTTGCAGGCGATGTCGGCCTGCCGGAGACGCATGCAAGGCTGGTCACAGAGGCCTATCAGTCCTTCGGAGGCTTAGACATCGCCTTCAACAATGCGGCGTCCGTTGGTCCCGTTAAGCCCTTGGCTGAGGTCGAGTTGCCGGAATGGCAGGATACCATCTCAACGACGCTGACCTCTGCCTTCCTTGCGAGTCGCTTTCAAATTCCCGCAATGCTTCAGGCGGGAGGCGGCAGCATCATTTTTACATCGAGCTTCGTCGGTACGAGCGTAGGGCTTCCCGGCATGGCGGTTTATGCCGCTGCCAAAGCGGGCTTAATGGGCTTGGTGAAAGGTATCACCGCGGATTACGGCGGCCACGGCATCAGGGCGAACGCTTTACTACCAGGCGGGGTGGATACTCCTATGGCTGGTGACGAAAGCCAGAAGGCGTGGGCGGCCGGGCTGCATGCAATGAAACGCATCGCACAACCCGAGGAGATCGCGAATGCTGCCCTCTTCCTCGCAAGTTCCATGTCGAGTTTTGTTATGGGTTCATCACTGTACGCGGACGGTGGTAACTCTGCGGTCAAATGATTGTCACCGCCTGAAAATCGCCGCACTGCGGCGATCCTCTCCGTCAGATCGGCCATGTCCGCTTGTGGCGGGTACTGTTGAAAAGCTCCCTGAGCATCGGAAAGGGCGCGTCTTACCGTATCGTCAGGTATAGTTTTCTGACGCGGCGGGAGAGATGAGACCACTTTACGTCTGACGTGCTGAGGGAGCTTGTCATGCGCGATATTATTTCAGTGAGCCCAAAGGAAAAGCCGCCTGCTGGAGTTTTCAACAGTATCGGCGCAAAGCAGACTTGCCCTGCCGTGAATCGAGGAAGCTAAAGCCAAGGGGGCAGATGACCCGCCCCTTCCTACCCTCACAACCCGGCGCAGCCGCTCCAGCCGGCGGCTAAATTGCCGGAGCGAGGGTCGCGTGTTGAAGAGGCAAGTAGAAGAGGTTGGTCATTTTGACTTTGCAAAATCCCGACATTTCAGTGCTGCGGCGCCTCTGATGTATTTTCATACAATTAAGCCATATGACCAACCCAGTCGCCGGTTCGGTTCCTTTCAAGTTGCTTCAGCATTAAAGTTCGACCCCTTTAGGTGCGTAAGAATGACTCCTGGTTGCGCAGCGTGAAATACTGATTGGCTTGCGCGGCGTTTGGTTTGACGGTGTCAACGTTCAACGCCGATGGTGGGGTCACACCTAACTCCGAAACACAGATTGGACCAACGATCCTGCTTCAAGTCTACAGCTTCGACGCCCAACCGACATCCTGAGAGCCCCGGCTCTTTCTCTCGATGACAGGCTGCGACCCTCGCGGCCAGGGCATTACTCTGGTTCACCCGCAGGTGGCCCGGATAACGCGGCCTGTGGCTAGGTCAGTCTCCAGAGTTAACCTGTTATCTCGGGAATCATGCGTGACGGGCTGGCCTGGCGCGATCTGGCGCACGATGGTCGCCCCAGTTCGTTGCCTCGCTTCCTCGTCGCTCTGCCTGGGTTCTCCTATGAGTGATCGGGCCGCTGCAGGATCGCAGCGACGATTGGTAACTTCGTGCCCAGTCGAGCAGGTCACCAAAGCCGTTCCGCAGGATACAAGAAGCGTAACACGGAGAGTTTTCATTGGCTTTTGCCCCTGTCGATGAAGAATTCATATCATTGGTTCGCCGCCTGTTTGTCTGCTGAAACCCTATGTTGGAATCTTGATCGCTCCTATCTCGCGAAAGGTGTGTACCGCGAGTATTCCTCCAACCGTAGAAGTCACTTTCTTTTCAACCTTGGCAAACTTAATCACACAATTTTTTACATAGTAACCAATGCAGTGCCTCAACCCGCGGACTCGTCTTTCCCTTCGATCACGTCGGCAAGCTTTTGGAGAACCGGTGCAGCATCAGCCTCTCGGAGGGCTTGGATTGCTTCTCCCAAAATTGATCGAAGTTCCTCCGACGAAAGGATTCCTACATTTAGGTATGCGTACTTGAGTTTCGAGATCGTTGGCGCATTTGGTCGATCTTCTGTCATGTTATATATCCGTCTGCGCCCTAATCTGCTGTGCATTCAACAGAGAAGCCATATCCTCTGTTTCGTCTTCCTCAAGTGCGATGATTGGAACGTCGTTGACAATGGCGGGTGCCGCAGTCACTGCGTCAAAGATAGTCCAGTAGGGATCGCTCGCGTTTTTTCGCATCGTAAAACGGGCACTAGATTCGGGTTCAGTCATATCCGGTCGCCGGGCGGGTGAGGTATCATTGTACGTTGCCAAGGCAGAATGAAGAGTCAAGACCTTAGCTTTTACCTGTAAAGCTCCCGGCGTCAAAAAACGTCACCGCTAAGCCGCGACGCGACGTCACACCGTCGCAGGCAAGATCAATGCTTTGGTCAGTGAAATTGAGGTCGATCCAGACATCTTGATGCCTGTCTTGAAATGCGAAGATCATGCGCGACATACATGACGCCAGGTGCCGCCGGATATGCCAATGGCGCTGGCAGGTAACCACTCGGCATATTTTGGCCTCTTCGCGAGCCTGCTCTTCGAGCAGCAGGATCTGCCGGCAGTATCGGCTACCTTCCTTGGTCAGGGTGACGCATCGGGTGGTTCGACCAAGAAAAGACATGCTAACCGCCCCTTTCAAGCGCGTTGATAGGGCTTGGGACCATCGAATACCCGACGGCGAGTTTCCGGACCTGTTCTGAGAACTGCCGTTCTTTGCAACACGCACAAAGGCTCGCATGCGATCCAAATCATGCCCCATATTATTCATTTTTGGGAGAATTCGTGATCTGCAAATCGCTTGGTGGCCAAAGTCCTGAGGCCGACCATTGCCGTGCACAGTCCTCGGCTGGGAACTCTCGACAATCAGTCGAGTTCTTGAATGAGACCATCTGGAACAAAACGGCCGGCCGACCTTGCAGCAATCTATGTCCATCTTGCCGACAATGGCGCAAGTTTTTCCGCCGAGCAGGTTTACGGCGCAGGGGGCGGAGGCAGCCAGCCATGATTACGAATACGATGATGCACAAATTGGAGGATAGAACGTGAAAGCTCTAACATGGCATGGCAGTGGTGATATCCGCTGTGAGGAAGTCGATGATCCGACCATCCAGCATGACAGAGACGTCATCATCAGGGTCACCAGTTGCGCGATCTGCGGATCGGATCTCCATCTTTATGGCGGTTTTGTCCCCGGAATGCACGCGGGTGACGTAATGGGTCATGAGACAATGGGCGAGGTGGTCGAGGTAGGTCGGGGCATTTCGAAACTGAAAGTTGGTGACCGCGTGGTTGTGCCCTTCACCATCTCTTGTGGAGAATGCCGTCAGTGTAAGTGGGGCCAGTTCTCGCTGTGCGAGCGCTCCAATCCCAACGGAGCGATGCAAGCAAAACAGATTGGTTACCCAACTGCCGGACTGTTCGGATATTCCGAGATGTATGGTCGCTTTCCAGGTGGACAGGCACAGTACCTTCGTGTTCCCTATGCCGATGTCGGCCCGATCGTTGTTCCAGACGGTCTCACTGACGAACAAGTGCTGTTTCTCTCCGACATCTTTCCGACCGGTTATATGGCTGCCGAGAATTGCGACATCAAGCAGGGCCAGACCATTGCCGTGTTTGGATGTGGTCCTGTTGGGCTATTTGCCATCAAGTCGGCTTTCCTTCTGGGAGCGGAACGGGTGATTGCGATAGATACAATCCCTGAACGTTTGGCCCTCGCACGGCAATCCGGGGCGGAAACGCTCGACTATTCAGACGAAAGTCTGCAAGAGCGCATTCTCGATATGACGAATGGTCTGGGACCTGACGCCGTAATCGAAGCTGTCGGGATGGAAAGTCATGGTGCTGGTGGGATTATGGAAACCCTTCAAACCAAGCTGACCTCCACGGAGCGGCCTTATGCGCTGAGTCAGGCGATCCTCGCGTGCAGGCCCGGCGGCACCGTGTCTCTTCCGGGTGTGTTCGTCGGTCCGGCAGTCCCTGCACCGCTAGGCGCCCTGGTAGGCAAGGGGCTGACGTTGAAGACAGGCCAAACGCATGTCCAACGCTATCTGGAACCTCTTATGCAGTTGATTGTCGACGGCAAAATCGATCCTTCTTTCCTGATTACGCACCGTATCGGGCTCGAAGAAGGACCAGAGGCCTACAAGACGTTCCGCGACAAGACGGATGGTTGCGTCAAAGTGGTTATAAAACCCAATGGCTAATGTATGAATAAGGGTGCCCGCTGCGTGAGGATAGCGGGCACCTTACTGTGTGAAGCCTAGAGCGGCGTTCAACACAAATCCAGCCACAAAACGCCTGGAAATATGATCATGGTCGAGAAGAGACCTGCGGCCGCACAGTAGCGTCCGATCTTCACGATCGCCAAATGGTCAGCCTCTTTTCGTCGGGCCAGCACATACATCGCCACTGACAGAATGGCCGACGCCGCTAGGATTGCGACAAGTATCAGTCTCAACATGGGAATGCCGACTAGAAAAGCAGTATTCCAGTTCGCTTTGCATCCCACGGCATGAACGCCGTAGAGCGTGATGAAATAGATGCTCCACAAGATGAATGGCCCCAGAATAAGGGATATCAGACGATATCGGATGGCTTATCCTCCCGGCGGCAGGGTGGTGAGGAGATGTGGATACAGCCACGCGATGAGGACAATGCCTAAACAGTAACCGTGCCAGAGAGAGCTGATCCGTAGATCGTTCTGACGCGCATCGGAAATATATTCGCCCGTGCGCCACAGGCCAAAGCCGGCAAAGACCAGACCAAGGCCAAGGTGGAAAGCCAGATAGCATGAGACTGCGAATTCGACGGCGTTGAGGGCCGTAGACGTGGCGATGGTAGAACGTCCGTGCAATTCCACCAGCAACAGCGTCGCTGCCAGACCATAGGCGATGAGCGATGCGAGAAACATCGGACGATACAGCCCCTTTTTCAAGCCCGATGCCGCGCCTGCGCATGCTGCGAAGATGGCAAGGGGTATAATCAATGCATCACCCGCGGTGGATACCAGGTCGGTCTTTGGCCTCGGACCAAGGTTCGAGACCCACAAGAAGAGGCCGCCGAACAACAGCGATGCAAACAGCGTGGCATTGGCAACGAGCACCAGACGCATTGCCAGAATGGTCGGCGCCTCCAGGCTTTCAAAATGCAACGGAAGGCGACAGTCGCTGGAGGCTGCGAGGGGGCCACGGTCTGTCTTGGCATCCGGGTTTCTAGTCCAGAGCAGGAACAGCCCCAGCGTTGCCAGGCCGAAAATTACCGCAACCGGATAGAGCTTCAGCAGAAGCGATACGAAGACCCCACCAGTGGCGATCGCTGTGAACAAGGGCAGGTAGGTCGGTCTCGGCAGAAGGATGATTTGATTGGGCTCGCCGGAGATGGCATCGATCCCTAGCGTTTCCATCCATCCATTGCGTGAAAACCCCAGATAGCCCTTGCCTGCGGCTAGTTCCGCCGCAAGCTTGTCGATCGGCAGATTGTCGGCCCGTTCGGAAATGTGAGGGATCGACGCGAAACTGTAGGACGGGGGAGGTGTGGGCATGGCCCACTCAAGCGTACCCGCTTTCCAGGGATTGCGTCGGAAGGGCTTTCCGAAGATGAAGATCAACACCATGTCGAGTGCAACGAGCACGAAGCCCATGGCCATGATGAAGCTGCCAAAGGAAGAGAGCAGGTTCAACCACTCCCACGGTGAACCCTCAGGGTATGCATAAATTCTGCGCGGCATGCCCAGCAGACCAGTCAGATGCATCATGAAGAACGTCAGGTTGAACCCGACAAAGATCATCCAGAATGCCGCATGCGACAGATGCTGCGCGGGCTGACGTCCGCTGATGTGGGGTATCCAGTAATAAAGACCCGCAAGCATCGGAAACAGAAAGCCGCCCACCAACACGTAATGCAGATGCGCCACCACGAAATGGGTGTCATGCGCTTGCTGGTCGAACGGGACCATGGCCAGCATCACGCCGGTCAAACCACCCATGACGAAGACGACGAAGAAGCCGATGACATTCAGCATCGGCACATTCAACTGCGGGCGTCCCTGCGCAAGCGTCGCAAGCCAGGCGAAAATCTGGATCGATGTGGGAATGGCGACGAGTGCACTGGCGGCCGAGAAAAACGACAGGGCGACATGAGGAATGCCGACGGTGTACATGTGATGCACCCATAGCCCGAAGGACAAAAAGGCCATGGCCATCAGCGCGGCGATAATGATTTCGTAGCCGGTTAGCGTCGCTCTCGCAAGCACCGGAATGATGGTGGACAGCGCGCCTGCGGCCGGCAGAAAGATGATGTAGACCTCCGGGTGTCCAAATAACCAGAAGAGATGCTGCCACAAAAGCGGATCTCCGCCTCGGTCGGGATCAAAGAACGGCAGGTCGAAGGCGCGTTCCGCTTCCAGCAGAATCGAACCGAGGATGAGGGGTGGAAACCCGACGAGCATCATGCCGCCGACCACGAGCATGTACCAGGCAAAGATCGGCATTCGCACCAGTGACATTCCCGGTGCACGCATGCGAACGATCGTGATCACGATTTCGATTGCGGCACTGATTGCGGAAATCTCCACGAAGGTGATGCCCAGCAACCATATATCCGCATTGATACCGGGGCTGTATTTGGATGAGGAGAGCGGCGTGTACATAAACCAGCCGCCATCCGGGGCAATGCCCGTGACGAGGGCGAAGATCAGCATCGAGCCGCCGAAGAGGTAACACCAGTATCCATAAGCGGATAATCTGGGAAAGGCCAGGTCGCGCGCACCCAGCATCTTCGGCAGAAGATACATGGACAGGCCTTCGAAAAACGGGATCGCAAACAGGAACATCATGATGGTCCCGTGCATGGTGAAGACCTGCGCATATTGCGCAGCATCCATGAACCCGTTGGAGGCCGTCGCCAGTTGCGTGCGGATCAGCATGCCCAGAAACCCGCCGATTGCGAAAAACACCAACGCCGTTACCATGAAACGTTTGCCGATGACATTGTGATTGACTGCGGCAAATCGCTTGATGCCCGAACCGGCATCCCAGATCGCATCAAGCTGCCTGTGCAAGGCGATTGGAGACAGCTTCTGAGTGGGTATGGATCGGTCCATCACTGGGCTAACTTCCTCAATACGTTTTCAAAGTCGGTTTCGTTATGGGCCTGGACACGGAAGTTCATGCCCGCATGGCCTTCCCCGCAATATTCCGAACAGACTCCGCCGAATGTGCCTTCGATATCTGCGAGCAGCGTGATCGTGTTGACCTGACCGGGAATGGAATCGATCTTGCCGCCAAGCCGTGGCACCCAGAAACTGTGTATGACATCGACGCTGGTCGTATCGATTTTCACTGGCAGACCCACTGGAATGTGCAGAAGGTCTCGGGAGACCACCCGCCTGCCGTCGGCCTGATAGGCGAACTCCCAGCTCCACATCCGCGATGTTGCCGAAATCGTGACCGCAGGGCGCGGTGTATTGGCGCCGAACATTCTCTCACCATGATAGAAGGCATGGCCCAACAAAGCGATGAGGATGGGAATGGGCATGATGATGCCGCCCAGTACGATCCAGCGCTTGGGATCGATGGATTTAAAACGCCCCCGCGCCATTAGGACGGTGACGAGCAGGACCATGACGAGCGCGAAGATGATGACCGAACCTGCCAGCATCGCCCACCAAAGTTTTGCAAAAGCTGCCGTTGAAGGCCCGGCGGGATCGAGCGCTGAGAGGTCGCCTTGACAACCAGAAAGCATGGCGCCCGCCAGACCCAACGGGATCAAAGGCCGGAACCGGAAAGTGGATCGCCGTGTTGATAGCCAAACAGGAGCCGATGGATGCCAGAAACAGAGAAGTCGAACCCAGTGATCTCCAAAGTGGAAGAGAAGACCACCAACTCCGCTGTTGCGGTGGCTGGTCATCCCCTTCACGCCATGACGGTGCATTTTCCCATCGCACTGGTGATTGCCACTTTGGCAGCGGACGTCATGTTCTGGTGGAACGGCGACAGTTTCTGGACGAGGGCGGCACTGTGGGCATCGGGTGGCGCTTTTTTCAGCGGCATCGGGGCCGGATTGATCGGTACTGCGGAACTGCTGCTGGTTTCGGGTATCCGCGCACGCGTGGCCAGCTGGGCGCATGGTATTGCCGCAATGTCTCTGATTGCCGTTGCCGGTGCCAACTGGGGCGGACGTGTAACCGAAAGCATCGCGGTTCTTCCGCACGGGCTGGGTCTCTCGCTTCTGGCATCCGTTCTCACCGGACTGGCAGGATGGCATGGTGGCAAATTGATCTTCGATCATGGCATCGGCCTCATGGTATCTCCCAAGGACTGATCTGCGAGACGATCCGCTTGAGTGCGCCTGGCTCTGCCCATCCTGATGGCAGAGAGAAAGGTGCTTCCGGTCGCGCCAGAACCAGAAAGAAAATACCGCCCACCACCACGCCGCTCGCTATGGTAACGGAGACAAAGCGCCATACGGGATAAACTTCGCCATCCTTGAAAAGCCGGATGATGACGAGCCCGGTCATGACGTGGATAACGACCATGATGCCGACAAGTGCGAGCTTCATGGAAAACCAAGCACTGAACGGATATTGGAGAAAAATAAGACCGGTCCCTGTCGCAATTGCGACGAAAGCTGCGGGCGAAAGAACGCGAACGTAAGAGAAACGGACGATCTTCTGAAGTCGATAGAGATCATTGTCCTTCACGATGTGCGCGCGCTGCACGTAGAGGCCCGGTAGGCTGACAAGCCCGGCTGCCCACACAGAAATGGCCATGATGTGCAGGAATTTGACGAATACCATCGCGCTACTGCTTTGCTAGGCGAGGAAGGAGCAGACGGGTGCGCGCGCACCACAGAACGACGATCGCGTATGGCGCAAACCCCAATGTCCACATCAGCACACCCGCCAGCTGTTGATCCTCAAGCGGTGACAGCCCGAAGGCCTGCGTGCTTGCGAAATGTGCGTCGAAAAGCGGAGTCGGTGCGAATGTCAGGATTGCGCCGAGGAAACCCATTTGCACCATGGTGCCCAGTGCGAGGCCAGCGGTTGCCATCACTGATGTGCTGCGCGCCAGCAAAGCTTGCCATAGCAGGAGGGATACGACGATGAGCGCGATTTGCATCAGCCAATATTGCCATGTGCCTGATAGGGTGAAAGCATATCCAAACGGCAAATGCCAAACCCAGTAGATCGCGGTGTGCAGGACAAAGATAGCCTCCACGGGAATTTTTGGCGGCCATAGCTTTGTCTGAAGACAGATCGTGACGATAAGTGGCGCAATGACCGAGCCGATAAGAATATGGTGGGCAAGTCTCACCGAGAATAGGGCGCTTGTCATGGCGCAAAGCGGCGAGACAAATGCGACAATCAATAAGAGGAGAAGCAAGCCCGTCTTTAATGCCTTAGGGCGCGTTGCGAGATAATGAAGCGTCACTGCAACAACTGCGAGACAAGCGACTAGAACTGGATCAAAGTTCCATGAGGATAGTGCACTTTGGAGTGTTGGAGCTGGGCCGCAATAGGGGTCAAGCGTGCTCGGCAATATTTTGATTCCTGTTCAATAAACGGCGCGAGTTGGTCCACCTTGAACAAAGAAACGCGCGCCGGTACGACCAGTTCCTGATTTCCTATTTCACGCTTTAGTTACAGCCAGTGATCGCATCATTCTGGAACGATCATCTATTTTTTTAATTTAGTAACCGGGGATTGTAATCAAGGAAGTAGAAAATGTCTCATATGAGGCCTCGGATTGATGCCGGGATATCTCCATTTTCGCTTGTTAGCCGGCATCGCTGCCTTTGCGGCATCCAAGCACCGAGAAGAGCGAAGTCCCGGAAGTGGGCAGCATTGTAAGGCGCGTAAATGGTGCATTGGCGTGGCGGCTGTCGGTATACTTGGATCTCTCATGTCGAGTAATTTTTTTGCAGGAAGAGATCAATAGAGAGCTTCAGAGCGGGGCGGTTGTTGTGAGAATTTCCGTATCAGATGAGTGTCATCAGGTTCAGAAAGCTTTCAGAAATTCGTCAAACACAGTGGGATCAGAAAGATAACGGCATAGGGAGCTGACCTCAGTGCCCTGCCTCATAGCAGAAATAGGTGACCGGTGAAAAAAGTCAAATATGTCCAATACGACATGCCAACGGGCGGTTGGGGATCGATCAAATCCGTTGTCAAGAACGCCGTAACGCAGAAGGCCATAAGAGCGGCTCCCGGCTTGATGACTGATCATAACAAAAAGGGTGGGTACGCATGTACCAGCTGTGCCTGGGCCAAGCCGGGCAAACCGCATCTGGCGGAGTTTTGTGAAAACGGTGCCAAAGCGACGTTTTGGGACCTTACCGCCAAGCGCGCGACGCCCGAATTCTTCTCCAAACACACGGTTACCGAACTGCTTGAGTGGGCCGATTATGACTTGGAAAATGAGGGACGTTTGACGCACCCTATGCGTTACGATGCAGCGACCGACAAATATCGGGAGGTTGCCTGGTCGGAAGCATTTGCGGATATTGGCCTTAAACTCAAAGGCTATGATCCAGAATCTGTCGTCTTCTATGCGTCAGGGCGGGCATCGCTTGAAACCTCCTATATGTACCAGTTGCTGGCGCGCCTCTACGGTAACAACAATTTGCCCGACAGTTCCAACATGTGCCACGAAACGACGTCCGTTGCGTTGCCGCAGAGCATTGGAACCCCTGTCGGCACCGTTTTGCTAGAAGACTACCAGCATACCGATTGCATTCTGTCATTCGGGCAGAACGTTGGCACCAATGCGCCAAGGCTGTTGCACAGCTTGCAGGAGGTGCGGGAACGCGGCGCACCGGTTGTGGTGTTCAATCCGTTGAAAGAGCGTGGCTGGCGAGAATTCGTCAATCCGCAGCGTCCCGGCCAGATGCTGACCAACAAGCCGACCGATATTGCCACGCAGTATTATCAGGTCAGCGCAGGCGGTGATATCGCCGCTATGGTCGGGATGGCCAAGTGTCTGTTCGAATGGGATGACCAAGCTATTGCAGAGGGAAGACCGCATATCCTCGATGTTGCGTTTATCGAAGAGCACACCCATGGGCTGGCCGAGTTTGAAAACTATGTTCGGGCCATGCCGTGGTGCGATATTCTTGCCACATCCGGCCTCAGCCAATCCTCCATCGAGGCTGCGGCGAAGACCTATTCTCAGGCTCGCAATGTCATAGCGATCTATGGAATGGGTCTTACCCAGCATCGTTATGGTATCAGCAACGTTCAGATGCTGATCAATCTTCTGCTCATGCGCGGCAATATCGGCAGACCCGGCGCTGGGATCTGTCCCGTGCGCGGACATTCCAACGTGCAGGGCCAGAGAACGGTCGGCATATCCGAAAAGACCAAGCTGGTTCCGCTGGACCTGCTGGGCGAGCAATATGGCTTCGAGCCACCACGCAAGGATGGGGTCAACACGGTGGAGGCCTGTGAGGGCATCATCGACGGCAGCATCAAAGCCTTCATCGGCCTGGGCGGAAATTTCGTACGCGCTATTCCCGAGCGGACCTTGATGGAGGAGAAATGGCGCGGGCTTGATCTTTCCGTACAGATTGCAACGAAGCTCAACAGAAGCCATTTGATAACTGGCACAACGGCGTATCTTTTGCCCACACTGGTGAGAACGGAAATCGATGAGCAGGAGACTGGACCGCAGATCGTCACAATCGAGGATTCGACCACCTGCATTCATGCATCACGCGGCAAATACAAGCCTGCTGCCGAAGGTCTGCGATCGGAACCTTGGATTGTCGCCGAGATCGCAAAGCATACCCTGACGCCCAATCCAAAGGTTCCATGGGATGAATGGGTTGGTGACTACAGCCGGGTAAGAGATGCGATAGAAGCCACGTTCCCTGAGCCCTTCAAGAACTTCAACAAGCGCCTTGATATTCCCGGCGGTTTCCCGCGTCCCGTGGCCGCCAGACACCGGACATGGGAGACAGACACCGGCAAGGCGAACTTCAAGCTGCCGAAGGCCCTCTATTCAGGTTTCTCAACGGGGGAAGATCGCAACGTACTGAGCCTGATCACCTTGCGTTCCAACGATCAGTTCAACACCACCGTCTATGGCTATGACGACCGGCTGCGCGGCATCCACAAATCGCGCATGGTCCTGATGATCAATGCGGATGATCGTGTGCGATTGGGCATTGCGAAGCATGGGTTGGCGAGCATCACCACGGCCGTGGACGACGGAATTGTGCGCGTGCTGACGGGCATGCAACTCATCGATTACGATCTGCCACCCGGGAGCTGCGCGGGCTATTTCCCCGAATGCAATTCGCTCATTCCATTGTGGCAGCACGATGTGGAGAGCAAGACGCCTGCGGCAAAGTCCATCCCGGTTAGGATCGCCCCGGCATGAGCACGTTTCCGAAGCCTGTAGAATTGACCGAAACCATTTTCGAGGCGTTGGCCACGAAGGCAGGGCAGCCGGTAAAACACATCGCGATCCTGGGCGTGTTGGCAGGAATATACATTGGCTTGGGTGGTGTCGCTGCGACAGTAGCGCTGGCGGGCGCTGCTGACATGCCGTTTGGGGCAGCCCAGATCCTAGCGGGACTGGTCTTCTCTCTCGGACTGGCAGCGGTGGTGATCGCTGGTGCTGAACTATTTACCGGCAACACGCTGTTTGCTGGCCCAGTACTATTTGGCAATGTTTCTGCGAAGGTTGCAATTCGCGCGCTCCTAATTGCCTATCTCGCGAACTTCATCGGCTCGATTGCGCTCGCTTTGGTCGTGTATGCCGCACGATTGCACGAAGCAGGGGATGGTTCAGTTGGCGCTGCCGCCATCGAGCTTGCAACCGCAAAAGCCGCTAAAAACTTTGTCACCGTTTTTGCGAGCGGCGTCATTGCAAATATTCTTGTTTGTCTTGGGGTGTGGTTCGCATTGGCGGGCGAGAATGTCACTGAAAAACTGATGGGGCTCCTCCTTCCCGTCACAGTCTTCGTCGCGGCCGGCTTCGAGCACTCAGTGGCAAACATGTACTTGCTGCCCTACGCGTATTTGATCGACGAACGCCAAGTTGGGATATCCACGCTCACCATATCTTCGATCGTCAGTAACATCTCAGCTGCAACACTCGGCAATATTGCCGGTGGTGGCTTGATTGGTATGGTTTATGGATATCTGTTCGGGCATAAGATATCGCAACCGTAAGTGAACGCTCTGGTCCGGCGTGCCGCATCGCAAATACATTCGCGGCAAGTCCAATCCTGTTGAAGACCACTCGGAGAGTGGAAGTTAGGCAGTCGACGTCCTGCTTTACTCTTTCTGCAACCATCTGAGATTATCGGGAATGTTTTAGAGACAGGCCTCATTTTCGCCCCCTGCGGCGCGCGGGCAGTTTTAATGTGCCACCCGTCGCCGCTTTTTTGGGTCGGTATATGCCGCATTCGGTTAGCTCTCTGAGAGGTCTTAACCAGTCTTGTTGAACTTCTTGGCGTGGTTCTCGTTACCACGACCGTGAGATCCCCACGTTGGGGCGTCTGAAAATCTTGAAAGGGTTCATCATGGCCACAGGAACAGTAAAATGGTTCAATGCCACAAAGGGTTTCGGTTTCATCCAGCCGGATAATGGCGGAGAAGATGCGTTCGTCCACATTTCTGCTGTTGAGCGCGCCGGTATGCGCGAAATTGTCGAAGGACAGAAGCTCAGCTACGAATTGGAGCGCGACAAGAAGTCTGGCAAAAACTCAGCGACCAACCTTCAGTCTATCTGATATTTGATCTAAATGAGTTGAAAGGTCGAGCGCCAGTTCGGCCTTTTCGCTCCGATATTCAGTGACCCAGACTAACCTACCCTGCCGGAGCAGCTTTTTGTGGCGTTTCAGAACGGGTTCGTCGTGGCGAGATGTGCCGGAACGCTATGGTACGCGCACGACGCTTTACAATCGGTTCTCGCGTTGGCGCAAGGCTGGCGTCTGGGATCGCCTTCTTGATGCGGTTTCAAAGCGCTACGATGGAGACATCGTGATGATCGATTCCTCCTCCATTAGCCTTCATCAGCATGGCCTTGCATGGGGCGTTCGCGTGGCTGCCTGACAACAAACATCCACGCGCTTGTTGAAGCCGATGGCCGACCGATCCGACTGGAGCTTGCCGCCGGTCAGGCCACCGATGCACCCATGGCCGAAAAGCTGCCGAGTGACGTGAAGCTTGGAGCAACCCTGCTCGCCGACAAGGTTTACGACAACGACGCTATCAGGACCTTCGTCAGAAACGGAAATGTTGGGCGAACATCCCCGCAAAGGCCGATCGAAAACAGAACTTTGCCTTCAGCCGATGGGTATACCGCCAGCGCGACCTCGTTGAGCGTTTCCTCAACCGCATCAAAAAGATGCGCGGCCCGGCCACGCGATATGACTGGCGAGTAGACAACTACCTCGCAGCACTCAAGCTTGCAGCGGTAAGGATATGGATCGCCTCACTTAATGAGTCCGTGTCCCAGCATATGGGCGGCCCCGGTGCGCCCCGCACAGTCGAACCGGGAGCGGCAATTGCAGTCCGATTGGCGACGCTCGACTGGATGGGTCTGACCGGGCGCTTCTACCATGACCATGAAGGGCCAAATATCGCACGTACGGCTGGTTATAGGGCGGATTTATGCCCACAATCTTGTCTCGAAGTAGGCGCGGTACCACCACACGGCGCAACGGAGTTAAGTCTGACCTTGTCTCAGTTACTGCATTCCTCGGTACAGCACTCAACAATGCGGCGGTCCCCATGATTACCACCAAAGATATTAGATGAATGTGAGGAGTGGTGACAGCTCCTTGTGATGTACAACGATCGTTGTATATTTGTTAGCATGGAAAAACGAACTGATATTATCACCGCTGCTGAGCGGGTCTTCGACGAAAATGGATTTCATAGCGTCGGCGTAGACACCATTCTTGCTCCTTCAGGGGCTTCTACCCGAACGCTATATAAGCATTTCGGATCACGTGACGGGCTCGTCACTGCTGTTCTCGAAAAGCGCCATCTCGCTTTCATGGCGCGGCTTGAAGACTGGCAAGCAGCGGACGATCCGATCGGGTTTCTCTTCGACACCCAGGAGCAATGGATGGTCGAGCACGGTGCGAGGGGATGCATGCTGCTTCGCGCTTACAGCGAGTATGCTGGTGCTAACGAGGCGATAGCCGCCCTTGTCCAGCAACAGAAACGAGAATTTCGCGAAGAGATCGGTAGGCGCGTAGAGGTCTGCATCGGCAGTGCAGATACGGAGCTAACCAATCAGGTATGGCTTCTGTTCGAGGGGGCCACTGCAGCCGCGAGCGTTTTTGACGGCGATCCGATCAGGTCGGCTAGGCGCGCGGCGCTTGATCTCGTAGCAGTCGCAAAGGAGCGTTTGAAATGAGGGGACACGCAAACTTCCTTGCCGCTGCCTTTTCCCTGACGGCGCTGAGTTATGGGCTAGCCCGCTTCGCTTATGGTCTTCAACTCCCCTATATCCGTGACGACCTTGTCCTCAATGCCGCAGCCGCGGGGTGGATCGGCGGTGGAGCCTTTGCCGCGTACTGCGTCGGGATTGCAATCGCTCTTGTCTTCGAAATGCCTATGGGCGAGCGGCGCATCGCAGGATTAGCAGGCTTGACGGCCACATTGGGAATGGGCTTGGTATCGATTTCTCAAACGGTCTGGCAACTTGGTCTCGCAGTCGCCCTTGCTGGGTTGAGCACGGGTCTAACATCACCTCCGCTTGCTGTCGCGGTTTCTGGAAGCTTGGACGAAGGCAATAGGCCGCGTGCGAACGGTGTGATCAACTCAGGCACTGCGGCCGGCATTATTCTGTCGGGTGTCGCAGTCCTGGCGTTTCCGGGAGGGTGGCGGGAGCTCTACACGGTTTTCGCCACGATAGGCGCAGTTGTGACAGTGTGGCTCTGGTTTGCAATGCCCACAACCACTGCAACCAAGGCCAATGCTTACGGCACGTGGTCGATTAAGCATATGGTTCGCAAAGGGGCAGGGCGGCTTTGCATCAGCGCTTTTCTCGCCGGCAGCGCTAGCACTGCAGTCTGGACCTTCGGCGCAAATCTTATGCGCGATGAACTGGGATTCTCCGACAGCTCCATTGCGTGGGCATGGATAGCGCTTGGCATGGGCGGATCGGTCGGTGCAGCGACAGGCCTTTTAACTGACTACCTCGGGATACGTTTCGCTCACCGCTTGTCGGTGTCGTGCATGGCGCTCAGTCTGCTCGGTCTGGTGGGTGCAACGGTTTTCACGCCAATAGGCTTTCCAGTTATGGGACTGTTCGGCGTGGCTTACATTGTCGCTACGGGCACGCTCCTGATGTGGGGGATCGTCTTATACGCAGATCGCCCGGCGCTCGGTCTTGGAATTCCGTTTCTTGTTCTGGCGCTTGGCCAAACCGCTGGTGCGCCGCTGTTCGGAGCGGTTTTGGATTACGCCGGGAGCGCTACAGCGCTCATATCATTTGCGGCAATCATGGCGAGCGCCGCGTTGTGGAGTGCTGCACCCGGGAGGGCAGGCACCGAGACGAGGTCAGAGTGAAATTTTTGATCCGAGAGCACTTCTTGCGCTTGCCGGGAGACGCGGCCGATGTGAGCGCAGCGGACAACGCGGCCTTGCAATGGATCATGCCGCCGACAATTCCGACCGTCTTCACGTGTGCTCTCCCAAGGCGGGCAGGTTGCAGATTTGCTGAGGGTTGATCTGAAATGCCCGACGTGGGGAAGAAAGCAGGCGCATCAATTGAGAGCCATGGAGACTCTAGCTTAACAGAAGCGGAACTCGCTCCGCTTCCGTTAAGGACGTCAGGTCTTTAATTGCCAACGATGCCCTATGGCGACAGCCTCTACAAGGTTTACGAAAGGATCAACCTCGACTGCGCTCCTTCTAAAATCAGGTTGTGGCATCGACATCTCTCACCAGTCGTATGGCGCAATGTTGGGCCCTTCATTGTCGTGGTAGAAGCCGCCGGTCGGACCCATCCAGAAGAGCGTCGCCAGTCGGACTGCTATAGCTGCTCCCTGCTCGACCGTGCGTGGCGCACCGGGGCCGCCCATACCCTCCGCCAACTGGGCCAGCGTGATAATCGCTCGCGTAGGATCAAGATAGCAGCCGACTGGCTTTGTGAGAATGCGGACAAACCCTTTGTCGTGGCCGAGCCGGCGGAAATCGCGGGAATGAGTTTGACCTCGTTTCATAGGCATTTCAAACCAGTCACCGGCCATAGCCCTCTGGCTTTCCAGCGTCAGATGCGTCTTCTGGAAGCACGGCAACTGCTGTCCGCGGGTGGCGCCAGCGTTTCAAGCGTGGCCTTTTCTGTAGGATATGTCAGTCCTTCACTGTTTAGCCGTGAATATAAAAGCATGTTCAGCATACCGCCCGTGTCTGATTTGACAAACTCGGAAATCAGAGCACCGGCCCGACGATAATAGTAATAACAACTGGCGCCATAGCTCCGGACCCATGAAGGCGCGGTGCTGAAATCAGATAAACCATCTCGATCCAGGAGCACTTCGTGCGCTCAGCCGGAGACGCGGTTTACGTGAGCGCAGCAGACAGCGCAGCCTCGCAATGGATCAAGGTAGTATCAAATACAGGGACTGAAACGTTTTCCTGGCTTAAAAGCATCCCGATCTCGGTGCATCCGAGGATGAGGCAGTCACAGCCTCTCGCCACCAGTCGCTTGGCGATGGTTTCGAAGATGGTTCGGCTGTCGTCCTTGATCACGTCACGGCAGAGTTCTTCATAGATGATACGGTGAGTTTCGGCACGGTCTTCCGCGTTCGGGACGAGCGGGATCAAGTCCTTGGCTTTGAGGCGGTCGATATAAAACGACTGCTCCATAGTGAAGGCGGTTGCCATTAAGCCGGGACGTTGCAGCCCCCGGCTTGCGATGATATCTGCTGTGGCGTCGGCGATATGCAGTAGCGGCATCTCGATTCCCTCGACGATTTGATCAGCCACTTTGTGCATGGTGTTTGTCGCAAGCAGGAGCAATTGTGCTCCACCACGTTCCAGCGCACGGGCCTCTGCGTTCAACACTTGTCCGGCGGTTACCCAGTCGGACGCAGCCTGGAGCTTCGCTATCCTGTCGAAGTCCACGGAGCGGATGAGCAATTCCGGGGAATGCAGACCGCCCAGCCTGTCTCTCGTGAGCCTGGCCAGTTCCCGGTAGTAAATCTGCGTAGACGCCACGGACATGCCGCCGAGAATTCCGATCATCTTCATCTGTGCTCTCCCAAGGCCGACAGGTTTTCGCATTATGTGTTAATGCCACCTCCTGTAACGGTTGTCATAGCACGAAGCGATCGTCCGGCAACGTCGACGACTGGGAAGCCGTATCATAGATCGCCTTAACATTGAGCAACGCTCCGCTTGCCGATGAAGCGCGCTCCGAGTAGAACGTAATGATGTTACATACAGATTCTGCAGCGGCAATGAACCCCGCAAATTCCGAAAGCCCCCGTTTCTTTGACAGCTTGGGCATCGCTAGTGGATCACGGGTCCTTGATGTCGGCTGTGGAAACGGCGATCTGAGTCGATTCGTGGCAAGATTGGCCGGCCCTTCAGGGGAGATCATCGCAATAGACAGCAACCAGTCCGCGTTGAAGGCCGCCTGCGCCATAAGCAAAGACCCAGACGCGGCACCCATCGACTATCGTGCTGTCGATCTCTCCCGCGATCTGCCCGAGCTTGGCAGATTTGACGTCATCGTTGGACGCCGCATCCTCATGTATTTGCCGGACACGTCGGCAACGCTTTCCCGTCTGGTCGGATTGGCAAAACCCGGTGCGGTGCTGGCATTTCAAGAGCATGCACGCCGTAACGTGCCCTTTGATCATCCAGCTCTTACCTTACATCGACAGCTTTACGACTGGACATGGGACACGGTCGCGGCTGAGGGCGGCGATGTCACTCTCGGCAAGAACCTCGACGAAAAGATGCGCGCACACGGTCTTTCGATTATTCAGGCCTACAGCGAAGTCGTTCTCATTGAGCCTGACCAGCCTTCCTTTCTGCCTACACTTATGCGCGTCATGCTACCCAGATTGGTCAAGCGTGGCGTCAGCACGGAAGGGGAAGTACAGGTCGATACACTTGCGCAACGACTCGAAAAGGAACACCAAGCTTTCGGTGGTGCGATCGTCTGGGATCAGGCATTTTTTGTGGCCGGACGGGTCGTCGGCTAGATCGCAGTCAGCAAAAAGGCCGAGCGAGTGCTCGGCCTAGAATTTTGTCAGGTCGTGGCAAACGTCGTTTTTCCGACCAGCACCAGAAAGATAATGGCCTCAACCCGCTTGAAGCAACGCGTTGTCGAGTTCAACTGCCCGCTTGTAGGCATCCCGGGCTACAAGGTTACCAGCATATTTCACGAAGGCCTCGCGTGGTGGTATCGTGCCTAGTCCCAGACCCCATCCTATATGTGAACCAACATACACATCCGCAGCGGTGAACCTTCCACCAGCAATGAAGGGATGCCTCGTTACTGCGTACTCAAGTTGATCCAACGTGCGCTCGTAGCTGCCATGGCCGAAAAAGAATTCCTGTTCCGGAAGCGGGACGAAGCCAGCGCGTTTGTTGGTCACGGCCTGCTCGATGGGGCCAGCGGTGAAGAACATCCACCGATGGTAGTCGGCTCTTTCATCATCCGTGGGGGTGAGGGCCGCGAGTGGAAAGACATCGGCAAGATAGGTGATGATCGCTCCGCTCTCACTGATGACGCGTGCGTTGTGCTCGATCGCTGGTATTTTTCCGATTGGATTGATCTCTCTAAAAAATCGGGCCTGCTCACTGTCCGTCTCAGTTGCGGCTGGCTTTTCAAGGGCCGCCCCGCCCCACTGGTCGTCGGTACTGGTCTTTAGATAATCTAGAACGACGGTCTCATAGTCTGCTCCGACTTCTTCGAGCATCCAGCGAACCATGCGTCCCCTTGAATTTGGGTTGGTGTAGAATGTGATGGTCAACGATAAATCTCCTTCAATGGTGGATGTATCGTATGAAGAAATCGACCCGAGCACAAAGGCATACGCCGCCAAAAAACTTGCAAACGACGCCATTGTATTTAGAGTTAGGCTGTCGGTCACTTACTCACCATGGCGGACAGGTAGTATCGCCGGAAGGTCGCCCAGGAAAAGAGAGAGAGTCGTGCATGGTCGTTAGATTGATGGTCCCCCCGGATCGGTGCAGGCTTCCGCGTCCATTCTGGAGCGGAATCGAAAACATGGGGCTGCGCCCGTCTGCGGTCCTGCGCCACGCGAAACTACCATCCATGCTGTATCTGGACGAGACAGCGGTGATCAGTACGATGCAGCTTTTTGCTGTATGGAAAGCGATCGAGGTTCTGTCAGAGGACCCAGCCATCAGTATTCGTTTGGTTGAGAACACCAGCACCGCGAACCATAAGCTTGCGTTTCTGGCGGCATCTTTTGCTGCCAGTTACCGTGACGGCCTGGAGCGGATCGCGCGTTTCAAGCGAGCATGCAGTCCCGACAAAATGCGGTTTGAAGACGGGGGTGGCATCGTTTCGCTGGTAACTGACTGGCCATCTGGAACAGAGCCGGAGCCAGCCCTGTCGGTTGATGCGAGCCTGGCGATGTTACTTGAACTAGGCCGACGTGGCACCGGGCAGCGCATCGTCCCAGTGGTCGTAGAATATGCACGGAAAGGCCTGCCGACAGCCACGCACGAACAGTTCTTTGGTTGTCCCATCCGCTTCGGTTCTAACCGCGACAGACTTGTTCTGAAATCCGCGGATCTGGATCTCCCGTTCGTGGGGTACAACCCTGAAATGCTTTCGATAATGACCCCGGCGCTCACTGCGGCCCTTGGAGACATCCAAGCGTGGGGCAGCGTGACCGAACACATCAAACTTGTCCTAAAGCGGCGGCTCGCCAGCGGTCGTCCAGATATTGCCGACGTCGCGCAGGAACTGGGTTTTAGTGAAAGGACGTTACAGCGACGGATAGGCGATGGAGGGACAACATTCCGAGCGCTGCTTGACGAAGCAAGACAAGAGCTGAGCAGGTCTCTTCTTTTGGATGCATCAATCACGATCGAGGAAGTGGCCTTTTTACTTGGCTACAACGACTCGGGCTCTTTCTACCGTTCATTCAAAAATTGGGAGAAAGTGACTCCGCGCAGATGGCGGGCAAGGCACACAACCACGCTCACCGCAGTTCCTTCTCCTGTCCAGGGAACGTCAGAGTGTTGAGTTCAAACCGGATTTGCGCCATTCGCGGTTGACGGGGCGCTGATCAACGCGATCAACAAGAAGGTCGCAACTTCACCCCTGGCACGCTAAAAATTTTATCAGTGAGGCAGATCAAAAACTCGCCGTTTCCATGAGGCGGCTTGATGAAAGCGAGGCCGACGAAGAGAAGGCGGCGAGCAGCAATGGCTCTGGTCGAGGGTACGCCTGTGCGTAATCGAAGTGTCGACGGTTCGCATTTGTTCAAGGGGAAAATAACTCGCAGCGGCTGAGGCGTGGATATTTCCACGCCTCATAGTTTTCAATCTTCGATGACGCAGCCAAGCCGCTCGAGAGACGCATCGACCCAAGCGCGATCGTTCTTCCCAAGCTTGATATTTTCCATCTGCTTCGTCTCTGCTGCGTGCTTTTTGGATGCGGCTTCGAATACGGTTTCCGCCGACGCAAGCGGGACAGACAAGAGGCCGTCGGCGTCACCGCAGATGAGGTCGCCTGGCTCGATGACCATACCGTTGATGGCGATGGGGACGTTCACTTCGCCTGGGCCATCCTTGTAAGGTCCGCGGTGGGTGACGCCTGCCGCGAAAACAGGGAAAGAGCCTTCGAGGAGTTCTTCGCTGTCGCGAATGGCACCGAATATGACGATGCCACCAAGGCCGCGTTGGGCCGCGTGGGCGACCATCAATTCGCCGATGATTGCATTGCTCAGGTCGCCGCCTGCGTCAACGACGACAATGTCGCCTGGCTCGGCAATATCGAGCGCTTTGTGAACCATCAGATTGTCGCCAGGACGGGCTTTGACTGTTACAGCGGCGCCGACCATTCTCGGGCCGGTGTAGAACGGACGCAGCGGCGCACCGCCCGCCGTCATGCGCGACATGACATCGCTGACATTAGCGACGGGGAGGGTTCTGAATTTTTCGACCCAATCTGCGCTGACGGCCTGCTTACGCTTGCATACTCTGAAACCTAACATGTTTAATCCTCCGTTTCGTGTTGGGTGGTTAGTTCTGGTCGAGGTTTTGGTTTGCCAGTGCGCGGCGATCAAACGGAGTGCCAGTCAGGACATCGACGATGTGCTGCGCGCTTTGCAGGGCCATGTTGCGCAACGCTGAGCGGCTCGCCCCACCCACGTGAGGGGTGGCGATGAGGTTTGGCAAAGCCCAGAAAGGGTGATCTGGCGATGGCGGCTCCTGCTCGAAACTGTCGAGTGCGGCACCGGCGATGCCACCATTTTTTAAAGCTTCCAATAGCGCTGCCTCATCGATCACGGCGCCACGTGATGTGTTGACGATGAAAGCCGTAGGTTTCATCGCCTTGAAACGGCCGGCGTTGATGAGATGATGTGTCTGCGGTGACAACGGGCAATGCAGGCTGACAATATCGCTTTGCGCGAGAACTTCGGAAAGATCACGGCTCACACGCGTACCGTCGGCATCATCCGCAAACGGGTCATAGGCGATGGTTTCCATGCCAAGCCCTTGGGCAAGCTTGGCTGTTCTGCGGCCGATTTCGCCGAAGCCGATGATTCCAAATTTTGCCCCGGCAAGGTCCCGCCCAACATATTTGGTCTTTGGCCATGCACCTCGTTTGACAGTGTCGCTCAAGGTGCCGATGTCTTTCATCAGCGTGACTGACAGGGTGATGGCAAGTTCTGCGACCGACTGTGCGTTTGCAGCAAGCGCCCGCAGAACTGGAATGTTGTGCGATGTTGCAGCGTCGAGATCGATATTATCGACACCACTGCCGTGTTTTGCGATGACGCGAAGCTGTTTGGATGCTGATATGACCTGATCGTTGATCTGGCCCTGACGAACGAGGATGGCATCCACCGCATTTGTCTTGGCGATATTGGCTAAGTTGTCTGAACCGCTATAGCCGTCCGCGTAAATCGTCTCGATTCCATTTTTTGTGAGAAGTTCTGTTGCCTCGGGTGCCAATTGCGCCCCTGTGACGAGAACCTTGAGGCTTTTTGCACCCGCGTCTGATGGGCTTGCGGCAGTGTCCACTACATTGATTTCGTTCACTAAAACCTCCCGAATTTCGGTGCGTCGCCTCGCGAACGAGCGACGGTTGACGAATCCTCATTATCGGTTATTGTACTAAATGAAAAGGTGTTGTACCTAGTACAATATCTTTTTGTGGGAGGTTAAACCAATGCCAGGCAATTCTTCAGGTGTTGCAGCCGTAGAGCGCGCTGTTTCGATGCTGGAAGCTTTTACAGACGTTGACTATGCGTTGACGCTGGGTGAGCTCGCGCGTCGTACCGAGCTCGACAAATCAACTGTGCTGCGCATTGCTCGCTCGCTTGCTAAATCCTCAATGCTTGTTCGAAACGATGACGCCAGCTGGCGGCTGGGGCCGAAGCTCGTCCGTCTCGGTGGCCTTTATCAATCCACATTTAAATCATCGGCTGTGGTCGAGCCTTTGCTCGCCCAGATCAGCGAGGAGAGCGGTGAGAGCGCTGCGGTTTACGTCAAAGAGGGCGATGTCCGCGTCTGCCTTCACCGGCACGATTCCACGCAATCCATCCGCCACTCCGCCCGCGTTGGCGATGCCATGCCGCTAGATCGTGGCGCGCCAGGTCGCGTCATTCTAGCCTTCACTGGCACGAGTGGAAAGATTTACGACGACATTCGCGCGCAGGGCTTTCATGTCAGCATGGGTGAACGTGATCCGCAGGTCGCCAGTATCGCTGTGCCTGTTTACCGTGAAGGTCAGACCCTGTTTGGGTCTCTGGCTTTAACCGGCCCACCGTCACGCTTCACCGAAGAGGCCGTATCGAAAAATCTCGAAATTCTCCGCGTTGCCGCGCGCAAGCTCAGCACTGCGCTTGGAGGACATCCCGGCTAGTTTTAGAGCGGGTGCCGGGCCCGCATAGCGTTCCTTGGGAGGAGCATATCGATGAATATGATGAGAACAGCAGCTTTGGTAGCCAGCGCTTTGCTGGCAACGATTGGTTCGGCTCACGCAGAATGGCCGAAGGATCGTCCAATTCAGATGATCGTTGCTTTTGCACCCGGCGGAAGCACCGACGTCATGGCGCGTGCCATGCAGCCCTTTCTTGAAAAGGAACTCGGCGCTGACATCGTCATCGAAAACCGTCCAGGTGCCTCTGGCGAAATTGCTTATACTGCATTGGCGAAGGCCAAGCCGGATGGCTACACATTCTCCTACATCAATACGCCTGGCTTCCTATCCATGCAGGTTCAAAGAAAGCTTGGTTATGATCCAAAGACCATCAAGCCAATTGCCCGCATCGTAGATGATCCAGCGGCTATCGTCGTTCCTGCCGCATCTGAAATCAAGACCATCGCCGAGTTCGTTGCTGCTGCCAAAGCAAAGCCCGGCGCAGTATCCTTCGGTTCATCCGGCATCGGCACTGACGATCATCTTGCCATCATCATTCTGGGCTCGGAAACCGGCACGACCATCACCCACATTCCATTCAACGGCGCTGGCGAGACCCGCACGGCGATCCTCGGTTCTCAGGTAACCGGCGGTGGTCTGAATGTTAGCGAGTTCGGTGGAAATGACACATCCGGCCTCAGGATGATCAACACTTTCGGCAAGGAACGTTCGCCTCAACTTCCGGAAGTACCAACGGCTATCGAGTCCGGTTTCAATGTCGAGATGACGTCCGAGCGCGGCATTGCGGCACCGCGTGAAGTACCAGCCGAAATCTCCGACCGTTTCGCCGCTGCTGTCAAGGCAACGCTTGATAATCCCGAGTTCCAGAAGCAGGCAAAGCAAATGGCCCTGCCATTGGCTTATCTCAGCGGTCCAGACTGGGAAAAGGAAATGCCGAACCGCTTGGCTCGTTTCCAGAAAATCTGGGATACAACACCTTGGGTGCAGCAATGAGCATGAAGCCCACAGCCAATAATCGGGATTTTCCCGACATTCTTGCTGGCGGTGTGCTGATATTTCTGGGAGCGCTTGGCCTTTGGGCCGGGCGCGACTTGACATACGGCAGCCCAGCAATGATGGGACCGGGTTTTCTACCGAAGTCCCTGTGCACCATCATCGCGCTGATCGGTGCAGTTGTTCTGATCAAGGCCCTCTCCAAGCCACATGAAGCGCTCGATGCAATCAATCCCAAGCCACTGATCATTCTTGTTGTGGCCATTGCGGGATTTGCGTTTGCAGCAGAGCGTTTTGGTTTCGTCGCCGCAACCATCTGGCTTCTGGTTGTGGGAAGTCTGGCCGATCCTGAATCACGCTGGCGGGAGATATTGATCTCGACTGCGGTGCTGACGACGCTTGGCGCGCTTCTCTTCGTTTACGGACTTGGCGTTCAGATGCCCATCTGGCCCTTCTGACGACCTTTCCTGATTTGATCGGATTATTTCGATGGCTTTTCTCGACGTCCTTATGCTCGGCTTCTCTGAGGCCCTGACACCCACCAATCTGATGTTTTGTTTCCTCGGTGCATTGTTGGGAACCCTAATCGGCGTGCTGCCGGGTATCGGGCCAACCGCAACCGTGGCAATTCTTCTGCCGGTGACCTTCTTCCTACCGCCGCTAGGTGCCTTGATCATGTTGTCAGGTATATTCTACGGCGCTCAATATGGTGGCTCCACCACAGCCATTCTGGTCAATCTGCCTGGTGAAGCCTCGGCGGTGGTAACCGCAATCGATGGCTACCAGATGGCGCGAAAGGGCAGGGCGGGTGCCGCACTGGCAATTGCAGCGCTCGGCTCCTTCTTTGCGGGCACCGTTGCGACCATTGCGCTCGCCGTTGCAGGACCGACGCTGTCGTCCTTCGCACTCTCCTTCGGCCCGGCGGAATATGTCGCGCTGTGCATCTTCGGTTTGCTCGCAGCCACTATTCTCGCACACGGCTCCGTCGTAAAGGCCATAGGTATGGTCTGCCTCGGCCTCGTGCTGGGCATGGTCGGTATTGATGTCAACAGCGGCTCTGCCCGCATGACGTTCGGCTCGACCGACCTCTATGATGGCATTGATTTCGTCGTGATCGCGGTTGGCCTGTTCGGCATCGCCGAAATCGCCACCAATCTGGAATCAAAGGAAGTACGCGGTGTGCTGCAAAGCAAAATCGGCAGGCTCTGGCCCACCCGTGAAGAGTTCAAGGATAGCTGGGCGGCCGTGTTGCGCGGCACTGGGGTCGGCACCATCCTAGGCGTTCTGCCGGGTGGTGGCGCGACTTTGAGCGCCTTTAGCGCTTATTCTGTTGAAAAGCGCATTTCCAAGACACCGGAAAAGTTCGGTCATGGTGCCATCGCTGGTGTTGCTGGCCCCGAAGCTGCCAATAATGCCGGCGCTCAGTCCTCGTTCATTCCTCTTCTGACACTCGGTATTCCGTCCAATTCCATCATGGCTATGATGCTAGGCGCGATGACCATTCACGGCATCACGCCCGGTCCATCGGTCATCCAGAACCAGCCGGAACTGTTCTGGGGTCTGGTTGCCTCCATGTGGCTTGGCAATGCCATGCTGCTTGTCATCAACCTGCCGCTGATCGGGCTTTGGGTAAAGCTGCTGCAAATCCCGTATCGCCTGATGTATCCAGCAATCCTGTTGTTCTGCTGCGTTGGTGTTTACAGCGTCAGCAATCGCGGTTTCGATGTCGCACTGGTGATCCTCTTTGGTATCCTGGGCTATGTCTTGCGCAAAGCAAAATGCGAACCGGGTCCGCTTCTTCTCGGTTTCGTCCTGGGTCCATTGCTGGAAACGAACTTGCGCCGCGCGATGCTGCTGTCTCAAGGGGACTGGCTGGTCTTCTTCGAGCGTCCCATCAGTGCAGTGCTTCTGGCCGTAACGGGTTTGATGTTGCTGACTCTGATCCTGCCGACCATCCGCAAGAATAGAAAAGCTGCATTCGAGGCGAGCGAAGACTAAAAAAAAAGGGCGCCGCGAGGCGTCCTTTTTCACTCCCCTTTTCGTGATAACCATAAGAGCTAAAATCATGTTTCCCGGTTTTCCTTCCCTAGCGAAGCACCGTTTGCGCGGCGTCCTGTCTCTCGATGACTTCGAAGGTTTGGCAAAGCGGCACCTGCCAAAGCCACTTTTCGGGTACATTGCCGGTGCAAGCGAAACGAATGCGTCCCTCAAGATGAATGCCGACGCATTCAGAGGCATGACTTTCCAGCCCCGCGTTCTTAGAAATACGTCTTCCCGATCGACGCAGACCACTCTGTTCGGTGAAGAATGGAACTCACCCTTTGGCATAGCGCCCATGGGCATCAGTGCTTTGATGGCCTATCGCGGAGATATCGTGCTGGCAAAAGCCGCGCAGGATGCTGGCATTGCCATGGTCATGAGTGGTTCGTCCTTGATTCGGCTTGAGGAGATTGTCGAGGCTGCGCCACGATCGTGGTTTCAAGCCTATCTGCCGGGTGAGCCGGATCGGATCGATGCACTGATTGACCGCGTCGCCTCGGCAGCGTACAAAACACTTGTGTTGACGGTCGATACCCCCGTCTTGGCCAACCGTGAGAACAACATTCGCGCAGGCTTCTCGACACCGCTTCGACCGAGTGTGCGTCTCGTCTGGCAGGGATTGA
This sequence comes from Agrobacterium bohemicum, assembly GCF_001562555.1. NCBI lineage: Bacteria > Pseudomonadati > Pseudomonadota > Alphaproteobacteria > Hyphomicrobiales > Rhizobiaceae > Agrobacterium > Agrobacterium bohemicum. The sequence goes on from NZ_KQ961036.1 coordinate 110,898, forward strand.
CCCACCCGGCCTGGACTATCGGCACATTTGCACGCACGATCCTTAACCACGGCATTCCCCATTTCGAGAACTCCTATGCAACGCGGGGTGCACCGATCATTGCGTCGAACGTGATGCGTGACTTCGGCAAGAAAGATCATTTGAGCTGGGAGCATTTTAGCCGTATCAGGCAAAGGTGGAACGGTAATCTGGTCGTGAAGGGAATTCTCCACCCGGAAGATGCGGCCATTGCCGTACAGCGTGGAGCAGACGGGATCATCGTCTCCAACCATGGCGGCAGGCAATTGGACGGTACTATTGCCCCGCTGAAAGCGCTCCCCGCGATTGTGGATAAAGTGGGGTTTAAGACAGCTGTCATGATCGATGGAGGATTTCGCAGAGGCACGGACATCGTAAAAGCGCTGGCTCTCGGTGCGAAGTTCGTTTTCGTCGGCAGACCATTTCTCTACGCAGCAGCGGTGGGTGGACAAGCCGGTGTCGCAAAGGCCGTGAGCATTCTTTCAGATGAGCTGCATCGGAACATGGGGCTGTTGGGCGTGACGGAAATCAATGAACTGTCATCGCTGTTAATCCAAAGACGCTGACGTCCGAAGGTCAAGCGCGAAGAGTCGGAAATTTTGACTTTGTCGGATACAAACCCTTACTCCCATTTTCATCTATCAAGAACGCAGTTGGCGGCTTAGGTCGAAGGTTCTGATCCAGTCAAGAGCAAGGCAACGATTGCTTCAGTCATTTTGCGCAAATGAAATTGACACTCCAACAGCTGCAGTTTTGCCTGTTGCTTGAGGTAAGCTGCTTCAAACGGGTCCGATGCTTGAGATATCCTAATCAGTTTTTTCCAGGGTTGCAGTGATGGGCCCTGGGCGGTCGAATAGCGAAACATCGCCGGTGGTCTGCCCGAGGATGATAATGCCCGGAGCGGGAACGCGGCCGCTGCGATAATAGATCACGAAATGATCGGCACTCCAGAGGCCGAGCATACCGACCGAGAAGTCTCGCTGTCGTGTAAGCTCAGGCAGGGCAGAGGGCAGGTTTCCCGTCTTTTCTTGGCGGAGATGGTCGGACATCTCGATTGTCAATGGCAGCATCCGCGCCAGCGATCTGGCGGCTTCGTTGTCGGCGAGGGTAGCGGTGACTTCTCCCCACGCTGAGGAAATCCGGATGCTTTCTTGAGCCATGACAGGTCCTGTCAATCCTAGTGCGACGACAGCAGAGGCCAATATTGTCTTGGGCACGTGATCGTCTCCGTTTCGTTTTGCATCGAATGCGCGGAGTGGTCACCCACCCCGCCGCCGATAGTTTGGTTCTACTCAGCGGCGCCCTTGGCGTAGTCCTCATCGGACACCTTCTCCATCCAGGTGACAGCGCTTCCGTCGAGCGCTTCGGCAACCGCGAAATGGCTCATCGGCTCACTAGGTGAGGCCCCATGCCAATGCCGGATCAGCGGTGGTATCCAGACAACGTCTCCTGGGCCGACTTGCTGAATTGGCTCACCTTCCTTCTGCACCCAGCCGCGCCCGCTTACGATGAACAGAGTTTGCCCGAGAGGATGTGTATGCCAAGCAGTGCGAGCACCAGCCGAGAAGGAAACCGTGGCGCCGCCAATGCGCGCAGGAGCGTCGGCTTGATAACGGGCTGAGATATGGACGCTGCCTGTGAAGTACTCAGCAGGCGCTGGCGCAGCACTGCTTCCTGCGGGAGTGATCGTAATGTTTGCCTGTGGAGCGCTCATTTCAATTCCATTCCTGTTTTCAAAAACCTTTTTTAGGACAGGTACCGCGGACATGGCTCTGGGCCAGCCAGAGTAGAATGCAACATGTGTCAGTATTTCGGAAGCTTCTGACTGCGTTAAGCCGTTATCCATCGCGCGGTTGGCATGGAACGGCAATTGCTCCGGCTGACCAACCGCGATCAGCGCGGCCATCGTCACGAGGCTCCGGTCTCGCGCTGAAAGATCTGGTCGCTGCCACAAGTCTCCGAACAGCACACGGTTAGTAAGGTCAGCTAGCGCCGCCGCTGTCGGCGCAACGGCAGCATCGACCGTCGCTTTTCGAGTGGCCTCGGCTGCGACTTCCAATTTAATGCGTGTCGCTTCGCTGTTGCTCAAAGGTGCAATCTGGCGCTCATCGAAGATCTTCTCTGTTTCTGTGACGGCAGAGATTGCATTCGGCCATCCCGAGTAGAACGCTAGATGCGTGATGAGCTCACCGATCTCGCCGGGCTTCACGTCGTTATCCAGGGCGCGGCTGACATGTGCAGCGATCTGCTCGTTTTTCCCGGTAGACACAATTGCCGAGAGGGTGACGAGGCTACGGTCGCGAGGCGCAAGGTCGGTTCTTACCCAAACCTCACCGAAGAGGACGTCATCCGTGAAATGACCAAGCCCTGGTGCGACCGTGTAGACGGCTGGAGGAGCAACCCTTCTGCGCTCTTCCTGGGCTTCCACTCCTGTTGCGGCGAGAGCCGAGATGGCAATGCTTGCGGCAATGTTCTTCATCTGGGTATCCTTAAATTACTGTCATGGACTGTGGGGCCGTCGCGAACGGGGCCCCTAGGACGGACTGCGGCTCAAGGTTTAAAGTTCCTGAGCGGTCGGACGGAAAAGGATCTCATTGATCGCAACATCCTCGGGCTCGTTGATCGCGAATGCGACCATCCGGGCGAAGGTTTCGGCTGGCACGCCGACCTGCCCGACATAGTCCTGGTTCGCTTTCTGCACGTCCTTCTCGGTAATGTGTTCGAGGAGTTCCGTCTTGACAGCGCCCGGAGATATGATCGTGGTGCGAATGTTGTAGGGAGCCATCTCCTGCCGTAGCCCCTCGGATACGGCCCTCACGGCAAACTTGGTCGCTGAATACACAGCCGAGCCGCCGAAAAGCTTGTGGCCTGCCACGGAGGACAGGTTAATGATGTGGCCGGATCTCTGGGCTTTCATGTGCGGGAGTGCTGCGGCGATGCGTAGAGAACACCCTTGAGATTGACGTCGATCATCTGATCCCACTCATCAACCCTCAACCTCTCCAGCGGAGAGAGTGGCATGATGCCCGCATTATTGATGAGCACGTCGATCCGTCCGTAGGTTTCCACGCCGGTGTCCACCAGCGTCCGCAGGTCATCCTGCCTCGTCACATCGGTCGTGACAGAAGTGGCCTTGCCACCAGCATCGATGATTTTGGCGGCAAGTGTATCGATGCGGTCGGCACGACGCGCACCGAGGACAACATTTGCGCCCTGGGCGGCAAGGTGACGGGCGGCTGCCGCCCCCATCCCGCTTGAGGCGCCAGTGATGACAATGGTCTTGCCGGCGATGTTGTCGGTCATTTCAGATCTCCTTTCGAGAGGGAGGCAGGTACGGGGCAGTGCCAGCGGCAAACCCCGTTGCAAATAGCCACTTCTTGCGATGGATTTGCCTACGCAAGATGCTGATCGAAGAAGGCTTTCAGCTTGTCGAACGGGATGAGGTCGACACGGTCATAGAGATCGACGTGACCGGCTCCCTTGACCCAGACCAGTTCCTTTGGCTCGGACGCCCGGTTGTAAGCATCCTGGCTGAATTCCTTCGAATGAGCCTGGTCTCCAGAGATGAACAGCATTGGGCGCGAGATCGTCTCAATGTCGTTGAACGGATAGAAGTTCATGAATTTGACGCTGCTGCTCAGGGTCGGCTTAGTCGTCGTCTCCCTTGCCACGCCTGCAGGCGTGAATTCACCGCGAGGCGTCCGGTAGAAGTCATAGAACTCACGCTGGATTGGATCCGTCTCAGCCGTCAGTTGCAACGTGGTGCCACCGATGTACAGGATATTGGAGCCATCTGCCTCGGCCCAGCGCTGTTCTGCGGCAGTGGCGATGAACTGCTTACGCTGCTCGACCGTTTGCGATTTGTTCAATGCATCGCGAAAAGCAGCGCCCATGTCGTACATACTGACGGTCGCGACTGCCTTGATGCGCGGATCGATCTTGGCCGCACTGATAACGAAGCTGCCACTGCCGCAGACGCCGATGGCGCCGATATTGGTGCGGTCAACGAAGGCATGCGAGCCAAGGAAATCGACCCCTGCGCTGAAGGCTTCGGCATAGGCTTCCGGAGAAACCAGATTGCGCGATTGTCCTTCGCTTTCGCCCCAGAACGGCAGATCGATGGACATCGCGACAAAACCCTGTTCGGCCATTTTGGTGGCGTAGAGATTGGCACTCTGTTCCTTGACCGCACCCATTGGGTGGCCAACGATGATCGTCGGATGCTTCGACGTCTGGTCGAGGTCCTTAGGTAGGAAAAGATTGCCGGCGACATTTGTTTGATACTGGGTTTTGAATGTGACCTTCTGCAGGGTCACCTTATCGCTGGTGTAGAAATTGGAGGCGCCGTTGGACATGTCTTGAGCCTTTGAAATTGTTGCGTCGAAAATAGACATCGCCCCTAGGGCAGCGACGCCAGCGCCTGTCATCTTGAGCAGACTGCGGCGGTCGATGGTGGTTTTCTGCGTTATCGTGTTGTCTTGATTTTGGTTGATCATTTGATGTGTCCTTGAATGGTGATGAGCTGGATTTCACTTGGGTGCATTGCATGGAATGACCGCCGTGACAGTTTATGGGCGTGTCGAGAAACGCGATGCGGCGATGGAGAGCAGGAACGAGCCAACAAGTAGCCCTGCTGCGAAGAGGAAAGCGGTCCACCAGCCGTAGCCATCAAACAGCACGCCGCCGATCGAAGCGCCCAGCGTAATGGCAAGCTGGATGGTTGCGACTTGAAGCCCGCCGCCTGCCTCCGCATCGTCAGGCATGGTGCGGCTGAGCCAGGTGCCCCAGCCGACGGGAGCGGCCGTGCTGAACAGGCCCCAGCCAATGAGGAGTGCGGCCGTTATGATCGGGGAAGATCCGAACGCGATCAGTCCCACTGCAAGGATCGCCATGATGAGAGGGATCGTGCCCAGGATGAGGAAGAGGTGTTTGTGCAGCAGTTGGCTGACGATTGTGGTTCCGGCGACGCCTGCCAGACCCATCAAAAGAAGCAGGAGCGAGAGCGTCGATATCGAGACTGAGGTGACGGTTTCCAGAAATGGGCGCAGATATGTAAACAGGGCGAATTGACCCATGAACAGCAACAGGATCGCGATCATGCCGATGGCAACCTGAGGCCGGGTGAGCAGCCTGAAAACATTCGACGAACCCTCGTGGCGGCGGGGCGGAAGCGACGGCAGGCTCATCCACTGCCAAACCAGTGCGACAAGTGCCAGAGGGACGACGGTAAAGAATGCGCCGCGCCAGCCGATATAGCTCCCGAGCAAACTTCCCAGCGGCGCGGATATCGTTGCTGCAATCGCATTGCCTGCGTTTAGCATGGCAAGGCCCTTGGGGACGGAATCCTCCGGTACAAGCCGCATGACGATCGAGGTCGACATCGACCAGAACCCGCCGATGGCGACACCGAGCATAGCGCGCCCAACCATCAGGACGGTATAGTTAGGAGCGAACGTCACGATCGCTCCCGAGAGCACCAGCATCAATGAGAACGCGGCGAGAACTATCCGCCTGTCGAACCTGCGCACCAGTCCCGCGACGAAAATGCTGGTCAAGACAGCAAACACCCCGGAGATCGAGATTGCCTGGCCGGCACGACCTTCCGTCACGCCCAGTTCGTTTGCAACCGGTGAGAGGAGGCTCACCGGCATGAACTCAGAGGCAATCAAAACGGCCACGCACAAGGCCATTGAAAAGACGGCTCCCCAGGCTGCTTTGGGTTCATGCGACGTCTGTGCCACCGGGGTTGCAGCGCCATTGTCACCGTTGTCGAAGTCGGATGAGGTGTAAGCTTGATGTGTCATGGCGCCACTATATGTCGGGCTCAGTATTAAGATTAGCCATTGCAATTCGCTTGGACTTATCGATCTATGACATCAATCAATGAAGGCGGAGGCGACCATGAAACGGGAAGATCTCAATGACATGCTGTGGTTCCTGGCGGTCGCCGAGGAGCGAAGCTTTACCAAGGCTGCGGCGAAACTTGGCACCTCGCAATCAACCATCAGCCACACAATCAAAAAACTTGAAGCTCGGATGGGTCTTCGCCTGCTGACGCGGACAACGCGCAATGTCGCTCCGACGGAAGCCGGTGAGAGATTGATTAGATCACTGGCGCCGCGCATTGAGGAAATCGAAACCGAGATCGATGCTCTGATGGAGATCCGGGACAAACCGTCTGGTTCGGTCAGGATAACACTCTCCGATCATGCACTTGAGAGCGTCGTGTGGCCTAAACTGCGATCGATGCTGCACGAGTTTCCCGACATCAAGGTCGAGCTGAACAGTGATAATGGGTTTCGAAATATCGTTGAAGAGAAGTTCGATGCAGGTGTCCGCTTGGGTGAAAGCCTGGACAAGGACATGATCGCTGTTCGCATCGGCCCAGACTGGCGGTTGGTCGCAGTCGCGTCTCCTCGGTATCTGGATGCTCGGACACTTCCCTTAACGCCGCAAGAACTGGTGGGTCACGATTGCATCAATCACCGGCAATCGCGAGCAGGTGGCCTTTACGCTTGGGAGTTCGAAAAGGATGGCAGAGAAGTCCGGGTCCGTGTTGAGGGGCAACTGACGTTCAATTCGTCATACGCGATGATTGATGCAGCAGTTGCCGGATATGGCATCGCCTATGTGCCGGAAAGTCTCGTTGAAAAAGAGCGCGCGTCGGGACAATTGACACAAATCCTTGATGACTGGTCTCCGATGTTTACAGGATACTACCTATTCTATCCAAGCAGGCGGCAGAACTCACCTGCATTCAAGGTTGTCGTTGATGCTTTGAGGGCTTGAATTTTCAATCACCCCGAATGGTCGAGCCCAAAATGCCGTGCAGAACGAAATGGCAACAAAAAAGAAAGGAAATTATCGCTTTAAATCGTGGCTCTCTCAAGTTTCAGAGATAGAGTGTCAAAGGTTCGATTCCTATCAAGGCGAGGTAAGATAGTCGATTTGCAAAGATGTCGATCCTGGTTTGTTAACTGCGGTCACCGGCGGATCTGCGGTATGAGCTCGTCCTAATACCGCATAGCGAAGGCGTCCACCCGGACACGTAAATAAGTGGACTTTCGAGAAGATCAGCCGGATGCGACGTCTCTCGTTAGAGACGCTCCGCGTAGATGGTGATGCGGGCAAGGATCTCTTTCAGGCTGGGCCGGCCATGATAATAGAGAGCCGAGGTCCACTCATATGCGCGCTCGTAAAGCCCCAACGTCCCGGGGTCGGAAAGGCTGAAAGCGGGATTGCTGCTTATGTTCTGATCATCAGCCTTCGGGAAACGTCGGTCCTTGTGCGCAAGATAGGCTTCTGTACCGATGAAGTCTTGCACTTCCGGCTGGTCCAGTAGGCAGAAGACGTCGTAATAGTGCCGCAGGAAATTAGCGGGAAACTGGCCGGTTTCCTGCTGCTTGCGATATTTGGTGGAAATGGTCTGGAGCTTCTCGACCAGCGTGTAGCCGGGCTCGTAGCAGGGAACGGCCATTGCGCGATTATCGATCAGCTCGACGCGAGATGCCGCGTAATCATAGGCCCAGGAGCTGATATCCCTGTCGATATTGGGAGCCACCGTGTCGAAGCCGGCTTCGAGCAACACGCCGTCCTTGAGATCCGATTTCGTGCCGGTCGTCTCGGGGTAGTAGAGGCGGATGCCGCCGCTGCGATACGTCTCGTTGTCGAATTCGGTATCGCGCTCGATCTTTTGGATACCGTCGATCGTGATTGTCTCGGCCAGCCAGTCATAGAAGGCCTTCCGGCTTTCACGATGCGCCGCCTTGTCGTGATTAGGGCCGGTTTTTACCTCCATCGCCTTCGGCGGTTCGATACGGATATCGATATCCTCCGAAAAGCGGTTGATGATGCGGTATCCTTTCGATAGCGAGGTGCCTCCCTTCAGCTCGAACGTCATCTCCAACTGCTGCAGGCCGTACAGGCAATGCATGATCCAGTAGTCTTTTTCGACCAGCACCGGCTGCACCTTCATCTGCTCAGCGACGATGCGCAGCAGGGACGCAAAATCCTTGTGCTTATGGAGGAAATCAGCTGGCATGCGTGTCGGCGGCGAGGGTGTTGAAGAATTTACGCGTGCGCACCATGCCGTATTCCTTGGCGGCACGGGTGAGGGCGGTGCGATTGCCCTGCAGGGCACGTTCCTTCACGCGGGCCAGCACCTGATCGCGGTCCTCGGCCAGCTGGTCGAGATTGTTGACCAGGTCGACCAGCAGGAATTCTTTGGTCAGGGTTTTGGGGAAGGCTGGCTTTCTGCGGAACTCGAACTCTCGGCCGCCCAGCATGAAGTTGCCGTGGCGCTTATGGTTATAGACGACGGTCTTGTTATAGAGCTGCGTCGCGCCGACACCCAGGCTGTTATAGGCATTGGGCGAGGTGACGAGGTAACGGTCATCCTTCAGGAAAGCCTCGACGAGCGCGTCATCCTCGGCGGGGGCTTTGCCGAACGCGGTCTGCTTCGGCCGGTGATAGACGCCGGTCGATAGCTTGGTCAGGTATCCTTCTGCCAGCAGCTGCTGAAGATGCCGATCGACAGACGACGACCATTGGGTGAGATCCTCCCGACGGTAGACCTTGCCGGACCGCAGATGCTTTTTCAATTCCTGTAACTTCGTCATGGGTTAGCTCCTGCACTCACTATAGCGACATATGGTCGTGAATGCAATTTTTTCCAAATTTCATGCAAAATCTGGCGGCGGCCCAGCATCTGGATTACTGAAATCATTGAGCTACCTAGGGGACTTTCCGGAAATCTCCACTATTTGAATATCGAAAATCCCGGAACTGACTTGCTCTCCGTAAGATTGCGAGTGACCGCCGACCGTTTGCTTGCCGCGCAATTCGAAGTGTCAAGTCTTGCACGGGATTGATAGGCTTCGTGCTCTCGCGGCTTTCCGCGACTGGAGCGTCAGACGCGTTGCAAAGCAGGCCTTTCCCAGCGCATCTCTGTCGCACTTCAAAGCGCCCTTTTACTCCAAGCTGGGGTTGGTCGATGCCGAACTTGGCTGCGTCGTTCATTTTTTCTCTTGACAGAAGATGTGCAAAAATTGCTAATGCGCATTAGCAGCTAATACGTATTAGCAGATTTTCGGCTTATGGAAGCAAGAACGTGGCAGCAACCAAGCGACTGACCCAGATCGACATCGCGAAGCTCGCAGGCGTCAGCCAGGCCACGGTCTCGCTTGTCCTGAATGGTGCGCCAACGGCTGTGGCACGCATTCCGGCGGAAACCCGCGAGCGGGTCCAGAAGGTCATCCGGGCCACCGGTTATGTCGCGGACCCTATTGCCCGGCGGATGGCCAAGGGCCTGAACCGCATCCTTGGCGTCTTCACGTACGAGCCGGCCTTCCCGAGCGCCCAGGCGGATTTCTTCACGCCCTTCCTGCTCGGCATCGAGGAAGAAGCGCAGCAGCAGAACTACGACCTGTTGCTTCTGACCAGCGCCGGCGTTGGCAACAACCGCAAGATCTTTTCAGAAAACAACCGACTGCGCATTGCCGATGGCTGCCTGGTTCTCGGGCGCGAATTCGATCGCGCGGAACTCGCCCGTCTTGTGGCCGAGGATTATCCATTCGTGGCGATCGGCCGACGTGAGGACGCTGGCGGACCCGTTCCTTACGTCGGTGGCGATTATGCCGCCGGCACCCGCGCGCTGGTGGAGAAGGCCTGTTTGCTCGGGCATTCGAGACTGGCCTACGTCGGGCCGCAGGGCCCGGCGGAATCCGTTGCCGACCGCTGGCTCGGATACCAGGCGGCGCTTTCGGCCACCGGTGCGCAACAGGCGTTACATATCGCCACCGTCAATCGCCCCGCCGAAGAGATCCTCGATGCGATCTTACACTCGGGCGCAACGGCAGCTTTCTTCATCGAACTGGCCGACGCTGTCCGGGTGGAGATCTTGGCGCGCGAGCGTGGAGTTTCGGTGCCCGGCGATCTGTCGATGATCGTGCTCGGCAGTCACATCCGCGCCGGACGCAGCGCGGTGCGCTTCACCTCCTACGAGATCCCGCGAGAGGAGATGGGCCGGCAGGCCACAGCCATGCTGGTGACCCGAATCGAGACCGGCGGCATCGGCACTCAGATCCTTCTTCCCTGCGAGCCCGTCGAGGGAGAGACACTAGGACCTAGTCCTTCAGATCCAGCACAAAAAACGGATGGTATGACGTGAAAGAGATGCGAGCAGATATTCTTGTCGTGGGTGGCGGTCTTGGTGGGGTTGCGGCAGCACTCGGTGCTGCGCGGTCAGGCAAACGCGTCATCATGACGGAGGAATATGACTGGATCGGTGGTCAGCTCACCAGCCAGGCCGTGCCGTCCGACGAACACACATGGGTCGAGCAGTTCGGCATCACCCGATCCTATCGCAAGCTGCGCCAGGGCGTGCGCCAGTTTTATCGTGATCACTATCCGCTGACCGAAGGCGCCCGTGCCTGGGGCGATCTCAATCCCGGTGCCGGCTGGGTCAGCCGCATCTGTGCCGAGCCACGCGTCAGCCTTGCCGTCATGGAAAGCATGCTCGCACCCTATCGCGGCGCCGACCGGTTGACGGTACTGCAGCTCTATCGGCCTGTGGCAGCCGACGTTGACGGCGATACCGTCCGTTCGATCACCGTCCGCCACCGCGACAGCGGCGCTGAGATCGTGATCTTTGCCGATTACATTATCGATGCGACCGAACTTGGCGATCTCCTGCCGATGACCGGGACCGAATACGCGAAGGGCTTCGAGGCCCAGTCCGATACGGGCGAACCGAGTGCCCCGGCAGAAGCGCAGCCGGACAATGTCCAGGCCGTGTCGATCTGCTTTGCCATCGACCACGTGGATGGCGACCAGACGATCGACAAGCCGGAAAACTACGACTATTGGAAACAGTACCAGCCGCATTTCTGGGGTGGCCCGATGCTAGGCCTGACCGCGCCGCATCCGCGCACCCTGGAGCACACGACCCGCTCCTTCACACCCAATCCCGATGACGATCCGCTTCTCGTCGATGCCGACCAGCGCAAGGGTGGCGGTGACGAGAACCTCTGGATTTTTCGTCGCATTGCGGCCCGCAAGAATTTTACGCCCGGCTTCTACACGTCTGATATCTGCCTCGTGAACTGGCCGATGATCGACTACATGGATGGCACCATCATCGACGTTTCCGAAGAGGACAAGGCACGGCACCTGAAGTCGGCCGCCGATCTGTCCTATTCGGTCTTCTACTGGCTGCAGACGGAAGCGCCGCGCCTCGATGGCGGTCAGGGTTTTCACGGCCTGCGCCTGCGTGGCGATATCACCGGCACAGAGCACGGCCTCGCCATGGCGCCCTATATTCGTGAAAGTCGCCGCATCAAGCCTGTCACCCGCATTGTTGAGCAGGACCTTTCCCACACCGTTCGTGGTGACAAAGGAGCCCTGCGATACCGCGATAGCATCGGCATTGGAATGTATCGCATTGACTTGCACCCATCAACCGGCGGCGACAATTATGTAGACGTGCCGTCTTGCCCGTTTGAAATCCCGCTCGGCGCACTTCTGCCGCAACGGATGAAAAACCTAATCCCGGCCGGCAAGAACATCGGCACCACCCATATCACCAACGGTTGCTACCGCCTGCATCCGGTCGAATGGAATATCGGCGAGGTTGCCGGAATGCTGGCCGCCTTCAGTCTCGAAAAGGGCCTGACGCCGCATCAGGTGCAGGCCGACAACAAGCACCTTCACGATTTCCAGGCAGCACTGACCCGCGAGGGCATCGAGATCCGCTGGCCCGAGGTCGCGGCCTATTAAGCCAAACTACCATCTGTAGCTCGAACCCATCTTTGGAGGAGGACTGGGAATGCCCTATCACCTGACGTTGAAATCGACTGTCTTCGCGCTCGGTCTTCTGGGGCTGGGCGGCATTGCCCAGGCTCAGGACGCCGTGAACCTTCGGATGACCATCTGGAGTGCTAACGAGGCACATCTGAAACTGTTCAACGACATCGCCGCCGGCTTCAAGAAAGAGCATCCGAACGTCACGGTGGCCTTCGAGTCACTGCCGTTCGATACCTACACGACAGCACTGACCACCCAGGTTGCCGGTGGCAACGCCCCCGACATGGCATGGATCTTCGAGACCTCGGCCTACGACTTCGTCAAGTCGGGAGCGCTCTATCCGCTGACGGACACGCTCAAGGCGGCCAAAGGCTATAATCTCGAGGAAGTCAGCGCCGGTGCGACCGAACGCTGGACGCAGAATGGCGCGCTCTATGCCTATCCGTTCTCGACTTCGCCATTTGCGATGTTCGTCAACAACGACGTCATTAAGGCCGCCGGTGCCAAGACGCCGGCAGAGATGATCGCCAGCGGCGAATGGACCTGGGAGAACGCCATCGCGACCGCTTCAGCCGTCGGGAAATCCGGCAAGGGCGGCCTCGTCGTGCGCGATTTCAACTACCAGAACTGGCAGTATCTGACTTCAGTTTGGAACGGCTGGGGCGCTTCGCCCTGGAGCGAGGACGGCAAGACCTGCAGCATGGCCGACAAGCCGATGGCGGACGCCCTGTCGTTCATCCACGACGCCATCTTCACAAAGAAGGCGATGCCCGGCCCCGGCGAGACCGTCGACTTCTTCGCCGGCAATGCGGCGATGACCATCACGCAGATCAGCCGCGCCTCGCTGCTGCCCAAGGACAAGCCGTTCTCCTGGGATCTCGTGCCGTTACCAAAGGGTTCGGCCGGGGAGTATGCGCTGATCGGTCAGGCCGGCATCGGCGTCATGCAATCGGGCAAGAATGCCAAGACTGCGGCGGAGTTCGTCGCCTACATGACCAACCCGGAAAACTCGGCGAAGCTCAGCCAGTTCTTCCCGTCGGCACGCAAGTCGCTGCTGAATGCCGAGGTGCTGAAGAAGACCAATCCGCTGCTGAGCCAAGAGCAGATCGAAAAGGTCGTGATCAACGGCATAGCTACCGGCAAGGTGATGCCCGGGCATAGCGGCTTTGCCCAGATCCAGCAGATGGTCCGCTCGAACTTGGACGCCATCTGGCGCCCGGAAGCGGACGTGCCCGGCACGCTGCAGAAGATCTGCGGCCAGATCGGCCCGCTCTTGAAGCGCTGAGGAGATCGTCATGGCTGTTGCGCAGCATCATCATGAAACGTCGAAGACCGGCGCACTACCGCCGTTCTGGACGATCGCGCGGCGCGACAGCCTCGCCGGCTTCCTGTTCATCGCGCCACAACTGATCGGCATCATCACCTTCGTGCTGGTGCCGCTCGGCCTAGTGTTCTGGTATTCGCTGCATGAGTGGAATGTGCTGGCCAACACGTTCACCTTCACCGGCAGCCAGAACTACCGGATGGTGCTTGAAGATACCAACCTTCTCGAGGTGCTCGGCGCTACGGCCATCTTCTCGGTTGGTCTCGTCGTACTCAACATGTCGCTGGCGCTCCTGCTCGCCGTGCTGCTCAACCAGAAGCTCGCCGGCATCGCCATCTTCCGCACGCTGTTCTTCTCGCCGGTCGTGGTCTCGCTGGTCGCCTGGACGATCGTCTGGGGCTTTCTGCTGCAGAAGAACGGTGGCATCAACGGCATGCTGCTGATGATCGGCGTCGAGGGCCCGAACTGGCTGCGCGAGGACGTGACCGCGATGATCTCGGTCATCGTCGTGCAGGTGTTCAAGAATGTCGGGCTCAACATGATCCTGTTCCTCGCCGCCCTGCAGGGCGTCCCGAGGGAGCTTTACGAGGCGGCCCGCATCGATGGCGCACCGGCCTTCAAGCAGTTCCGCCGGATCACCCTGCCGCTGATCAGCCCGACCATCCTCTTGACCTCGATTATCACCATCGTCGGTTCGCTGCAGGTCTTCGCGCAGATCGCGGTGCTCACCCAGGGCGGCCCCGGCCTCTCGACCACGGTGCTGGTCTACTATCTTTACCAGCAGGCCTTCCAGTTCCACTATTTCGGCTACGGATCGACGCTCTCCATCCTGCTTTTCGTCATCGTCGCCGTCTTGACCTTTGCCCAGTGGCAGATGCGCAAGAGGATCGTGTTCTATGAAAACTGACCTTTCACCGCGCCTGCGGGTGGCGCTATACGGCCTGATGTGCGTGCTGCTTATTCCGTTTGTCTTTCCGACCTGGTGGATGGTCACCTCGTCGATCAAGCCGATCAGCGACATCTTTGCCTTCCCGCCGCAGTTGATCCCGCAGAACTACGACTGGACGACATACTCGAAAGTCTTTGAGCTGCAGCCTTTCGTCCAGCAGTACTGGAATTCGGCCTATATCGCCGCTGTCGTCACAATCGGTACTATGGTCGTGTCGTCGATGGCCGGCTACGCCTTCGCGCGGATCAGATTTCCCTACGCAGATACGATCTTCATGATCGTCCTGCTCGGCCTGCTGATCCCTTCGGAGGTGACGATCGTGCCGCTGTTCCAGATGTTTTTGAAGGCCGGCATGGTCAACACCCATTGGCCGCTGATCCTGGTGCCGATCTTCGGCGCACCAAGCGTGTTCGCCACCTTCGTGATGCGGCAGTTCTTCGTGACGCTGCCGTCCGAACTGGAGGAGGCCGCCCGCGTCGATGGCCTCGGCCGCTTCAAGATCTTCCGCAAGATCGCGCTGCCGCTGGCAAAGCCGGCGCTCGCCTCGGTCGCGATTTTCACCTTCCTGCACTCGTGGAACCTGTTTCTCGAACCCATTGTGTTCCTGTCGAGTGCCGACAAGTTCACCCTGCCGCAGGCACTGACGCAATACACCGACGCCTATGGGGGGCCGATGTGGAACATCCAGCTCGCCGCCGCCACGCTGACGGCGCTGCCCGTCCTCATCGTTTTCATTATCGCCCAGAAGCAGTTCGTCGAAGGACTAGCGCACACCGGCCTGAAGGGCTGAACAACAGGATCCCATCATGGCTCAGGTCACCCTTTCCAATATCCGCAAGAGCTATGGCTCCGTTAACGTCATCCATGGTGTAGATCTCGGTATCAACGATGGCGAGTTCGTCGTGCTGGTCGGTCCGTCCGGCTGCGGCAAGTCCACCCTGCTTCGGATGATCGCCGGACTCGAAACCATTAGCGGCGGCACGCTCGATATCGGCGGCCGCATCGTCAACGATCTCGATCCAAAGGATCGCGATATCGCCATGGTGTTCCAAAGCTATGCGCTCTATCCGCACATGACGGTCGCCACCAACATGGGCTTTTCGCTCGAGCACCGCGGCGGGTCCAAGGCCGAGATAACGGAACGGGTGAACTGGGCGGCCGGCATTCTCGGCCTCGAAAGCCTGCTTCAGCGCTATCCGCGTCAGTTGTCCGGAGGCCAGCGCCAGCGCGTGGCGATGGGGCGGGCGATTGTTCGCAATCCGCAGGTCTTTCTGTTCGACGAACCTCTGTCGAACCTTGATGCCAAACTGCGCGTCGTCATGCGCGGCGAGATCAAGTCGCTGCACCAGAAGCTGAAGACCACTACCGTCTATGTCACCCACGACCAGGTTGAGGCGATGACCATGGCCGACCGCATCGTCGTCCTCAACGGCGGGCGGGTGGAGCAGATCGGTGCGCCGCTCGATCTTTACGATCGCCCCGCCAACCGTTTCGTCGCCGGCTTCATCGGCTCGCCGTCGATGAATTTCCTTGAAGGAACGATCGCCCCGGATGGCTTTGCCACGGGCGGTCTGACAGTGCCGTTGCCCGCTGAAGCGCAGCGCCATGTTGGCCGTCCGGCGATCTTCGGCATCCGGCCCGAACATCTCAGGCTGGATCCGGCCGGCATACCGGCGGAAGTTTTGCTGGTCGAGCCGATGGGCGCCGAAACGCAGATCACGATGCGGCTTGGCGACACACAAGTCATCGGCGTGTTTCGCGAGCGTGTGGCCCTGTCACCCGGTGCAGTAATCAAGGTGATTCCAGACGCCGCGGCCGTCCATCTGTTCGATGCAGATGGCGGTCAGCGCCTCGAGTAGTCCAACGGACATCACGATAGCCAGACGAAGCATAACGGTCTGAGTTCACCTGCGAGAACAAGGATGATCCCGAGCAGAAGTCGCACTTCGAGACAGAGCCGCGCCTTTTTACCTTCCCGTACAGAACTGATCCATTTTGAAGTAAGCTCTGGCGCATTGAGAGGACCAGAAAATTAAGCGCAACCCTTTCAAGGTCCATTAGATTATCGGCATAATGACGGAACACAAGGCAGGCACGCGCGTCTCTGAGTCACGCCGCTCCGCTGCAATTTTGCGGTTCTCCTGAAGGAGTCCACGGTTCTAATCCGTTCAAGGCGTTAGAGAGGAGCATTTGATATCCGGAAACCAAATCGCCTAGGCACAGTACAAGCCTGGCAACTCTCTGCTTCTCTCCCTGATGGTGCTCAACGAGCCTGAAACCAGTCTGCATCCCAGCCTCCTTGCGCCCCTGTCTCGTTTGATCACCAGGGCGTGTGACAGGTCTCAACATCTGGTCGTGTCTTATACGGAGGAGTTGGTTGCACAACTTGACGCCGAGGGAAACGCTTTGATGGTGAGGCTCTCCAAGGTACTTGGCGAAACGGGAGCTGAAGGAACCGATGCACCTGCATGGAACTGGCTTGCCTCATCCTAAATGTAATGGACGAGTGCGGTTTTTCGACAAGGATGTGGCCGTGAAGCGCCCCGCGATGTCTCTGGGGTGCCGAACCACGTCTTGCAGAACCACATCTCACCTTCCGTGATCAGGTCCACCGCCTACACCCATTTCGCTGGTCCGCTCGCTGATAGTGTTGAGCTCGACGTGCAGGCGGGTCATAAGGGTGATGAAGCATTCGTTTGCGTTTACTGAAGCAGCAACTATGTCGTACCTTCTTGTTTCGCAGCGCAATCTCGATACCAATAAGGGAATGTTCGATGGCAATACAAAAAGTATCAATTCCACAGATCAAGGCTGCTAGAGCGTTATTGGATTGGTCCCAGTCTGACATGGCTGCCGCATGTGGCGTTTCCGAGTCGACAATAATAAGACTGGAAGCTGCCGAGGGTGATCTTGGTGGCCAGGTAGACACGATCGGCAAGATTGTAACGTCACTCGAGCAAGCGGGCGTGAAATTTATTGATGACAATCAGACATCGGCCGCAGGTGGCCCCGGTGTCCGGCTTGCCTTGTCGCCGAAGCCCGAAGTTCCCAGCCCGGAGACCGTGCAGTATCCTGAAAATATGGAGCCGGACGCGCCGACGGGTGCAGGCGGCTAGCTCTTCATTGACCTGCCCGTAACCTTTAAACGTCTGCTACTGGGTCGCGATCATCCCAGGTTTCATGTCTTTCCTGTGCATCATTGATGGCGTTGGATGGCAACTGGGACAGGCCGTGGCAACTGCAGTCGTGTGGAACACATAAAAGGCCGGTGCGAACCGCACCGGCCTTTAGTCAAAACATAAAATTCCCCATTTCCGGAAATTCTGTGCTGATTACTTACGATAAGCTAGGCCACCCCACACACGACCCTCGTCGCGGTGACGTCCCCCGTGAACAGCGCCGATGTATGCCGCTGCTGCCGCTACAAGAGAAGACGCCGCGAGAAGAAACGCGGTAAGGATGCCCGTTACGCGTGCTTTTTCAGCGGCATCTGCAGCGGCAGTTTTAGCATCCTGCAGGGCCTTTTCAGCCTGTGCGGTCAGTTCGTCGACTTTCTTTTGGGCTTCGTCAACGCGTTGCTGAGCTGCCGTCCGAACCGCCTGCACACGACCCACTGTTTGATTCACGCGTGTCTGCGCGTCCGGCTGAGGAATGCCTGTACGAGCCGCAATCTGGTTTGCCAGCCACGTCCTGTCCGCATCAGAGATTTCGCCCGTAGAAAGCAGGTTGCTCAGTATGCCGCCGGCTTGGCGCTGAAAGTCAGCACCGTTTTGGTCAGAGTTGAGAGCAGGCGCGTCAGTCCGCAGCAAAGTGTCAGTGAAATAGTCGATCGGGTTCGTCTTAAGGCCTTGCGGTAAAGACTGCTCGATGCTTGGAGCAGTGGCTTGACCTGCACCCTGAGCAACTCCGCCGAGGGCATTACCCGCGCCCGAAACCACACCGCCGGCCAACTGACCCGCGCCTTGCGCTGCGCCACCAACGGCGGAGCCTGTGGCTTCTACAGCTGTCTGAGCAGCACTTCCGACCGCCCTAACACTACCCGATACGACGCTCAGTGCCAAAAAGGCTGATATTACCGTACCAATGCCCCACACAACCAACCCATTAATGCCGTCTCGGGTCGTCAATTCGTTTCGATCAGCTGATCCAGCTGGGCGCCTCATGCGTCCGGTGATGTAACCACCAAGCATGTATGATGCGACCATTGAGAGGATGACGAAAAGTCCGGTGACAACAAGCCACGTGGTGCTGATCTCGCCGCCGTTATCTGCAGAAATCGCGTTCAGACCAAGCCCACCAGCGAATGCGGTAAGGACAGCCATGGAACCGGAAGCTATCGCCGTGCCGGCAAAAATTGCAGGCCAGTCGACGTAGCTACGGTTGGGATTTTCGATCAACGTTGAATCAACCATCAGCGTAGCCCCAGAAGCGAGAGAACAAAAAGGACAACGACGACTAGTCCCACCAGATAAATGATCGAGTTCATGAGGGTCTCCTTGAAAAGAGCCGCCGCCTTTTTCACGCGGCGGCTCAAAAACAAAACTGAGAGCTGATTTTTGCTCGGAGACATAACCCTCGAGGTGTTGAAAGGTTCATTCGCAAACGCTAACGTGTCAATTTAGAGACCCTGGCGTTGCAAGGTGTCCCTGTGCACATCCTTAAGTCAGTCCAGAAGTTTGCCGGAACCTTGCCGCCGTCATCAGACAGCTTCTTGAGCAAAGCCTTTGCAGCCATGTATTCATCGCTGCAAAACTGTCGCCTCGCCTGTTTGGCCGAGCTCGTGAGCGAGCTCCTTGCGCTCTGCAAGGGTTGCGTCCATTCCAAGAGCCTTTATGAGAGAGCACGGCGTTGGCCAAGGCGTTTCTGGCGATTGACGAGGCCAGCATTCGCCAGCGGGTTGTGGATCTTATCCAGTCTCTTGGTGGTCGAAAGGAGGGCAGGGTCGTGCCCGATGCTGAACCACTCCCTGACCAACCTGACGATGAGTAATCGTGGCCCAGGGTAAAAATGGTGTCGCGGAAAGATCGGCGTTCTTGCTGATGATGGTTTGGTTCGAACAGTTCTGGAAGCGATGCCCTTTTTTCTTGTTACGCATACATCCCTCGTAGAAGCCGATAACGACACTGCGGCGGCCCAACACGCCGTTGACGCCCTCAGATCCGGTTGCGAGGTATCTGTCACGGTCAAGTCCGATGAGGTGACTGCAAACGTTGTTGCCGTGGCGGCAATGTCGCCTGCGACAGTTTCTGACGCCACCACAGCAGACACGACGACCGATGTCGTGTCCTCAGCCGTGAGCGACGAGGGCTATCCGTCAGTTGGGGAGCCTGTCCCTGTGACGGCGTCATACAGGCCTGGAGTTGCGCCGATAGCGCGGCAGGTCGTGGCTCTTGGCATGGTTGCGGCCATTGCGATCTGGTTTCTGATCTAGATCCCTGTTGATAGGTCTATCCGATCGCGGGAGGCAGGAAACGCTTTGGGCTGCGACCAATCTCGATGATGCGTGGTTGGCTCTGCTGGCTGACATCACATCCTCAGGCCCAGGCTTTTCGTCAGGGACTGTTTGAGTTCGTACTGCCGGGTGAGTTCTGCCCGTTGGACCCGCTCGACGATGCGGGCCACATCTTTGATCTGATCGAGTGTGTGGGTCATCTCTGGAGCCAGCCGTAGCGCCTCCGGTTTCAGGGTGCGCATGTCGGCGCTGCCAAAGCGTTGCTCAAGGGCGTTGACGATTGCCCGCGCCTCAACGATGGCCTGTTGTCCGTGTGGCGTGGCGCAGAGTTGCGCAAAGACTGTCGGCCTGTCTTCAAGGGGCAGGCTGTCGAACTGCTGCAGAAGGGCGTGGCTTCGGGGTGTGAGACCGGGGACTTCGACGATATCCTGTCGCTGACGTTTCCAGGTTTCTGACTTGCGCTCTGCCTCCAAACGACGCTGCCAGGTGTTGGCCGCTGATAGCACGTGGTTGCCAAGCGCCTGTGTGTAATGGCGAGCAAGCTTGCGCTCCTTGTTGTCTCCGAGAAGCCCGACTTTACCGCGCAAGGCTCCGAACTGCTCGGGGGTCTCAACGAGTGATCTGGCCAGGGCGTGCCCCTCAATGCCGGTGTCAACAATGGCGGCACGAAGCCTGGCTGCTGCCTGCTCAGGATCGAGGTAGACCTCACGACCGACGGAGCGGACGGCCTGCATGTCGTGCTCCAGGGACGGCTTTGCCCTTTCGCGGGCGATGTCTTCGACGGTGCGGTCATAATGGGTGATGGCGGGAACGAGTGGAGCGGGAACGTCTGCGGGTGGGACGAGACGCTGGCCGTGATCGGGTTGGATATGCTCAAGATCGGGCTCGGAACCGACGGCGTTGAACGCAGGACCGACCAGATCGTGGACCGGCTCCTCGTCAGCCTGCCTGCGATCGTGTGGCCGATCCTGCTCCTGGCCCACCGGTTGCCCGGCATGGCTGGAAATTTTCTGCACGGCTGTTGGAGCATGTGCAAGTTTTATGTCGTCGTCACTATCGGACTTGAGGTCCAAACCACGTCGTTCGGCAAAGGCGTTTGTGTAATCAAGCGTCGTTTCCTTGGCACCGGACCGGCTCATGCTGGCCACCATCTCCTTCATGTCGGTAAGGTCATCGCGACCGGCATAGAGCTTTGCCTGATGACGATGACGGGTCATGGCCACATAGGTGAGATGCCGGTCCATGGTTGAGGATGCCATGACGAAGGCACGGTCGACGGTGGCGCCTTGTGCCTTGTGAATGGTGGTCGCATAGCCATGATCAAAATTTTGGTAATCTTTGACGGGTAGAGAGAGAACACGGGCATTGTTTTGCCCGCTGGCAGCTCCGTCGAGCCGCATATGTATTGCGTTCGGCTCGACGGCCTCCACGGTTCCCAGCATGCCGTTTTTCACAGCGAGATCACGGTTGTTTTCCAAAAGCAGAATGCGATCGCCGGGCGCGAACGAACGCTTGCCGTTGACGGTCTGATAGACGATCTCACGATCTCCATTGTCAGCAAGACCCGTCCCGACTTGAACGGTCGACGCTTCATCGTCGCCGACGCCCAGACCACTGCCTTTCGCAAGCAGCCCCTGCGCCTGCAGCGCGGTTCGAATGCCGTCATTGATGGCGCGAACATCGACGCGGCGATGGGCAAGGGCAATGCGTGAAGCATTGGGATTGTCGAGGCGATCAGCGAGATAGTCAGCCACGAGTTGTTCGTGCGCCTTATCGCGGTCATCGGCAAATTGGACGCTGCCCTGTTCAGCGTAAGCCGCCAGTCCAACACCGGTGCGATGGGTGGCAAACGCCACCGACGCCTGCCGCTGCCACTCCTGTGTCTGTCGACGAATGTCAGAAAGCTCGACCGAACCGATGCGCTCGGCTATCGCCCGGAACGGCGAGCCCGCACCGATCGCCTGAAGCTGTTCGTGATCGCCAACCAGAACGAGTTTGGCACCTCGCTTTTCGACCTGCGACACGATCCGCGCAAGCTGTCGGCTTCCCACCATGCCGGCCTCGTCGATGACAAGGATGTCGCCGCGCTGAAGTTCACCTTTGCCTTTGTTCCAGCCATACTCCCATGATGCCAAAGTGCGTGCCGCAATGCCGGATGATTGCGTCAAACCTTCGGCTGCCTTTCCGGCAAGGGCGCCGCCATGAACGGTAAACCCTTGGTGCTCCCAGGCGTCGCGGGCTGCCGCCAGCATGGTGGATTTGCCAGCACCGGCAAAACCGATCACGGCTGCGATCTGCTGTGAAGATGTGATGTGGCGCACGGCCGCACGCTGCTCGTGGCTGAGACCAGGACCGTTCAGGAGCGCGTCCTGACGATCGAGCGCATGATCAACGGTTTCAGGTCTGACACCATGGCTGTGTCTGTCTGCCATCCGCAGCGCGCTGGCCGCCATGGAATGCTCGATCCCGATCATCTCGCGGGTCGAATAGCGCGCCAGTTCATCGTGTTGCTCGGCTTGCAGTTCGACCAGCTGGCGTGACGCCATGACGGCGGCAAGCGCGCGTTGGAAGCCGTCGGTGTCGTTGATGTAACGATGCAGCGTGCGGGCGACATCATGACGGGTAAACACGCTTTTCTCATCGGTCAGAAGGCGCAGGACCTCGTCGGGTTTGCGCCGGATCAACGCGGCGTTTCGGCGTGCCGCATCTTCCTCAAGCCGGGTGCGTGATACATCCAGTCCGCGTCGCATCATCTGGCTGGCATGCACGCCCATATGTTCGGTCGGTTCGATCTCCAGACCACGCTCCAGATGCGAGCGATGATCGATCCGCACATCAAGGCCTGCCCGCATCAGATGTCGGTTGGCATGCTGTTCGAACGTCTGGCGGATATCGCGCATCTGCAGGTGCGACGTCGGCAGATCCTGGGCGAGCAGCCATTTGTTCTCGCGCTCGATCAGGCTTTTTTCGCCAAGGCCCGTTGGGGTCACCACCCGCGTGGTCATCATCACATGTGCATGGATATTGCGGACATCGCTTTTGCCCTGCGGCACATGGATGGCGAAGTCGATAGCGGTGCCATAGCGGTTGGCAAGATCCTGGGCAAAGGCACGCGTCAGCGACAGGCGATCGTCGCGGCTCAGCTCATGGGGAAGGGCGATTTCGAACTCACGGGCAACACGGGCATCGCAGCGGTTCTCGGCAGCCTCCGCGGCATTCCACAGTGTTGATCGATCCAGTGCCCAGTCGGCTACAACAGCGTCGGGCAGAACGATCTCGCAATGGGCAACGCCCCGCCTGGCGGTAAAGTCATGCACGAGACCATCACGTTCATTCAGCATCATGGTCGCTGTTCGGTAGGCAATCGCCGCCACGGCACTGCGGCCACCCGATCTGGAAACCGGCTTGCTGCTGAGATGGTAGATCGCCACCGCCACCTGTCCTTTCCCGGTTCGGACAATCGGTTGAGCCAAATACGCTGCAACTCGTAAGTGCGCCCTTGTTGCTGTCGTTACGGCACGGCTAGCATTCGCAGATCGTGCTGGCGACGTGCAGATCTGCAGGTTGCAGGCTCCAGGAAATTGCGGTTCCAATAGCGCTGAGGCCAAATCGTCATAGGAGGATGCTGTTATGAGAAAGCCGATCGCGCAACGCATCAAGGAGCTCGAAGAGCGCAGGCGTAGTTTGCAATCGCGACTGGACAGGCAGGAGCGTGCGCAGACGACACGACGCAAGATCGTGCTCGGTTCGTTTGTGCTGGAGCACCTGGCGCAGGATGGCGATGGTGATACCGGCGATCAATGCGATCAATGCGACCTGAGGCAATGGCTTGCGGCACAATTGCCGGCGTTTCTCGTCCGGGATGCCGATCGGGCCTTGTTTGCGGACCTGCTCGAAGAATGCCGGATGGGTCAAGTCCACGATGTGACAGACGGCAACGCGCAACGGAGCAATGGGCACCATCGGCACGCCAATGGCAGTCAAGCGGACGTCATCGGGGACAAGGAGCCATGACGGTGCTCGATGTCACAACACTTGCCCCTCAGCTGCGCCTTCGCGGCGATAACGGATGACGGGACGCTCAAGAGGGATTGCGGGATGAGCCTGTCCTGACGGGAACGCGCTCCCCATAGCGCCGTAGTGAGCGGCAGGACAGGCGTGCGTCTGGCGCCATGGGGTGATGGGAACGCAAGCCCAGGATCTGACGAACGCTCCCGGACCGATCCCACCGTTGCGCTCTGTGTCAACGGCAGCTAGAGGCAGTTTATAATAAACAGGAGTTCTCGCATGTGGCTGGATACGCCCAAGCGTTATGGTCTGATCAGCCGGACCTTGCATTGGACCATGGCCTATCTTTTGATCTGGCAGTTTGTCGTCATCCTGACGTGGCGATTGTTCGGGGATAGGGAGTGGGTCAGGACGGTCACGTCGCTTGGACCCGGCCATGGCACCGTTGGCCTTCTGGTGATCGTGCTTGTCGTCATTCGCGCCATCTGGTGGACCGTCAATCGTAACCGTCGCCCGGTTCAATCGACAACCATTGCCGGTCATGCGGCCATTGTTGTTCACGCCAGCCTCTATCTTCTGATGTTTGGCATTCCGGCCCTGGCGCTGTTGCGGGCCTATGGCAGTGGCAAGGGGTGGGAGCCGTGGATCCCGGCGACCGGGGTGGAGGTGTCATGGATGATGGCACCGGCCGATTTTCTTCACAGTCTGTTGGCATGGGGCCTGTCGGTTCTGATCGCAGGCCACGTCACCATGGCGCTCGTTCACCGGTTTGCGTTGAACGACCAAACGCTTGGGCGGATGGCGGGAAGGCTGGGCAGAGCCACGACTGATGAGGAAGCAATGACGGGCAGGACAGCCGGACGAGACCTGAAAGCAGCGTCGCAGACCAAGGCTGATCAACTCCGCCGAGAGCCTTTGTGCAATGCGTGTCAACGGCCTAGGGGCCTTTCCTGCGGTTGTTGTTTCGGTTGAACTGTGTCAGGTTTTCCGGACCAGCTTTAAGAGAGTCGACGTCGATACCGCCAGCGAACAAGAACCTGCTACCATGATGAAGTCTTCCCTCGATCATATCCCGCCGCGCAAGCAACGTGAACTCGCCCGTGCGCTGTAAATCCTGCACGAGGAATTCGAGGATGCGCTGGGCGAGGGAACAGCCGACTTCAAGAAGCGCGGACGCATTCTCAAAATCATCCTGTTCGGTTCTTATGCCCGCGGTACGTTTGTCGACGAGCCGCACACGATGAAGGGCTATCGCTCTGACTTTGATCTGCTCGTCATCGTCAACAATCGCAAGCTGACCGACTTTGCCGAATATTGGTACAAGGCCGCCGACCGTTTGATCCGGGATAGTTTTATCGAAACGCCGGCACAGTTCATCGTGCACTCGCTGCGCGAGGTGAACACGCAGTTGAAGGAAGGCCATTACTTCTTCTCGGATATCCGCAGAGACGGGATCGTTCTTTACGAACTGGATGATGAACCACTGGTGGAGCCCAAGCCGCTGACCGCAGAGGCACGGCTGCGGGTGGCGCGGGAGCATTTTCAGGAGCGGCTCCCAAACGCTCAGCGGTCCCTGCAAACTGCTGCATTTCAGCTGACAAATTCGGAGACTGACATCAAGTGGCGAAAGGATGCTGCTTTCGCGCTCCATCAAACACTCGAGCAGGCTTACTCATGCGTTCTGCTCACTCTGACTAACTACGGACCTGCATCGCACAACATCAAGTTTCTGCGCTCGCTGGCAGAGGAGCAGGACCTGCGTTTGGTCGAAGCCTTTCCGCGTGATCAACACCGCGAGCGGGCCTGGTTCAACACGATCAACGAGGCCTATGTGAAGGCCCGGTACTCGAAGCATTTTGAGATCAGCGAAGAGGCGCTTGTCTGGCTTGGGGAACGGACCGCGCATCTGCTGGAACGGGTCAAACAGGTTTGCGAAGAGCACCTGACAAAACTCGCAGAGAATGCGAATGAAAAAGCGTCTCAAACGGGTGGTTAGTCATGCTCCTGGCGTCTTGCTCTCAAGACAGCGACGGGGTGTTTTTTGGGGCCGTTCATGGCCTTGCGACGATAGATCGCCGTTGCCCGATGATGCCGTTGGATCACAGACCAATCGAAACCACGTCGTTTGGTATTTTTTCCGATATCTGGACTTGAAAAAACGCAGGCGTGCGGCATTTTTTAGGGATGAGCCTGACAACGGATTTTATTGGCAAACTTGTTCGAGATGCCAATCGCATGGAGCGCCTCGATGCGTTCCAGAAGCGCCGGATGCTGGAGCGCGCCGTCGCGACGATCGCGGATTTGCGAGAGGCTGTGGGCCTGCCCACAGGCCCTGGCCGCGATATCGTTCTTGATATTCACACAACCGCTCTTTCGGTCGAGCGGGGCTGGCGCGATGACAATCAGGTTCGTGATACGTTTCTTCTGGCTGCTGGTATGATCCGGGACCTGCACATTGTTCTGGATAGCGGGACAAGGGTGTCCCTGGTGGGAAACCGCGATGTCTCGTTGTAATTGCCCCCCCGGGCAGGGATGCTAGGTATCAGATGGGGTTCCGGTTGGGTGATCGATTTGCGAGATAGACGCCCGTCCTACTGTTTTCAGCCCCCTCTTCGATTCGAAACCCGTTTACGTCTCGCCACTGGCATCAATTCAAATTCAGGGCCATTGCCCTTCGATGGGAGGACACTAGGATCTTAACGTCAATTGTCTTGCAAAGCCGCGACATCGGCTCTCGAGCCCTGACGGCCTGGACCAGCTCATCAACCGAACGTTCCGAAATACGCTGGAGTAATTTGATAGATCGTAACACAGGACTCGGCTAGTACAGATCATCAGCAGTATCGTGGTGAAGTGCATGGCAGGATCATTGGAAGCAAGGCCGCTTTTCGGCATCGGGCTGGCGGCCATGGGCTACTCCTGTTTTGCTCTTCAGGATGCGCTCGTCAAATTGCTTGTCGAAAGCTACGAGGTTCCGCAGATCCTCTTTGTGCGAAGCGCCGTCATCGTTCTGATTACCGGCCTACTGGCATATCGCTACCGCCACCCCTCCATCCTCAAAAGCAAATATCGCGGCACCGTCGTTATTCGCGCAGCACTCATGCTCACCGCATGGATGCTGTTCTACAGCTCCGCGCGATATCTGGGGCTGGCGGAGCTCACCACGCTCTATTTCTCCGCACCCATCATGGTCATGTTTCTGTCCATCTTCGTGCTGAAAGAAAAAGTCGGCGCAGGCCGCTGGATAGCCTGCGTGGTCGGTTTCGTTGGAGTGGTCATAGCTGCCAATCCGGCCAACTCCCCCAACTGGCTTCCGGCAACTCTCTGCATCATCGCAGGTTTCTGCTGGGCATGGAGCACCATCCTCATCCGCCTCGTTAGCAGAAGCGAAACGACATTGACGCAGATGTACGCCACCAGCGCATTGTTCGGCATCGCCTGTGCACTCTCTTTGCCTTGGCTCTGGAAGAACCCGGATGCGCAGGGCTGGCTTCTCATGATCGGGGTCGGGCTCGTCTCAACAATCGGGCAATATCTTCTCTATGAAGGGTTCAGATACGCGCCCGCATCCTCACTCGCGCCGGTGGAATATACCGGCCTGATCTGGGCCTTCATCTATGGTTACGTCATCTGGACGGAAGTACCGGCAATCAACGTCTTTATCGGCGCAATCCTCATCGTCGCGGCGAGCCTTGTGCTTGTGAGTTGGGCACGACGGAGTATGAGAATGGCAAAGGAGCCGATTAGCTGATTTCTGCAAAGGTGACGCTAACACGCAGCAACCGATATTAGAGCCTCAACGGTCCCAATGCCTATTCTGTCATCCGCTTTGTTAGCCGCTTTTCCAGCAATGCAATTAGCGGATTCAGATCGTCGGCAAGGAAACCTGCTTCTGCTGCCACGTACCATTCCCGTTGGTCTTTCGCACAGAGATCGAGATCATAGCCAGCCTTCTCGGCAATCATTTGCAAAAACAATCGCTGCACGCGCCCGTTGCCCTCTATAAATGGGTGCGCCGCGTTGATTTCGTTGATGAACCTCGCGGCGTTTTCCGCAAACTGTCGCTTTTCAAGCCCACAATAGTAGTTCGAATTTTTTAGATGCTCGAATTGCTTCTCAACCCATGAAGCTATGTATGCAGGCTTCGCGAACGCGGCATTCGGGTTCCTGCTCGTCGTGTAAGTTCGCTCCATCCCCGCCCACTCATAAATATCCTGAAAGAGATGGCGGTGAAGTGCTTTCAGACCGTCATATGAAAGCTCCATGGCCTCAGCAGGAATCCGCTTCACCCTTATCGCCACGATCTGCGCTTCAAATCGGCTGAGGTCTTCCCAGTTTCTCGCACCTAATAAATTGATTGGAACCCTCGGTTCAGGTCCGGGATACATATATCGCTCGTAAATGGCCTTTTCGTTCACATTACTTTTCGCTTTAAATAAAAAACGCCCCCAAAATGAGAGCGCTCACAATATCTGTAGACGTATATTAAGCGGCAGCGCGATTGCGTTGTTTTGCCATCTGCACCAGCCGAGCAACCTGCTCATCATCAGCAACACCAGCTGCATTCCATTCTTCAACCAAAGCTGCGAGCGCCTCGTCCTTCTGAACACCCTCAATCGCGTTGTTGGCGTGCATCTGGTCGACGCGCCACGCAACATCCTTGGCTTCGTTCGAGAAAAAGCGGTTCATATGGTGCCTCCACTGTTTCTAGCAGCGCGATTTCAATACAATTAGCGCTTACAATGTCCTCAAACCTTAGAGGATTCCCGTTAAACTCGCAACGGAAAATCTGAAGACGTCAACGTAGAAGGAGTAAGGCGTTGAGAGCATACACCGTAATTTTTCTTGTTTGGGTGAGTTTGTTTGCAGTCCCGCAAGCTTTTGCACAAACTGCAACGCCTATGCCCGAAAGTGTTGAACGAAGGTTACTACAAGCATGTTCAGTTGACGTGATTGAGTTCATTGATGCCATTTGTCATGACAAAGGCACGGTAAATACCGTCGCGATAAACTTCCCCGGCGTGTGTAAACAATATGATTACTCGAACGACATCAAAAGAAAGCTACAAGAGTGCGACGGAAAGAACGTATTCTTTGAGATGTGGAAGTTCAAATTTAATATTCAAAATGATTTTGAGGAAAAATTCGTAGAATATGTAGAAAAATATTTTAGTAATGAGGCAGCGTCGGTAATCCCCCCGTTTTTAACGGGGCTCAGCAGTAGAATTCATGCTGCCATTTTCAGTTTTTGCCTCGGCGTGAT
>NZ_KQ961037.1:0-135583 GCF_001562555.1 Agrobacterium bohemicum
ACATAAGCCTGTCCTCAAGCCTGTGCTTGAGCCTTTCTGCTTATGCCGACTGTCCGGTCGAAATGGGGTGCAGTTCAGCACTTCACTTGAACCCGATAAGCATTACAACACCCGTCTCCGACGCTGTCACCTTTATCGCAACCCTGATGGGTGCCGTAGTAGGTGGGGCTATATCGATTGCGGGGACAATTTATTTCAACAAGGCCGAACAATCAAAAAACAACAAAGCTAGGGCCTACAATCTCCTACAGACTGCGTCTCAAATGTATTCGGACATGGCCAATATAGTTGGCCACATTGAACGGGAGATGGAGTCGAAACGCCTGGATATCGAAAGCGGAGCACCTATATGGACCGTAGACCCCCCAGGCCTCAAAACACGCCACTAGGCAATTTGTATCAGAGGACTTGGCACTTCTTTTCTCAATAAAGGAATTCTCGGTTCACGAGAAGATCGTCCAACTCGAAATGTACAGAGACTCGATGTGCCAAGCGTGGGACACATTCAGCGACGCCAGACGGGAGTTGCGCTCGGTTATGAATGTGGATTCAATAGACGGTGGTTTGGTTTCTTCGACCGTTGACCTTAAAAAAAATCCAGAAGCAAGGCTGCGCATACTCGAGATCGACTCTCTGATCAGGTCCATCTTGGAAAATGCGCCACATTTCCTAGAGGTCGGCCGCGACGCAGTAGGCAGTCTTGGCCCTGCTTTTCGGAAGAGCTTTGCTGATCCAACTTTTCCATCTGTAGAGATCACAAAAATTAAGCGCGAGGACTAGATGTAAGTGCTAAGCTTTCGAAACTAAGCCGCCGTCCGGAACCATCCGTCAAATACCACGGCTGGCATCCACGGTCGCTCGCGATGGAAAACAGAGGGAATTTCAGGGACTTCTCTTCTAAGCCTTTGAAATCAGGTGGGAATCTAGGTCTCCTAGGCAAGCCATTTTTGACCGATTTTTATCCAAATTGGCGACCATCTCCCGCAGGGAAAAGTGGTGTCTTCTCAATAACTTGGGCGATCTCAGCCGCAGTATATCGGGCATGGCGTGCTTTATGCAATCGTCTTTATGGATGAAGATGGCTGGCGGCAGTTCCAGGCCGTCCACGACCTTGAACACCTTGCGGACCCAGGGAAACCGGATCGGCGCAGCGCTCTCGTTGCTGAAAGCCCATTTCGCTGCAGCAGGCAAATAGACAAACGATCCGGCACGTATTGGATAGTCGTTCCCGTCATAGGTAATCGTGCCCTCGCCCTCAACGACGAAGATCGCCACCGATGCCCTTGCATCCGGCTCCGGCCTGA
Source organism: Agrobacterium bohemicum (assembly GCF_001562555.1). NCBI lineage: Bacteria > Pseudomonadati > Pseudomonadota > Alphaproteobacteria > Hyphomicrobiales > Rhizobiaceae > Agrobacterium > Agrobacterium bohemicum. The sequence goes on from NZ_KQ961037.1 coordinate 1,305, forward strand.
CGCTACCGCCACCGGGCGTGACCTCCATGATGTGCTGTGCGAAGGTTTCGGCGAAGCCGCTCAGCGGCCGCGCGATAATCCAGGCCCTGGTTCCTCCCAATGCGGCAGGACGCTGGTGACGATGTCGCTCATCACCGTCTTCAGGATCACCGCATAGGCTGTGTTGAAGACGGCCTTGCTGGAGAGGATCTGGGTCTGCGGCGGAAGGCCGCCAATCTGCGAGAAATACGGATTGCTGCTCATTCTGCTGCCAACTTTTCACCCGCCTTCCGTCTTTCCCATTCCTGCGGGGTCAGCGTCTTGATGTCGAACTGATCACGCGTCCTCGTATAGGTGTGCCCGCCCATGCGTCCGACGGCGTCCATAAGCTGCTGGTCGATATGAAGGTTGGACGTGTTGACAGCATCGCTGCGAACGAAGACGCCGACGACTTCGCCGAGGATGATTTCGCGGGCCGGGCCGACCTGAAGGGTCGTGTGGCGGCGGCATTCCAGAGCCGCCGGAGCCGCCAGAATACGAGGGCTGCAGACCATCTGGCCGGGGACGGTCGCAAGGCCCGCCTCCTCCATCTCGTCCACTTCGGGACCGAACTTGATGGCGCAGATTTCCATCTGGTCAACCAGCGCATTGTCGCAAATGTGGACGGTGAATTCTCCTGTCTCACGAATATTGCGGGCGGTGTCCTTGAAGCGCATGTCCGAATAGTTCTCGACGCCGATGGCGACGATGGCTGGATCATGGGTCAGCACATTGAAGAAGCTGAACGGGCCGGCATTGGGTGTCCCGTCCTTGCTCACTGTCGTCACCAGCGCAATCGGACGCGGAATGACGGTTCCGATGAGGATTTTGTAGCGTTCGCGCTCGCTAAGTTTGGCGAAGTCAAAATGGGTGTGATCGGTCATATCAGGCCTCGGCAGAAATGCGGTGGGTTTCAAGCGGTGTGTGGCGTGACAGGTTCTCAAACCCGTCCTTGGTGACGACATACATGTCACCGACATTACAGCCTGCCGACAGCGGCTCAAGCCATTGCGTGTGCAGCACGAACACCATGCCCTCTTCCATCCGGTCATAGTTGTGAGACGAGATGTTGAAACTGTTCTGCCCACCAGCCATACCGACCGAGTGGCCGAGATTGGGGTTATGTGGGCCATGGGTTGCCGGGTAAACGTGCATCAGGGTACGGCCCTGCGCTTCCCAGTCGATATTCTTCACATATTGGCGTGGGATCAGCCGCGCGCTGCCATCGTCCATCGGAGCCCAGTTGTAAGGCATAGTGCGGGCTTCCGGTGAGGAAAGCATGCCGCGCTCGATCATCGGCTCGAAGGCCGCGTTGTTGACGTCACGCATCAGGGCGCCGGGACGGATCAGCTTTTCGGCGCGTTTGACGCCCTCGGTGCAGGCCGCCAGCACGTCCTCCTGCCGCTTGGTGATATCGCCAACCGCGATCATGCGGGCTGTCTGAGCGGTGTAACCGCGATAGGTAATGTTGGAGACGTAGAGATTGATGAGATCGCCCGGACGCACGACATGCCCATAAGGCTTACCGCAATGGGTGCCGAACTCGTTGATGCCGATCTGGTAACCATCACCCGTCTCACCACCAGAGGAAAGCTGCGCCTGCGTGAAGGCGGCATAAATTTCATGGTCGATCACACCGGGCTTGGCAACATGATAGGCCGCTTGCGTGGCGATGCTGACGAGCTGGGCAGCAGCCCGGAACATTTCGATCTCGCGCGGCGAGCGCACCTTTTGCATCCGGTCGAGAATGGCATTGTCAGATACAAATTTGGTCTTCGGCATCAGTTCATCGAGTGCCGCCCATAAGGTGAGTGATGTGCGATCACCGATGCGGCCGATCTGCGCCTTCGCCAAGCCCATGCCAGCCAGCAGTTCTGCGCATTTCTCAGCGGTCTTGATCACGCTGTCGCCCGGACGGTCCGCATATTCGCGACCTATCGGGCCGATCTGCCAGATGTCTTCCACCAGCACAGGCTCGCCACCCGGCGGCAGAAGCACGGATTGGGTGAAGAAGGACAGGAGCACCATCGGCTTGTCGGAATCCGTCGGGATGATCAGCACGCCCTCGCGCATCCAGTCGCAGATGTAGCGCAGATAGGCGTTCGAGGTATGGAACCAGCCGACGCCACCGGTGTGGACGATCAGCGCATCATGGCCAGCTTCGACAGCCTGGCGACGGATGCGGCGTAGGCGGTCTTCAAACTCATCGACGGGCAAAGGCAGCGGTGCGACAAAGTCGAAATCCGGCTGGAAATCGGCCAGCAGCGATCCGATGCGGTAGTCGCCTGCCTTGGTGGCGTGTCTATTCATTGGTATTCCTTCCAGAGTATTTTTATTGGTCAGCTTGCCGTGCCGGCGCCAATACGCGCCTCGCTACCAGCATCACGATGAGTGTGAGTCCGATCAGAATTCCCGACATTGCCACGACGCGGACATCGAGCGATTCTTCGATCAGTGCGAACATGCGAAGCGGCAGCACGGTCGTCTGCGCATCAGCCAGGAAGAGCGACACAGAGACGTTGTCGAGCGACTGGATGAAAACGAGAAAGGCACCGGCCAGAATGCCGGGCGTTAGCAGCGGCAGGATCACGCGCCTCAACGTCGTGTACCAGGTCGCGCCCATGACGGTGGAGGCTTCTGCCAGCGACGGATTGATGCCCTGCGCGACGACGGATGCGGCCCTGTACATCAGCGGTCCGAACACGACAACATGGCCGATAACGGTAAGCCAGAGCGACGGCTGGAAGCCGACGAAGTTCGCCACGATCAGCGCTGCCAGACCATAAACAAGGCTTGGCAGAACGAGCGGTGCGAGCAGAAACGGCTCTAACGCATTGACCGTGCGGCGTCTCATCCGTGCCATGCCGATGGTGGCAGGCACGGCAAACAGCAACGATCCCAGCACTGCGAGGCCCGCGATTTTCAGCGAATTGCCGGCTGCGATATGTTCGGTACCTGAACGGACAGGATCGATCAGCGCTTCATACCAGCGTAGCGAGAACCCCTCCGGTGGGTATTTGAGCGTCTGGCCAGACGTGAACGACATGGTGATCGCAATGACAATCGGTGCCACGAGATAGATCAGGCTGAGGCTGCCTAAGCCAAAAACGAACGCCTTGTAGAGGAAGGTCGGGACCGGATTTTCACGATGATTATGCATGGCCGACAAGCCTCCGGTGACGGGAAATCATGGTCATGGCAACGAGGAGAATGCCGGTCGACAGAAGCAGGACGACGGCGATGGCAGAGGCCATGGACCAATCGAACAGCGTACCGACCTCGCGGTAGATCAGTTGCGGCACATAGACATTGCGCGCACCGCCGATGACAGCTTGGGTGACGAAAGAAGCACTGGTGCTGGCAAAGACGAGGATCCAGCCCGCCAGCAAACCGGGCAGCATCATTGGCAGGAGAACCGTGACGAAGATACGCCATGGCCCTGCACCAGACACCTGCGCAGCCTCGGTGAACTGCACCGGTGTGCGCGACAGGATTGCAATCAGCGGCAGGATGATCAGGGGCAAGTCGATCTGGCACATGGCCATGACGAGACCCAGTTCGGTGGAGAGCAGCGTAAACGGTCGCTCCGCAAGCCCAAGCGCCACGAAGGCCGCGCTGATCGGTCCCTGTCGTCCAAGAATAACGATCCACGCAAAGGTTCGCACCACGTTGCTGGTGAGCATGGGGATGAGCGTCAAGAAGATGATCACCTGCCGCGCAGTCTTGCCGCTGTGCCAGTAGAGAAGTGCTATCGGGATGCCGAGCAAGGTCGTGCTGGCTATGGTCTGGAGACCGAGTGTGGCGGTGTTGACCAGCACCCGGTAATTGAACGCATCGCCCAGAAAGCGTGCGTAATTGTGCAGCGACACGCCGTCAGGACCTATGAAACTGAACCCGACGAGAACGGCGAGCGGCGTCGCAAAAAACGCCACCGACAGCAAAAGCATCGGGATAACGTATGGGAAACCGCTCGCTTTCATTGTCTAACCCTCAACCGGCAACGAGAGCGTCGAACTGGCGGATCCATTCCGCACGGTTCTTGTTGATTGCAGCCCAGTCCGGATAGACCAGAGACGCAAGCTGTTCGCGCTTCACATAGGCCTCGATGCCGGGCGTCAGTTCCACTTCCTTATTGGTCGGGAACATCTCCGTCGGCGGCATTTTCAGCTTGTCCTGCGCTGCCTTGGAGATGGCGGCATCCATATAGGCATAGGCTGCATCCGGGTTCTTCGCGCCCTTGGTCAGATGGATGTTGACGGGAGCGGCTGGAGACCCGGTTTCCGGCTGGACGAATTCGGCCTTGAGGCCCATGGACTTGAGACGGGCGACGTTACCTGTCGAGCACATGAAGACCGCGATTTCGCCCTGCTGGAACAAGGTCATCTGGTGGTTCGTACTGGCGACGACGCCCTTGATCTGCTCTGGATTGTCCTTGAACAGCTTGAACACGGCCTCCATGTCATCAGGGCCTTTGCCGAATATCTTGGCGAGTTCGGTATAAGCCATCACGCCGGTGTTGGAGGCGAAACCGGTCCAGGACACCAGGCCCCTATAGGCCGGGTTTTCGAACAGGTCGCGATAGCCCTTAGGCGCAGGAACCAGATCCGGGTTATAGGCGATGCCATTGACTTCGACCGTCACGGTCGGGCCATACTCGCCCTGAAACGCAGGGTCCAGCATGCTCCAGTTCTTGAGCTTGGAAGGATCGATTTTCTGGATCAGGTCATTCTCGATGGCGACGGCCATCTGGCCGGGCGACATCAGCAGCGTGTCGTAAGGCGGGTTACCGGGACTTGCCATGACCTTGGCAAGCTGATCCTGCGCCATGGCTGGCGCAACCGTCAAATCGAAACCGGCCTCCTTGACGAGCGGCGTCAGTACCGTGCGATAGCCGTCTTCCCAATTGCCCGGAAAGGTCGCAGCGACTGCGGTGCCACCGGCAGCACGGGCTGCGAAAGGGGCGGCGACGGCTACTGCGGCACCGGCAGCCAGCAATCCAAAATGACGTCGTGTAATGTTAAAGTCCTGCATCTGTTCACCTCTATTGTTGTTGTTCATTCACTGAATGCTTCCGGTTCGCTCGGAAAGGCGTGACACATGGTGGTGTCAATCTCGGCAAAGAGCTGTGCTCCCGGCTCGGGAATGAATGTGGCCGGTCCACGCACCTGCGATGCGCGCAGGCCGGTGCCGTCCTCAAGAAGAAGATCATGGACGAGCGTCGGCCCAAGAGGAACGGACACCGTCAACCGCGTTGGCAGCGCAAAGTCGCTTGGGTTCGTGGAAAGACGAACATCTTCGGGGCGGAAGGTGATGGTGACGTTGGAGCCAACGGTGAAGTTCAGCCGACGCGGCAGCACGATTGTCTTGCCGTTCGTCAGCGCAATGGTCGTTGCCTCTGCATCTAAACCCTGCACCGTGCCACGCAGCAAATTGGCCTGACCGATGAAGGTGTTGACGAACAGCGTCTTCGGCCGGTCGTAGACGACCATAGGCGTGTCGATCTGCTCGACATTGCCCTTGTTCATCAGTACCAGACGCCCGGCAAGGCTTTGCGCCTCCTCCTGGTCATGGGTGACGATCAGCGTCGTGATGCCCAGTGTTTTCTGGAGATGCAGGAGTTCGACCTGCAGATCGAAGCGAAGCGCCCGGTCGAGCGCACCGAAGGGTTCGTCGAGCAGGAGAAGCGAGGGCCGTCCGGCAATGGCACGGGCAACCGCCACGCGCTGCTGCTGGCCGCCGGACAGTTCACGCGGCAAGCGGTTGCCATAACCCTTCAACTGCACGAGCGAGAGCATCTCGTCCACCCGTTCCCTGCGTTGCGTCTTCGGCATCCGCTGGCAGGCCAAGGGATAAGCAATGTTCTCAGCGACCGTCAGATGCGGAAACAGGGCGTAATTCTGGAACACCATGCCAATGCCGCGAGAACGTGCCGAAACATGGGCGAGGTCCTGGCCACCAAGCTGGATCACGCCGCTCTTCGGCTGGATCAAACCCGCGATTGCCCGCAGCACCGTGGACTTACCACAGCCACTCGGCCCCAGAAGCGCTACGATCTCGCCAGCAGCAACCTCGAACGAGATATCGCTGATCGCATTCTGTCCGCCATAGCTATGGGTCAGGCCACGAACGCTGAGCTGCTTACCATCGCCTGCCTTCGAGCCCTCTTCCATTGATATCCCTTTAGGTTGCCCCCCGCCGTCAACCTTGCCTGTACTCGTTGTTACGAGACGAAGATGGGATCGATCAGCGATGTGGGTTTCTGTGTTTGTCATACCAAGGGATTTGCAAGCTGCGTGCCAGTTTGAAATTTTCAACATATAAATCCGTTCAAAATACTGATAAACAACATTTATTTATGATTTTATTTATTGCGAATATTTATAATAATATAAAACCAAAATTATTTTCGAATTTAAAAAATGTGCACTTTCCGTAGATTTAGCTTATTCAATAAGCAGTATTTCAACGTCAAAGTACAAAATCTGCCGTTGATTGATCGAAAACACACAAAAGATCATGCCTCTCACAATTTGAGCACATGGCGGAATGCGTATCAAATTCAATGATGTAGGCAGCCACGCCTTAAATCCACGACATCGAGCGCTACAATGGCTGATTTTTAACAATCAAAGTTCCGAATTTTCATGCGAAAATATGTGCGAAAAATCTTGAAACTAACGGATTCAGAAATAACTCTTTAAAAACAGTGCGCCAAACATTCGTCGATCAAGCTGGCATGCCGATTGCTTCGCTGTCCCTGTGAATTCACTCCGATAAAAATCAAAAAGGGGATCGCATGCGAAGCTTCACGAAAAGTCTCAAAAACGGCCTTACCGGTATCGCGTTCGCGCTGCTGGCCACATCGGTCCATGCCGCAGAAGGCCCCGCCATCAAGATGGTGCCCAACGCTGATGTCGCCAAACTGCCGGGGATCGCATTCGACCAGAAACTGGCGGACCGCTTGCCCTCTACAATCAAGGACAAGAAAGTTCTCAAGGTCGCAACAGACCTAACGCCGCCGATCAGCTTTCAATCAGAGGATGGCAAGCTGATCGGGATCGATGCCGATATTGCCGCAGCACTCGGCGTCATTCTAGGTATCGACGTTCAGATGACCAATGTCGGCGCAGGTGCGGCCATCGTGCCAGCCGTGTTGTCCAAGCGTTTCGACATGACCATCTCCGGCATCAACGATGATGTGGAGCTGGAAAAGCAGGTCGACGTCATCGACTACATGTTTGACGCCACGACAATCATGACTATCAAGGGCAATCCGCTCGGCATCAAGAGCATGGAAGACCTCTGCGGAAAGAAGGTTGCCGTACCAGTCGGCACGTTCCAGGCACGCCTGGTGGAGACAGCATCGGCGAAATGCACGACACCGATGAACATCATGTCCATCCCGAAAATGCCGGATGTGTTGCAGGCCGTGCGCACCGGTCGCGCCGATGCAACCGTCAACGGTTATGCCACGAGCGTCTATACGACCGAAAACCAGACTGGCAAGGGCGTCGGCCTGCAGGCACTTCCAGACGTCCGCCTCGCCGTCGGCTATCTTGGCATGCTGGTATCGAAGGACAATCCGGATTTACGAGATACGGTGATCGCCTCGCTTCAGCACATGGTCGATAGCGGTGCCTACAAGGCCATCATGGAGAAATGGGGCCTTGGTCCGCTTGCCGTGAAGATCGTGAAGTTCAACGACGCCGCCAGCATGCCGGTGAATTGAGCCATGTCCCTATTCACTCAACCCGTCAGCATGGCCATCGCACCTCCGCTCGGCAAGCCGATGCGGTGGGGGCAGATCACAACAGGTACCAGCGCGATCCTCGCGCTGGCACTCGTCATCCTCACAGTCGCACGAAACCAGACTGTTCAATGGGGCGAAATTCCCCGCTATATGGTCGATCCTGTCATCCTCGACGGCGTCGTTCTGACCCTGCAACTGACGGCCGGTGCCATGGTGTTCGGCACCGCGTTTGGCTGCATCGTCGCCATCATGGCCACAAGCCAGAACATCGTTTTGAAAGCGATGGCTGTCGCCTTCGTCTGGTGGTTTCGTGGCGTGCCGCTGATCGTCCAGATATTCTTCTGGTTCAACATCGCGCTGTTTATTCCGATGGTGGGCATCGGCACCTATTCCATATCGATCAACGACCTCGTCACCCCTGCCCTTGCAGGGTTTCTGGCACTAGGCCTGCACGAAGCTGCCAATATGAGCGAGATCATTCGCGGCGGATTGACCGCCGTCGACCGTGGCCAGCGTGAGGCGGCCTCTTCATTGGGCTTGCAGCCCCTCCAGACGCTACGAACTGTCGTCTTGCCGCAGGCGATCCGTCTGATCGTCCCCTCGACCGGAAACCAGGCCATCGGCATGTTGAAGGCCAGCGCCATCGTTTCCGTCATCGGCATGCAGGACCTGCTGACCCAGGCGCAGGCTATCTACGCGCGCAACTTCCTTGTCATCGAACTGCTGTGCGTTGCTTCGCTCTGGTACCTCCTCATCACGTCAATCGCATCCATCGGCCAGCATTTTCTGGAAAAGCGCCTCGCGCCAAAAGGTCGAGATGCCAGTGCGCAGAAAGATACCCGGCGACGCACCTGACGCGCCGCCGATTCAACCATCAATCAAACGGAAATGCCATTGCAGCAAATCCGATCTGGAAACATCAAGGAGCAGATCATGAGACTAGGCATCGACGGACAGAAACTGCCCGAAGCGAAAAAACGCGGACCACTCAAGAGCCTCGAACACGTCAAGGAACTCGGTCTCGGCGGCATCTTTTTCAGCACGGTCCTCGATATGAGCGAGACGCTGGACAAGGGCGAACTGGCCGATATCAGGGCAAAAGCTGATGAGCTTGGCCTTTACCTCGAAGCGGGCGTCGGTAAGATCAACCCCTATTGCAGCGCAGAGGCTACCGAATTTCGGGCAATCGGCGGCGGCGATGTCATCTTGGGCTTCACCCGCATGATCGAGGCAAGTGCGGCCATCGGCTGCCGCGAACTCTGGGTGTCGCCCGGCAACTTCAAATCGGAATATCGCGGACGGCTGGCCAATGACCGCTTCCGCACCGATGTGACCTGGGACGAGCAGTTGCTGGGTATCGAAAAGGTGTTGCTGAAGCTGGCACCTGTCGCGCGCGCAAACGGCGTCCATCTCAACATGGAAACCCATGACGAGATCACGTCGTTTGAAATTCTCCGGCTGATCGAAAAGGTTGGCGAGGATTGCATGGGTGTCGTGTTCGACACGGCAAACGGCCTGCAACGCGCCGAGCACCCGGTTTTTGCTGCAAAACGCGTCGCCCCCTATGTGCGCCAGACCCACATCAAGGATGCCTATGTTGGTCGCGCCACGGGTGGCCTCGATTTCCAGACCCGCCCGGTTGGTCGCGGCATCGTCGATTTCGCCACGATCATCCCCATTCTTGCCAAAGCGAATCCCGACCTGAACCTCTCCCTTGAGGTTGCGGCCTCTGTCGAGGACAAGCCACGCAAGGCCAATCCCCGCCAATGCATCGAGATCAACGACCCCATCTGGCGTGCAGGCCATCCCGACCTGACGCTGGAGGAACTGGAAGCCTATCTCGGATTGGTGGACGGATTTGAAAAACGTGTGGCAGCCGGGGAAATCCCGAACTGGGAGACCTATGAGGCGAGCCAGTACGGCTATCCGACCTATGAACACCAGTCTTATGGCTTCAACGAAGCGGTGACCTTCATCAAGGATTCCGCACGCCATATCGAAGAGGTTTGCCGAGACAGTGGAATTTCACTTTCGACGCCATCCAGAAAGCAGCAGGCGGCCTAAGACTCGCACATTCTATCGACGACGTGTGTCATCAACTTTAAAAACCATGGGACGAACTGGATTTTAGGATCAAGCGCATATACGCAGGAATATTATCATGGAAATAATCATATCGCTTGATCCGATCTGGAGACGACAATGAAACATACGACGCGACGTCAAAGCGCCAAGGTCGCATCGAAGGCCAGCAGTTCGGCGGACACAGCCGAAAACGGCAATGACGACGTCACCGAGCGCATCCGCGTCACGCTGGCCACTGCGATTGGTGAGGGCGCGCTCAAGCCTGGCGTCAAGATTCTCGAGGACGCGATTGCGGACCACTTCGGGGTCAGCCGCACCGTCGTGCGCGGTGCGCTTGGCGTGCTGGAGAGCGACCATCTTCTGGAGCGCAAGAAAAACCGCGGCACCTTTGTCGCCGAACCTGGGATCGAGGAAGCAAAAGCCCTGTTCGAGGCACGGCGCAAACTCGAGCATGTCATTCTCGAACTCGTCATGGACCGCGCCACCATCGAGCAACTGGACGCCCTTGAAAAGCTGACCGACGAAGAAGAACATATCCATCATCATGGCGACGAAAAGTCGAAAACGGTCCTATCCGGCAAGTTCCATGTCGTTCTGGCAGAACTCGGCTGCAACGCCGTCATGACGGAGATGCTCTCCAAAATCGTTGCCCGCCTTTCCCTTGTCATGTCTCTCTACGAGGAAGAGCGCAAGGACGATTGCGGTGCCGATCACCACCGCTTGATCGTCAAAGCCCTGAAAGCAAAGGATTTGGCCAAGGCGCAACAGCTGATGGATCATCATCTCGCAGACATCGAGGGCCGCGTACGATTGACTGAGGGACAGGGCGATAGACATACGTTCCTGGCCGTGCTGGAGAATTTTTCCTGATTGCGTCGTCTTGATAGAATCCGAACTTTCGCCATTATAGTTGACACTCCGATAGGGCTTTGAATCTCCTTTGCGCGCACTTACTCACACTGTGATGGTTGCTTTTGGCCAGAGCGACATTGTGGGAAGCGTTTAACTCGTGTGCGACGACGCGGCTGGCGGTCACCCTACTTTTGAGCGATCATCTGCAGAATATGGACAATGCGGGTTGCCAGAAGACAAATCTATGTTTCAACGCTTCATGGCTTAAACCGTTTGCCTTAGGGACGCCTCTCGATGAAGATTACTCGTCGCCAATCAGACCATCACGCCGAGCAAATCCTGCATCGCTTCGACCTCCATCCTCCCGATGTCGATAGCTGTCTCTCTCAGCTCCACGCGGCTTTCTCCCGTTATCGTCCGCGATGGGAGTGGTGCCGCCAGTGCTTCACGGTAGATGAAGAGGCACGAACACGAAGTGCGGGCGATCCGCGTCGCGCCACCCTGGAAAGCTTCGGGCAAATCTACTTCGAACATCCGAACTGCTCCGGCGGCCGCGACACATTCCTGCATTGCCTGCCCCGTGGGCTGGAACTAACATTCCTGAACTTTGACCATGACTACTTTCCCATGGAAGGCGCTATGCGACTTGGGCTCTGGCGCTGGCCGAAAGAGGAACAGGATGCACTGCGCAACTTGTTCTGTAGCGTCGCGATGAAGTGGTTCAACGGCGGCAATCCCGTGCCATTCGAGCGTGTGATGCGCAAGTCGAGCATGGACATGGAGGACCTTGTGTCCGTACGCATCGTCAAAGCGCTCCTAATGCTTAGGATCAACCCCTTTGAGCTGTTTGCCTGGCTGGCACGAGCGAATTCTACCCGAGCGCGGGGCGTTCTGGTCGGACTCACGATCCACGGACATCTCGTCGAAGAAGGTGACTACTATGTACTGACGATGCCACCGACGAACCATTGCTGCATGAGGGAATTCGAGCTTTAGACCGCCTCGCTTTGGACGCTCTTCAGCGGATCGCCACAGACAAGCGGCTGGTATGCCTGTGGGATTGGGCTCACCGAGAAGATTTGATGTTGGCCCGCACTATCGAGAATACGGAACCGTTGCGAACGCAACGCGCCCTGCGCCTGTCGGCGACTGAACGCCAGAAGGATCGTGTGATCGTAAAAGCTGCTGTCGTTTGAGCCGCCGCTGGCGTCTTCCTGTCTGGAAATATGTGTGCGATATCTTCGAATGCGCGTGGCGGCTGCCGCAAGATCGAATGCCGCTTGAACCGCCACCGTTGGGATCGTGAGGCGACCAGACACCCTTCGAGGAAGTTCGGTGTTGGCGCATGCGGAAGCCAGCGTGCGATCCGGAGGAGACATTAAGATGCGGAACCGGTGGGCACGCATCCCATAATCGCTGAATGCGTATCACCAACTCTTTTGCACAAGTTCGCCTGATGGAGCGCAAGCGTAGAACCCTGCTGTCGGTCCATATGCGTGGGTCGTTGCAAGAGCGACTCCAGGGCGAGCGCCTTCTTCAGGCGAATGACCAACTCCGTTGCCTGTCATATCGCTCGATGTGAGGCCGGGGTCTACCGCGTTCACTTTGATCCCTTCCCGATCCAGCTCCTTGGCAAGCTTGATGGTCAACATATTCAGCGCAGTCTTGGAGGCGCAGTATCCGCCGAAACCGACCGTCCATGTTTCGCTCCGCATGTCCAAGGCATCCGTCAACGAACTTAGGCCGCTGCTCATCATTACGATCCGTGCCGCCTTCGATTTGCGCAACAACGGCAAAAAGGCTTGAGTGACGCGCATCACCCCGAATACGTTGGTGTTGAACATCCGCTGCATCTCGTCAATTGACTCCTCGGCAAGCGAGGGAGGCGGACCAAACATGAGCCCGGCGTTGTTGACCAATACGTCGAGATGCCCCACTGCACTCTTGACGATTTTGGCGGCGTTGGAAACGCTCTCATCGTCCGTGACATCGAGTTGCACTGCACGGGCGTCAACGCCGTTTCCTCGCAGTTCGCAAGCTGCCATCTCGCCCCGTGACATGTCTCGGCATCCCAGCCAGACTGTGTGTCCGGCTGCGCCAAGCTGCCGCGCAATGGCGAGGCCAATACCCTTGTTTGCTCCCGTAACGAGCGTAATGGGCGATGTGTGGGTCATGATGACGTCCCTGATCATTTCGATGTCAGAGACATACTACGAAATTCGTAATATTCAACCTTCGTATTTTGCAATTTGTTGGGTAAGCCTCAGAAATTCGGTTTGGTCTACGGATTCGAGGGCCTGCAGCATCGCTTTGCAGGAGGCTCGATATCCATCGATATAGCCTGCAACGGCTTGCTGCCCCTCGTTCGTGATCGTCAGAGCCACCGACCTGCGGTTCGCCTCTGGCCGCTGCCGTTCAATCATGTCCCGACGGACCAGCCGGTCGGCCGAAGACGACATGGTCGTCAGAGCGACCTGAAGGTGCCGGGCAACATCCCCCAGGTTACACGCGGGATGCTCATCGATAAAAAGAAGCGCCTGAATGTCGAGGGGGTTGAGCGAGTTTTGCATGACTGCCGCTGCCTCAGCGACCTTGAAACGACGGGTGAAGCGCTCAAAGGCGATAGCAAGTTTTTCGATCTGTTCGGGCGTAGGTTCTGTCATTCCTGGTATTAAGCATTTCTGCTCGGAGGACGTAAGCCATATACCCTAGAATAGGTGTTCCTTGAATTTATGCGATGACCGATAATGGCGCAAAGCGGACGCGCTGTCGCCGTAATCCCAAATTTCGCAACAACGCCTTGAGCTGGGTTGTTTTTCAGCCCATCCGCTTTGAAGGGCTCAGGACAGGGTCAACCGCAATGGAAACAAGTTGCGTGCTGTACGTTCAAAGCTAACTCCGCCCTTCGGCATGGCGAAGGGCAATCCAAGGCAGGTTTGGCACGTCTCCAGCGCGCCACTTCACGACATCCGTGCCGTGGAACATTATACCATAGTCGTTCTCCGTATCCCAATTGCAGGCAAGCTCGACACCAAAATAAGAAGGCTTTTCTACCACGTCTGGTAGCGCGATGTGGAGAAGGCGGACTCTCGGGCGCAACGGTGCTTCTTCCCACGTCTCATTAAAAGCCTCGTCGGTCACGCCGTCAATCCCCTTCTGAATGTTGATAAGCTCATCAAGCGAGGATCGAATAGTAGCGATGTTCGCCTGTTCCACTTCTGCGTCGTTATCGATCAGCCATCGCGCTGCTGCGATCATGTTCGAATTGGGCACGTCACCCGTACCGTCGTCGTTCTCCAAGATGACCGGCACTTCTCCCGGCTCAGCGAACTCTGCGTTGCCACGTCCGGGATGGGGTAGAGCGACAAGCGAGTGTTGAAACGTTGAAGTCAAAGGCATTGGTAGCGCTGTGACCCAAGCCCCCTTGCCGCCGTAGAGCGTAGGTAAACCATCAATTTCGTAGGGCTTATCTTTAGGCGAAAGCTTGTCGAGGCGCATGAAACCCATCCTTCGTCTGAACTGGCTTTGCGTGCGAACATTGCACGCCAGACACACCATGCCAAGCCGCCCACCGCGCCGAGCAGCCAACACGGATCGAAGACATCATCAAGGTGCATGCGGCCAACGACCGCATTTGGCGGAGGGCAGCCATCCCCGGCAATATATCCTTCTTCGGGAAAGCGGAAATTATTTCCGAGAACCCGCTGGTTGAATGCTTCAAACAGTCTGTGACGAATGACGGTTTGGGGCCGCAAGGAGAACGTCCGCTCCTTCAGAAGGTTGTCCTTTGGATCTAACGCAGCGCGCCAAAGTGCAGAGGTCAAGCATCCATTCGAGGACGGAATTCGCGCCCATTTCGATGTGCTGGAAAACTTGGTAGGTGGAGGAGAGAACGCGGAAACCAGCAACAAGGCCATGGCGATCCTGTCCCTTATGGTGGGTGCGGTCATGCTTTCACGTCTTATGAAAGATGAGACCCTGTCTCAGGGCATCTTGAAGTCAGCGGCTGGCGAAGTCCGACGTATCGCAGGTCGGGCTAATACGCGCTGAACAGCGGCCTCACCTGAGATCCGAAAGCGGAAATTATTTCCGATAGGTCGTCTAGTTGACTGATGCCCAAAGCCAGGGCACAAAGTTGGCATCCACGGTCGCTCGCGATGGGAAAACAGAGGGAATTTCAGGGCTTACCCAATAAGCCATTGAAATCATGTGAGAATCCAGGCTCCCCAGCCAACGCTTTTTCTTTCAGATCAATTCATTATAGCATCTCGCCAGTGTGCGGGATCACCCCAGACTGCTCCCAAAAAAGGGCGCTGCGATGGCTAACTATTTTAGGCGTGAAGCCGATCCCTTCGTATTCCAGAGGTGCGTACCGCGGTCATTCAAAGACGACTTGACCTAATGGAATATACAGACCCTGAAAAACCGCCGTGCGAAGAACAGCAAAGGCGAGAGCAGCGCATCAATTCATTGCAACTGAAAGACTTTTTCAGATGGTCGAAAAGGATGATGACGTATTGTCAGATAAGGAGATCAAGGCAGTGGCTTGGCACGTCTTTGCCATGGAGAGATCGGTCGATGTGTATCTCAAGAGCCTTCCAGGATCGCTGAAAACTTTCGCTCACACCCCATGAGACCGGCAAATCCCCGCAGGTCTCATGGGTAGAGTCAACGACTACATTTGAAGCGTGACGTTTTCAGAGTCGAGCGGTCTGAACGCTCTGGCATTGTCTGATAACGCTTTATGATCAGTTCCTATATTTGGTTGGAGCGCTCACCAAAGCTGATGGACGTGAGGAGCAATGCGGTTTTCGTAGATAGCTTTGAGTTCCTCCATGGTGGATGGCGAGATTTCCCCAATACTGCTCCCTAAAGCATTGGCATTGGCCTGATCAGCATTCTTTGCGCCTGGTATGACAGTGCTGACAGCCTCGTTCATAAGAATCCAGCGCAAGGCAAACTGGGCCATTGTCACATCCCCCGGAACAAGCCTGCGGATATCCTCGACAACTTGTAGCGCCACGTCGTAAGGGACGCCGGAGAATGTCTCACCCTTGTCGAACGCCTCCCCATTGCGATTAAATGCCCTATGATCATCAGCGGCGAAGGTCGTCTGGGCATTCATCTTGCCGGTCAACAGACCAGATGCAAGAGGAACGCGAACGATGACCGCCACGCCCCTGCGCTTGGCCTCGCGGAAGAACAGATCGGCCGGACGCTGCCTGAATATGTTGTAGATAATCTGGATGGACGCGACGCCCGGATATTCGATCGCCTTCAGGCCTTCTTCGACCTTCTCGACGGAAACGCCGTAGTTTCGGATCTTCCCCACCTTGATAAGCGATTCCAAGGCTTCGAAAACATCTGGGCGATAGTACACCTCCGTTGGCGGGCAATGGAGCTGAACAAGGTCCAAGCAATCCGTTGCGAGGTTCTCAAGAGACCTATCGACAAACGAGGTCAAGTTATCTTTGTTGTAGCCCTCTGATGCATGCGGCGACAGGCGACGCCCTGTCTTGGTGGCAACGAACGGCCGTTCGCCACCACGTGCCTTTAACACATCAGCAATGATCCGCTCGGATCGCCCGTCACCATAAATATCGGCGGTGTCGATAAATGTCGTGCCTGCATCCAAGGCAGCGTTAAGCGCCGCCCGAGCATCCGCCTCTGATACATCACCCCATGAGCCGCCAATCGCCCAGGCACCGAATCCTATTTCCGAGACAGAACGTCCCGTCCTGCCAAATTCTCTATACTTCATGTTCATCTCCTTATGGCATCAATTGTCCGCCGTTGACCTCTATGACCTGGCCGGTAATATATCCGGACATAGCCTCCGAGGCGAGGAAGAGGAACGCGCCGACGCACTCCTCCGGCGTCCCTTCCCGTCCCATGGGGATGGTCATTCGCTGGGCGGCCATGATTTCCGCCGACGTATACCGGTCATGAAATGGTGTCTGGATCAGTCCGGGCGCGACAGCATTCACGCGGATTCCGTCATTGACGAATTCCTTGGCCTGCCCGCGGGTCAGACTGCTGACGAAGGCTTTGGCCGCCGCGTAGAGAACGGCTCCGCCGCCGCCGCCATTTCTGGCCGCGATCGACGTCGTGTTGATGATGAACCCACCCCCGGATGCAACGAGATGGCGATGAGCTGCGACGCTTGCCTCCCAGAGCGACTTCGCATTCAGGTCCAGAACGCGGTCGAAATGCTCGGCAGTGGCTTCCGTGGTCGGAACTCTCCCCAACATTCCGCCCGCATTGTTGATGATGCCATCGAGACCTCCGAGAAGACGTGATGCCTCGTCAACGACCTCTGTGCCGATACCTGGAGCACCAAGGTCTCCCTGAACAAGGACCGTATTTTCGGAATACTGAATCTGGAGCGCGGCAGCGGCCTCGCGGCTTTCATTAAAATGGATGGCGACGCGAGCACCTTGCGCGGCCAATGCTACGACGACTGCAGCACCAATTCCCGTCGAGCCTCCTGTTACGAGGACACGCTTGCCCTTGAGGTCGTTGAACACAAAGCCATTGAACATCTTACATCCTCCTCAAAGCTCTCATGACTTGTGATAGCAATTGCCAGGCTCAAAGTTGCATGTTTTATGATGAACAACATTCATTCTAACGATGAAAATAAACGTCATGGATTTTTTTGAGCGCATCGATTTAGCGGATTTGAGACTTTTCACGACCATCGTGAGGAGACAGAGCTTTAAATCGGCGGCCATTGAGCTTGGCATGACGCCATCGGCAGCCAGCCACGCAATGCGACGCCTCGAAACACGTCTCGGCGCAAAATTATTGAACCGTACAAGCCGGGCCGTGGCACCGACGGACCTTGGCGTGGAACTCTCATCTCGCCTTATCGAAGGGTTTGATGTTATTGGCGCGGCGCTGCACTCGCTCAGAGCACCCGGAGCCGCCCGGTTTGGCGAGCTCCGTATCAACGCATTCGCCGATGCAGCCCATCTCCTGATCGCGCCTGCGCTGCCTGAGTTCGCACTACAGTGCCCGGATGTCAGGATAACAGTTGTCGTGGAGGACCGCCCGATCGACATTGTTGCTGAGGGATACGACGCAGGATTCCGCTACGGCCATACCGTACCGGAAGACATGGTGGCGTTGGCCCTGACCGGCCCGCAGCGTTGGGTGGTCGCGGCGTCACCGACTTACCTGCGAGAACGCGGCACTCCGAACACGATTGCAGAACTGGCCCAGCACACCTGCATCCAACTGCTTCTTGGCGATAATTCGGCATTCAGATGGGAATTGTCCGACGGTGCCGAGAATATAAGGCTCCGAGTGCCAGGCTCGATCACCATCAATGACACGGCAACCACCATAGCGGTGGCAAAGGCCGGCCTTGGATTGGCATATCTGTTGGAAGCCCGGATCGCGGATGAGATCAGCAATGATACCTTAAAGGTTGTTCTGGCTGACCATGCCTCTCCGGGTGAACCATTCCATGTGTATTACGACAGTCGCCGCCACGGCCACCCGGGCTTGCGATCCTTGGTCAACATCATTCGTCAGCAAAATGGTCTGACCAGATTGTTTGATGAGCACGGCGCTGTTGCCCACCTGTGAACACAGGTCAATCAGGGATGGCGCGACAATCGAAGAGATCGGCATCATGGCTTTCGGGAACTGCTCAACAAGCGATTGCCACAGGATTCCTGTTCGCACGCTCGCTGCACATTTGGAGATTGCCAGCTTCGCTTTGATAATCATTCAGGTGAAGTGACCATACCCATCTGAAAGCTTGCGGGCGCTGACGATATCGTAACATGGAGAATTGTTACTCTTGTGCCTGTAAGCTGTAACCTATCGACCCAGAGTTAGTATCTATTGTTGAACAAGGTCAGGTGGTCTTGGCATCCAGTTCATCCTGAATATGAACCTGGATGATTTCCTCGAAATTCTTCTCCGAAGTAAACCCCAGTTCGGTAGCGCGTTTGGCTTCGAAGCCTGCAGCCCAGCCTGCGACCATTTTCATGATCATTTCATCTGGTTCTCGTCGGATGAGCTTGACCGCATCCTCGCCAGCCACCCGTCTCAAAGCTTCTATCTGCTCGCCGACGGTCGCGCTCACGCCCGGCATGGCAAGGCTACGGCGCCAGCCAAGCTTCGACAGGTCAAGTCCTGTAGCGTGCAACAGAAAACCAACAGCAGATCGCGGCGAAGTATGCCAATGACGAACGTCATCTGGCACAGGCAGAGCCGCCTCCTGGCCGACGAGTGGCTCGCGAAGAATGCTGGAGAAGAAGCCCGAAGCCGCCTTATTTGGCTTGCCCGGGCGGATACACACGGTTGGCAGACGAATGCCGATGCCGTCGAAGAAGCCGCGGCGACTGTAATCGGCAAGCAAGAGTTCGCTCATCGCCTTCTGGGTGCCGTAGCTGGTCAAGGGCGTGAGATGGTAGTCGTCTGGAATCGGAAATGGCAGAGGTGCGCCGACGACGGCAATCGATGACGTGAAAACGACGCGCGGGAAGTAACCTTCGTTCTGGTTTGCGACACGGATCGCATCGAAAAGGTAGCGCGTTCCGTCGAGATTGATCCCGTAACCCTTATCGAAGTCGAGCTCTGCTTCACCGGAAACGATGGCCGCCAGATGGAAAATAACGTCCGGCCGAGAGCCAATCAGAGCATCTGCTTCGCCAGGGGCACTGAAATCGCATTCGCGGGTAACGATACGACCGAAAAATTCGGCCGGGGCATCAGGCTTGACTACATCAACCAGCGTCAGCGCGCTTATTGGTGTGCCATTCAGTTCTCCCTCCAACACGAGGCGCTGAGTGAGCTTGCGGCCAACCATACCAGCCGCTCCGATGATCAGAACATGCATGTCTTTCCTCCCATTCAATCTTCGATAGCCTAGAGCAACTCACCTTGTAAGGTTGTCTGATAACCTTGTATAGTCGATTTGAAAACAGAAGAGTTTGTCATCGGCAAAAAGCTAACGGCAAGCTCTGTTAGAAATCGAATACGGCCCGGGGACTGCCAGCACAGTTCTGACCGGTTCTAGCGGCAGGAGAGAAGCGCGTGACAGAGACAAAAGCATCGATTGCTGACAAGCGCGACGCGCTGAGCGCCGCTCTAGGTGATGACCTTGTCCTGACCGAAGCAGACGATATGGCGCGTTACTGCACGGACTGGCATGGCGATGTTACCAGTGGCGCGGTCGCCGTCATTCGGCCAAGGTCGACAGCAGACGTGCAGGCCGCGATCAGAATCTGCCGCACGCTGGGCCTCTCTATCGTGCCGCAGGGCGGCAACACCGGGCTGGTGCTGGGCGGCACTCCAGACGAGCCGGAAAGCCAGATCGTTCTCAGCCTTGAGCGGATGTCCCGCATCCGCAATATCGACTCCGACGATTTTTCCGCCGTTGTCGAAGCAGGCTGCATTCTGGCACAGTTAAAGGACGCGATCGCCGAAAAGGGCATGTTTTTCCCGCTAGCACTCGGCGCGCAAGGCAGTTGCCACATTGGTGGAAACGTCTCTACCAATGCCGGCGGCGTCAACGTGCTCCGGTACGGCATGACCCGTGAACTGGTGCTTGGTCTGGAAGTCGTCTTGCCGGACGGCAGCGTTTTTGATGGGCTGTCAACTCTGCGCAAGGACAATAGAGGCGTTGATCTCAAGCAATTGTTCATCGGTGCCGAAGGGACGCTCGGCATTATCACAGCTGTATCCGTCAAACTTGCGCCATACCCTGACCATGCCGCCACCGCTCTTTTGGCCCTCAATTCGCTGAAAGATGCAATCACGCTGTATCGCCGCGCGCGACGGGATTGCTGCGACCTGATGTCGGCCTTCGAATTCTTGCCGCCGCTCGCATTCACGCTGGCGAAGGAGGCAATTCCAGACCTTCCCATCCCGCTTCGTGCCGATTACCCAGCCTATGTCCTGATCGAGATTTCGGGCTCTGGTCTGGTCGATATCGACGACCTGATGCAGCGCTTTCTGGAAGGCGTCATGGAGAGTGGACTTGTTGTCGATGGAACCATCGCGTCATCCAGCTCGCAAGCCCGCAACCTCTGGCTCATCCGTGAAGGTATGAATGAGGGCCAAGCCAAGCGCGGCACCCATATGCGCACCGATATTTCTGTCTCGCTGTCACAGCTCGCCTCGTTCGTGGCGGATGCCGAAGCCGCTGTCAAACAGGCGCTGCCTGATTGTATCAGTGTTTCATATGGCCATGTCGGAGATGGCAACGTGCATCTGAATGTAATGCCGCCAAATGGCGCAACACCGGAAGAGCGGCATGATCGTATCCATAAGGCCAAGACTGTCGTCAATGCCGTCGTCGACAGATATCAGGGCAGCATCAGCGCTGAACACGGTATTGGTCGCTTGAAACGCAAAGACTTCGAGGAACGCTTATCGGATACCAAGCGACGCCTGCTGATCGCGATCAAGCGGGCGATAGACCCGGACTTGCTTTTCAATACCCATTGCCAGATCAACCTTGGCGCGGTTATCGACGAGCCGGATTAACAGAGGGACCTGCCATGTCAGATTTCACCCATATCAAACGAAGTGAGCACCTACCGACGCGCATCGCTGCCGATATCGGTCGTGAGATTGACGAACGCCGTATCCTTCCCGGCCAGAAGCTGCCAACGGAACATAGCTTGGCGCAAACATTTGGCGTCAGCCGCTCGGTTGTACGCGAGGCGATCGCTCACCTTCGCAACGAGGGACTGGTAGAGTCGCGGCAAGGAGTGGGTGCCTTCGCAACGGAGATCCAGCATCGGCAGTCAATCCGCATCGGAACAAGCCAACTCAACGACCGTGAAAACTTCCGCAATCTGTTCCACGTCCGGTTCGCTTTGGAAATAGAGGCTGCGCGGTTGGCCGCACTTCATCACAAACCCGAGGACATCGCCAAACTCGACGTGGCCCTGGCACAGATGACCGGCGCGGAAAAGTGGACAGAGCAGGGCATCGTCGCCGATCTGGCCTTTCACAAGGCGGTCGCTGCAGCAACCCATAACGAATATTTTCTTCAGTTCATCAGCTTCATTGCCGAGAAAACGCATATCGCCATCAATGCCGCGCGAGCATCGGCAGTGCTTGAAAAGATCGTGGAGATAACAATCGCCGAACATGTGGCGATCAGGGATTCAATTGCGAGTGGCGATCCTGACAAGGCCAAGACTGCAATGACTGATCATCTGGAGGGCGCTGCCAGCCGACTGAATCTGGATTTGGGGCCTTGAAACATATATGAGCGTTCACTTTTTGGATAAGTTCCACCATCGTCTAGACAGATGCAGAAAGGCGCACTAAGACAATATCATGTTGTCGGACATCCGACAACATTGGGAGAGTGGAGGCTCTCCTTGCTAGAAATCGGAGGGTTTTCTTGTCATATTCGGTGAAAGTCTCTGTCGTTGACCTCGTGCCGAACCACATTTCGAGTGGTGGCTTTACGCTTATGGCTGCACGATACACCACACTCAGCCTTCAGCTGAAACGTGGTGACGAAGTCAAGATGACCGGTATCAGCACTATACAACCGATCAGTCGTTCATCGGAATACCTGAACTCGTGTAACTCGATCGCAATCACCATACCCGGATGGCACCATGCTCGCTCGGGTCAGGAACAAGTGCGGCTTGGGCGTCTGTAACAGACGTCGGGGGAGGAGAAAATGCAAAAGCTAAACGATCTATTTTACAAGTTCCTTGAAATCCTGCTGATCCTTCTTCTGGCAGGCATGGCGCTGATGGTGTTCGGAAATGTCGTGCTGCGTTATGGCTTCAACCAGGGCATAAACGTATCAGACGAGATGTCGCGCTACTTTTTCGTCTGGCTCACCTTCATCGGGGCGGTGGTGGCATTTCGTGAACATTCCCATCTCGGCGTGGAATCTTTAGTGGCCATGCTAGGGCGTAAGGGTCGCATCGCCTGCATGATTCTCACCAACATGGTCATTATCCTGTGCTCCGCCATTTTTTTCTGGGGCACCTGGGTCCAGCTTCCGATCAATTCCAGCATGGTCGCACCCGTGACCGGGCTTTCGATGGCCTGGGTCTATGGCATTGGATTTTTCACAGGCGCTGGGTGCGTGCTGATTTCGCTTGAACGCCTCTTCCGCCTCCTGACCGGCGGTGTCACCGAAGACGAAATTGCGGCCTTCACAGGTGAAAATCTGTCAATCGAACAGATGGCGGAGCGCACCTGATGACACTCCTCGTCTTCATCGGCTCCTTGCTCGGCGCCATGGCCATCGGCGTACCGGTCGCTTTTTCCCTGATGTTCTGCGGCGTCATCCTCATGTGGTACATGGGAATGTTCAACAGCCAGATCATCGCGCAAAACATGATCGCGGGTGCCGACACATTCACATTGCTCGCAATTCCGTTTTTCATCCTTGCTGGCGAACTGATGAATTCCGGTGGACTGTCGAAGCGTATCATTGAATTTGCAATCGCGCTCGTCGGCCATATCCGCGGTGGCCTCGGAATCGTCGCCATTGTTGCCGCCCTCATAATGGCGTCAATTTCCGGTTCGGCTGCGGCTGACACGGCGGCCCTTGCCGCCATCCTCATCCCGATGATGGCCAAGGCAGGCTACAACGTTCCCCGCTCGGGCGGCCTGATCGCCGCAGGTGGCATCATCGCACCCGTCATTCCTCCATCCATGGCCTTCATCGTTTTCGGCGTTGCTGCCAATGTCTCGATCACCCAACTCTTCATGGCCGGTATCTTTCCCGGCATTCTGATGGGTGTTTCTCTCGTCGTTACCTGGCTAATCGTTGTACGCAAGGACAAGGTTGAGGCACTGCCGAAGACATCCGGCAAGGAACGTTTACAAGCCACAGGCCGCGCATTGTGGGCGCTCGGCATGCCCGTGATTATTCTCGGCGGCATCAAGGCAGGCGTTGTCACCCCCACTGAGGCGGCGGTCATTGCGGCGATCTATGCACTCTTCGTCGGCATGTTTATCTATCGCGAACTCAAGCCCCGCGACTTGCCAGGTGTCATACTGCGCGCGGCCAAAACGACCTCGGTCATCATGTTCCTTGTTTGCGCTGCGCTTGTCTCTGCGTGGCTGATCACGGCGGCGAACATACCCGCCGAAATCGCAGGTTACATCGAGCCGCTGATCGACCGTCCGATCCTGCTTATGTTCGCGATCATGGTTCTGGTCCTGGTCGTCGGTACAGCTCTGGATTTGACGCCGACGATCCTCATTCTGACGCCGGTGCTGATGCCAATCGTCAAGCAGGCGGGCATCGACCCCGTCTATTTCGGCGTCATGTTCATCATGAACAACTGTATCGGCCTTATCACGCCGCCCGTGGGCGTCGTTCTAAACGTTGTCAGCGGAGTTGGGAGAATTCCGCTGGGCAAGGTCACGGTCGGCGTTCTGCCGTTCCTGATCGCGGAAACGCTCGTGCTTTTCCTGCTCGTTCTGTTTCCCGATCTCGTGATCGTCCCGGCCAGATGGTTGTACTGACTTTCTCGCCACAAACCGTGCCAATTAATGCTCAAACTGGGAGGAATACATCATGAAGAAGCTACTTTTTGCGACGACCGCCATCGCCATGGCAATCTCGGGCTCGGTTCCGGCCTTTGCCGAGTTCAATAGCCGAACCATTCGCGTTTCCAACGGGATAAACTCTGATCACCCGGTCGGCAACGGCATAAAGGCCATGCAACAATGCCTGGATGAGAAGTCCGGCGGCAAGCTCAAGCTCACGGCCTTCTGGGGCGGCGCGCTCGGCGGCGACCTTCAAGCAACCCAGGCACTGCGATCCGGCGTCCAAGAAGCTGTCGTTACCTCGTCCTCACCCTTGGTCGGCATCATTCCAGCACTCGGCGTTTTCGATCTGCCATTCCTTTTCGCCAGTCCCGACGAGGCGTATAAGGTTCTCGACGGCAAGTTCGGCGACAACATGAACGAGAAGCTCGATGCCGCCGGTCTGATCAACCTGGCCTACTGGGAAAACGGCTTCCGTAACCTCTCCAATTCACAGCGACCAGTGACGAAGTGGGAAGACTTTTCCGGCCTAAAGGTCAGGGTCATGCAGAACAACATTTTCCTCGACACTTTCCAGAATCTAGGGGCAAACGCTACCCCGATGGCGTTCGGTGAAGTTTACTCGGCGCTTGAAACCAAGGCGATTGATGCGCAGGAAAATCCCTACGTGACCATCGACACCTCGAAATTCTTTGAAGTGCAGAAGTATATCACCGAAACCAATCACGCCTACACACCGTTCCTATTCCTCTTCTCCAAGCCAATCTTCAATACCTATACCCCGGAGGAGCAGGCTGCCCTGCGTGAATGCGCAATCGTCGGCCGTGATGTCGAACGCCAGGTTATCGCGGAGCTGAACAAGAAGTCGCTGGAAAAGATTAAGGAAGCAGGCCTTGAAGTGAACCAGCTGTCAGCTGAAGAACAAGTCCGTATCCGAGAGAAGTCCATGGTCGTGTACGAGAAGCACAAGGAGCAGATCGGCGCTGATATCGTTGATGGCATCTTGGCAGAGCTGAAGACGATCCGCGCAAAGTAAGCGCACACTTCCATCTGAAAATTCAATAGGCCCGCGTCGGATGTGATGTGGGCCTGTTGGTTTTTACGTCGCGGTTGACACGGAACGCGATGGATGTGGCATCGCCTTCGCCCTTTATAAAGAGCGATCGCGCGGACCGGAAGCTCGCCAAGAGTTCAACCTGCTGACGAATTGAACATAAAGGTTGGGAACTTAGCGTGGATAGCATCTACGGCTGAGAGCGTGCCGGAGAGATGCGTCCGCAACGCAGCAGTCGCATCTTCGGCCCTGCCTGACGCGATAGCCTCGACAATCGCCGCGTGTTCAATGAGCACGGTCTGCATTTTTCCTGGCATAGGCAGGTTGAGCCGCCGTAACCGATCAAGATTGACACTCTGGCGGCGCACATTCGTCCAGAGCTGGAGAACTCCGGTCTTCTCGTAAAGCTTCTTGTGGAATTCCCGGTCGATACTGTCGAAGACATCATAGGTGTCGGGGGATTCCGCAGCCTTTTGTCGGGTCAGAATTTCTGTGAGCTCCAACGCCGTCTCTCTCGGAGCGCCCTCGGTCAGTCGGCGGACAGCCTCCAGTTCGATCGATAACCGCAGGAACTGTGCCTGCCTCGCATGATCGACGTCGATCTTGGCGACAAGCGTTGCATATTGTGGATAGACATCCACCAGACCCTCTTCCTGCAGCCGCATCAACGCATCTCGAACGGGGGTCTGGCTGATCCCAAACTCCATCTGCAAGGACGCACGCGACAGGATCGTTCCCGGCACCAGTTCCAGTTTGAGAATCCTGTCTCGAAGAATTTCGTGTACCTGCAAAGCCACCTGTCTCGACCGATCCAGTTGCTTGCCTCTGATCACACCACTCATGCGTTTGTACTCACTTTACAGATCGAATCTCACTACATCACATATTTCAGGTTGATGCACTGATGTTTTAGTGCTTCAATGCAGCCAGAAAGCAGATGTTGTCATCGACAAGGTGAGCCACGAGGACGGAAGCGCAGCAACGTTGGAACACGATATCCACAACTTGCTGCTTTCCTCCGACCCGGTCACGAGGAATAGAAATATGCTGTCGACAAACATCATCCTTGCGGCGGATGTCGCCGAGATCAGGCAATATGACGACATCAAGTCGGTCGAACAGAGATTGAGTGCGCCGGTGACGCTGTGGGGCATCGGCGCAGTGCGCAAAATCGCTTTAATACTAGTGCTGGCGATCATCTGGCAGGCCTATGCCTTCTATCTGGACAATCCGCTGCTCTTTCCGACACCGAGTGAAACGCTGGTGATGCTTGTCGACCACTTTGTCGATGGGACCCTGCCCTCCCGGATATGGACGACGCTGCAAATCCTGTTCACGGGATACGTCATCGGCGCATTGCTGGCCGCGCGGCTGACCGTGCTTACGCTCAACACCCATTCCGGTTTCCTCCGGGTATCGAAAACATTGCGCATGGCGGGGGCCAATCATGGTCTCACAGGCATATCCTACGTTTTGCGTATCCTCGTCCCGGCTACTTTTCAATCCATTCTGACGGGCCTGAAAATCGGTGGCATTTGCCTGGCGGACACTGATTGCGGTCGAACTCGTCTTCGGCGTTTTATCGGGACAAGGCGGCCTTTGCCGGTTCATCTTCGAAAATCGCAACCTGCTCGATATTCCCGCCGTCTTTGCGGGGCTTTTGACCGTCATCATCATCGGCCTGATCGTCGAAAATCTCGTTTTCAAACCATGAGCGTCACACCATTCAAAAATGGGGAATGAAAGAGTAGTCCGCTTGTTGCTCTATTCCCATTCTCTGGAAAGCCCCTGCCATGACACACACAAAAACACCTGAGACGCTGCGCAGTGCTCGCTGGTTCGCCCCCGACGATCTCCGCAGTTTCGGACACCGCTCGCGCATGATGCAGCTCGGCTACGGCGAGGAGGATTTTCGGGACAAGCCGATCATCGGCATTCTCGATACATGGTCCGAACTCAACACCTGCCACTCCCATTTCAAGGAGCGCGTTCAGGACGTGAAGCGGGGCGTCAGTCAGGCCGGTGGTTTCCCGGTCCAGATGCCGTCGCTATCCGTCGACGAGAGCTTCACCAAGCCCACATCGATGCTCTACCGCAACATGCTGGCGATGGAGACGGAAGAGATGATCCGCTCCCATCCGCTGGATGGCGTGGTGTTGATGGGCGGTTGCGACAAGACGACGCCCGGCCTCGTCATGGGAGCGATCTCGGCAGGAATACCGATGATTTACCTGCCTGCCGGACCCATGTTGCGGGGCAATTATGCCGGAAAAACTCTCGGCTCCGGCTCGGATGCCTGGAAATACTGGGATGAACGCCGCGCTGGCAATATAACAGACGAGGAATGGCTGGGCGTACAGGGCGGCATTGCCCGCTCTGCCGGTACATGCATGACGATGGGTACGGCCAGCACGATGACCGCCATTGCCGACGCGATGGGCCTGACTTTGCCCGGCGCGTCATCAATCCCGGCCGTGGATGCCAACCACCAGCGGATGTCAGCATCCTGCGGCCGCCGAATCGTCGAAATGGTCTGGGAGGATTTGACACCGGATCAGATCATCACGGATGCCGCCTGTCGCAATGCCGCTATCGTCGCCATGGCGACCGGCTGTTCGACCAATGCTGTCGTCCATCTTATTGCTATGGCGCGCCGCGCTGGCGTCAAGCTGACACTGGACGATCTCGATGCGCTTGGCCGTATCACCCCTCTTATCGCCAATGTCCGCCCGTCGGGAAAAGATTATTTGATGGAGGATTTCTTCTACGCCGGGGGGTTACGAGCCTTGATGAAGCAGATCGAAGACCGGCTTGAGCTGTCTGCCATGACCGTGACGGGCAAGACCATGGGAGAGAACCTGGAAGGCGCGCAGGTTTACAATGAAGATGTTATCCGCCCACTGTCCAACCCGGTCTATCATGAAGGCTCACTGGCGGTGGTGCGCGGCAATCTGTGTCCCAACGGTGCCGTCATCAAACCGGCGGCATGCGATCCGAAATTCCATGTCCATCAAGGTCCGGCACTGGTATTCGACAGCTATCCTGAAATGAAAAAGGCCATCGATGACGAAAATCTCGATGTGACACCTGACCATGTTCTCGTGCTGCGCAATGCTGGCCCACTGGGTGGGCCGGGTTTTCCGGAATGGGGCATGTTGCCCATACCCAAAGCGCTCATCAAACAGGGCTACCGCGATATGCTTCGCATTTCTGACGCCAGAATGTCCGGCACGTCCTACGGTGCCTGCGTATTGCATATTTCACCGGAAAGTTATGTCGGCGGCCCGCTGGCACTCCTAAAGACGGGTGACATCATTCGTCTCGATTTACCCAGCCGCAGCCTCGACATGCTGGTGGATGCCGACGAGCTTGCGCGTCGCAAGTCGGAATGGGTAGCGCCTGAGCCACGGTATCAACGCGGCTATGGGTGGATGTTCTCCCGCCACGTGACGCAAGCAGATCAGGGCTGCGATTTTGATTTTCTGGAAACGGACTTCGGCAGACCCGCCGGCGAACCGGATATTTATTGAGGAAGGACCAACCATGACAGACTATGTTCTGAGCGACGCCACGCGCGCAAAATACAAAAAGATCTCGACGGCTTCGATTGCCACCGCCTTGTTCAAGCGAGGACTGCGCAACCAGTTCATTCAGGGTGTGGGACCGGTGGCTCCAAAAGCGGAAACCATGGTGGGCCAGGCATTCACCTTGCGCTACATTCCGGCGCGTGAGGATCGTAACCCGATCACCGTGTTCCGCAATCCCGACCACCCGCAACGTGTCGCAATCGAAACCTGCCCGGCGGGCCATGTTCTGGTCATGGATAGCCGCAAGGATGCGCGCGCAGCGACCGCTGGTTCTATTCTCATCACTCGCCTTGCGCTGCGCGGTGCCGCAGGCGTCGTTACCGATGGTGGATTTCGCGATGCGGAAGGCATCGGCGCGCTCGACATGCCAGCCTATTATTCCAAGCCATCGGCACCGACCAATCTGACGTTGCACGAAGCCTTGGACATCAACGTGCCAATTTCCTGCGGGGATGTAGCCGTGTTTCCCGGAGACGTTCTTGTTGGCGACCGGGACGGTGTAATGGTCATCCCTGCCCACTTGGCAGATGAACTTGTCGATGAATGCGCAGGCATGGAAAGCTATGAGGACTTCGTGCTCGAACAGGTAAAGGCCGGCGAGGCCGTCATAGGCCTCTATCCTGGCACCAAGGACGAGTATCAGCAGCGATATGAAGTCTGGCGGGCAAAAAATAACCGCTAAAAAGAGGAAGGCGCAGGTCCGAACCTGCGCCTTCCTTACGCGTGGCCTGTATCATCAACGACGCCCGACTGGGTGGACGGTTCAATCACCGGCGTTTTCTGGAGTCCAGCGGGAATATCCCGCCAGCCGAAGCCGACGAACGATATGATGCATGCTGGAGCAAACAGCTATGGCAGCGTAACTTGGACCAAACAACCTCCGGCAAACCCGGTGCAGTTCAATTTCGCGCCAATTACGATCCCGTCATGCTTGAGCGATATTCGGCGCAAACAGCTTCAACCTTTCAGCGCCTTTGATTTTAGACGATCTTTGTTGGATTTAAGCAGTTTTTTATTCATTTCCCTTAGCGTTCGCTGAATGCGTGGGCGGCGCTATGCTGCGGGGAAGAGGCTGGAACATGAAATTATCCCAGAAGGTGAAATCCATAGGTTTCAGAACATCGAGCGGGATGGCTTTATTGCTCATATCGGTCGTGCTGGTCGCAGTTGTCGGGATCCGTGGTATTGGTAACCTGACAGGCGCCGTGTCTCAAACGGTGGATACTTCAAAGGTACTGATCGGAGCCAACAAGGCTGAAGGTGCCATTATCCAGTATCTTGTCAGCAAGGAGCCCGAGCGGATTGATCAAGCAGCCAGTGCCCTAGAGACAGCGCAAGCGACACTCACTTCTTTGGCGCTGTCAAAAGAAGAAAGCACGCAGCTCTCAGATGGCATATCTATAATGTCAAATGCGGTCAGAGCTCTTGGAGCCTCTCAGGATGCTGTCCAGAAAACAGCCATCGCTCTGCGTGATGCCACTGGAAGCATGGTTTCCTTGGCTGATCAGACTGAAAAGAGTGCACAAGATATCGCCAACCAGGCCGAGACCAATTCGAACAATGCGCTGATTAGTCTAAACACCATCCGTGTCCTTATGCAGAATGCTGGCAATTTCAGCGAAGGGATCAATGCACTCGAGTTAGCGCTTGTGAAAGTCTCCGTGCAGGGCGGGCAGATATCAGCCGATCAGATAACAGAACCGATGGCTCGTGCCCAGGCCGGCTTGACTGAAGTTGTCAAACTGGGAGGAACACCTGACATCCAGCCGATCGTCAGCAGCTTGGAGAAAACCTTCGCGGAGATTCAGTCCGCCATTTTGAAAGATAACGGCTCAGCTTTTTCCTCAACACAGGACTTCGCGCTGTTCGCTAAGATTTCAACCGCCTCTCAGAAGCTAGACGAGGTGCTACGTAGATCCGCGGAAACGGAACTGGCCTCCAAAAGCGAAAAAGATAAAGCTCGATCTAAGGCGCGTATCGTTTCCGGCACTGCACGCAACTTCAGCAATGTCTTGAAAGAAATTCTGGTTCAAGTCGAACGATATCGCCTCCAACCCTCTGATGAAGCTGCCGCTATAGTGACAGCAGGCCTGAAGAAGGCAGAAGTCTTCGGTGGAATGCTGGCGAAGACTACCGGCAATGACATGACTGCCAGTCTTTCCCAACTGGGCCAGACTTTCGACTCGATGAAGACGAATTTGGCGTCGTTCGATCAGCAGGCGTCGCTGGTCGTGTCGACATCGCAGAGCGTCACCGACGGCATTGTTGAGATCGCAGGCGAAATTGCATCGGAATCGGAACTCCAGGGTAGTCAGGGCAGGTCCTGGATGTGGGGCGCCGGTTCGTTCAGCCTTGTCATGGCTATGGCCATTGCACTCTTTATGGTCCGCTCCGTTGCGCGGCCTATGATGCAGGTTGCGCAGGCAATGGCGCGTCTGGCAAAGGGGGAACCCGATACACATCTGAAGCTGGCGAAAACCGACAACGAAATCGGTGAGATGATCGGTGCGCTGCAGGTGTTTCAGGAAAACGACCGTGCCCGAATCCACGCCGAGGCCGAGACAGGTCGCGAAAGGCAGCAAGCGGAAAATCTGCGGCTTGAACGTGAAGCCGAGCGTTTGACGGAATCGCAAGCGATGGAGTATGCCTTCCGGCAGATTTCCGGCGGTCTGGACGCCCTGTCGAAGGGTGATCTGACGGCGCGCATCGGAGCTGTCGATTCCCGATACGAGCGTATCAGAGATCACTTCAATAGTGCCGTTTCCACATTGGAAGAAGCGATCGGCGCTGTCATACTCAGCGTTGGAACGATCAGGTCGGGGTTGTCTGAAATATCAAGTGCATCCAACGATCTTGCTCGCCGGACGGAACAGCAGGCTGCCTCTCTCGAAGAAACAGTTGCCGCCTTGGGCGAGGTGGCCAACGGGATCAATAGTACTGCCGATGGTGCAGGCCACGCGCAAAAGACCGTCGCGCTCGCCAAGACAAACGCGGAAAGCGGCGGAGCGGTGGTGGAACGCGCCATCAGCGCGATGAGCGAAATTCAGGATTCATCGACAAAGATCGGCAACATCATCGGTGTCATCGACGAAATCGCATTCCAGACGAATTTGCTTGCGCTCAATGCAGGTGTCGAGGCGGCTCGTGCCGGGGAAGCCGGCAAGGGCTTTGCCGTCGTTGCACAAGAAGTGCGCGAGCTTGCCCAAAGATCTGCAAGTGCTGCTCGCGAAATCAAGGGGTTGATTTCAACATCGACAGCTCAGGTGACAGCAGGCGTCAAGCTCGTTGACGAAACGGGCACATCACTCAAGGACATCTGTGAGCAGGTCGGCGGCATCAGTGTTATCATAGACAAGATTGCGATGGCGGCCAGAGAACAGGCCGTAAGTCTGCGGGAGGTTTCCACGGCCGGCGACGAGATGGACAAGGTCACTCAGCAGAATGCAGCAATGGTCGAGGAGACAACCGCCGCATCTCAAACCCTTGTGCATGAAACTGAAATCCTGGCCCAAATGGTGGGGCAGTTCGTGACCCGACGTTCAACGAGCGTCGGACTGCGGGCCGCAGCAGCGTAAAGCTGGCGTCTAACGATCATATTTTGACCCCAACTTTATTAGACGACGGTTTAGAGAAGCGCAGGCCCTTTTACGGCCTGCGCTTCAACGTATGATCCACCGCCGGAGATGTCCTCGACCGGACATCCTTCGCGTAGTCCTTTGCCGCACCCCGCTAGGCGGCAAGAACCGCATCGATGAAAGCCTAATCGAAGTCAAAGACGTTATCGATGCTGTCTACTCTCGGTCGCCGTCACATCTAACGTTTGTCAGTGGTCGAATGTCGTAAGGTGACAGCCCCAAGATTTCAGCCGACAGCCACACGCGCCTGCGTCACCGAGAACGCGAGAATGGACAGCTCGAACGGGAGCCGCAGGCCTGAAAGCGTTCAGCACA
Organism: Agrobacterium bohemicum; assembly: GCF_001562555.1. Classification (NCBI taxonomy): domain Bacteria; kingdom Pseudomonadati; phylum Pseudomonadota; class Alphaproteobacteria; order Hyphomicrobiales; family Rhizobiaceae; genus Agrobacterium; species Agrobacterium bohemicum. Next base: position 34,101 of record NZ_KQ961037.1, read on the forward strand.
TGTTTTCGTGGTCATCGATTGCCTGGAAGACATAAAGAGATAATGGCACATTCGGGTCCCAAGCCTGCCATCTATGTCTCATTCATCTGGTGTTGGCATAAGGATTATGCGCTATCTTGCGACATACTGTTTCCATGGATGCTCTTCCTTGAAGCCTAGAACATCGCGGGCCTTTCGATTGGAAAGCGGTGCTTCATCTTTGCCCATTTCCCGCAAGATCGGCGTATCAGGGCAGTATTTGGCGAGAAATTCGGCGGTCGAAAGATCAGCAGTGATCGTGTCATTCACAGCGTTGAAAACCTGAAATCCCAATCCGTCTTTTTCGATGCAGAGGTGAACGAGATTGCCGAGATCGCGCGCGTCCACGTAGCTCCATGCATTGCGTTTTCGGGACATTGGATCGTCAAGAAAGGCTGGAAACTTGGAGTATTCGTGTGGTTCTATAACGTTGGCTATGCGCAGCGCGTAGATGTCGGCCTGGTAGCGCATGGCAAAAGCGCGCGCCGTCTTTTCATTGACGAGCTTCGATAGGCCATAACTATCCATCGGGTCGGAATCGTAGTTCTCATCCAACGGGAATGCGTGGAAATCCTTGTCCCCCTCTGCAAAACAGACACCGTAGGTCGTCTCGCTCGAGGCGATAATGACCTTGCGAACACCCAGCTTCATAGCTGCTTCGATGACATTGTATGTGCCGACTACATTCGCTTCGAAGGTCTTATTGTCAGGCTCAATCAACACGCGGGGAATGGCTGCAAAATGCACGACGGCATCGGGCGCAGACGGCGGAGCGCCTTCTTCGAAACCGTCAAAGCCAAAATGCGTTGTCAGGGCGTTGAATACCTGACCACTATCGGTGATATCCGCAATCAGCGTGTTTACCCCTTGCAGATCCAAGGGCTTCAGATCGACGTTCAGAACGGAATAGCCCTTTTCCAACAACTTTGGAACGGCATGGCGCCCAGCCTTACCCGTGCCACCTGTGAAAACGATACGTTTGGTCATTCTGGTCTCCTTTTAAAGCTGACGCACCTCAGAACGGTCGATCAGCAGTCAGCTGAGCACGGCAGTTTTGCTTCGCCGGTTTGCCCTTGGCATACGATAACAATTCGGACCCGCTTGCAATTGAGATACGTTCCAGTGGGATTTCTTGAACGGAAGCGAACCTCCGCCTTGCGATAACGGATAAAAACAACGTTAGCGACCCTGTATCGATCGTAAACTCGAAAGGGGATAGAAACGCGTGATTGACTCGACACTTTCGTGCAGAGTCAATCATTTACATGCGCCTAGCGTCGAATTTTAACGGGACAACTCCTCCAGAACCCTGCCCTTGGCCTGACCGGACTATGGATCATCCATCACTCGATTTTTATCTCGCGACGCGGCAAACGCAAACTATTACAGACATTATAATTTTAAGCTCCCACAGGACCGTCGCATGGCTTGCCGTATTCAAAAGTCTTCACCCTTGTCGGATTTCGCTACGATCTCCGCCTTTTTCAAATCGGCCGTAATGTCGTCTGACGTTCGCGGAAATCGGGTTACGAAGGCTCCATCCGCATCCACAATCCAGATTTCCTTTGTATTGACCAGTTCGGCGCGGAAAGGCCTGCAGAAATTCATCACCAGCTCCTGTGAGGTTACATCCCCTATTTTAGTTACTACGTGAATTAGCATGAAATGGACTTGTTCTATTTCACGCCTGATTGCGCTACGCCACAAAATGCGGTTTGCGTCCAGACAGGGAACATATCATTCCCGTTGTCATAGCGATGATAGGAACGTTTCGATTGAGGCGCCACGAGGCCCGGATGCGCTTCGTCGTTTCGATGCAGTTCCCGTACCTTGATGGCCCTGACCTGCCAGACCGGGCGAGCAAAATATTTCTCGTTGAGGAGGCTTTGTTCTCGTCGACAGGGTGAACGGCCAATGCCCCTTGGGCAGCGAGGCGGAAGCCTAGTCACCTTCGCTTGCGGAGCCTGATCAGCTTCAATGCCAATTCTTTTAATTATCTCTGCGAACACCCTAATATAGGGGTCGAGAACTTATATTAGGTAAACGTGAAGCTGATAATTAGAAATGATCCACATTCTCGGCGCGACATCCCAGCCATGAAAGTAAAGGATCATGTTTTCGGAAATAAAAATAAAACAGAGGATCACGCCTCATAGCTGGCGGCGCACAAACGATCAAAAATTGCTGTAAAGGGACATGGATTCAAGGCAAACTGATCAGGTAATGAGACGTCTACGGATTGCCTCCGCGATTGCCTGCGTGCGGTTCATAGCGCCCAGCTTCTTCACGGCAGACTTGATGTAGCTGTTGACGGTATCGGGCTGATAACCGGTCGCCACGGCGATCGCTTCACTGGTGAGGCCTAGGCTTGCCTGCGCTAGGCAGGCGATCTCGCCTTTTGAGAGACGAAGTTGATCGGCTGCGAAACGATCCATCAAAGGCTTTGTGACGGCCGTGTGGATGGATCCCGCAACGACCGATAGAAAATTCAATTCACTCTCCTCAAACGGCGTCGACCGTGCAAGGCAGATTGCACCGTAAATGACGTCATTTCTCATAACAGGGATCAGGGTTCTGTTGTGAAGCCCGAACGTACGCTGCAGATAAATTAGCCGCGGCGGCGGCTCGTGTTCTGCATAGACCTCTCTTTCAACCACGATGGACGTCGATGATTGCGCAACAAGAATGAAAGGATCGACTGAAAAAAGGCGGTCGGCGTCATATGCTTCAAGAAATGCAGGAGGCATGTCAGTGTCGATCGAAAAACCATGTCCGAACCGGTAGTGATCCACATCAAGACCGCTGATGGAAATGTAGTCGAAGGGGACCGCCAACCTTAGACGGTCGATGATATCATTCCTGCCGAAGTGCCTGTGCTTGGGGACAGACCGCAGATCGGTGTATGCGTCCAGGGCGCTGGGATTGAGAATCGAAATCGGACTGACGGGCATCGTGATTCCATGGTTTCCGGATAACTTGAGTTTTGGGGTCTGCCAATTAACAAAAGGTTAACTGGCAACCTTAGATTTTGTGGCCATTGCGGAAATTACAATTAAAGCGTTGGCGATTTTCGCTGCAACCCACTGGGCTGCTAACAGGAGGTGTGGAGATTTGGGCGCCTTGCGGTCGGCAACCTGTGATCATCAAAGGGCATAACGCAAATTGTCTGTGTCATTTGGTTTTGTTTACTAACTATCAACGCCCCTACCCTAAAATTGGTACTATCAAGACTGATGGCGCTGGTGGCTTGTCCCAACCTCTCTTGTCCGTTGAAGCAGAAATTTGGAGGAATGCATGCTAGGATTTGGCACCGGGGCTGACGCAAAGGCCGTTCTCGAAGCGATGAGCAGGTCTCAGGCCACCATCGAGTTTACACTTGATGGTACGATCATTACCGCGAACGAGAACTTCTGTGGTTTGCTAGGATATCAGCTGTCCGAAATAGCGGGGCAGCACCACCGTCTATTTGTCGATCCTGCTGAGGCCGCGGCTTCCGATTACAGAGAATTTTGGGCAAAGCTTACGCGTGGAGAGTTCGACCGCCGCCAGTACAAACGGATTGGAAAAGGTGGCAAGGAGGTCTGGATCGAGGCCTCGTACAATCCTGTACTTCGCGGTGGCAAGCCCTACAAGGTCGTAAAATTCGCGACCGACATCACACAACAGAAGCTGAAAAGTGCCGAAGATGCCGGCAAGCTAGACGCGATTTCTCGTGCTCAGGCTGTGATCGAGTTCACACCAACGGGCGACATTCTCACTGCAAACGAGAACTTCCTTAATACCCTCGGCTATCAACTCTCAGAGGTTCAGGGCAAACATCACTCAATGTTCTGCGAACCGAGCTTTACAAACAGCGAAGAATATCGTCGCTTCTGGACAAGATTGGCTGGTGGCGAGTTCATTGCAGAAGAATTTATGCGCATCGGCAAGGGTGGCAAAAAGGCGTATATCCAAGCTTCGTACAATCCCATCTTCGATTTGAATGACAAGGTGTTCAAGGTCGTCAAGTTCGCGACCGACGTCACGACGCGCGTAGGCAACGTCGATCAACTCGCGAGGTCCCTCAAGGCTCTCTCGGAAGGCGACCTAACGCAGACCCTTACGATTCCCTTCCTGCCATCGCTGGAGAAGTTGCGAGAGGACTTCAACGAGGCAGCTTCCAAGCTTCGGGTCACATTGCAGACGATCTCCCAGAACGCGGGCGCCATTGCCGCCTCGTCGCAACAGATTCAGTCTGCTTCGAACGACCTGTCCAAACGTACTGAACAACAGGCCGCTTCCGTCGAGGAGACCGCTGCGGCGCTGGAGGAGATAACAACAACCGTGGCGGACTCCAGTCATCGCGCCCAAGAGGCCGGCGAGCTTGTTCGCACAACCAAAGAAAATGCCGAGCACTCGGGGAAAATTGTTGGCCAAGCGGTTGATGCCATGGGCATGATTGAGAAATCGGCAGGCGAGATCGCCAACATCATCGGCGTCATCGATGAGATCGCTTTTCAGACCAATCTTCTGGCGCTCAACGCCGGCGTCGAAGCTGCTCGCGCAGGTGATGCAGGCAAAGGCTTTGCCGTCGTCGCACAAGAAGTGCGAGAGCTTGCCCAGCGATCGGCCAAGGCTGCAAAAGAGATCAAGGAACTGATCAACGCATCGAACGCGCATGTGAAAAGCGGGGTCTCATTGGTCGGTGATACGGGGAAGGCGCTACTGCAGATTGTAACCCAGGTTGTGCGAGTAGATGGCAACGTCGGCGCCATTGTTGAAGCCTCCAAAGAACAGGCAACTGGCCTCAAGGAGATCAACACAGCGGTGAACACAATCGATCAGGGCACACAACAAAATGCTGCGATGGTCGAGGAAACAAGTGCTGCGGCCCATAGCCTTTCAAGAGAAGCAGCCCAGCTGTTCGAACTGATAAGTCAATTCAACATCGGGACTGCAGCCGTGACACATCGACTACCAACCGCAGCCAACGTTCATTCGCGACCCGTCGCCTCGCCTGCTCGCCAGATGACAGCCAAAGTTGCTCACGCGTTCAATGGCAACGCGGCATTGAAGAGCGGCGACAGCTGGGAGGAGTTTTGACGCCACGGGTGGAGCGAACGATATGTCTGAACAAACATGAGATGGAAATCGTCGCTGACGGCACACCAAGATATTCGGCTATTTAAACTGGATTTTGTCTTGTCAATATTTGGACATGATCCGCAGATCACTCTACCTGCAAGTGGTCTTTCGAAATGCCGCAATCAAAAGCCTGACAGAAGACCGCACTCGATCACGCGTTCAGATGGACAAAACTTCTTGCATTACGGGCGACAACCGCAGAAGCAGGCAAGAAACGTACCGTAGACTACGACCGGATGTCGGCAATGATGATCTTTGCAACCCCACCTGGCTTCGAGGCGGTCATGAAGAGTATTGAAACGCTGGAGGGGACAGTCAACTTGGCCAAGTGGTCGATCAGCAGTCCACAAAAAACCTTGATGCAACTATCGTGTTGTTGGAGGTTGCTGGTTTGGCAAACAAGCGGTAAAAAGCCTATCGCGGGTCAAATGGCTGCATGACATTAAAAGGAACTCTTATGCCAACCGGTACAGTTAAATTTTTCAATGATGACAAGGGATTCGGCTTCATTACACCTGAGAATGGTGGAACGGACGTGTTCGTTCACGTGTCTGCTTTGCAACAAGGTGGGTCGCTGAGAGAAGGTGACAAGGTCACCTTCGAAGTTGGCCAGGACCGCAAGACCGGAAAATCGAAGGCTGAGAACGTCAGCGTGCTCTGACCTACGGGTCGCGAGCCCAGCCTGACCGATCTGGGCAGGCTGGGCTCGCTCTCTATGCGGCTTACTGAAAACTCCGACTTTTTACCTCAAGCCAAAACGGGTTGCCACCGATCGCGTCGATACACCATCACGTGACGCAGCCAAGGAATCCTCAACGCGATTCCGCTTTCAATGGACGCGCTACAGGCTTTCGTCGAGCGTCCGAAGGTCGCTGATAAACTCCGACATCGAGTTCGCCTCTGTTGCCACGCTCGCTTCATTGTCTCCATGCCTGATGGGATCGAACGCCAGCGGCTAATAATGGATGGCGCCGTCGGCGTCCGTCAGCAGGAAGCTGTTGCTGCCGTCCGCGATTTCAAACACCAGGTATCGAGGATTCAACCGCACAAGATTATCTCGGCCAATCACGAGTGTTTGGTGAAGGTTGAGCGCCATTCGGGACCCTGAAACATGATCTGGTTCCCCCCTCTTCCTCGTAGCTTTCACGGAAGTGCGCCGTGAAATAAAGCTCAGTCTGCTTCAATCCGGACCCACCCGTTTCGAGATAGTTTTCCCTCAAGGACTGGGAAATGGACACGCCAGTCGCCTGTTCTACGCAGCTAATGTCATCCTCAGACCATTTGCGTTAAGGCAGTTCCAGAAACTCCGAATGACGCCGCAAGCGAGCGATAGCCGCCGATGAAAGCTCGTTCATTTAGGATCTCTTGAATGGCATCTAGTCTATTACGAAATGTCGATCAGCAATCTTGAAAACTCATTCGATGTTCTTGTCGATCACGTGAGAGCAATGCTCGCCGCCTGACAATTGGTCGCCCAGCACCGAGACCCTTTTGGCGATAGCACTCAAGCTGCGCTTTCTATCAGGCCACTACGAACAACCTGCCCGCGAGACGACCTCGCTTTGAAGCATCCTCAAAAGAGGCTCTTGCAAAATTATTACAAACTTCAAATTTCTCTCTTGCAAGCTGAACTTTGCGGTGCAATTCTGCATGAAAGGCACAAAGCCACGAGATAAAAAATGGGAACTAAGAATGCTGGGACCGACAGGCCATCAAGATACATTCGCGCGCGATAATCTGCCGCCGGCTGACCAATGGCCGGAAATCAAGCTGGAAGGCTTCGATTATCCGGAGTGGCTCAACGTTGGTGTTGAACTGACAGACCGTATGGTTGAGCGTGGCTTTGGAGACAATACCGCCTTGATTGGCAACGGTCGGCGCCGCACCTATAAGGAATTGTCCGACTGGACCAACCGGATCGCCCAGGCATTGACCGATGATTACGGTCTGAAGCCCGGCAATCGTGTGCTGATCCGCTCTGCCAACAATCCGGCTATGGTTGCCTGTTGGCTGGCTGCCACCAAGGCTGGCCTGATCGTGGTGAATACCATGCCGATGCTGCGCGCTGGCGAACTGATCAAGACCATCGAAAAAGCCGAAATCCAGCTGTGCCTGTGCGATACACGACTGATGGACGAGATGGTCACCGCCGCCAAAGAAAGCAAATACCCGACCCTGGTGATCGGTTTCGACGGTACGGCCAATCACGACGCGGAACTTGATCGCATGGCGCTCGGAAAATCAGTCCGCTATCAGGCGGTCAAGACCGGCCGTGACGATGTGGCGCTGCTGGGTTTCACATCCGGATCGACCGGTGTTCCAAAAGTCACGATGCATTTCCATCGCGATCTGCTGATCATCGCCGATGCTTTTGCAAAGGAAATATTGGATGTGACGCCCAACGACGTCTTCGTTGGTTCTCCGCCGCTTGCTTTTACCTTCGGCCTTGGAGGGCTGGCGATCTTTCCATTGCGCTTCGGTGCAGCGGCTACGCTGCTAGAAAGCGCAACCCCGGCGAAGATGATCGAGATCATCGAAACCTACAAGGCGACCATCAGCTTTACCGCGCCCACGGCTTACCGGGCAATGATGGCAGCGATGGATGGTGGAGCTGATCTCTCCTCGTTGCGCGTTGCGGTGTCTGCCGGCGAAACATTGCCCGGCCCTGTGTTCGAGGAATGGGTCCGCAAGACCGGAAAGCCGATCATCGACGGCATCGGCGCCACTGAAATGCTACATATCTTCATCTCCAACCGCATCGGCGACAGCAAGCCTTCCTGCACCGGAAAGCCCCTGACCGGCTACGAGGCGATTGTTGTCGATGAGGATATGAACGAAGTGGCCCGAGGCAAGGTGGGGCTCTTGGCGGTCAAGGGCCCTATCGGCTGCCGCTATCTCGCCGATGATCGCCAGAAGGACTACGTCCGCAACGGCTGGAACCTGACCGGTGACAGCTTCACTCAGGATGAAGACGGCTACTTCCACTTTGCCGCGCGCTCCGATGACATGATCGTCTCGGCTGGCTACAACATAGCAGGTCCGGAGGTGGAAGCAGCGCTGCTTAAACATGAGGCGGTGCTCGAATGCGCCGTGATCGGGGTATCCGATGAGGCACGCGGAACGATCGTTGAGGCGCATGTGGTGCTGACGAAAGGTTCGGAGCGTGGCGAACTGATGGTCAAGACCCTGCAGGATCACGTCAAAGCAGTGATCGCCCCTTACAAATATCCACGCTCAATTGTCTTTACCGAAAGTCTTCCGAAGACGGAATCCGGCAAGATTCAGCGCTTCAGGCTGAAGCAGAATTTGCCTGCATAACCCATACTGCACAACGGCTGGAATTTGCCGTGCCTGTGCAATGGAAACTTCCACTCAAATGTGGAAGATAAAAAAACCTTCGGTGGAAATCTCGTCCGCCGCCGGAATCTGGGAACGACACAACAACAAACGGGAGTTCGTTACATGAAGAAAATGCTAGCTGCAGCCACAATGGCGCTGAGCATCGGCACATCCGGCCTGGCTATTGCCGAGCCGCTCAAGATCGGCATGATCACCACGCTTTCCGGCGGAGGTGCCGGCCTCGGAATCGATACCCGCGACGGCTTCATGCTGGCGATCAAGAATTCCGGCAATAAGGAGATTACCGTCGTCACAGAGGACGATGCGCAGAAGCCTGAACTGGCTGTCCAGATTGCCGACAAGATGATTCAGAGCGACAATGTTGACGTATTGACCGGTATCGTCTGGTCGAACCTTCTGATGGCCGTCGTTCCGGGTGCAGTTGCGCAAGGCAAGTTCTACGTTTCGACTAACGCGGCCCCCGCAGCACTTGCTGGCAAGAACTGCAATGCGCTTTATTTCAATGCTGCCTATCAAAATGACAATCTTCATGAGGCCATGGGCGAATACGCCAACAAGGGCTACAAGAAGATGTTCATCCTGGCGCCGAACTATCCGGCCGGCAAGGATGCTCTGACTGGCTTCAAGCGTTATTACAAGGGCGAACTGGCAGCCGAAATCTATACTCAGGTCGGCCAGACAGACTATGCGGCGGAAATCGCCCAGATGCGCGCTTCCGGTGCCGATGGCATCTTCACCTTCCTGCCGGGCGGCATGGGCATCGCTTTCATGAAGCAGTTCGCCCAGTCGGGCGTCAAGATACCGGTCATGGGGCCGGGTTTCTCCTTCAGTCAGGACGTCCTGCCGGCAATCGGCGATGCCGCTCTCGGCGCAAAGGCGTCCGGGCAATGGGTGCAGGATCTGGGCAACCCGGCTAACAAGAAGTTCGTGGCCGATTTCAAGAAGGAATATAACCGTCTTCCGTCGATCTATGCCGTCCAGGCCTATGATGCGGCCCAACTCATCCTGTCGGCAGCCTCCAAGGCAAGCGTCAAGGATGCCAAGGCATTCGGTGCCGAACTCAAGAAGGCAGACATCCAGTCGCCGCGCGGAAAGTTCAAGTTCAACACCAACCAGCATCCGATCCAGGACATTTACCTCACGGAAGTGGTGAAACTCGATGGCGTTTTGACCAACAAGACGGTCGAGAAAATCTTCACGGATCATGGCGATGCTTACGCCAAAGACTGCAAGATCTAAGGGTAGTACATGACCATCGCACTTGCTCTCGAGCAGTTGCTCAATGGCCTCCAGCTCGGCGTCATGTTGTTTCTCATGGCTGCCGGGCTGACGCTGATCTTCGGCGTCATGGGGCTGATCAACCTTGCTCACGGCTCGCTCTACATGGTTGGCGCATTCGCATGCGCCACTGTCGCGGCGTGGACCGGCTCATTCTGGATCGGCCTGATCGCCAGCTTGGTCTGCGCTGCGGCCGCGGGCGCAATCATTGAGCTCATCGTAATCCGCAGGCTGTATGACAGCGATCACCTCGATCAGGTGCTGGCCACATTCGCGCTGATCCTGATATTTTCCGAAGGAACACGCTGGATATTCGGCTCCTTCCCGCTCTATCTTGATATCCCGCCTCTGCTGCAGGGTGCCGTCAGCCTCCCCGGGGGCGCGCAATATCCGCTCTATCGCCTTGCGATCATTGCAACCGGTGCGGCTGTAGCCTTCGGTCTCTATATGCTGATCTCAAGGACCCGTCTTGGCATGCGTATCCGCGCCGGAGAGAGTGATCGTGAGATGATCGGTGCGCTTGGTGTCGATATCCGCACGCTCTACACGGTCGTTTTCGCTCTTGGTGCGGCTCTTGCGGGCCTGGCCGGTGCCATGGTGGGCGCTCTACAATCGGTGCAAGTCGGAATGGGCGAACCGGTCCTGATCCTCGCCTTCGTTGTTATTGTCATCGGTGGTATCGGCTCAATCAAAGGTGCGCTGTTGGGTGCTCTACTGGTCGGCGTGGTTGATACGATGGGCCGTTTCCTGCTTCCCAAGCTGATGGCGCTTTTCGTAGAACCTGCTCAGGCGGGTATGATCGGCGCCGCAGCCGCGTCGATGCTGATCTACGTGGTGATGGCGTTCATCCTTGCCGTGAAGCCACGCGGCCTCTTTCCGGCGGCGCATGCGTAACATGATGATCTTGAACCGTGAAAACCTCATCAATCTCATTCTGGCCGCCATGCTGCTCGCCGTACCGTTTGCGGCAAATGCGTTTGGCCAACCCTTCTACATCACGCTCGCAACCCGTATTGCGATACTGGCGCTGGCGGCAACGGGTCTCAATCTGGCGCTTGGCCTTGGTGGCCTGATCTCTTTCGGCCATGCGGCCTTCTTCGGCATCGGTGGTTATGCGGCGGGGATCCTCGCAAGCCATAGTTTCTCAGGCGACCCACTCCTGTTCGGCCTTTCGGGCACCAACCAGATGTGGATCGTCTGGATCGTGGCGGTTGCGGTCGCGGGGCTGGTCGGTCTGGCAATCGGCGCAATCAGCCTGCGCACATCCGGCGTCTATTTCATCATGATCACGCTCGCGTTTGCGCAAATGGTGTATTATTTCGCGATCTCCTGGCCAGCCTATGGCGGCGAGGACGGGTTGTCGATGACAGTTCGCAATCAGTTGCCCGGCGTCATGACCATGCGGCCGCTGAATTATTTTCTGATCTGTTATGTGGTACTTATGGTCGTGATCGGGCTGTTTGCGTTGATCCGCGCTTCGCGTTTTGGCGCTGCCCTGCAATCCGCGCGGCAGAATGACGTGCGCGTCGCAACAGTCGGCATCAATCCATACCGTATCCGTCTGACGGGTTTTGCAATCTCCGCAATGATCACAGGGTTGGCAGGCGCATTGTTTGCCGATCTCAACCGCTTCGTCAGCCCGTCCATGTTGTCTTGGCATATGTCCGGGGAACTGATCGTGCTGATCATTCTCGGCGGTACGGGACGGTTGTTCGGTCCGCTTGCGGGTGCCGCACTTTACGTTATCCTCGAATATACGCTGGGCGGCTTCACAGAACGCTGGCAGTTCTTCCTCGGGCTGATCCTGCTCGGCGTCGTGCTGTTTGCCCGTGGGGGTCTGCTCGGGCTTCTTGCCGGAAAGGCCAGACATGGTTGAGCCCGTCCTCGAAATTTCGAACCTCGTCAAGAGTTTCGGCGCGCTGAGAGCGACCGATAGTGTCACGATAGACCTCCGTCCTGGCGAGATTCACGCGCTGATCGGTCCGAATGGCGCGGGAAAATCGACATTAATCCACCAGATCTGCGGCACGCTCAGGCAGGACAGCGGCTCGATCCGCTTTGCCGGTCAGGATATCAGCGGCCTCGGTGTGGCAGAACGTGCCCGTCTTGGGCTCGGGCGTACCTTCCAAGTCTCGTCACTTGCTCCGGAGTTCTCGGCGCTCCGCAATGTCATGTTGGCGGTGCAGGCCCGGCAGGGTTCCAGCTTTCGCTTCTTCAAGCCAGTCATGGCAGACAAGACTTTGATGGATGCAGCCATGGCTATGCTGGAGCGTGTCGGACTAACGGCACGTGCGCGCATTCCGTCTGCGGAACTCTCCCATGGCGAACGTCGACAGCTTGAGATCGCCATGGCGCTTGCGCTGGGCTCAAAGGCTTTCCTGCTGGACGAGCCGATGGCGGGTATGGGGCCTGAAGGCTCGAAATCGCTGACCCGCTTTCTAGATTCGCTGCGACAAGAAGCCCCGATCCTGCTCGTCGAGCATGACATGGATGCTGTCTTCGCACTCGCTGACCGTATTTCGGTGCTGGTCTATGGCCGGGTCATCGCGACTGGCACGGTGGAAGAGATCCGTCGCGATCCCACCGTGCGCACTGCCTATCTTGGAGATCACGCCTGATGCTACTGGATGTTCAGGATATCACAACCTATTACGGCAGCAGTCAGGCGCTGTTCGGCGTCGAGTTCCGGATGGTCGAGGGTGAAGTCGTCGCTCTAATGGGCCGCAATGGTATGGGGAAATCGACGACGATCAAGTCGATCTGCAACCTTATGCCGCCCAAGACTGGTCGTGTCTTTTTCGATAATAAATCGACTGACCGTCTGCCATCGCATCGTGTGGCCAAGCTCGGCATTGGCCTCGTGCCGGAGGGCCGCCGATGTTTCCCGAACCTGACGGTTTACGAAAATCTTGTCGCTGCTTCCCGTCCCGGCAAATGGACACTGGAACGTGTCAACGAGCTCTTTCCTCGGCTACAGGAACGCCATGCCCAGATGGCCAAATCATTATCCGGTGGAGAGCAGCAGATGCTGGCAATCGGTCGCGCGCTCATGACCAACCCGCGACTGCTGATTCTCGACGAGGCGACCGAAGGACTGGCACCTGTCATCCGCCAGGACATCTGGAAGGCAATCAAGCTGCTGAAAGCCGAGGGATTGTCTATACTAGTAGTGGACAAGACGTTATCGGAGCTTTTGCCAGTTGCGGATCGATGCGTCATTATAGAAAATGGCCGCAGTGCATGGTCTGGGGTGCCAGGCGAACTGACGTCGGACCTGCAGGATCGATATCTCGGGGTATAGGCAATGGAAGCAGACGCGGTCGCAAGCGCCGATCTGGAAATGATCGTCCACGGCCCGCATGGTCGCAACAAGCCGGAAACCCGTCTATGGCTGCGCATGCTTTCCACCACCAAGCTGATTACCACCGAAATCCGCCGGCGCCTTCGCTCTGAATTCAGCGCCACGCTGCCGCAATTCGACCTGATGGCACAGCTGTATCGGGAGAAAGATGGTTTGCGTCTTGGCGAACTCTCCAAACGCACCATGGTCACCAATGGCAATGTCACCGGCCTGGTGGAGCGGCTCGAGACTGATGGTTTTGTGCAGCGTGTTACGCCGGATGGCGATCGGCGCGTGACTGTCGCCAAGCTGACACCGGCCGGAACCGATCTGTTCATCGCCATGGCCGCTGCCCACGAAGGCTGGCTGCGCGATATCATGGCCGATGTCGATGAAGCGATGATCTCGTCCTTGTGGTTGGAGATCGGCGCAGTGAAGGCGTCCGCCAGCAATCATCTTTCCGGCAGCGCCTTCGAGTAGTAAGGCCAATTGCCTCTGTATCGTGTGCGATGTCGCCAGACATCGTTGTGCGGGATTTTTGGTCGCCCAGCGGCTCTTCGGCCATGGTTGCATCGGTGGCTGCCCGCGATGAGCTCTAACCGGATCGGGCTGCCATCGACTTCACGCGGCCACAGGCAAAGCCACTTTCCGGTGTTGGCACTATGTTGTTGAACGCGAGCGGTGGACTGTCAATCATTCCTATATCTCCATCATGCGCTTGAAGCGTGCTGCGCGAGCCTTAGTGTCCAGTCACGTCCCTCCATCACGAATCTTCTAGACGCCACAAGATGCCGCGTATGATCCAACGATCATCAATCTCCTTTCAAGAAAATTAAACCGCGTAGACGCTCAAAGTTGCGCCGGCTCGTTTGTAGGAACGCGCCCTGATTGCTGTCAATTGATCGAAGGGACCAGGTTCTAAGACATTCCCGTGCGTCGACTCACACAAATTGGGTGGGGACGTTTTATTGGTTGACAAATTCGCTCACGCAAATACTTTAACCTTCAAATAAATCATCTACCTCGACGCATTAGTCGAAAACCGTGGAGGGTCACATGCGTATCGTTTGTGTTGGTGGAGGTCCCGCAGGACTGTACTTCGCCCTGTTGATGAAGAAGCTACATCCCGAGCATCAAGTCACCGTGGTCGAGCGTAATCGTCCCTATGACACCTTTGGTTGGGGCGTCGTGTTTTCCGACCAGACCATGGCCTCCATGCAGGTTTGGGATAAGGAAAGCGCTGACGAGATCCAGCAGGCGTTCAACCATTGGGATGATATCGAGGTCCTTTTCAAAGGAACGCGTCAGCGCACGACAGGCCACGGCTTTGTTGGCATCGGCCGCAAGAAGCTGCTGAATATATTGCAGGCGCGCTGCGAAGCGCTGGGCGTCGAACTGACGTTCGAGACCGAGGTGGAAAGCGATCTGGAATACCCGGATGCTGATCTTCTGATCGTGTCGGACGGACTGAACTCTAAAATCCGCAACAAATATGCAGAGATTTTTGAACCCGATATGGCGGTACGGCCGAACCGTTACATCTGGCTCGGTACCAACAAACTGTTCGATGCCTTCACCTTCGATTTCCGCAAGACCGACCACGGCTGGTTTCAGGCGCATATCTACAAGTTCGACGAGAACACCTCGACCTTCATCATCGAGACGACGGAAGAGGCTTATCAGGCGCATGGCCTGGGTGAGATGGATCAGCAGCAATCCATCGATTTCTGCCAGGACCTGTTTGCCGAAACGCTTGATGGTTCGGAACTGATGACCAATGCGCGCCACATGCGTGGCAGCGCTTGGCTGAACTTCACCCGGTTGATCTGCGGCAAGTGGAGCCATTTCAACGGCAATTCCCATGTCGTGCTGATGGGCGATGCGGCTCACACAGCCCATTTCGCCATCGGCTCCGGCACCAAGCTTGCCATCGATGATGCCATCGAGCTGGCCAACCAGTTCAACAAGGCTGGTCACGGCAAGGACAGCATTTCAGATGTTCTTAAAGTCTATGAGGATATTCGCCGCGTCGATGTGGCCCGCATCCAGAATGCGGCACGCAATGCCATGGAGTGGTTCGAAGTGGTGGGCCAGCGTTATGCCGATACACTGCCGCCTGAACAGTTCATGTATTCAATGCTGACCCGCTCGCAGCGTATCAGCCACGAAAATCTGCGGCTGCGCGACAAGGATTGGCTGGAAGGTTACGAACACTGGTTTGCCCAGCTATCCGGCCTTGAGGTCAAGGAGAAAGAGCGCTGCCTGCCGCCGATGTTCACGCCCTATACGCTGCGCGGCACCACGCTTGCCAACCGCATCGTCGTGTCGCCCATGGCGATGTATTCCGCGACCGATGGTGTGCTGGATGATTTCCACATGGTGCATCTGGGCGCGCGCGCCATGGGTGGGGCTGGCTTGATTTTCGCCGAGATGACCTGCGTATCACCCGATGCCCGTATCACACCGGGTTGCCTAGGGCTATGGAACGACAAGCAGATTGCGGGCTGGAAGCGGTTCGTGGACTTCGCCCATGCCAACAGTAACGCCAAGGTCGGCATCCAGATCGGCCATGCCGGACGAAAAGGTGCGACAAAACGTGCCTGGGACGGCATCGACCAGCCGCTTGAGGAAGGGGCATGGCCCTTGTTCTCGGCCTCACCGCTTCCTTATCTGAAACAGAGCGTCGTTCCCAAGGCGATGAACCGGGCCGACATGGATCGCGTCAAGGCCGACTTCGTAGCTGCCACAAAGCGCGCGGCTGAAACCGGTGCCGATTGGCTGGAACTGCACTGCGCCCACGGCTATCTGCTTTCCAGCTTCCTGTCGCCGCTGACGAATGTGCGGACGGACGAATATGGTGGCAGCCACGAAAACATGACACGCTATCCACTGGAGGTGTTCGCCGCCGTTCGTGAAGCATGGCCTGAAAACAAGCCTATCTCGGTTCGCCTGTCCTGCCATGATTGGGCTGAGGGCGGAAACACGCCCGAGGATGCGGCCATCTATGCGCAGATGTTCAAGGATGCAGGTGCCGATCTGATCGACTGCTCGTCGGGTCAGGTTTCCAAGGAAGAAAAGCCTGTGTATGGCCGTCTGTTCCAGACGCCGTTCTCGGACAAGATCCGCAACGAAATCGGCATTCCAACCATTGCAGTTGGCGCGATCTCGGAGGCGGACCACGCCAACTCCATCATCTCCGCAGGCCGTGCCGATCTGTGTGCGGTCGCCCGTCCGCATCTTGCCGATCCATCCTGGGCTCTGCACGAAGCCGCCAAGATTGGCCTGAAATCCGTGGCGTGGCCAAAGCAGTACATGTCTGCCAAAGCACAATACGAAGCCAATCTCGACCGCGCAGCGGCGGCAAAGTGAGGTCGTCATGGTAACGCAAACCCTTGAAGGTCACCATGCGTTGGTAACCGGTGCCGGAAGCGGCATCGGCGCGGCCATTGCCATGACGCTGGCCAAGGCCGGGGCCAAGGTCACACTCGCCGGTCGTCGTCGTCAGCCGCTGGAGGATGTGGCCGCTGCCATTGGCGGTAACAGTCTGGTGCTGGATGGTTTCGATGTCACCCAGCCCGACGCGATTGCCAAGGGCATGGAGACAGCGCACACAACATTCGGGCCTGTTTCCATCCTGGTCAACAATGCTGGGGAAGCGCCGAGTGCGTCCTTCGAGAAGACGTCTCTCGACATGTGGAGCCATGTGCTCTCTGTCGATCTCACCGGCGTGTTCAACGTAACACAGGCAGCGCTTGCCGATCTGAAAAGCCATGGCACCGGTGCCCGCATCATCAACATCGCCTCCACGGCGGGCTTGACGGGTTACGCCTATGTCTCTGCCTACTGCGCCGCCAAGCATGGCGTCATCGGCATGACGCGGGCATTAGCGCTGGAACTGGCCAAGAAGGGTGTGACGGTCAACGCCGTCTGCCCCGGTTTTACCGACACCCCGATCATCCAGCACTCGCTGGAAACCATCATAGAAAAGACCGGCCGCAGCCGTGATGAGGCTTTGGCCGAATTCACCAAGTCGAACCCGCAAGGCCGCCTCATCCAGCCGCAGGAAGTGGCCGATACCGTGCTCTGGCTTGCCTCACCTGGGGCAGGTTCCATCACCGGGCAGGCCATTGCGGTTGCCGGCGGCGAAGTCATGGTTGGTTGAGCGAGAAAGAAGCGAGAAGACATATGCCCTTTACCCATTCCAAGCCGATGCGTTTTGGCGATTGCGATCTGACCGGGATCGCCTACCATCCGGCCTATCTGTCCATGCTGGTCGACGTCAACGAAGCCATGTTCGCGTCCTTCGACGTGACATGGAAAGAAATCATGTTCGAGCGCAAACTGGGCTTGCCGACCGTGACCATGAACCTCGAATTCAAGAAACCCGCCGTCTACGGCGATGTGCTGGATTTCGCCGTCCATGTGCGCTCCATAGGTCGCGCATCGCTCGATCTGGAAACTATTGTCACCGTGCGCGGCGACATCATCTGGACGGTCCGCCAGCGCATCGTGATGACCTCACTGACCGACCATAAATCTCATCCCTGGCCCGACGACATTCGCGCAGGCCTGACACGTTATCTGGAGCCAAGACATGATGCATGAAATCATCCAACCCGATGGTTGGGCAAAGCCCATCGGCTATTCGAACGGTATCAGCGCCCGTGGCCGCATCGTTCAGGTCGGCGGCCAGATCGGCTGGGATGCGCATTACCAATTCCATTCCGACGATTTTGTCGATCAGGTTCGCCAGACACTTTTGAACATCGTCAGCGTGCTGGAAGCGGCCAATGCCAAGCCTGAGCATCTCATCCAGATGACATGGTATTTCACCGATCGCGAAGCCTACAAATCCCGCATGCGGGACATCGGTGCCGTCTACCGTGAGATCATCGGTCGTCACTTTCCGCCCATGGCCGCCGTGCAGGTCGTGGCGCTGATGGAAGATCGCGCCAAGATCGAGATCCAGTCGCTTGCCGTTGTGCCGGACTGATTTCAAGTTCAAAGAGGAGGAGAATTCGATGACCAGCAAAGTCATGCCCGTGGTTACCCGCAAGGGACGGGAAGATACCGGCACCGGCCAGTCCGGCGGTTGCGTGCGCATATCCGGCGTCAGCCCACAGCACACGCCTGCCACTAAAATCTGGTTCGGCAAGGTCTCGAACGATCCCGGCTATCGTTCCTTTCCCCACCACCACGGAGAGGCCGAGACCGGCGGATACGTGCTGAAGGGCAAGGCCCGCATTTATTTCGGCGAGAACTGGCAGGAGTTTCTTGACATGGAAGAAGGCGACTTCATCTTCGTGCCGCCCAACTGGCCGCATATCGAAGTCAACATGTCCACCACAGAGGAACTGGTCTGGCTGACGACGCGCACGCCCGACAACATCGTGGTCAACCTGCCCGACGTTGACGACAGCGTTCTGGTTGGCTTCAGGAGAGCAGAATGAAACTGTTGAGACTAGGCGCACTCGGCGCTGAAAAGCCAGCACTTCTGGCTGATGACGGCACATTGCGCGATCTTTGCGGCATCGTCTCCGACATTGCAGGCGAAATGCTGGGCGATGAGGCTCTAAACCGCATCCGCAGCATCGATCCCGCAAGCCTGCCGCTCGTATCGGCTGACCGCGTGGGTGCCTGCGTCGGCAATGTCGGCAAGTTCATCTGCGTCGGCCTGAACTATGCCGATCACGCCAAGGAGACCGGCAAGGAGCCGCCACCCGAGCCGATCCTGTTCATGAAGGCAACGACAGCGGTTGTCGGCCCGAATGACGATGTCGAGATTCCCCGCACCTCCGCCAAGACAGACTGGGAGGTCGAGCTTGGCGTGGTCATCGGCAAACGCGCCAAATATGTCAGCGAAGCCGATGCGCTATCCCATGTCGCCGGTTATTGCGTGGTCAATGATGTGTCCGAGCGCGCCTTCCAGTCGGAGCGCGGCGGGCAATGGACCAAGGGCAAAAGCCACGATACGTTTGGCCCCATCGGCCCATGGCTGGTCACCCGTGATGAGGTTGCCGATCCACAAAACCTGTCGCTTTGGCTCGATGTGGACGGCCAGCGCCGCCAGACCGGCAACACCTCCACCATGATCTTCGGTGTCGCCCATCTCGTCAGCTATATCAGCCAGTTCATGACGCTGATGCCGGGTGATGTCATCGCCACCGGCACTCCGCCGGGCGTCGGCATGGGCATCAAGCCAACACCCGTCTTCCTTCAGACGGGTCAGGTCATGACGCTCGGAATCGAAGGTCTGGGCGAGCAGCGCCAGACGACCATAGCAGCGAGGGACTAACCATGAGCAATCTCAAAGGCCGTCTAGCCATCGTGACCGGCGGTGCACGCGGACAGGGCGAAGCAGAAGCACGGCTGTTCGCCTCCAAGGGTGCTGCCGTCATCATCGCCGATGTTCTGGCCGACGAAGGCCGCACCTTGGCGCAGGCCTTGCAGGATGACGGGTTCGAAGCACGCTTCGTCCATCTTGATGTGACAGACCCAGCAAGCTGGGCTGGCGTTGTTGCTCTTGCCACCGAATGGAAAGGCCGCATCGATATTCTCGTCAACAATGCCGGGATCATCAATCGCTCGACAGTTGCGACGACGGGTCTCGAAGCATGGGAACGCGTGCTGAAGGTCAATCTGACAGGCGCATTCCTCGGCATACAGGCCGTGACTGACCGCATGGCCGAAAGCGGTGGCGGCTCCATCATCAACATTTCTTCCAATAGCGGCTTTTCCGGCCATTACGACCCGGCTTACACTGCCAGCAAGTGGGGCCTGCGCGGCCTGACCCGCAGTGCGGCCATGGAGCTGGTTTCGAAAAACATCCGCGTCAATGCCGTCTGCCCGGGCCTCGTGGTCACCGGCCTCAACGCCAGCAGCCCGCATTTGAAACCGATGATCGAGATGACGCCGATGAAGCGCAGCGGAAAACCGGAAGAGATTGCCGAACTCGTGCTCTTCCTCGCCTCCGACGCATCCAGCTTCATTACCGGCGAGGATTTCGTCATCGATGGCGGCTTTACCGCAGGTGCAGCCTACCGTCGCGTGGCGAGCGAGACCGGAATTTTTGAAACCTGAAGCAGACAACGCAATGCGATACAAAGTGAAGGACTGGACCTGGGTTTACGACAACGGGGCCAACATACCGAAGTCCGAGAACTGGCCAGGCGTGTGGGTCGAGCCGGCGCGGCAGGCACGTGAGCATTTGGCCGCAGCAGGCCGCGCCCATCTCGATCTTGCCTATGGTGATGCCGAGCGAGAACGCTTCGATCTGTTTCTACCCAACGCAAAACCGCAGGGGCTTGTCGTTTTCGTGCATGGCGGCTTCTGGATGAACCTTGACAAGAGTTTCTGGTCTCATCTGTCCGCCGGTCCTCTCGGACATAACTACGCTTTTGCCGTGCCGAGCTATACGTTAGCGCCGCAGGCAAGGATTGCCGAGATCACCCGCGCTATCGGCAAAGCCGTTTCAGCCGCAGCCGAACGCGTTGAGGGACCTATCCGTCTTATCGGCCATTCGGCTGGCGGGCATCTGGTTACACGGATGATCAGCGCCACGACCCCTTTGGCGCCTGCCATTTCTAACCGCATTGAAAAAACCGTGTCGATCTCTGGTATCCATGATCTGCGACCCATGATCCGGACGAAGCGCAACGAAACGCTTGCCATCGATGCGGCAGAGGCTGCCAGCGAGAGCCCTGCGCTTCTCGAACCTTTGGCCAACACACGCCTTGTTTGCTGGGCAGGGGAGCGGGAAACCTCCGAATTCCTGCGGCAAAACGCGCTTCTGGCCAATATCTGGATCGGGCTCGGAGCGGAAACTGAAGTGGTGATAGAGCCGGATCGGCACCATTTTAACGTCATTGATGGGCTCGCCGATCCCACCCACCCGCTGACCCAAGCGCTCTTGGATTGAATCGATCCTGGTTCGGCAGCAATGAGCGGTGCTCCTCAGTATCCACTGTGGCAAAGCGAACATGACGCGCTTGCAGCGCAATGTTTGAATTCTGCTCAAACGTAAGCGCTCATCCGATACCGTCCGTACGGGTGCCGCTGTTAAAACATCAAAGCTACGACCATAATTCACATTGTCACTCATAGTATTCTCCGCATGATTCATGCCGAAAATGACCGATCTTTCAACGCTGCGCTACGTGGGATGGCTTACCCGCTTTCCACAATACCCAACGCCCGCATTCATCCCTCGACCGACAGACGCCGGATAAGGCCAGCTTCAACGCGCTGGCACCGATGATGGTGGCAACATAATCGAGGCGGAAATCCACTGAGCAAAAAGCCCGAAACTGTTAAGACAAACCGAGCACCTCTCAGACCTCACGCCAAAACATAGTCGCCTATGAATCATCGATTACGTTATGTACGAATCCTGAATGTCGATCCGTCTTAGCAACGCCGGTCGGGCCTGCATTCCTATTGGGCGGCACACAATGTCCATTTAAAACTAATAAATGTGCCTCACCCGCTTCACGGGCACGCGTGGCTTCGACACCAGCATAAGGGCAAGAAGGTTGTGGAATGCAATCTCGTCGATAACAGTGATGATTTGTCCAATCTGATTGGACGCTGCGACGTGGCTCAGGGCGCTCCTGCCTCACTGCATGTACGGTCATTTCTGAATGTCAGAGCGCCGTTGACTTTCATTCAGCCACGTCCGACCAAAGATGAGATAACGAGATCGACATGTGCAGCGACATAGGTGTCGACATTTAGATCCCGACGATCGCCATGTATGATCATTTCAACGATCATCGCCACTATAGGGCCGATAATCACCCGGGCGCTGGCTCTAGGTCCCGTTGCAAACTCTCCGGCCTTGATGCCTTCATCAAGGATGTCTTGCGTATGGATGATGAGAGGTTCGATAAAATCGCTATAGTGCTTATCAACCACATCCGGAAATCGTGTTCCCTCTGATACCACAAAGCGCAAAAGCTCGCGTAACCGCTTGTCACCGGACATCTCATTATATGCGAGAAGTATCAACGATCGGAGCCGCTCGACGCAGTTTCCCTGAATATTCTTGCATTCTTTCAGAAAACGCTCCAGCGGCGAGGCTGCGTGCTGAATCATCGCAGCGAACAGTTCTTCCTTGGTCGAAAAATAGACATAGACCGTGCCCTTTGTCACTCCAACACGATCTGCGATGTCTTCAACGCGCGCTGCGGTGAAGCCGTGTAGAACAAATTCCTCAAACGCTGCCTCTAATATCTGGGTAGGTCGAAGTGCTTTTTGTTCTGCTCTCGTAAGTCTTGCCATTTGTGACCCTTATTCGCTCGTCCACCGACACGCAATCTAAAGAATTTCATTGACTTTCAGGTAAGTCAAATTTATCACCGTTTTATATAAGTTCAAGGGGCAAGACATGAATCGGTTAGTGACATACGCCTTTGCGTCATCACTCATGAGCGGGCTTTACGCTTGTGCACCCAAGGAAGAAGCGCAGGAGAAAGCTCCTCGAGAAGTTGAAACGGTGCAAGTCAGGTCTACCCCCATTGCGGCTGCGGTATCGACCACAGGCGAAATCAACGCCCGCATACAATCCGACCTATCATTCCGCGTGAGTGGGCAGATCATCGAACGCCTTGCTGATGTGGGCCAGCATGTGAAAGCGGGTCAGACTCTGGCCCGGATCGATGCGCAAGAGCAGGAAGCCGATCTACAGGTGGCGCAGGCCACTCTCCAATCGGCACAGGCGCAGCAGACCCAAGCACAGCAGGCATATGATCGTCAGCAGAGTTTGTTCACGACCGGTGTCACAACGAGAGCTGACCTGGATCAGGCGCAGGAAACGCTTCTCACCGGGCAAGGCACTGTCCAGTCTGCGCAGGCGCAGGTCGATAGCGCCCGTGACGCATTATCCCAGACGGAACTTCGGGCTGATGCCGATGGCATCATCACAGCGCGTAACGCGGAGGTGGGTCAGGTGGCACAAGCTGCGCAACTCGTCTTTACACTTGCCCATGATGGCCCGCGCGATGCTGTTATCAATGCCGATGAGGCCACGCTGCTTGGCGGAGAACTCCAAGGCGACATCTATGTCAAGATGTTGTCTGGCGGAGAGCCGATAAAGGCAACCGTCCGCGAGATTTCGCCAACGATCGATACGACGACGGCAACCATCCGGATAAAGCTGGCGCTCGATGCTACCGCCGATGTGCGTCTTGGAAGCCCGGTGGTAGCGACGGCTTATTACAAGCCCGTCGACACGATCGAGTTGCCGTGGTCTGCCATGGCATCCATTTCTGGCCGTCCCGCCGTGTGGGTCGTCGATCAGAAGGATCACTCGATATCCTTGCGCGAAATCAAGGTCGGCACTTATGTCAATGAGCATTTTTCGGTTCGCTCCGGCCTGTCCGAAGGCGAGATCGTCGTGGCAAACGGAACGAAGTTCCTGACCGCGGGCGAAATGGTGGCATATAAAGGAGCCGCACAATGAAACACTTGAAGAGCGTACTGACGCTCCTGCTGGCCAGCACCGTGCTTGTGTCCTGCCAGAAAGAGGAGGACACGCCAGTTGAAAAGCCTCGGCCCGTTCTGTCCGTCGTGGTCGCGCCTGCACCCGTTGCAACGCTGACGCTTCCTGGCACTGTTGCGGCACGCTTCGAAACGCAGTTTGGGTTCCGCATTCTCGGACGCATCGTCGCTCGCAATGTTCAGGTGGGCGATGTGGTGAAAAGGGGCGATATTCTTGCCGCGATTGATCCACTCGCGCTCGAGCTTGCCGTACGAAGCGCGCAGTCTGACCGCGCAAATGCCGAGGCGCAACTTGCCAATGCGATCACCAGCGAACAAAGACAGCGGACGCTCTTCGAACGCCAGTCCGCCGCAAAAGCCACATTCGAAACTGCGCAACAGGAACGCCAGACGGCAGAGGCCAACCTTAACAAGGCACAGGCCAATCTGGACAAGGCCTCCGAACAATTGGGTTATTCCAGAATTCTATCTGAGTTCGATGGCGTGATCACCGGCACGTCTGCGGAGGTTGGTCAGGTTGTTTCGGCAGGACAGAGCGTTGTGACCGTCGCGCGGCCTGAGGAACGTGACGCCGTGATCGATGTTCCCGAATCGACCGCGCTTCTCAAGTCCGGCACCAGCTTTGATGTCTCCCTCCAGTTGGATCCAACGGTGCATGCCCAGGGTCTCATACGTGAGGTTGCGCCGGAGGCAGACGATGCCACTCGCACCAGACGCACGAAGCTGACCCTTGTCCAACCACCCGAGGCCCTCAGGCTCGGTGCGGTCATTACAGCAACCGCCACCGTTGATTCTCAGCCAGTCATCCGTCTCCCGTCGTCTGCCATCAAGACCGACGGGTCGAAGACCTCCGTCTGGATCGTCGACGACAAGGCAGGACGTGTTTCATCCCGTGACGTGACGCTCGACAAGGCTTCCGTGCCGGGTGGAACTGTCGTTGTTGCGACAGGCGTCAATCCCGGAGACCGTGTCGCGGTTGCCGGCGTCAACCAACTGCAAGACGGCCAGGCCGTTCGTATCGACCAGGAGGTTTCCCAGTGAAATCGTTCAATCTTTCTGACTGGGCACTCAACCACCGCTCTCTGGTCTGGTACTTCATGATCGTATTCGTGATAGCGGGTGTTTTCTCCTATTTGAACCTTGGTCGTGAAGAGGACCCGTCCTTCACCATCAAGACAATGATCATCAACGCGCAGTGGCCTGGAGCATCCGCAGAGGAAGTCACGAACCAGGTCACCGATCGAATCGAGAAAAAACTCGAGGAACTCGACGCGCTGGACTATACGCGCAGCGAAACGAAGGCCGGGCAGACAACGATTTACGTGGAACTGTTGCCGACAACGAAGGCCAGGGACGTCGCAGGAAACTGGGTCCGGGTCCGCAACATGATCAACGATATAAAGGGCGACCTGCCAAGTGGCGTGATCGGGCCTTTCTTCAACGACACATTCGGTGATGTGTATGGCAACATCTATGCTTTCACCTCCGATGGCTTGTCGCAACGGCAATTACGCGATCTGGTCGAGGATGCCCGTGCACGGCTCCTGACTGTTGAAAATGCGGGTAAAATTGACGTCATTGGCGCGCAGGACGAAGCGGTCTATCTCGAGTTTTCAACGCGCAAGATCGCCGCGCTTGGCCTTGATCGGCAATCCATCGTCAGTACGCTTCAGAGCCAGAATGCCGTGACGCAATCGGGTTTCATCGATGCCGGACCCGAGCGGATAGCGATCCGTGTCGGGGGTGCATTCGCATCCGAGGAGAGCCTGAAAACGATCAATCTGCGCGTCAATGATCGCTACTTTCCGCTGACTGACGTCGCAACGATCAAACGGGGCTATGTCGATCCGCCGTCTGCGCTGTTCCGTTTCAAGGGAAAACCTGCGATCGGCCTTGCGATCGGCATGACTGCAGGATCCAACCTGTTGCATTTCGGTGAGGAGCTCGACGCTGAAATGAAGCGTGTGGTCGCCGACCTTCCAATTGGCGTGACGGTCGAGCGCGTTTCGGACCAGCCCGCGGTGGTCGATGAGGCCGTTTCCGGCTTCACGACAGCTCTCTTTGAAGCCATCGTCATCGTTCTTGCGATCAGTTTTATCAGCTTGGGCGTTCGCGCCGGTCTGGTCGTTGCGATCTCAATTCCGCTCGTTCTTGCCATCACCTTCGTCTTCATGGAATACACTGGCATATCGCTGCAGCGAATTTCACTTGGTGCCCTCATCATTGCCCTCGGCCTTCTCGTGGACGATGCAATGATTGCGGTCGAAATGATGGTGTCGAGATTGGAGGTCGGCGACGATCTGCGCAAGGCTGCCACATACGTCTATACCTCGACGGCCTTTCCGATGCTGACGGGGACGCTTGTCACGGTTGCCGGTTTTATTCCGATCGGCCTCAACAGCAGCGCGGCTGGCGAGTTCACCTTCACACTCTTCGTTGTCATTGCCGTGTCGCTCGTGGTGTCATGGGTCGTCGCTGTCGTGTTCACGCCGTTGCTGGGCGTGGTCATTCTGCCGAAAACGATGAAATCGCATCATGAACAGAAGGGTCCTGTGGCCCGGGCCTTTGCCTGGTTGCTTCTTCTGGCGATGCGGTGGCGGTGGGTGACAATCATCTCGACCATTGTTGTTTTCGCATTGTCGCTCGGCGGTATGGGTTTGGTGCAACAACAATTTTTCCCGACATCGGACCGCGTCGAATTGATCATCGACTGGAGCTTGCCTCAAAACAGCACCATCGCTGAAACCGACAGGCAGATTGCGCAGTTCGAAAAGGAAAAGCTGGCCGGTAATGCAGATATAGATCACTGGTCGACCTATGTCGGAGAGGGAGCCCCGCGCTTTATTCTTTCCTATGATGTTCAGAGCCCGTCTGCATGGTTTGGTCAGGTCGTCATCGTCGCGAAAGATCTGGAAGCGCGAGATCGCCTAAAGGCTGATCTTCAGGCTTACCTGACAAAGACATTCGCTGGCACGGACGCCTTCGTGAAGTTTCTTGATATAGGTCCTCCGGTCGGCAAGCCCGTCCAGTATCGTCTCAGTGGACCCGATATCCAAAAAGTCCGCGATCTGGCCCATCAGTTTGGCGCAATCGTCAATGCCAATCCTCTACTTTCGAATATGACCTATGACTGGAACGAGCCTGCAAGAGTGGTCAAAGTCGATGTCCTGCAGGACAAGGCCCGGCAACTGGGGGTTTCCTCTCAGGATATCGCCACAGTACTAAACGATGTCGTCGAGGGAACATCGACCACTCAGATCCGGGACGACATCTATCTCATAGATGTGATTGGCCGTGCCGAGGATGTGGAGCGTGGATCGATTGAAACGCTCAAGAACCTGCAGCTTTCGGGGTCAAACGGGAAGTCGGTGCCGCTGTCGGCCGTCGCCAAGTTCCGTTACGAACTTGAGCAGCCGATGATTGCGCGCCGCGACCGCATTCCAACCATTACCTTAAAGGCGGCCGTCATCGGCTCTACTCAACCTGCAACTGTTGTCGAGCAGTTGAAACCGGCCGTAGAGAAATTTGCGGCCGCGCTTCCAGCCGGCTACAAGGTAGAAATCGGCGGGTCGGTTGAATCAAGCGCGGACTCGCAGGGACCTATCGTTGCGGTTGGACCATTTATGCTGTTTGCGATGGCGACTATCCTGATGTTCCAGCTTCAGAACTTCAGTAGGCTGTTCCTGGTTTTCGCAGTCGCTCCGCTTGCACTGATTGGCGTCGTTGCCGCTCTGGTTCTGAGCAATGCTCCGATGGGCTTTGTGGCTATTCTCGGTATTCTTGCTCTGATCGGTATTCTTATCAGAAACTCGGTGATTTTGGTCGTCCAGATAGAGCATCTGCGTGAGGAAGGGGTCCCGCCGTGGAGGGCTGTTATCGATGCGACGGAACACCGTATGAGACCGATCATGCTGACAGCTGCTGCAGCAACCCTCGCCCTCATACCGATCTCGCGTGAAATCTTTTGGGGACCCATGGCCTATGCCATGATGGGTGGCATCGTCGTTGGAACGGTTCTGACCCTTCTGTTCCTACCCGCTCTTTACGTGGCGTGGTTCAGGATACCCGCTGAAGATAGGGAAGTATCGCAGGAACCAGCAACAGTTTGAAAGATGGAGGGCAAGTGAATGCCCTCTTCCCACCCTCGGTAAAAGGCACGGCCTTCATGTTTCTCTTTTCGTCACGATGCCGTAGCGGCGCGCCTGCCATTTTCGCAGGGATTGTCGTTTCGGTCGCCTTGTCGGGCTGCGCCTCACGTCCCACAGCGGCGGTATTGCAACCGGTTGCATTAAAGAGCGACCGAGCGAAGGAAGTCAGCGTCGTTGCCGTCACGAACCGTGACCGGCAAACGAAAGATGCTTCTTTCGGAAACGGAAGGGCTGCGACCACAAGCTACGACCGGTTCACATTTTCTATTCCGCGAAACAGAGATGGGGCTACCATCCAATATCCATCAAGCAAGCCAGATCCGTCTCGCCAGTTCATTGTGACGAAACGCGAGACTTTGAGCGATGGCGATCTCGTTTCCAAAGTTACCGGTTCAGCCAATTTTGATGGGACTGCGGCCGTGTTCGTCCACGGTTACAACTACTCCTACCAGGAGGCGCTGTTTCGCACTGCGCAGATGGCAGCGGACGCTGGCCAGATCGCTGCCCCTGTCATGTTTTCCTGGCCATCTGCCGCCAGTGTGACCGGGTACGTGGCCGATAAGGATGCCGTTCTGTATTCGCGGACCCAGCTCGACAGTCTTCTAACGACGCTTTCCAAGACGCCCAAGGTCAAACGCGTCATCGTCTTCGCCCACAGCATGGGCGGTTTTCTTGCCATGGAAGTGGCCAGACAACTCAAGCTTCAGGGCCACGACGATGTTCTGTCCAAGCTGCAGATTGTTCTTGCTGCTGCCGATATTGATGTTGATGTCTTTCAATCTCAACTTCGCGATATCGGCCGTTTACCAATTCCGATCACTGTTCTGGTGTCAGGCACCGATCGCGCTTTGAGCGTTTCAAGTTTTGTGGGCGGCGAGCGACCTCGCATTGGACTACTCGACATCAACGACCCTTTTATCCAGAAGACTGCGAAGTCCGAGAATGTCCGGGTTATCGACATCTCCGCGCTGAAATCGTCGGATGGACTAGGCCATGACCGTTTTGCCTCACTTGCCCAGTTCGCCGGCGATATCACCAAGGCGGATGCCCGGATGCGTAACAGCGGGACCAATGTCGGGGCATTCGTGTTTGATGCAGCAGGTGCGGCAGTCGCCAGCCCTTTCCGCCTCGTCGGCCATATTGCGAGACAGTGATCTACGTTTAAGAGTTTCATCTGGATTATCGACACTGTTTCGTGACATGTAGCGACAGCTGGCAAACGACCTGTCGAGCCAAGAGCCCTCCACCGCCTCGATAAACATTCCGGCTCGCAACTGAATCTTGCCTATACGTTTCAGCATCTCCTTCACCTTGGGGTAAGAACAGCCGTTTCATGTTGCATACGGC
Source organism: Agrobacterium bohemicum (assembly GCF_001562555.1). NCBI lineage: Bacteria > Pseudomonadati > Pseudomonadota > Alphaproteobacteria > Hyphomicrobiales > Rhizobiaceae > Agrobacterium > Agrobacterium bohemicum. The sequence goes on from NZ_KQ961037.1 coordinate 63,213, forward strand.
GGCCACGCATTCTTGAAAAGCGGGGCCGCCGTCTGATAGAGGCGAATACCGCCGTGCCGACGAAGGTCCGGCGGCAGTGGCTCAGAATTCCTTCCAGGATTGTTCAGAAGACGTGCCGAACGCACTGGCAATCTTGCGTCCCAGCGCTTTTGCGGGTGATGCGACCAAGCGTGGGTTGTTCGACGCTAGCCGCACTGGTTGATGATTTGCTGTCTGACCGCCAAGATTGAACTGTGCGATCAGCCTGTTCAGGGCATCTGCTTCGCCGGCAAGGGTATGGCTGGCGGCTGTGGATTCCTCGACCATGGCCGCGTTCTGCTGCGTGCCTTGGTCAATGGTGTTGACGGCGGTGTTGATCTCCTGAATGCCGACCGACTGCTCGCGTGCCGATTCCACAATGGCAGTGACGTGGCTGTTGATCTGCTGAACCTCACCGACCATAACTTCCAGAGACTTCCCCGTTTCGCCGACAAGGGCAACACCCGTGCGGACCTGCTCTCCGGATGTGATGATGAGCGCTTTGATTTCCTTGGCAGCGTTGGCCGAACGCTGCGCGAGTTCACGCACCTCCTGGGCGACGACCGCAAAGCCCTTGCCGGCATCGCCTGCACGAGCAGCTTCCACGCCGGCATTCAGCGCGAGCAAATTAGTCTGAAAGGCGATTTCGTCGATTACACCGATGATATTGCTGATCTCGCCGGAGGATTTTTCGATCTGATGCATGGCATGCACAGCGCTGCGCACCACTTCGCCAGCCTTTTCCGCACCAATTCTGGTGCGTGAGACAAGAACACCTGCCTCTTCCGCCCTCTTTGTGGAGTCACGCATCGTCGTCGTGATCTGTTCCAGGGCAGCCGCTGTTTCTTCAACGGAGGCCGCCTGTTGCTCGGTCCGCTTTGCCAGGTCATCGGCAGCCGATCGAATTTCATTGGCACCACCATCGATGCCGCGGGCATTCTCCATGACAGCCTGGAGCGCCTCATGCAGTTTGGTCAGCGAGTTGTTGAAGTCGAGACGCAACGTATCCAGATGTGCCGCGAAGGGCGTCACGATCCGATAGGCGACGTCGCCGTCAGCCAGCCGCTGCAGTCCGGTTGCCAAGGAATCGACGACAAACTGGGATTCCGCCGCCTCGCGCGCCTTTTCCGCTTCCCGCTCCAAGCGATCCCGTTCGCTCATGGAACGATTGGCTTGGGCCTCTTCTTCCATCGCCGTTTTCTGTATCGCGTTTTCACGGAATACAGAGACCGCGGCTGCCATTGCTCCGATTTCGTCAACGCGGTCGAGACTGGGGACTTCTATGGAGACGTCGCTCTGTGCCAGCCGACCCATTGCGGCCGTCATTTGCTTGATGGGAGATGCAATGCTGCGCGCAACGAACCACATCGCCGTGATGCCGCTGGCTGCAATGATGATGCCGACGATAATCTGGAACAGAGTGTCAGCGTTGTTACGGTCTGCCAGCGATGATGTGAGGGCCGTCGCCTCCGCCATTGCCACCGATTTCGGCACTGTGATGATGACCGACCATGGCGTATTCGTCCGACCGATAACGATCGGCGAAAGAGCCGTAAACGTCTCCGAGTTTCCCTCGACGGTATCAAGGCCGGCTTGAATCGAGGGAAGTTGTAATGTGGCCGCAGCGCTGGTCTGGCCGAACGGACTGCCGATGGCATCAGGATGATCACTGGATGCGACGACAAGACCCTTGTAGCTGACGATGGCGACCGTTGCCTTGCCATCATAGATCGATGCCTTCACGTCCTGCGCAAGCTTCTGGACAAAGGTGAGATCGAAATCGGCCCCGGCAACACCAGCGAATTTACCGCCGATGGTGATGGGTACCGACATGGTGGCCAGGTAAACGTCCTTGCCTTGAACGACATAAGGCAATGGGTCGAGGATGCTCTCCCCGGCGCCGCTCTTCGGGCCGAGATACCATCCGCCCTTCATCACACCGTTCGGGTGCAACTCTGCACTGTCATATTCGACAAGGGGTTGGACAGCCAGTTTTCCATCGGCGCTCCGTGTCCAGTAGGGCAGGAAACGACCGGTCGCATCCGAACCGACATTCTGTTTGTCGCGAAAGAGTTGGTCCTGCCCGTCGAGGGCATCGGGCTCCCAGGCGCTGTAGGTGCCGTTGAACCCTGGATTATCTTTCAGGACGTTGAGGAGAATGTCGTTGAATTCCGTGCGGCGCTCGCCAACAGAAGTTGAGGCCATCTTGTCATTCATCGCCGAGACTTCGAACATCCGGGCCATGTTGCGTGCCGAACCAAAAGCCTGGTCAAGCGTCGACTTAATCAAGGCTGCCTGAGCAAGTGCAAGTGTCTTCAGATGGTTCTTGGTGCTGTCTTCCGTCAATGTATCAAGGTTCTCACCGACGAACGCCTTGCTATTTGCGGCGGATATAATGCTATACCCCACCAGTGCGCTGCTTGCCGCAACGACACAGACGCCCGCGAGCAGGACAATTTTTAGCTGAATTGATCGAACGCGCACAGTATACCACTCCTGTTTCTCGGCGCATTATGCAGCCTGAAGATTTTCAGGGTGGCTCGCTAAAGTTAAATATCTTAGTATTAAATAAAACTGTATTTGAATTTTGTCGCAAAATTGCGACGCAGGCCTAAAAACACAACTAAAGTATATAATATAAATTGGATATTTTACAAATTCGCACAACTGTATTTGATATAAGTCAATATTGAACGCCATAGTATTATGGTCGATGGTGACGCAATTGCACCGTCGCTTGTGAGTTGATAATGCCTTCCCTCAAAAAAGAGAGACCCATACACTTGCCCGAGGTACGCTCATTTCAAAACCGATTGCTGTGTTGCCTGTCGGGGAACCCAATCTCGCACTCGTCATGCCACACGGGAACGCGTGACGCTTTATCTCCGCCAAACTCTGGAGACCGCCCATCAAAATTTGAATTTGTCTATTTTTTAGAATCAGGGCTGGGTTCGGTCGTTGCAGCTAAAGAATCGGGTTCCCCCATTGAAATCGGCATGTTCGACCGCGACGGCATTTCTTGAACATCCCTCCGCCCCCAATTCATATCCCGTGAAACGCAGGCAAACCAATGTCACGACTTAACCACTGAAGTCACCGGAAAACCATCGGGCTGTCACTCACCTGCCCTGTCCATCATCCGGTTGGTGTAGACCATCAGGTTGTCTTGCACTGAAAACGCCTTGCCATCACCGCTCGGCTGTCCATTGGGCAAGTTCCTGCTCTGCACGTTCCAGCGCGCTGTAATTCAGCAGCTTTCTCAAAAACGCGACAGTCACAGCGCGTGTCCGAAGGTTATATCGCCCATCCGGCTCGTCTTCGCCTGAAGTCTGGTAGACATGCAGCTTTTCATAGAGACTCTGGAGCCTGTTCTGGACACTTCGCAGCGACAGGTTGCGGCGTCGGGCGATCGTCTTGTCGGTCAGGCCAAGCGCGACGTCGATGAGGATTTCATATTCGGAGTCGCTGAAACCTCTGACGCGGCCAAGGCTTTTTTCCTGCAAGCCGCGCACTTCACGGTCGATGACGCATTGCGCCTCGATGAAGATGCTGCGGAGCGCAAGACGCAGACGATCATCGGATGCGGATTTGAGAACATAGCCATAAGCCGCACCTTCCGGCACGATCCGGGAAACACCCCGCACATAGGCCTCGTCCGAATAGTTGGACCAGAAGAGAATACGGGTATCCGGCCGCTCTTTCCAGATCGTCCGGGCGGCCTCGATGCCATTGCGCTCGCCCATCTGCAAATCCATGACAATGTGCGCGGAGCGGTTTTCGCGGGCCAGCTTTTCACCGATCTTGCCGTTTTCGGCCTCGATGACGTGATTGCATTCCGGAAGTGCTGCACGCACGGCTTCATTCAGATAGGAGCGGTGAAGAACGTCGTCCTCTACGATCAGAACTTCCATCTCACATCTCCTCGAAAATATGTGCGCTGTCGGGCAAGGTGATGCTAACGAATGTTCCCGGACCCATACGGTTATGTCCCATCTCGAAGCGAGCGGAAATCAGTCGAGCGCGGGTCTTCATATTACCAATTCCATGGCCGTGTATGGATGCCTGCTTGCCAAACCCGCTGCCATCATCGCTGACCACTATGCGCAGATGACCATCGACATGACGGATATGCACTGTGATACTTTGCGGCTGCCCATGACGGATGGCGTTGTTGACGGCTTCTTGCACGATGCGAAACACCGACGTTGCCACGGTCTGTTCCAGCGCTTCCACCCGCCCTTCGGTCTCATCGATGACGCTCCAACCTATGTCCAAACCACTATCCCTCACCGAACGGTCAAGATCGTTTTCAATGGCCTGAACGACACCGAAAAGCTGGAGAATGGATGGCTTGGCTTCTTCGATGATCTGCCGCAGGTCTTGCATGGAGTGCTGGAGACTGCGCACCAGCGGCTCCAGCATTTCACCGGAGAGATCGGGGATGTGCGTCATTCGCTCCATACGGCGCGCCAGCCGCGTTAGATCGGCCAGCGTCTGGTCGTGCAGATCCATGCCGATGCGCTGACGTTCGGCTTCCAGCGCCTGCGTCAGTTTCAACGCACCCAGCCGCAGCCCTTCTTCGCGGGCATGGGCTTCCGCTTCCACGATGGCGGATTGTTTCGCTTGATCAGCGGCGCGAATGGCGAAGAAATAGGGCGCCAGCAGATCGGCCACCGCACGGGCATTGGCCACATCTTCCATCGTATAGGCATCCGCCTCCAGCGACGAGCAACTGAGCGCACCGATTATATCGCCATGGACCTTCATGGGAACATGCAGGCGGCTGTGAAGACCGAGTTCGATGATCGGGCTGGAGAACGAACCCTCGAAATGGAACCGCGGATCACAGCAGGCATCGCCGCTCAGCAGGAAATCGACTTCCCCTGCCAGAAGCGAGCGAATGGGGCTTCCTGTCAAAAGCGCGGGTGGCTGCTGGCTCCAGGCGCTGTCCATGCCGCTTTCATAGGCGATATGATATTTGCCATCGATGAGCTTGATGCAAACATCCAGATGGTCATGCGGAATGATCTGGGTGATTTCGGTGGCCACGGCCTGAATGATCGAATTGAATTCAAGCTGCCCGGCCAGCAGTCTCGAAATGCCCATATAGTGGTGAAACAGCGATGATCTTGGCGTGTCGAGCATGAGCGGACGCCCTCCCAAGCGTCTGCGATAGGGTCTGAATCTCTCAAGAGACTTCAGTGCGCATATCTTGCGCTGTAGCAGCGCTTGCGTCCTGCGGAAACCCGCACAAATTCTGCGGGAACCCGCAAGCAGATTGCTCGGAACAGCCTATACAGCAAAGACTTTCCCGTTCATGCTTGTTTAGTACTGGGGAAAGGAGCCTCAGTGCAACGGGAAACTGAGCTGAACGTCGAGGAGACGCGGCAAAGGTTCCTTTACCCGGAAACGGGTGGGCCACTAGGGAGGAAAAATCAATGGCTATCAGGAAGATGCTTCTGGCATCGGTTGCTGTCGCATGTGCGACGTTGCCTATGACTGCACACGCCGATACATCCGGCAAGAAAATCGCGCTTTCAAACAATTATGCAGGTAATTCATGGCGCCAAGCCATGCTGACCAGCTGGGACAAGATCACCAAGGACGCGGTCAAGGCTGGCACCGTTGCCGCTGCCGACCCGTTTACCACAGCAGAAAATCAGGCAACTGAACAAGCTGCCCAGATCCAGAACCTCATTCTACAAGGTTATGATGCCATCGTCATCAATGCCGCATCGCCAACCGCGCTGAACGGCGCGATCAAGGAAGCGTGTGACGCGGGCATTACCGTCGTATCTTTCGACGGCACTGTTACCGAACCCTGTGCATGGCGCATCGCCGTGGACTTCAAAGCCATGGGCGAAAGCCAGATCGACTACCTCGCGAAGAGGATGCCAAAGGGTGGCAATCTCCTGGAGATTCGTGGTCTGGCTGGCGTTTCCGTGGATGACGAAATCCACGCAGGCATTGCAGCCGGCGTTGCCAAGAACACCCAGTTCAAGATTGTCGGTTCGGTGAATGGCGATTGGGCGCAGGATGTGGCACAGCGCGCTGTCGCGGGCATTCTGCCGAGCCTTCCGGAAGTGGCCGCCGTGGTCACGCAGGGTGGTGACGGCTACGGTGCGGCACAGGCTTTTGCCGCCGCAAAGCGTCCGACACCAACCATCGTCATGGGCAACCGTGAAGACGAGTTGCAGTGGTGGAAGCAGCAGAAGGATGCCAGCGGTTATGAAACCATGTCGGTTTCCATCGCACCCGGCGTCTCCACGCTCGCCTTCTGGGTCGCACAGCAGATTCTAGACGGCAAGGATGTGAAGAAGGACCTGACCGTCCCGTTCCTTCGCATCGATCAGGCCAATCTCGAGGAAAACCTCAAGGGTACCCAGAAGGGTGGCGTCGCCAACGTCGAATACAGCCTGGAAGACGCACAGAAGGTCATCTCCGCCGCCAAGTAAGCGCCGGGTTAATCACTCCCAAGACATCGCAGTGCCGTTCACCGGCACTGCGATGGATGCGAAGCTGTGGCTCCGGCCGCAAAAAACTGGCGTAACTGCTCATGAATCAAATCGTATCGAGACAGGAAGTCGTCGCGGCGCGTGGCGTGAAAGTGGTGTTCGGTGCCGTGAAGGCGCTGGATGGCACCGACCTCGTTATCCACTCTGGTGAATGCCTTGGCCTCGTTGGCCACAATGGTGCGGGGAAATCCACCATCGTCAACGTTATCAACGGTGGCCTGACGCCGCATGAGGGTTCCGTGTCCTATGGCGGTAAACCCAGCACCTATGGCATTGCCGCAGCACGTGCCAGCGGCGTGCGTTGCGTATTTCAAGAGCTGTCGCTCTGTCCGAACCTGACCATTAACGAAAACGTCCGCGTCATGCATCCGGATATGAAGGGCAGCAACTGGCGCTGCCGCGCGCTTGATATGATCAGTACCAAACTAGACGATATATTCCCCGGCCATGGCATCGATTGTGATCTGACGATTTCGGAACTGTCCATCGCCGAACGGCAGATGGTGGAAATTGCCATCAACTTTGCTGGCGTAAACGAACAACCGAAACTCGTGATTCTCGATGAGCCGACATCCTCGCTCGATGCGGGCCTTGCTGAACAGCTGATGGATTACGTGCGCCGCTTTGTGCGCAATGGCGGTGCGGTGCTGCTGATATCCCATATTCTCGGTGAAATCCTGTCCACCGCCACCCGCGTTGTCGTGATGAAGGATGGAAAAGTAGTTGCCGATCGTGCTGCTAGTGCGTTCACCAACAAAACGCTCGTTGAAGCTATGGGCAGTGTCGTGAAGGAACAGGGTGGCAAGCGTTCATTGGAACGCAGGGCTGGTCCCACCGTCTTGTCCATGCCGCCAAGAAAAGGACGGGGATTACCCTTCGAAGCCTATCGCGGCGAGATCATCGGGCTTGCCGGTCTCGGCGGTCATGGCCAGACGGAAGCATTGCTCGACCTTTATCTTTCGCGCAACAGCAGCTGGTTTCCCGCGCGGCATCAGGATATCGCCTTCGTTGCGGGTGACAGAAGTCTCAATGGCACATTCCCCTTGTGGAGCATTCTGAAGAACCTCAGCATAGCATCGCTGCGGGATTTCTCACCGGCGGGCCTCGTCAATCGCGACAGGGAAAACGAACTCGGCGCAAGCTGGAAGAAGCGCATCGAAATCCGCACGCCGGATGTCGACAACAAAATCCTTTCGCTGTCAGGCGGCAACCAGCAGAAGGTCCTGTTTGCCAGAGCGCTGGCCACAACCGCCAAGACGGTTCTGATGGACGACCCTATGCGCGGCGTCGATATCGGCACCAAGCAGGAAGTCTATGAAATATTGCGAACCGAAGCGGCCAGTGGCCGGACCTTCATCTGGTACTCGACCGAAATGGACGAAATCCGCCTTTGTGACCGCGTTTACGTGTTTCGCGATGGCATCATCCAGGCCGAACTGACAGGCGATCAGATCAACGAACAGGCAGTGCTTGCTGCATCTTTTTCCGGAGACGCACACGCATGAAGCTTTCCGCCAACGCCTTGCGCCTCATCATTCCGGCAGCCTCTCTCGCCGTGCTGCTGGTTGCTGTGTTCTACATGCAGCCCCGCACCATGAGCTATACGGGCCTCAACCTGCTGTTCAATCTGGCCGTTCCCATCGCACTCGCCACGATCGCTCAAATGCTGATCATGTCGGTCAACGACCTCGATTTGTCCATGGGAACCTTCGTCAGTTTCTGCGCCTGCGTGACGGCAACATTCTTGCAAAGTTCGCCGCTGGTCGGCATCCTCATTTTCGCAGCCGCGATTGCGGTTTACGCCGCAATGGGCGCGATCATCCACATCCGCGCGCTTCCCTCCATCGTCGTTACCCTGGGCATGAGCTTCGTCTGGGGCGGGCTGGCCGTTCTGTTGCTGCCATCCCCCGGCGGTCAAGCACCTGTGTGGATTCGCACGATCATGACGGCGAAGCCGCCTTTCATCCCCATGGCCATCGTTGCCAGCGTCGTGATCGCGGCTATCGCCCATTACATCGTTATGCGCTCATCATTCGGCGTGCTGATGCGCGGCGTCGGTGGCAACTTCCGGTCCGTCGAACGCTCCGGCTGGTCCGTTATCGGCATCCGCGCCGCGACTTTTGCCCTTGCCGGTTTGTTCGCCGTTCTCGCAGGCATAGCGCTTGTCGGCCTCACCACCTCTGCTGATGCCAATATCGCGCTGCGATACACGCTGCTGTCGATTGCCGGGGTCATTCTTGGCGGTGGCGAATTCGTTGGAGGTCGTGTCTCGCCTATTGGTGCCGTCATCGGTGCTTTGACACTGACGCTGGCTGGTTCGTTCCTGTCCTTCATGCGCATTTCGCCGGATTGGCAGATCGGTGCACAGGGCGCCATTCTTATCGTCGTGCTCGGCCTTCGCCTGCTCCTGAACCGCCTCGAAAAGCGGGAGAAAAACCAATGAGTGCCTTGCAGAGATTTTCGAAGAAGCCGTGGATCTGGTCTTTTGCCGCCACCATCGCGGTGTGGATCATCACGGTTCTCTTTACCGGCGGTGCCAGCTCCTTCGGCCTGTCGCACGCGGCGCTGACATTTGCGGCCTTCTCGGTCATCGTCGGCATCGGCCAGATGTTTGTGATTACGCTTGGACCAGGCAATATCGACCTCTGCGTACCGGCGACCATGACTCTGTCAGGCACCGTTGCGCTGAAATTCATGGATGTTTCCGATCATCTCATCCTGCCGGGTCTGCTGGTTGCCATCGGCATCGGTGTCGCGGTGGGCATCGGCAACTACGCGCTGATCAAGCTTCTGCGCATTCCACCCATCATCGCTACCTTGTCGATGAGCTTCATCGTGCAATCCACGGCCATCTGGACCAATCGCGGCCTGCGCATCAAGCCGCCGCAGATGCTGGCCGATTTCGCCATCTCCAGCACCTTCGGCATTCCCAACGTCGCGCTCGTTGCCCTGCTGCTATCGGCCATCGCGTGGGTGCTCCTCGACCGCAGCTTCTACGGACGCTGGATATCCGCCATCGGCCAAAGCACATTTGCGGCTAGAATGACCGGCATACCGGTCGATGGTACACGGTTCATAACCTATGTCCTTTGTGCAGTGCTGGCCGCCATTGCCGGTTATCTGCTGGCCAGCTTCTCCGGCGGTGCGGCTCTCAACATGGGCGCCGAATATTTGCTGATGTCGATTGCCGTCGTGGTCATCGGCGGCACGGCGGTTGCGGGTGGCGATTCCAATGTGCCGGGCATCTGGGGCGCGTCGCTGTTCATGTTCCTCGTCGTGTCCATGCTCAATACCTACGGCTTCGGCGCAGGCATCCGCCTAATCCTCACCGGCCTCATCATCATCTCCGTCATTCTTCTTGCAAGCGGCCCCAAAAAGCTGCGCTGAACGCGAACCCCAATTTTCGGATCGAGCCCATGCCGACAGACACGTCTTCCCTCTATGAAATTCGCGACGAACGTTTTCGCCAGTTGATTGTCGGCAATGCCGAGCTGGAAGAGCTTTATTCCGGCTGCCGCTGGGCCGAAGGCCCGGTCTGGTTCTCGGATCTCAATTGCCTGTTGTGGAGCGATATTCCCAACCAGCGAATCATGCGCTGGGTGCCAGAAGGCGGCGTTTCCGTGTTTCGCCAACCATCCAATTTCGCCAATGGCCACACACGTGACCGGCAGGGCAGGCTGGTTTCCTGCGAACACGGCACACGGCGCGTGACGCGCACGGAGGTGGATGGCTCAATCACCATACTGGCGGATAGCTATCGTGGCAGACGGCTGAACTCTCCAAACGATGTCATCGTCCGTTCCGATGGCAGTGTCTGGTTTACCGATCCCACCTATGGCATTCTCTCCGATTACGAAGGGTACAAATCCGAGCCTGAGCAGCAAACCCGCAATGTCTACCGGCTCGATCCATCGACAGGTGAAATCGAGATCATGGTGGATGACTTCGGACAGCCCAACGGGCTTGCCTTCTCTCCTGATGAGACCAAGCTTTACGTCGCCGACTCCTCTTCCAGCCACGACATCGCTCGTCCACGCCACATCCGCGTTTTTGATGTGATCGATGACAAGCGTCTGACCGGCGGGAAGGAATTCTGCGCGCTGGACAATGGCCTGCCGGATGGCTTCCGTCTGGATGTCGCGGGCAATCTCTGGACCAGCGCCGGAGACGGCGTACACTGCTTTTCACCGGATGGCACGCTGCTGGGCAAGATTAAAATCCCGCAAACCGTGGCAAACCTGACTTTCGGTGGCCCGCGCAAGAACAGGCTGTTCATTACGGCAACGAAATCACTCTACTCGATTTACGTCGCTGCAGCCGGCGCGCAATATCCGTAATGACTTTGTTCTGTGATAACAGCCGTAGCATTTAGCCAACCTCTTTCGATAGGTCGCTGCTCAGCGATTCCCATGAGACCTTGGTGCGTGCCGACGAAGCGGTGGCCTCTCGCATAACACCACAGCCCATTTCATATCTCTGAGCCCTTGTCGTATTCCTCGTCAGAAACCTTTTCAAGCCAGGTGACCGAACTTCCGTTGAGGGCTTCAGCCACGGCAAAATGCACCATTGGCTCGCCCTTCGAGGCTCCGTGCCAGTGCCGTATATTCGGGGGAATCCAGACAACGTCTCCCGGACCGACCTGCTGCACCGCTTCGTCTTGCTTCTGCACCCAGCCTGTTCCCGTCACGATGAACAGGGTTTGTCCGAGAGGATGCGTATGCCAGGCGGTACGTGCGCCCGCCAGGAAAGACACTGTCGCTCCACCAATACGAGCAGGCGCGTCGGCTTGATAACGGCCCGAGATTTCGACTTTGCCAGTAAAATACTCCTCGGCAGCAGCCTGAGCCCCACTTTTGGCACGAGTAATTTCGAGATTTGCCCGAACAGTGTTCATCTGTTCCCCTTTTCTGTCGTCAAAGCTTGTTTGAAGTCTGGCGCTATCTCCGCGCACTTCAAGGGTACTACTGCGTCAAGCCATTATTCATAAAACTGCCGGTCTGCAAAGGAAGTTGTTCCTGTCGAGCTATAACCTTATCTGCTCCTGGCCAGCGCGTCGGCATGCTCGTTTCCTGCAATGCCGGAATGTCCCTTGCACCACTTCACAATCACGTTGGGATTGCGGTTAAGGAAGCCGTCCATCTCCTGCCATAATACGGTGTCGGGTATCTTGCGGGGCCGAGCTCGTATGTTCGGATTGATCCGCCTCCAACCGTTGTTCCGCCAGATATTGCGCCAATGGCTGGCGCCTTCTACAACGTGCCATGAGTCGGTCCAAAGTGTTGTAACGCGCTTTTCGGCAAAGCCTTCTAACCAGCGCAAGGCCTCTAAAACCGCAATAATTTCGAACGTGTTATTGGAATGACCCATACCGTTGCCACAGGCACTATGAACCAAACGATCATCTTCCAGAACGATGAATGCCCACCTGCCGGATCCTGATTTCACATCGAAGGAGCCGTCGGTAAAGACTTGGAGTGTATCAGAAGCAGCCATTAAACGAGTGATCTGCACGCCGTCGCCATCCTTGCATCACAGCGGCCCGCACATCGATTTGAAGGGTTTTGGACACGCCGACAGAGGCTATACGGGAAGCGGGCCGAAAGCCCACATCGTCTGGTTTCATCTGCGTGTCCTTGAGATTTACTCGATATCGAATGTTACGCCCTGCGCCAACGGCAGTGCCTTGGAGTAGTTCACGGTGTTGGTGGCCCGACGCATATAGGCCTTCCATGCGTCCGAACCTGACTCGCGACCGCCGCCCGTTTCCTTTTCACCACCGAAAGCGCCGCCGATTTCCGCACCCGATGTGCCGATATTGACATTGGCGATGCCGCAATCTGAACCATCAACAGATAGAAAACGCTCAGCCTCCTGAAGATCACGGGTGAAAATGGAAGATGAAAGTCCGGCCACAACCGAGTTATGATCACTGACAGCCTGATCGAAATCGCTGTATCTCATGACGTATAGTATCGGCGCAAAGGTTTCTTCCAGAACCGGCCCAGCATGCTTCGGCATTTCAACCAGGGCTGGCTTCACATAATAAGCTGTGTCCTTGCCGGCATCAGCCACGCGCTCGCCACCGGCAACAACACCACCATGGGCCTTTGCTTCTTCCAATGCCTTCTGCATGCCATCGAATGCCGCCTTGTCGACCAGTGGACCGACGAGTGCGGACGTTTCCAAGGGGTTGCCGATAGAAACAGAGGCATAGGCCTTCTTCAGGCGTGGAACGAGCTGGTCGTAAATGCTGTCATGCACGAACAGACGGCGCAGCGTCGTGCAGCGCTGTCCGGCCGTGCCCATTGCACCGAAAGCGATAGCGCGCAGCGCCATGTCGAGATCGGCAGAGGGGCAGACGATACCGGCATTGTTGCCGCCCAGTTCCAGAATGGCGCGGGCAAAACGCTTGGCAAGGCGCGGGCCGACATCACGACCCATGCGGGTTGAGCCGGTTGCCGAAACGAGTGGGACCTTGCGGTGATCGACAAGGGCTTCGCCAACGGTGCGATCACCGATGATGACCTGGCTCAAACCCTCCGGGGCGTCACCAAAGCGGGCAATAGCGCGTTCGAAAATACCCTGAACGGCAAGCGCCGTCAGCGGAGTCTTTTCCGATGGCTTCCAGACAACCGAGTTGCCGCAGACAATGGCCAGTGCAGCATTCCATGCCCATACGGCAACGGGGAAGTTAAAGGCGGAGATAACGCCAACGACACCAAGGGGATGCCAGGTTTCCATCATGCGGTGGCCGGGACGTTCAGTAGCAATCGTGAGGCCGTAAAGCTGGCGGGAGAGACCGACCGCGAAATCGCAGATGTCGATCATTTCCTGCACTTCGCCTAGACCTTCGGAGGTGATCTTGCCCGCTTCGATGGACACGAGACGGCCAAGGTCATCCTTGGCCGCGCGCAGCTCTTCGCCCAGCAGACGCACCAGTTCACCGCGCTTTGGCGCGGGCACAAGACGCCATGTCTTGAACGCCGCATCAGCTTTCTCAACCATGGCAGCGACATCGCCAACTGATACAGTCTTCAGCCAGGCAATTTCTTCACCGCTAACAGGGCTGAAAGATGCCATGTCACCATCGTTCCAGGCGCTACGTGCCACGCCAAGCTTATCGAGAATTTTCGTCGTTTCCTGCTTTACATCGACAATCTTCGTCATCATGCTCGTTCCTTATTTGAAAAATTCCGGTATCATCGCGCGGTTAGAAATCTACCGTTCCAAGCTGTGCGGGCGATGTCATCGCCTTAAGGCCCGCCGCCAGACGGCGAATCTCTTGCGGCGTATATTTGTCGTAAAAGTCCTGGTTCTTGCGGCCAAGGGCGTGTTCGGCGCTGAAGCTTCCGCCAAAATCCTCCACGGCCACCGTAAAGACCCACTCACGCAGCGCGTGTTCGAAGTGTGGATCGGTCATTCTCACATCATCTTTAGCGACTACGAGATTAAAGTGTACGCCGCCATCACCGATATGTCCGAAATCGCAGATGGTTATATCCGGAAAGGCTTGGGGCATTTCCAGCTTCATTCTTTCCAGAAACCGCATGATATCACCGCGCCGGAAGGACAGATCGAAAGCAATCAGGCGTCCCATGTGCTTTACGCCTTCCGACAGCGCATGACGAAGCGCCCATATTTCGTGCGGCGGGCCGACGAATGCATCTGCCAGCGGCGCATCATCCCGCTCCCATATCGCGCCCAAAACCTCTTCCAACACAGCATCCAGCGGCTGTTCACCTTCGCGTGAAGCGCTGGAGCGAGAGATTTCCACTAGAATGACAAAATCCGGCACGGCACCATTCTGGAACGGATTGCGCAGCGACGGAACATGATCCAATGCCGCACGCACCGCATTGCCAGACATGCCCTCGAAGGCCGAGAGATAGCTGCCGAGCGCATCTTCCATGGCCACCAGAAGGTCCGGAACCTGATCCGGAGAGGCGGGAACGAGCAGTGCAGTGGCCGTCTGTCGAGGCGCGGGCTCAAGATTGAGCACGCATTCAGTGACGATCCCGAATGCACCAGACGTACCAATGAAAACCTGTTTCCAATCGATACCGGTATTGTTCTTGCGCAGGGCCGATGACAGGTCCAGCACCGTTCCGGCTTCATCGGCCAGCACGACTGTGAGACCCAGCGTGTTGCGGCGAACATCGCCGTAGCGCAGAAAACGAGAACCACCAGTATTGGTCGCTACCATGCCGCCAAGGCGCGGGTCAGCCCCGAGATCGATGGGAAAGAACAGGCCGCTTTTTTCGAGTTTCGTATTAAGATCGGACAATCTCAACCCGGCGCCGGCCTTGACGGTACGGCTGACACGATCAAGCTCATAGGGTGCGGTCAGCCGGTCGAGGCTAAGAACGCCTTGCTGCCCGGAACCATCCGGTGTCGACCCTGAAACAAGACCCGTATTGCCGGACTGCGGCACCAGCGCGATACCATTCTTCACGCAATAGGCAACCACCGCCGAGA
Organism: Agrobacterium bohemicum; assembly: GCF_001562555.1. Lineage (NCBI taxonomy): Bacteria > Pseudomonadati > Pseudomonadota > Alphaproteobacteria > Hyphomicrobiales > Rhizobiaceae > Agrobacterium > Agrobacterium bohemicum. The sequence goes on from NZ_KQ961037.1 coordinate 78,221, forward strand.
CCTCAGCCGTTGAGACAGGGCGCGCAATGAAGGCTGCTCGGCCCTGATCATACCGCGCACCCGTCTCATAGGCCACCATATCAGAAACTTCAGTCACCAAACCCTTATCACCGAGAATATGCTTCAGCACTTCGATATGTCGGGATTCCGTCATCTCAGCACCCGTTACTCCGCAGCCACGGCGCTATGCACGGCTGTCAGGCATGCCTCTAGCGAAGCGCGTTCGATGCCTGCATAATGCTGGAATTCGTCCAGCACCCCTGCCCCAAGATCCCGCTCGAACATGACCTGATTGGGGCTGGCGACAAATTCCTGCGCAACCTCGTCACCGAGGTTCGACTGGAAGATGCCCGCAGCACTGACGGGCAGGAAGTCTTCGTAAACGATAGGATCAAATCGAACATAGCCCTGTTCGATAGCATCTTCGAGGCCAAGTGCCGAGACATTGGCTGTCTCGCATGCGGCGGTCAGAGAATAGCTGAAATAGCCGAGACCGGCCTTGCGAATGGCATTCCAGTCATCCGGAAAGGCTTTGAAAACGTCTGCCAATGCGGCTTCATAAGCACCGGAATTCGAACCATCGGCCGCAGGACGGACCCGCGCGCGCGTCTCGTTGAGCAGAGCGTCATATAGAGCCCGCCCCTTCGGCGTCAAAGCGATGCCTCGCTGCTCGATTTCGCCGAAACGTGCCGAGTGCGAGCCTTCCTGCCAGTCGCCATCCGCACCTACGAACGACACGGCTTCCTCCAACGCCTTGAAGGATGTCTGGCGCAAAAGGATGGGGCATTGACGTGTTGGCGGGCCTTCGACCACAGCTTTCGGAGCGATGCCCTCTGCGGGCATCATCGCCTGTACCTTGTCGATATCGAGCGTGCGCGGCGTAAGATGGTTGATGTGCGGCCCCTTGAACGACACGACATCAGCAATCAATCGGTGCGCATTCAGCAATCGATTGTACATTGTGATATCGACGATGGCCTTATCGTGCCAACGGAATGTTTCCAGCACTTCTTCAACGAAACGTGCCGCATTCGCAGCATCGAGACCACCATTCTTCTCCGCTTTTTCCACCAGAGCAACAGCCGCATCCGTGAAAATCTTACGCGATGCCAGAACCGCCGCAGCCTCCGCACGCAGTGCCTCGTCGGCAATCAGGTCGAGCCTAAGTAGAGACGTGAAAACGCGGAAGGGATTGCGATTGAGGCTGCTTTCGGCAACAGGACGAAACGCTGTAGAATGGACAGGAACACCAGCGGTGGACAGATCGTAATACCCGACCGGATACATTCCCATGACTGCAAAGACCCGACGCATCATGTGGAGTTCAGCTGGTGTACCAAGCCGGATGGCGCCGTGACGCTCTTCCGAAATCCGCTCCAGCGTATCGGTGGCTTCCAGCCGCTCCCTGAGTTGCTGATCTGCGCCAAGCGTTTCCGCATTCACCTTGCCGACGAGAGACATCAACGTACCATATGCTGGCACCTCGTCGCGATACATTGCCGACATGGCCAGAGAAAAATCTGAACGGATATCGTCTGGAGACATAAAGGAAATGCAGGTCACGGCGTTTTACCTCGAAGCATTGAAGGCGGCAATCATGCGGTACAGGCACTATAATGACTGCATAAACGCAAATCACGTGACCTTTCCAACTATGTTGATGCGAATGTGGAATGACGATGGCGTCAGCAGACTATAGCAGCTTAGTGGCGCTACATTGACAAACCTCCACACCGTCATGTTTGAAAGTGCATTCTCTCAGATAACATCCTCCGCTTAATCTCAATGCCCTGCAGGCTGAGGAATGCATCCCAAGACACAGCTTCGACCAGCGACACGGACCAGCTGGCTAATATTGGGATGCCCGATGCCATGCGGACATCTCGCATGAAGCCAGGATTGCTCCTGCCCAGATCGACCTGCTCGAGGAGATTTCCCATGCCGGGTCACGCTTTCCCCCGCGGCTCAACAAAAGGGTCCGGCGACAGAAACAGCCTTTGTCTCCAAATGTGAAAGCTTCGTTGTCATCCAACGCGGCAGAATGACACGTGTGATGTTTTGGCACGCGCTAATTTGGCATGCAGTCGCTCGGCACAAACAGGTATAGAACGACAAGCAATCTTGTGCCGCGATGGAGGTCAAATTGTTTGATGGTTTTAGTGTAGAGCTTCTGGCGCGCATACAGTTTGCGTTTACGGTCTCATTCCACTTTATTTTCCCGGCTTTCTCCATCGGCACCGCGAGTTACCTTGCCGTCCTCAATGCGCTCTGGCTGTGGAAGCGTGATCCCATTTATTTGAAGCTCTTCGAATACTGGAAACCCATCTTCGCCATTACTTTCGGCATGGGGGTCGTATCCGGCATCGTCATGAGCTACCAGTTCGGCACGAACTGGGCGGTGTTCTCCGATAAGGTTGGGCCAGTCATCGGGCCGCTGATGGGTTATGAAGTTCTGACGGCCTTCTTTCTTGAGGCAGGCTTTCTCGGCATTGCCCTTTTCGGGCGCAAACGCGTGGGCGATGGCCTGCATATGTTTGCAGTTGCCATGGTGGCTTTCGGCACCCTCATTTCCGCCACCTGGATATTGTCCGCCAACAGTTGGATGCAAACGCCGCAGGGGTTCACCATCGGTGAGAACGGCCAGTTTCTGCCTGCGGACTGGTGGAAGATCATCTTCAATCCGTCCTTTCCCTATCGTCTGGTACACACCGTTCTGGCCGCGTTTCTTACCACGGCATTCGGCGTCGGCGCCGTGGGTGCCTACCACCTGCTGCGAGATAAAAGCAACCGTCAGGCACGGGTCATGTTTTCCATGGCCATGTGGATGGCCGCTTTTGTCACCCCGATCCAGATTTTCGTGGGCGATCTGCACGGCATCAACACGCTGGAGCACCAGCCAGCAAAAATTGCTGCCATGGAGGGTCACTATGAGACCCATCGCGGCGCACCGCTCATTCTCTTCGGCATTCCCGATGATGAAGCAGAGGTAACGCGATACGCGGTCGAGATTCCCAAACTCGGTTCCCTGATCCTCACCCACTCGCTCGATGGCGAGATCAAGGGCCTGAAGGAGTGGAGCAAGAACGACCGACCAAAAGCCCTCATTCCCTTCATCACCTTCCGCATTATGGTGGGTCTCGGGGTGCTGATGCTGCTGGTCGGCCTGTGGTCGCTCTGGGCGCGGTGGAAAGGCTGTCTCTATGACAGCCGTGTGCTGCACAGGGCTTCGGTGCTCATGGGCCCATCGGGGTTCATCGCGGTACTTGCGGGCTGGTACACGACAGAGGTGGGGCGCCAGCCCTATACGGTCTATGGCCTGCTGCGTACGTCAGATAGCCTTTCACCCATTGCCGCACCTGCCGTTGGCGCGTCACTTCTCGCCTTCATCATCGTCTACTTCGTCGTCTTCGGGGCTGGCGTCTTTTACCTGCTGCGGCTTATGCGCCGTACACCCGTCCTTGTTGAAGATCACGAATTGGATCACGCTCCGACGCGAACAGCCGGCATTACACCCGGCCCCACTCAAGACCTTTCCGGAGTCCGTCATGATGTTTGATCTTGCGTTTATCTGGGCCGCTATCATCGCCTTTGCCGTTCTTGCCTATGTCATCCTTGATGGTTTCGATCTTGGAATAGGCATCCTTTTCCCGTTTTTTCCCAGAAGGCATGACCGCGACGTTATGACCAACTCCATCGCTCCGGTATGGGACGGCAACGAGACGTGGCTGGTGCTGGGCGGCGGCGGGTTGATGGCAGTCTTTCCTGTCGCCTATGCCACGGTGCTGCCTGCACTTTATATGCCTATTACTCTGATGCTGCTGGGGTTGATCTTCCGTGGCGTTGCGTTCGAGTTCCGCTGGCGGACAACGCGCGGCAGCATTTGGTGGGACTGGGGCTTCTGTATCGGCTCGACAATCGCTGCCATGATGCAGGGAATTGCGCTTGGGGCGCTGATACAAGGCATCCAGATCACCAACCGCGCCTATTCCGGCGGGTGGTGGGATTGGCTGACGCCGTTCAGCATCACCACTGGACTGGCGGTCGTCGTCGGTTACGCACTTCTTGGTGCGACATGGCTTAATCTGAAAACGGTCGGTGCTTTGCAGGCGCAGGCGCGAAAGCTTGCAATGGTGTCTGGTGTCGGCACACTTGCCCTCATCGGTGTCGTTAGCATCTGGACACCCTTCATCAGCCGTGTTTATTTCGAGCGCTGGTTCGGCTGGCCGACGGCATTTTTTTCAGCCTTCGTGCCGCTGCTCGTGGCGCTATGTGCAGCCGCACTTTGGCAGGGATTGACAAGAGACAGACATCTTCAGCCGTTCTTGGCAGCACTCGGCATCTTCGTTATCTGTTTCGCCGGTCTTGGCGTCAGCTTCTATCCCTATATCGTGCCGGGATCGCTGACGATCTGGGAAGCTGCGGCACCGGATAGCTCCCTTGCGTTTCTCTTGGTCGGGGCAAGCGTTCTGGTTCCGATCATCCTTGCCTACACCGGATATGCATACTGGGTATTTCGCGGCAAAATTGATCCCGACGAAGGATATCACTGATGCCGTCTTCGCGTTCAAAGCGGATATTATGGTTCGTCGGACTCTGGCTGGCCAGCGTACTGTTTCTCGGCGTCGTCGCCTATGCGATCCGGTTGGTCATCATCGGATAGAGGTCGGTACGCCGTTGAAAGGCTCCGAATTTTACGCGATGGCCGTTATTCTCAGGAAAGATTCTTTCGGTAAATAAACAGAACGATGATGAGGGTGAAACATCCGATGACGGTCAAGCACACGGCCCGCATCTTGGCTGACCGGTCGCGGTGAATCAACGCGACCGCAAGAGTGAAAAGCGACCAAATAGCGGTTACAATAATCAACAGCCAGGAATATAGAAACGGTCCAAGATCGTAACCGCCACCGCCGATCGAGGCTCCGGAATTCGTATCGATCTGAACTGCTACGAGTGAAAATACAGGTACGGCCAGGACAAAGAGCCACACCCAAAACGACTTGTTTCCCATTGGAAATCACTCAATCCACAAACGCGGTTTTCTTTCAGACAGTTATGTCCAAACCGATGCGCTGCGGCAACGTATTTATACTTTCCTGTTGAAATCCGCCTTGGATCAACCCCCATCTCCATTTGGAACTGATCGGACTTTCTATCTTGTCTACGGTCCAGCGCTGATGGTATTTGCTGCTAAGGTCAGCGGAGTAATTACACCGCAGACGAGCCGCAATCGTCAAATTGACCGAGGACAAAATGGCCCGCAAGATCCGAGATGAGTTCGCTTCATCAGATTCCGAACCAGAGCCGACGATTTGTCCGATATGCGAGCGGACAGTCCCGGATGATCAGAAGGAAAAACACCACCTCATCCCGAAGAGCAAGGGTGGCAAGACGACCGTCGTGCTGCACCATGTTTGTCACCGCCAGATACACGCCATCTTCACCGATGGGCAACTGGCAAAGACGTTCTTCACCATCGACGCTCTACTCGAGGATCCTGCCATGCAGAAATTCGTCGCATGGATAAAGACCAAGCCTGCGGGTTTCTCCGATGCAGCAAAGGATTCAAAGCAAGGACCCTTTTCAAGCAGAGGACGAAAATAGCAGTCGTCACCCAGCATACTGGACGACAAAACTACTGCTCGGGCAAATTGCGGTGGACGGCCAACCAGCCGTCCTGAAAGCCATCACGAGTTCACGTATTTTACAATTACGCCGCGCTGCCGAAAATAAGCCTGCATGAGCTTTCTGCCAGAACGGTTATTCTGGACCAGCTTCGCGGGGTCGAATACGGCCTCTTTCAATCCGGCCCGCGCCAATGCTGCCTTAAGCGTTGCGATAAGACCATCGATGTCAGCATTATCGGTATTGAGTGATTCATAAATTCGATCTGTCACATCTGCTACATCAGGTCCGTTCACTCTACTCTCCTATCATTGTTCGGCTGGCGCCTACCAAATATGTCTGGTCCACCCTGCTGTCGCGCGTTGTAGATAACTTCTGCGAAAAGAGGAATACCGCCTTTGAGTTTGAAGGTGACTGAGAGGTGATCTTCGTCCTATTTTACAAGCCGTGACGCCGTTTTCACTCCACTGTCCAAACCATCATAGGGTTTAAGATTCCAATTGGCCGAGTTGACGATCATCGTATTCACAACCAACGAAATCTTGTTGGCTTGATTGGTCGTGGAGTTGTATGTGACGTCGCGGTTCGGAAGGTAGATGATGCCCTCCAATATTTCGCCGTTTGAACCGTTGAAAATGTACTGACGCGTATCGGAACCGACAGCGACGTTGCTGGTTTTCTCAAACATCAACACGCCTTTGTAGGCACCACTTGTGGGTGCCGACGCTTTGAAGGAAAGGCCGCCATTGGCGCGTATCTCGCTGTCGACATCTGGGAAATAAAACGTCACACCATTAGCAGTAACCGTCGAGTTACTGTTGATGATCATACGTCCCTTGATAATATGAAGCCCAGGTTCGAATGTAATAGTTGGACTGCCATTGAATGTCAGATCGCAATGCATGCCAGGCTTGATAGACTGAATCTGGCCGTCCTTGGTGCCACTGTCTGTACAGGCTGTCGGTAGTTTCGGCTCTGCAAGTTTACCTGCGTAGGGGTCGGTCGACGCATTGCAACCAACCTGCAAGTTTGTCAAAGTGCCGCCATTCTTGATGTACTGCGTGCCTTTAACGCAAAACCGCGTGGTATCAATGGTTGATCCACTGTTCATGATGAAAGCTGGGTTGCTGACTGACTGTACGTCGATGCCGCAATTTTCCGCTTTTATCCGGGCACCCGAGTTGATCAGCACTGCCTGATTTTTGTTTCCAAGAACATAGATGCAGGCACCGGAAGCTTTGGACTTTGGCGCAATAGCCGTCGACGACACGGAAATCGGCATCGTGTTCATGCCGATGAGGGGAAGAAATGACGGTTTGAAATTGGCATGAAAATTACCAGTGACACTTCCGTCTGAATTTGATGCCACAGAGACGGAATCCTGCAAATTGATCGCCTGATCGTCTTCAGAAACAAGATCGCTCAGAAAATTCTCAATTTCGGTTCGTTGCGCTTGAGGTGTCGTTTTTGTTGCTGCGGACAAAACGCCTGCGTCAAGCTTCTCTTGCAAGTGCTGCTTTTCGGTCAACGCACCCATGACATCCACAGCACCACCGGCGATCACAAGGAGGATTGGTGTCATCAACGCCGCGAGCATTGCAAAATTTCCACCTCTATCTCTGATCATGCCTCTGTATCTCAGAGCAATATAGTGTGGCGCTATACAGAGTTTTTTCTTCATCGCATGGGACCTTCGAACACAAATTCCTTTGCATATCCCAATAATTATTGTGATTTAATTTTATAAAAAGATGTAGGATAACCGTTATATTAATAACTTATATTCGATTTTAAAAACCCTTGGATTCTGTATGAGTATAATCTCGGTCCGTCGGGAACCGCTGATCGTATCTTGTCCGCAAAAGCGTTGGCCCATACGTTGCATGAACGCCATCGTTTTACTGTCGATCAACTTCCATGCCAGAAGTGCAGCAGCCACCGCGGTTTTATCGACAGCGGTGGCCAATACCTGCGATTAATCCTTCGGATTCAGGCTGTTCTGTGGCGTTCTAGCCAATGAGCATATGGTGCGGGAAGTGTCCAGGACGGCTTGTCGATGCCGAGTTCAAGCGCCGCATGATATGGCCAATGGCTGTTAGCAAGCAGCGGGCGACCGAGCGAGACCATGTCTACGAAATCGTCCGCGATCAGTGCATCGGCTTGCTTTGGCTCGCTGATGAACCAACTTGTCGTGGCAGGAAGTCCAGCCTCGCGCCGTACCCGCTGAGCGATGGGTGCCATGAAAGCGGGGCCCCAGGGAATATTGGCGGTCGACGTGGAGAAACCAATGCTGACATCGACAATGTCGAGGCCCCCAGCCTTGAAGCGACGAACCATCTCGATTCCCTCTTCCAGATCATCCGATCCATCGAATTCGGTTACGCCGAAGCGTGCGGCAAGCGGCAGGTGTTCGGGCCAGACATCTCGAACAGCAGCCAGCGTTTCGAGCAGAAATCTGGCTCGCCCGTCAAAGTCACCGCCGTAGTTGTCTGTGCGCTTGTTTGACCAGGTCGAAAAGAAACTCTGTCCAAGATAACCATGGGCAAAATGAAGCTCAAGCCATTCAAAGCCGGCTTCCAGCGCCCGCTTCGTAGCAGCGACGAAGTCTGCCTTGATCCGCTCTATATCGGCAAGGGTCATCGCCTGCGGCACCTTGCCAAGGTTTCCTCCGAACGCAATGGCTGATGGTGCCAATGTTTCCCAGCCACGCGGATCAGAAGCAGAGATATGGTCGTCGCCTTCCCATGGGCGGTTGGCGCTCGCTTTGCGGCCGGCATGTCCGATCTGAATCCCCGGAACAGCACCTGCAGCCTTCATTAAATTCACCGCCTTTTTCCAAGGCTCGATCTGTTCATCACTCCAAATGCCAGCGCATCCGGGCGTGATACGGCCTTCCGGTGATACTGCAGTCGCCTCGGCAACCACCAAGCCTGCTCCGCCCCGCGCGAGTCCGGCCAGATGAACGTGATGCCAATCATTGATAATGCCGTCCTCGGCCGAATATTGGCACATGGGTGACACGACTATGCGGTTTCGCAACGTTACGTCTTTGAGTTTGAAGGGGGTAAATAAGGATGACATGGAAGCTCCAACTGATAATTAGGAATATTCATATAAATATTTGATTGTTCGATTACAATCGAACTATCAAATAATATCGTCTGATGCTAGGTTGATTCATGCGCGCCATTCCACATCCCGCCCTTAAAGACGTGACACTCACTCAGGTGCTCTATGCGCTCAGCGACCCTGTACGGCTAGGCGTCGTGCGTCAGCTGTCAAGCGAGGGACAGGCCACATGTTCCGCGCTGGATGGCGGACGACCCAAATCCAGCATGTCTCACCACTTTAAAGTTTTGAGAGAGGGCGGTCTGGTATTCACCCGCACGGATGGACCAGCGCATCTGAATGAACTGCGTCGTGAAGAGATGGACGAGCGGTTTCCTGGTCTATTGGACGCGGTACTGGCCGCATCAGAAGAACCGGACTGACGGCAAAGCATAATGTCTCGTTTGTGATGAAATCTCCGGCAAACAGGTCTCCGCGTCATGGTGACTGCCTAGCATTACAGTTGCCTTTTTGGTTTCAAATGAGTGCGTCGCGCGGCAGCTTGATGCGCTCGTCTCCAACATGACCATGCGATGACGTAGGCGGGTTTTACACGCCGTTGGGCAAGCTTATTGGCACGATATCTGAACCACAGCCATAATTGCGAAGGCGAGCATGACGAGAAAGGCGTGGCGATTCCAGCAATGCCACGAGCGGGTTTTGTTGTGATCGATGACATTCATACCCAGCGCCAAACCAATGAGGGCTACCTACCCGCCGAGGTCCCGGGACCGAAAATCCAAGATTTGCGCCTCTGATGTCCCTGCCGACGCCGACCTGCCAGCCACCATCCTCACACTGTCGGCTTCTTCGACAAGATTGCGGGACTGAGCCAGAATAAGCGAGATCGAGAGTTCCGCTGTCCGCGCTCAGATATATTCTTCGTATTGCTGCCCGGACTTACTGGCTGATGATAGACACCCGAACTACTGATTAGCAGATCGTGCAAGGTCGCGGGGGATGGCGATCAAAAGCCCGAGTGACGGCTCTGTCACAGGGACACCAAGACCAAGGAAGCTCAGCGTTGCCTCAAGAGTGATCGCACGTGCGACCTGCATCGTCAGCAGTACGACCAGCGGCGATAGACCGTTCGGCAGCAATTGGCGGAACAGGATGTTGCGATGCGGCAAACGTAGCGACCGCGCCGCTTCTACATATTCCCGGCGAAGTCGGTCAAGGTAGCGCCACGGGCCGTGCGAGCATAGGTCGCCCGTTCCACCAGAACGATTGCAACGACGACATTGCCAACGCTTTTGCCGAAAAGTGCAAGGATCATCGGCGCAGAAAGGATCGTTGGAAAGGACAGCTGGAGATCGACAAGCCGCATCATTGCGTTTTCAATCCGTCCACCGACATATGCGGCTGTCAGGCCGAACGCGGTGCCTATGATAAAAGCGAGCGCGGCAGAACCCAGCCCACGATCAGGCTTATGCGGAGGCCATAGAGGATGGCCGACAGCATGTCTCGCCCCTGATCATCTGAACGAACAGGAAAGCAAAGCGACCTGCGGAGTTACCACCTACCGGGCAGCATAGTACCTTCCTCGGGAAGTGTTCTGCTGGGTCTACAGTGGACCAACCCTCGACGGCGCATTATCATTCAAATATTCATTCATTGATCTTGGCACGCGTTTAGTGTTCGACGAGATCGCGCCTTTGTTCGCTGAGCTTTTGTGCGGTTTTTAGTACTTCCTTCAGATGCAGAGCCATCGCGGCTCCCGCAAGTTCGGCATCCCCCGATTCTATCGCATCGACAATCGATCGGTGTTGTACCAATAATGCCCGCAGATGCCCAAGATCGGGAAGGCTCAAATATCGCACACGATCCATCTGCAACTTTACAGTCTGGATCACGCGCCAGCTCTTCGACAAGCCAGCCTCTTCGCAAAAACTCCTGTGAAACGCTTCATCCAGTTCAAGAAAAAGATCCAAGGCTTCAGCGCTGACGGCTTTCTCTTGATCAGAGAGATTGCTTTTGACTTCGGCGAGGAAACGAGAAGAACATCCCGCGGATAGGCGCTTGGCCACCGCGACTTCCAGAGATTCCCTGATGAATTGGGCTTCCTCGACATCGCGGAGACGAATAGGTGCAACGAAACTTCCACGTTGCGGAAAAATATCGATGAGCCCTTCGTCTGCTAGACGAATTAGCGCCTCACGAACCGGCGTGCGGCTTACACCCAATTGCAAAGATAGCTCCTTCTCGCTCAGCGCCTCAGACGGGAGCATCGACAGGGAAGTGATGGCACGCCTCAATTGCTCATAGATTTGCGCCGCGATTGGTTGGCGAGGGTTTATGGCCTGCAGCACCGATCGCGCCTGTATTTCTGGACTTGAGGCCTTGGCCGCTCCTCGATTCGGTCGACGTCCCAAAATTGAATCTCCGCTTATTAAATAGGCTTTGCATACTCTGAATCGCATATAATTCGCCGACAATCTATAACTGTGTTGACATACTGCCATGGTAGTATTTAATTGTTTTCGGGAGCACGGGATGGAGAGGAACGCTTGCCGATAAATTTCGGGCAGCGTTCAGCTGAGGCCGATAGCGCCTTGATCTGACTCAGGGAGGAATATGAATCATGAAATTCGGAATCGTTAAAACCGTTGCGTTGTCGCTCATGACCGGCGCAATGCTTTCGGGTGCGTCCGCTGCTCAAGATGGCGTGGCTACCACAGACACAAGCGGAAAAAAGATTGCATTCAGCAATTCTTATGCCGGCAATTCATTTCGCCAGGTCATGATCAAGAGTTTCGAAGCAATGGGCGCCAAGGCTGTGGGCGAGAAGAAAATCGCTGGCACCACAGTGGTCAGTTCCAATAATTCCGTCACGGAGCAGGCATCACAAATCCAGAACCTTATCCTGCAAGGCTACGACGCCATCATTGTTTTGGCCGGTTCTGATACTGCCCTGAACGGTGCAATCAAAGACGCCTGTGATGCGGGGATTGTGGTGGTTGCTTTTGCCAGCGGCGTGACCGAACCGTGCGCCTATGTCGTGGATTACAATTTGGATTCCTATGCCAAGGCGGAAATGGACTACATTTCCAGCAAACTTGGTAACAAACCTGCGAATATTCTCGAAATCCGCGGGATGGCAGGAGACGGCTTCGACAAGCGGTTGAATGAAGGCGTCAAGAAAGCTTTCCAGGCCCACCCCAACTATAAGAAGGTTGGTGAAGTCTATGGCCAGTGGACGGCAACAGTGGCACAGAAAGAAGTGTCCGGCATCCTGCCGTCCCTGCCGCAGATAGATGGTGTCCTGACCCAGGGCGGTGATGGCTACGGCGCAGCACAGGCTTTCAAAGCTGCTGGTCGCCAGTTGCCGATTATCATCATGGGCAACAGACAGGACGAGCTTGCGCTCTGGAAACAAGAGCACGATGCAAATGGCTATGAAACGTTCTCGCTCGGTGCAACCCCTTCCGTCTCCCAGGTTGCCTTCTGGGTCGCGCAGCAACTGCTGGCCGGCAAGAAAATGCCAAAATTTATCGAAGTGCCGTTGCTACAGATCCAGCAAACTGATCTCGATGCCTGGCTAAAAACGGTGCCGGATGGCGGCGTTGTCAATGCCGACTATCCGCAAGAACTGGTCGCTAAAATCATCGATGCAAACGTGAAAAAGGAGCCTCTTCCACTGGTTCCGGCTCCCAAGTAAGGCAACAAAACGATGGCTTTCCTCCCAGCTGCCGCAGACACCGCCGCGGGCCTTCTTATTGAGGCCCGCGGGGTCCGCAAGAGCTTCGGTGCAGTCCACGCGTTGGTCGGCGTAGACTTCACCCTTTCCAAAGGTGAAGTCCTGGGGCTGGTCGGCCATAATGGTGCTGGCAAGTCGACCTTGATGAACGTGCTGTCAGGTGCCTTCCAAAGGACGGAGGGAACGTTCGTTTACGATGGGCACGCCGTCGACCGTTGGGGAACTTCCGAAGCCAAGACTAACGGTTTGCGTTGCGTTTTTCAGGAGCTCTCGCTTTGCGCAAATCTATCGGCAACGGAAAACACGAGGATCGTCCACCGCAGTCTGTGCGGCTTTGCGTGGCGGCGTAAAGCGCGCGCGCTTGTCACACAAGCATTGGACGATATTTTTCCAGGGCATGGAATCGACGTGGACGCAAAGATCGGTGATCTTTCGATTGGTGAGAGACAGATGGTCGAGATCGCCCGCGCCTTTACCGAAACCCAAGGCCATGTCCGCTGTGTCATTCTCGACGAGCCGACTTCGGCTTTGGGCCACAAGCCAGCGGAACAGCTGCTGACCTACATTCGAATGGCATCTGCGCGCGGTGTCGCCTGCATCCTGATCACACACCGGCTCAACGAAATTCTCGACGTCTGCAACCGCGTAGTGGTGATGATGGATGGCGCGATTGTCGCAGACCGCCCGGCGTCCGGTCTGACGCGCTCTAAACTGGTCGGCATGATGGGAAATATCGAAGTGCCCGGCGAGAGAGCGATGGTGGCCAGAAGTGAAATTCAAGATAGAATTGTGGTCGATCATACGGGTATCGACGAAGCAGATTTCCCGATCAGGGCTGCCGTAGGCGAGATCATAGGATTTGCAGGCCTGGACGGTCACGGTCAACGCGAGCGGCTGCGCGCCATCTATATGGCCATGAGAAAGATTCCGGTAGCCTTTGTGGCGGGTGATCGCGGTGTCGAGGGCATCATGCCGCTCTGGTCGATTGCCGATAATCTAACCATCCGCAGTCTCAATGCGCTCCAGAAAGGTGGCATCATTTCCAGTCCGGCAGCACGCGCGCTTGCCGAAACATGGTCGAAACGGTTGAAGGTTAAGGCTCCGACGATCGACACTCCCATCTTGGCACTCAGCGGCGGAAATCAACAAAAGGTGCTTTTCGCCCGCGCGCTTGCATCTGATGGTCAGGTCATCCTGCTGGACGATCCGATGCGCGGTGTGGACGTCGGGACGAAGCAGGAGGTCTACAAGTTGATCCGTGAAGAGGCCGCACGCGGTCGCACCTTTATTTGGTACACAACAGAATTCGAAGAGTTGAAGAACTGCGACCGCCTATACGTTTTCCGTGAGGGCAAAGCCGTTGCAGAGTTGCGAAGCGATGAGATCGACCATAACCGCGTTCTTGAAGCATCGTTCGGAGGCGCCAATGGTTGAGATCATCCCATCTGGGCAGAACCGCGGCTTGGGAGAACGTCTGGCACCGGCGTTGCAGATCGGCTTGCCAGCAATTGCCCTCGTTATCATGCTCGCCGTCATTTTCTGGATCCGGCCAACGGCGATGAGCTATTTTGGCTTCACACTATTGTTTAAACTGGCGGTCCCGTTGATGTTCGCATCGCTGGCACAAATGCTTGTCATCATGCTTGGCGATATCGACCTGTCTATCGGCGCTTTCGTGGGCTTTATAACCTGCGTAACCGCGCTCTATCTGGACAAGGCACCCACGCTGGCGATTGCGATCTACTTAGGAAGCGTTGTTGTCTATGCCGTTGTCGGGTTGCTGATCCATGTCAGACAATTGCCATCAATCATCGTGACCCTTGGCATGTCGTTCATATGGCTGGGCAGCGCGGTTATGATACTTCCGGCCCCTGGCGGCACCGCGCCTCCCTGGTTGCTGGGTTTCATGGCATGGCGCCCGCCATTTATTCCCCTGCCCGTTCTGCTTGCCATTCTGGCCGCTGCCGTGGGTCATTTCATCATCAGCCGTTCTTCATATGGTGTGGTGCTACGAGGTGCAGGTGGCAATCCGCGGGCCATTCAGCGCGCCGGCTGGTCGATCACCGTCATCCGATCGGCGATCTACTCGGCAGCGGGTGCTCTCGGCATCATCGCAGGCATTACGCTCACGGGGCTGACGACCTCGGGCGATCCAAACATCGCCCCGGCTTACACGCTTCTGGGCGTCGGCGCCGTCATTCTCGGTGGAGGGGTATTTACCGGCGGCATCGTATCCCCGGTCGGCACTGTTATCGGCGCTCTGACGCTTGCTCTCGCAGGATCACTTCTCAGCTTCCTGCAGGTTCCGTCGACGTGGCAGATCGGCGCTCAGGGAGGAATACTTTTCCTTGTTTTGGCCGGACGCGTCCTGCTCACGGAGAAAAAGTCATGAGCCGAAATGCCCTGAAACCCTGGACTTACGGATTCATCGTAGCACTTGTTATGTGGATCGTAACCATCTCTTACTCCGGTCTCGGAAGTGCTGTGCCGACCTTGTCGTCAGCTCTTGCCTTTGCCGCGTTCAGCGTGGTGGTCGGAACCGGCCAGATGCTGGTGATTTCGTCCGGACCCGGCAATATCGACCTTTCCATGCCATCAGTTCTAACGTTGGCAGCCTACCTATCGATGTCGGTGATGAGCGGTAGCAACGAAATGATCCTTCCGGGCTTGGCCGTCGCCATGGTAGTCGGCGCTCTGGCAGGTATTGCTAATTTTCTGGCGATCAGCCTTCTACGTCTGCCGCCAATTATTGCAACACTTGCCTGGAGTTTTGTGTTCCAGTCGCTGGCCTTCAATCTTGGCGGCGAAGCGACACTGAAGCCCCCGGCAGCACTTTCGGCATTCACCCTGTGGTCGATCGGTGGCATGCGCGTCATGCCGATCGCCGTTATCGCCCTCACTATAGCGGTCGCCTTCATCCTCGCCCGTAGTGTCTGGGGCCGGCAGTTGCTCGCAATTGGCCAAAGTGAGCGTGCCGCTCGACTGGCTGGGGTGCCTGTAACGCGGGTCCGGTTGCTTGCCTATCTCTTTTGCGGAGTCTCGGCGGCTCTAACAGGTTTCCTTCTTTCTGGATTTTCCGGCGGCGCGGCACTCAACATGGGCGATACCTATCTTCTTGAGGCCATCGCAGTTGTTGTACTAGGCGGCACAAGTGTCGCTGGCGGGCAAGCCAATGCGGTGGGTATCTGGGGCGCGGCGCTGTTCTTCAACCTGATGGCCACAATGCTGAATACCTTCCAGATGCAAGTAGGTGTTCGCTTTGTCCTGACCGGCGCTCTGATCATCTTGATCGTTGCAATCGTACCCCGGCCGAAGGTCACCTGACATGGATATAGCGACATTAACACGGGCATTCGGCTCAGAAATGACCCTTGTCGACCTCACCCATAGGCTCACTCCAAGCGTCCCTGTATGGCCATCGCATCCCTTCTTCTGTCACGAAATTGTGGAGAGCTATGATCATGGCGACCTGGCCTGCAATCATTCCCTCAGTATGAGCGAGCACACCGGCACGCATTTCGACGCCCCTCTGCACTTCGTCAAGGGTGCGGCTGCAATTGATAGCGTTGCTTTGCAGACCTTCTTCGGCCGAATGACGAAGATAGATGCCCGCGATTGTGGACCGCGGGAAGCCGTAGGCGTCGAGCGAATAAAAACTTTTGAAGCCGAGCATGGCGAAATCCGCGCCGGTGATGCGGTCTTCTTCCATTTCGGCTGGGATCGTTTCTGGGAGGATCCGGGAGATCACCCAAGCTTTCTCAGCGACTGGCCGGGCCTGTCGCGCGAGGCTTCGCAATATCTTCTCGACCGCCGTGTTCGCATCGTCGGTTCGGATTGCCTCTCGCTCGATTGCTTTGGAAGCACCGATTTCCCGGCGCACAATATGATGCTGGAAGCAGGTGTTCTGATTGGCGAGAATTTCGCTAGGCTCGGGGACGTCCCCGTCTTCTCATTCCTAATCACCTTGCCGCTGCCAATCGCCGGCGGTTCGGGATCTCCCATCCGAGCTGTCGCAGCTTTTGCCAAAGGTGCCCATTCAAACACTCTCTCCAGCATCGCCATTTAACCCTGGCCTATAAAGGAACTTAGAATGCGACATATCTGGCGCTGGTTTGGCCCGATTGACAAGGTGAGTGTGCGCGATGCTGCACAGGCGGGCGCCCAGGGGATTGTCAGCGCGCTGCATCATGTACCAACGGGCACAGCGTGGAGTTTGGACGAAATCCTCAAGCGTCAGGATGAGGTTCGTGCAGGTGGCCTAGAGTGGGAACTCGTAGAAAGCATTCCAATTTCCGAAGCCATCAAAACGATGACCGGTGACTGGAAGTCCCATATCGAAGCTTGGAAGGTAACTCTTCGCCGGCTCGCACGGGCGAAAATTTCGACTGTGTGTTATAATTTCATGCCGGTCCTGGACTGGACGCGTACGGACCTGCGTTGGGAAACCCGCAACGGTGCGCGCGCAATGCGTTTCGACCTCGTCGATTTCGTAGCCTTCGATATCAATGTGTTGCTGCGTACGGGTGCGACTGAGGACTACCCGGACCAATTGGTCGAGGACGCGCGGAGGCGTTTCGCGATGATGTCGCCGGGCAAGATCGCCGCCCTCTCTACGAATATCGGCGCTGGCCTGCCCGGCTCGTCCGATGGCTATAGCGTAGAGCAACTACGCGATGCACTCTCCCACTATGACAGTATTGGTGCCGACAAACTCCGAGACAATCTGATTGCTTTCCTATCGGAGGTCGTTCCGGTTGCAGAGGAGCTTGACATGCGCCTCTGCGCCCACGGCGATGATCCTCCATGGCCGTTACTCGGCTTGCCGCGCATTCTCTCGACCGAAGCAGATTATGTGAAGATACTCGACGCCGTCGACCGAAACGCCAATGGTGTTACCTTCTGCACAGGCTCTTTAGGGGCTCGTCCAGACAACGACCTTCCGGCCATGGTGCAGCGTCTAGCGCCACGCATTCACTTTGCTCATCTGCGCAACGTCAGCCGCGAAGCACAAGGCTTTCCCTGCTCGTTCTTCGAAGACCACCATCTTGATGGCGACACCGACATGGTGGCAGTCGTCGCGGCCCTCATCGACGAAGAGCGTCGACGGAAATCGACCGGTCGGAACGACCATGAGATTTTCATGCGCCCGGATCACGGCCAGGAGATTCTCGATGATCTCACCCGTGGGGCACAACCAGGCTATCCTGCAATCGGGCGGCTCAAAGGTCTTGCCGAGCTGCGCGGCATCGAGCATACCCTTTCGCACCCTGCATCGAGCGCGACTGGGCTACGACCAGTTGCTGCGGAAAGAGAGTTGTTCCGATAGCGGTCGCGGTACATTTCTTCGATCGGGCGATACTAAAGATTAGTATTGATGATGTCGACCCAGGTGAACCGCACCGGGTTTGCCGGAGGCTATTTCGTTTAAGTTATGCGGCCACGGTCGGTGCGTCCAGCATGGCGTAATATCGTTCTTCGGCCCCATCGACGAAGCCATGCCATGTTGCCACATAGGTGAAATCTGAAAACCACAACATGTTTGGCGCTGGTGCAAAGCAGGGTCGGTTCACCCGGTCGAGTGGACATGGGGCGGTCTTATCGCCGATCGTCATACTGATCGGTTTGCCGCGAATGATGCCCTGCCGCCCCATTGCCCTCATAAGCCGAGCGACAGTACAGCGGGCGATGTCGAAGCCCTCCCGCTGTAATTGCCACCAGACCTTGCGCACGCCATAGACGCGGAAGTTCTGCTCGAAGACACGACGTATCTCGATCTTCAGGCTGATATCGCTGCGGGCGCGGATCGACCCCGAACACGCCACGGTGCTCGTCAATGAACGAGATCATCGTTTGAAGGGGCGGTCGAGCTCCTCGCACCCGACAGGCGAATGCCTGCATTCGCCGAAAGGGGCCATCGCGAAACAGGCAGAGGCTTTACGCAGAATCTCTTGGCCTAGCGAAGCTCGCGGTTCTCCCGCTCAAGAGCCTTCATCTTCTCTGCGACATAGCTCGGCAGACCTGCTCGCTTGCCGCCGACCTCAGTCTTCTTCACCCATTCGTGCTGGGTGGCTCGCGAGCAGCCAATCTTGGCAGCGATAGATGAAATGGCAGCCCAGCGTGATGGATGCTCGGCTTCGTGGTCCAGCACCATACGGATGGCACGGTTGCGGACTTCAGGTCTCTCAGAAGTTGGAGCCTCCGGCAAACCCGGTGCGGTTCAATGTCGTTGATCCCGATCCGACAGATCGTTCGGTAGACAGGTCATAGCCGGAAGTTCGCGATGTCTTGCGTGGTCAGCGCTTCGATAAAAGTATTGTCCCTCCAGCTTTGAATTAGGTGGGCAAAGGTGAAGCAACGGTGACGCCCGTGCAGATGCTCAAAAGTCAGGAAAGTGAGCCAGCCTATTACAGGAGTTCCTAATTCATCGTATGTAAACACATAAATTACTTGTATCATCTTATGACTTAGCTTAAGTCATCATCTAACTTGGGGCGGATTTCGTTCTGTGCCTCAATCGGCGAAATGTGGGAGGTGCGAATGCATAAAACGTCTTTGAAGTCTCTGCTCGTTGGCTGCGCAGTTTTGTGTGGCGCTCATGGCGCACAGGCCCAATCCATCAGCGTTTGGTCTAGGCAAACGGATGAATCGATCAGCGTGTTGAAGGCGCTGACGGATGCGTTTACGGCAGATAGCGGGATCAAGGTCGAGACCTTCAATACGGGCATCGACTTCGAGCAACGTCTTGCCCGCGCCGCTGCCGGTCGCACTCTCCCCGACATCGTCTTGAATGATACGACTGCCATGGGTCAGATGAACCAGATGGGCATTCTGAAGCCCATCGATCCATCGAAGATCGCCGGCAGTCAGGATGTCTCTACATCGGCGTGGGATGGGGCGAAGGCCAGCGATGGTCAGTTTTATTCGGTGCCGATCTCGGCTCAGTCCTTCGCGATGTTTATTCGCAAGGACTGGCGAGAAAAGCTGAATATGCCGCAGCCAAAGACCTGGGACGATGTGCGCAAGCTGGCCGAAGCCTTCACAAAGCAGGACCCGGATGGCAACGGTAAGGCAGATACGTTCGGCATGGCAATTCCCGGCTCAACCACGCGTGGTTATGCGAGTTGGTTCATGAGCAGCTTCATCTGGCAGGCGGGCGGTGATTACGTCAAGCAGTTGCCGGACGGGTTCGTGCCAACGCTCGATACGCCGCAAGTTGCCGAAGCGCTGACCTATGTGCGTGGTATGATCTGCGACAAGCTGGCTCAGCCGGGCGCCATCAACGCCACGACGGGCGATACGCTGCCGACATTCCGTTCCGGCCAGACTGGCATCTTCGTTTCCGGCCCCTATCACATCCCACAGATCGATGCGGAGCCGGGTAAGGATAAGACGGAAGTCGTCATGTTGCCTGCTGGTCCCGGTGGTATTGCTTCCCTTTCGGAAGGTACCAGCGCTTATCTGCTGAAAAGCGTCAAGGATGAAGACGCCGCCAACAAGTTCCTGGCGTTCCTCGTCTCGCCGAAGGGTCAGGAAATCGCGATGGCGCAGGGCTCAGGACGGACCCCGATCGTACGTCTGCCCGTAAATACGAAAGTCGACGTAAACGCCGTTCGTCAAGATCCGCGCTGGATGGTGTTCAAGGAGACCTTCGACAAATACGGCCACTATATGCCTGCTGTTCCGAACTGGACGGCTATCCGCACTGTCACCGGTGAAGGTTTCAACCGTATTCTAGCACAGTGCGATGCGGATGTTCCGACCGAACTGAAGGCCCTGAACGAACAGGTCAAGATCGAGTTAAGTGGGCAGAACGCACTCTCCGCTTCCCAACAGTAAACAGCTTTCATGCGTCGCGGTAGACAAACTGCGGCGCATGCAACGAGCACTGTCTCTGAGGTCAACATGTCCGTTACGCCCCAAACTTCCGCTGTCGGTAGCGTCAAGACCAAGTCTGGCACGGCGCGGCGTCCCGCCAAACGGCGTCTAAGCACCGTGATGACGCCCTGGCTGTTTCTTGCACCAGCGTTGATCATCTTCACATGGTTCAAGTTCTATCCAATGGTCTCGGGTTTCTCCATGTCGTTTTACGATGTGCAGTTCTATTCCGAGAGCAAATGGGTCGGGCTGGATAACTTCTATCGTGCCTTCAGCGACCTTGCTCTGCGCAGCGCGGTCATCCACACGACCATCTACGTTATCGTCGGAACACTTTCGGCTTGTGTTCTCGCCTTCTTCATGGCGTTGACCCTCGAAGGCCCGGCGCGCCATCTCGGTATCATCCGAACAGCAGTCTTTCTTCCGGCGATCACCAGCGTAGCCATCATTGCCGAAATCTGGCGCATTCTGTTCAACTCTGCCGATTACGGCCTCGTCAATTCAATTCTCGGCTTTATCGGAATAGAACCGCAGGGCTTCCTATCCGATCCGAACCAGGCTCTCTGGGTGTTGATCCTGATGAGCGCCTGGAAGAGCGCTCCCTATGACATGGTCATTTTTGTCGCCGGTCTGGTTGGCGTGAACCGGGAGCTTTATGACGCTGCAAGCGTCGATGGTGCCAGTGCCTGGCGCAAGCTTTGGCATGTGACACTGCCGGGCATCATCCCATCGATTTCAGTTGTCCTGATGCTGTCTTTCATTCGAGGCTTCCGAGTTTTCGCCGAGGTCTATGCGACCACTGGTGGCGGTCCGGCTGGTTCGACGTCAACCATCATGACACATATCTACAAAGTCGGGTTCGAAGAACTGAATTATGGCTACGCCTCCGCCGTCTCGTTCATGCTGCTGCTGTTTACCGTCGCGCTGACGTTGCTGCACATGAAGGTCAAATCCAAGCTCACCGCGTAAGAGGCGTCCGATGAAAACTTCTCATCTGCTCAACCTGGCCCGGTATGGCCTCTATGCCATCCTGATCGTTATCTTTGTCGGCCCTTTCTGGGGTGCGTTGGTTACCGCCTTCAGTGGCGTCAGCCTGAAACCCGGTCAATTGACACTGATCCCGCAAAACCCGACGCTGGAGAACTTCCGGATCGCGCTTTTCGACATGAAGGTCTGGCGCTATCTGATGAACTCGGTAATCGTGGTGATTGTCGGCACGGGTCTGCAAGTCACGGTCAGTGCGCTGGCTGCCTATGCTCTGGCTCGCAAGAAATTTCGCGGCGCTGCCATCGTCAGCCTGCTTATCTTGTGCACGTTGATGCTGCCGGAAGAAGTGATTGCCATCCCACTATATCTGGTGATGCAGAAAGAAATACCGATCATCAATGTGTCGATCTATAATACCTATCTGGCAATGATCCTGCCGGTCGTCGGTTGGGCGTTTTCAATCTTCATGCTGACCGAGTTCATGCGTGCGATACCAATGGAATTGGAAGAAGCGGCGCGCATCGATGGTGCCAGCGAGTGGCAAATCTTCTACCGGGTCATTCTTCCGCTGGTGCGTCCGGCACTTGGAACCGTGCTGATCTTCGGCTTCATCATGATCTGGGACCAGTACCTGTTGCCACTCATCGTGGTGAACGACAAGGAACTGATGACGCTGCCTGTGGCACTGGGTTCGCTTAGAGTGGATGACACGATAACGCCGAACATTCTGGTTGCGGCGACACTCATCGCCATGGCCCCAAGCGTCATCGTTTATCTTCTGCTTCAGCGACAATTCAATCGCGGCATTATGGCCGGCGCGGTCAAAGGCTAATCGCGCCACTTGCGCAGAAACAATCTTAAGAGGAATGAAATGGGTGCAGTTTCCCTACGGGGCGTTTCCAAGTCGTTTGGTGTCGTTGACGTCATAAAGGATGTGTCGATCGACATCGCCGAGGGCGAGTTTTGTGTGTTGATCGGGCCGAGTGGTTCTGGAAAGTCGACGTTGTTGCGGATCATCGCCGGGTTGGAGACGGCCAGTGATGGCGAAATCCACATCGGCGGACGCGATGTCACCGACCTTGAGCCAAAGCAGCGCGACATCGCCATGGTGTTCCAGAGTTACGCGCTCTATCCGCAGATGACCGTGCGCGAAAACATGAGCTTCGCCTTGCGCCTTGCGCGACGCCCCAAAGACGAGATCAATCAGAAGATCGATCAGGTGGCGCAGGTGCTCGGGCTCGAAAAGCTTCTGGACCGTTTGCCGAAGGAGCTTTCGGGCGGTCAGCGCCAGCGTGTGGCCATGGGCCGTGCAATCGTGCGCAACCCTGCTGTCTTTCTCTTCGACGAGCCGCTTTCGAACCTGGACGCCAAGCTGCGCAGCCAGGTCCGCGGTGAAATCCGCGATCTGCATCACCGCCTGAACACGACGTCGGTCTACGTCACGCATGATCAGGTCGAGGCCATGACGATGGGACAGAAGGTCGTCGTCTTGCGCGATGGCCGCGTCGAACAGGCCGGTACACCTTTGGAACTGTACGATTTGCCCGACAGCATCTTCGTGGCAAGCTTCATCGGCTCACCGGCCATCAATATGATGAACGCGACGATCGATGCCGACGGAAAAAGTCTCGCGCTGCGCGACAGCCAGAGTCGGTTGCCGGTGCCGGGTAATTACAGTGCCTTTGCCGGGCGCGAGGTGGTGGTCGGCATCCGACCCGAATATCTGGAGGTGGTGTCACACGATACCGTCGATGCCTTGCCCGCCACCGTTCGCGCTGTTGAGACGACCGGTTCGGATACGACCGTGATATGCGACAGCCCGGTTGGTCAGATCCTTGTTTCATCCAAAAGCCGCAGTCCCCTTCACATGGGGGAAGACATCGCATTGCGCGTTGCAGACGGCAAGGCACTGTTGTTTGACAAGCAAACCGAACGTCGCCTGACGCCGTCGGCCTGAGACCTAAGCGCAGATTGAAAAAGCATGACAGGACATCACCCGACGCACTTTACCGCTGAACGAATAGCCCGGACAGGCTGCACCGTTGGGGAAACGCCGGTATGGGAGCCGGAACATGCGCGTGTGACATGGGTCGACTCTCCCGGCGCCGCATTGTACCGGGTCACGTACCCCGATGGCGTTGTCGAACGGTTTGACTTGCCGCTGCGCGTTGGGGCTCTGGCTGTCCATGCAGATGGCGGCTTCATAGCTTCCACAGAGCGCGGCTTTGCCAGGCTTTCTATAGTTGATGGTGTCGTAGAACTTGAGTTTGGTGCGGGGCCAGATCTCACACCCGGTTGGCGGATGAATGACGGCGCGTGCGACCGGCAGGGACGGTTCTGGTCCGGCTCCATGGCTCCGGATACGTCTGCCCCCGGAGCCTTCGGTACGCTGTTCAGCATAGAGACCAGCGGGAAAGTTCTGGAACGGGGCGGGCGTTTCAGAACACAAAACGGCCTTGCATGGAGCCCGGATGGTGCATCCATGTATGTGTCAGATTCGAACCCTCTCGATCCCTATGTGTTGGTCCATGATTACGATCCCGCCACAGGTGACTTTACCAATGGTCGGTTGTTTGCGGACAAAGTCACCCTCGGCGGTCGCCCGGACGGTGCGGCGATGGATGCGGATGGTTGCTACTGGATCGCAGCCAGCGATAGTGGCCGCGTTTTGCGTATGACGCCGAATGGTAAAATAGATGCTGAAATTCGCATTGACGTCCCAAACCCGACGAATATCTGTTTCATCGGCAACGATCTGAAAACCGCCTTCATCACCACGCTTCGAGCGGGCGGCACAGGTCCGGGTGGCGACGTCTACGTCGTTGACCTGCCTTATCAGGGGCTGGCAGAGCCGTGCTATAATCCGGGCCGATAACGGGCCCATCGAATGTCAATTAGAGGAACGCACATGTATCTCGGAACGCAAATTCCCGCACGCCATGACGACGATTACCGGGTTATGAAGCAGCTTGGTGTAAACAACATTTCGGCAACGCCGCCGGGTGACTGGCGAACTTGGGATCGCCCAACATTGGAGGCCTTCCGCGAGAAGATCGAGAGCTTCGGCCTTATACTCGACATGACACAGTTACCATTGCCATCGACCCGCGTCGATCGTGATGTGCCATGCAAGGATATCATGCTGGCCGGCCCTGATCGCGACAAGCAGATCGATGGCATTTGCCGCCTGATCGAGAATTGCGCGGCTGCAGGCATTCCGTCAGTGCGTTATAACTTCAACTATATCGGCATTCCACGCACGCCGATGGAACCGGGCCGTGGCGGTTATATGGCAGAGGCCTTTCGCCTGGATCTGGCAAACCCTGACGAACCTACCCCTGATGGCATCGGCGCCATCGATGAGGACACGATTTGGGAGCGCGTGGATTATTTTCTTGCGCGTGTGGTTCCCGTCGCCGAGTCCGTCAATATCCGTCTTGCCTGCCATCCGCATGACCCCGCGACACCACCCGGCTTTATGGGCGTGACACGCGTGTTGGGAACCGTGGAAGGAATGAAGCGCTTTGTTCAGATGCATGAGAGCCCGGTTCATGGCCTGAATTTCTGCATCGGCACTCTTGGCGAAATGGTCGAGGATGTCACCGAGGTGCCTGCCATCACGCGTTGGTTCGGCGAACGCGGCAAGATCATGAACATCCATTTCCGCAACATCGTCGGCAAACGCTATTCTTTCCGTGAGAGCTTCCTTGAAGACGGCGACATCGACATGCCTGCGGTTCTCGATGCACTGCGCGACACCGGTTACCAGTACATGGTCATGCCCGACCACGCGCCAACGCTTTCAGGTGATAACCAGCAGCAGGTCGCTTTCGCATTTTGCTACGGCTATATCGCAGCACTCCTTCAAACCCGTTGCTGAATCAAATGGCCCGTAGATTGCGGGCCATCCTTCTTGAATGTCGCATAAACCAGCAGGTTACCCATGTCAGAGTCTGAAGTCGTTCGTATTTCATCCCAAGCCGATGAAATTACTTATAAGTTGCAAGCCCTGTTCGATAGCCATGCGGGTGCACTGCATGTTATTCTGGAACCCGGCATTCACCGGTGCGGAGGGGTGCGTCTGCGCTCCGATCTGACGATCGAGATCGCAGATGGCGCGGAGCTCCATTTCATCCCTGATTACGACGCCTACGCACAGACCACCGTGGCCATAGTCGCCGAGGAAAGCGACAGGGCCATGATGACGGCGGTGGGTGCTAAAAACATGGCGCTTGTTGGCGGCGGGCGCATTTTCTGTGCAGGTTCAACGAAATACACGCAGGGTGATGACGGTGATATGGGAACCCTTACCGCGTCACGCTATCGCCCGCGCATTCTTGTTCTGGACGATTGCCGCGACATCCGCATCGAAGGTCTACGCATTCACGATTCACCGATGTGGACAATGCATTTTGCCGGTTGTGAGAATATCGAGGTCAAGGGCGTCGAAGTCGATAACGACCGCCGCATGCCCAACACCGATGGTATAGTGATCGACGGTTGCCGCAACGTGCAAATTTTCGACAGCACGTTCCGAACCGCCGACGATGGTATCGTCCTGAAAACGACACGCCGCGAAGATGGATCGCTGACCGGACCATGCGAAAACGTGACCGTTCGAAACTGCATCGTGGAAAGCCGTTCCTGCGCACTGAAACTGGGAACAGAAAGCTTTTCGCCATTCCGCAATATTTCGTTTGAAGATGTCCGCATCGAAAAATCAAATCGGGGACTTGGAATCTTCTCGCGGGATGGCGGGTTGGTTGAGGGCATTCGCTTCGTACGTATCTTGGTGGATTGCCACGAGACACCGGCGGGATTCTGGGGCTCGGGTGAAGCGATTACCATCAACGTTCTTGATCGCAGACCAGAAGAGTTTCCAGCAGGTACCGTCAGCAACATCTTGATAGAGGACGTTTCGGGATCGATGGAAGGTGCGATCAACATGGTGGCCGAACAGCAAGGCGGCATATCCAATGTTGTCCTGCGCCGGATTTCCTTGAAACAACATGCCGGCCCGCTGAAAACCGGTCTGTGTTACGACATTCGCCCAACCATCGAAGACCGCTTCGACCGCTTTCCCATCGGCGATAAAAGTGCTGGCCGCGTGAACGCATGGCGCTTTGGTCCTGACGGCAAAATCATTGGCTTGATAGACTATCCGAACGGAATTCCCGGAATTTTCGCCAAGGGCGTTTCCGATCTCGTCACAGAAGACATTCAGATCACGCGACCCAATCCACTGCCGGAAAACTGGAATTCGGAGATCGTCGTTGTAGAAGACTAACGCGCTGTATCCTGCCTCGCTTTGGAGCAATGTCGAGTTTTCTCGTCGCTTTACAGCATCGATGTAGGGAAGAGCGTGTTGATGCGGATTGTCGGCTGAAAGGCATAAAGGCAATCGTCAACAGGAGGGAGCCTGTGCCTGCGAAAAGCGACAAAGGTGGCTCCCTCCATTTGGCCGCCGGCTTCTGATTGGTCCGTACCGCTTCGAACGCGCTCTCTGGCTCTGTTCACTATTTAATGCTCGACGGATTGGCTCTCTTAGTGTCAGAGGCAGCGCATCTAATAGTGTTTGGCCTCGAACCAATATCATCCAATCCACCCTTTCTGCCTCATTTTCCATCATTTTGCGTATCGCTGAAAAAAGCGGCTTGACGAAAGGTCCGCGAACAGCTTCATTGAACCAATCATAAATTGGTGCGAACCATTGAACGAGAAACCAGGCGACATTGCTGTTGAGAATTCCAACTACGCTTTGGAGCGTTTGCGTGAACTGTTGCGCGTCACCACCCTTGCCGCCGATGGGAAATTGCCGACAGAGCGAGCGCTTTCAGAGCGATTTGGTGTAGGCCGGCGCGAAATCCGCCGGGCACTGGAGGTTCTTGAGGCTGAAGGGCTAATCTGGCGCAAGCAGGGTGCCGGCACGTTCTTGGGCCAGAGGCCGGACAGCTGGAGCGATCACGCTGCCAGTCTGGTGACCGGAACCAATTTCATGGAAATCATGGAAGTGCGCCTGAGACTGGAGCCGCAACTGGCACAACTGGCTGCACTGCGCGCCAAGGACGCCGATATTGAGCGCATGCGGGATCTGCGCGACAAGATTTATGAGCGAACGGATGCGGATTGGCGCGAGCTTTGGGACGGTTCTCTGCACCGGCTCATCGCACAGTCGGCTGGCAATCAGCTTTTCCTCTCGCTCTTCGATGTCATCAACCGCGTTCGTCAGGACCCGGTTTGGCAATCGGTGCGCGAACGCGCTCGCAAGCAGCATAAAACACTGCGTGAATCGCGCGATCAACACACGGATATCATCGAGGCCATCGCTTCGCGGGATCCTGCGCGGGCCGGAGAGGCCATGCGCACGCACCTGCTGACGCTTCAGGAACGACTGATCCGCCAGACATCGATGGAACAGAGCGATCAGCCAGCATTCATTGAGGAGACGACCAAGTCTTAAAGCCGCCCACACTTTGAAAACAAAAGACCGGAAAACCGGCTTGTTGAAAAATCACCAGAGGAACAGAGATCATGAAACGACTGAAAAAACTTTCCGGACTTCTTTTTGTAAGCTCACTGATGGCAACATCGGCACTATCCGCCGACTTGCGGATTGGCCTGATGGACGATGCCGATGTGCTTGATCCCGCTCAGTCGCGCACATTCGTTGGCCGCATCGTCTACACCAGCCTGTGCGACAAGCTGGTCGATCTCGACAATAATCTCTCCATCATTCCACAGTTGGCCACCAAATGGGCCTGGGGTGACAATGGCGGCACGTTGACGATGGACTTGCGTGAAGGCGTCGTCTTCCACGATGGCACGCCGTTTAACGCCGAAGCGGTGGTTTACAATATCGACCGCAACATGACGCTGCCGGAATCGCGCCGCAAAAGCGAACTCGCATCTGTTGCCAAGGTCGAAGCGACTGGGCCATACCAAGTCAAGTTCACACTGAAAAGCCCGGATGCCAGCCTTCTGGCGCAGCTTTCAGACCGCGCCGGCATGATGATTTCGCCGACAGCTGGTAAGGAGCTGGGCGCCAAGTTCAATACGAAACCCGTGTGCTCCGGTGCTTTCAAATTTGTGGAACGCATCCAGCAGGACCGTATCGTTCTGGAGAAATTCGCCGATTACTGGAACAAGGACAATATTTTCATTGATACGGTCACGTTCCTGCCGATCCCGGATACAACGGTACGTCTGGCCAACCTGCAATCGGGCGATCTCGATCTTGCAGAACGCATTTCTGCGTCGGACGTGGCGTCCGTCAAGGCAGATGCGAAACTTAACTACGGCGAGATCGTCGGACCCGGTTACATGGCGCTATATGTAAACATCGGTAATGGCGCCAAGGCAGACAACCCTTTCGGTAAGGACAAGCGTCTTCGTCAGGCCTTCTCCCTTTCAATCGACCGCGAAGCGATCAACCAGGTGGTTTTTGAGGGCACTGCCATGGCAGGCAACCAGCCGTGGCCGCCTTCCAGCCCATGGTACAACAAGGACATACCAGTTCCTGCCCGTGACGTTGAAAAGGCAAAGGCGTTGATGAAGGAGGCCGGGTTCGACAAATACGAAATCGAACTTCAGCACGCCAACAACACCACACAGACGCAGGCGATGCAGGTCATCCAGTCCATGGCTGCCGAAGCCGGGTTTGATGTGAAACTGAAGGCCACCGAGTTCGCCACGTTGCTGTCAGAGCAAACTGCAGGTAACTACGTTCTGTCGCGCTCCGATTGGTCCGGCCGTTCCGACCCTGATGGCAACATCCACCAGTTCGTGACCTGCAAGGGCGGTATCAACGACACCAAATATTGCAATCCTGAAGTCGACAAGCTGCTGAACGAGGCGCGTGCCTCGACGGACAATGCCGTTCGCAAAACGAAATACGACGCCGCCACCAAAATCCTCGATGAGGATTTGCCGCTGATCTATCTCGGCCATCAGGCCTATCTCTACGCCTATTCCAAGAAAATCAGCGGCTTCACGCCATCCGGTGACGGCATGATCCGTCTGACCGGGGTCAAGAAGACTGACTGAAGCTGCCTTGTGCACGTGCGGGATGCGCCCTTCAGCGCATTCCGCAACCCTACTCCAAAGCCTTGCCCGTATAAGGATTTGCTTTCATGCATATCTACATCGCCAAGCGGCTGCTGGTAGCGATACCGACGTTGCTGATCATCTCCGTTTTTGTCTTCTCGTTGCAGAAACTTCTGCCTGGCGACCCCATTCTCGCCATGGCCGGAGAGGAACGCGATCCTGCGGTGATTGAACTGCTGCGCGAGAAATACCGGATGAACGATCCTGTCGTGTATCAGTATTTTTATTGGCTCGGCTCCGTGGTGCAGGGAGATTTCGGCGTATCCTTGCGCACCAACCAGCCGGTGCTGGAGCTGGTGGCTGAGAAGCTGCCTGTCACCATTCAGCTCGCACTGATGTCCATGTTTTTTGCCTTCGTCATCGGGGTGCCAATGGGCATTCTGGCGGCCGTGAAGCAGAACACGTGGATTGATTACCTCGCCAACATCGTTGCTTTGTCGGGGCTTTCCATTCCCAACTTCTGGCTTGGCATCATGCTGATCCTGCTGGTTTCCGTTCAACTCGGCTGGCTACCGGCTTCGGGCTACGAGTCGATTTTCGTTGATCCGGTTCGCTCCCTGCAAACCATGATAATGCCGTCCTTCGTTTTGGGAACGGGACTGGCCGCAACGCTCATGCGACACACGCGCTCGTCCATGCTGTCGGTGATGAAGTCAGATTACATTCGTACCGCTCGTGCCAAGGGATTATCCACCCGTGAAGTCGTCCTCAGCCATTCGTTCCGCAACGCGCTTTTGCCCGTCATTACATTGACTGCACTGCTGTTCGGCGAGCTTCTGGCCGGTGCAGTGCTTACCGAGCAGATTTTTACCATCCCCGGATTCGGCAAGCTGATCGTTGATGCAGTGTTCAACCGTGATTACGCGGTGGTGCAAGGCGTCGTGCTGTGCACAGCCGTTGGCTTCATCTTCATGAACCTGCTGGCGGATGTCGTCACCGTTCTTCTCAATCCACGCATGAGGGCAGCCATATGAGTGTGTCTGCACAGGTCGCCCCAGCCGCAAAGACAAAACCCCGCGAAAACCGGGCGTGGAAGAAGATGAAGCGTAATCGCAGTGCGATTGCCGGTCTCATCATCATTGCCTTCTTCACCGTACTGGCAATCGCCGCCCCACTTCTGCCGCTGGCCGATCCGCTCGCCACGAGCTGGGGTGCCATACGCAAAGCGCCTTCGGCAGCGCACTGGCTCGGCACCGACGATATTGGCCGCGACGTTCTTTCCCGGATGATCTGGGGCGCTCAGGCATCCTTGATGGCGGGCGTCATATCGGTCGCGATCGCCGTTCTGACGGGCGTCCCCTTCGGGCTCATTTCCGGTTATTTCGGTGGCTGGGTCGATCAGGTGATTTCACGCATCACGGAAGCATTTCTCGCCATGCCGTTTCTGATCATGGCGATTGCGCTCGCCGCTTTCCTTGGACCGAGTCTGATGAATGCGATGATCGCCATCGGCCTGTCCGCCATGCCCATTTTCGTGCGGCTTACCCGCTCCCAGGTGCTCGCCGTCAAGACGGAAGATTACATCGAGGGTGCGCGCTCCATCGGGCTTGGCCACGGCGATATCATGCTGCGTTATATCCTGCCCAACATCGTGCCACCGATCATCGTGCAAGCGACACTGACGGTCGCCACCGCCATCATTGCCGAAGCAAGCCTTTCGTTCCTCGGCCTTGGCCAGCAGGCTCCCGCTCCAAGCTGGGGCTCAATGCTCAACGTTGCCAAGAACTTCCTGACCCAGGCACCATGGATGGCGATGTGGCCGGGGGTCGCGATCTTCTGTGTCGTGATTGGCTTCAATCTGCTTGGCGATGGTCTGCGCGATGCGCTCGATCCACGCGAAAACTAAGAATTCCAAAGGATACTACCATGACCACATTCACCACCCGTCCGGAAATTCTCGGTACTTTCGGCGTCGTTACATCAACGCACTGGATTGCCTCTGCTGTCGGCATGAGCATTCTGGAAAAAGGTGGCAATGCCTTTGACGCCGCCGTTGCCACCGGTTTCGTCCTGCAGGTTATGGAGCCGCACCTGAACGGACCGGGCGGCGATATGCCCGCCATCATCTACTCGAAAAAGAAAGACAAGGTCGAGGTCATCTGTGCGCAGGGCACGGCACCGGCAGCGGCGACCATCGAACATTATACCGCGGAGGGCATTAATCTCATTCCCGGTGATGGCCTGCTTGCAACCGTCATTCCCGGCGCCTTCGATGGCTGGATGCTGATGCTGCGCGACTACGGCACCATGACCGTTCGCGAGGTGCTGGAGCCTTCGATCTACTATCTCGAAAACGGCCATCCGATGCTGCCGCGCGTGGCAGCCACCATCAAGGGACTGGCCGATTTCTTCC
Source organism: Agrobacterium bohemicum (assembly GCF_001562555.1). Taxonomy (NCBI): domain Bacteria; kingdom Pseudomonadati; phylum Pseudomonadota; class Alphaproteobacteria; order Hyphomicrobiales; family Rhizobiaceae; genus Agrobacterium; species Agrobacterium bohemicum. The sequence continues at coordinate 109,969 of NZ_KQ961037.1, forward strand.
AGAAGGAATGGCCTACCTCCTATGAGACATGGTTGCCGGGCGGGTTTGCACCCGAGCCGTATTCCAGCTTCAAGAACCCGGTTCTCGCTCAGACGTGGAAACGCATCATCGCGGAATCTGAGGCCAAGCCCGGTCGCGAGGCTGGCATCGACGCTGCACGTGATGCGTTCTATCGGGGTTTCGTCGCGGAGGCGATCAGCGACTATCTCAAGACTGCGGAAGTCATGGATGCCAGCGGCAACCGCCACAAGGGTGTGCTGACCGCCGAGGATATGGCCAATTGGACGGCGACCATCGAAGACCCCACGACCTATGATTATCACGGCTGGACGATTGCCAAGACAGGTCCATGGGGGCAAGGTCCTGTGCTGCTCCAGTCACTGGCGATCCTGAAGGGCATCGATATCGGCGCGATGGACCCCGCAGGCGCGGACTTCGTCCACACGGTGGTCGAAGCGATGAAGCTGTCCTTTGCCGACCGCGAGGTTTATTACGGCGACCCGGACTTCGGGCAAATCCCCACCCAGACGCTGCTGTCGGACGGATATAATGACGAACGCCGCAAGCTGATCACCGATAAAGCCTCCATGGACCTGCGCCCCGGTCGCATACCCGGTTTCGATACCCAACATGATCTCACCATGGGAATGCTTAATTCGATGGCAGGCATCGGTGCCGTCTACGAGCCAACCATGTCACACCTGACCGAAAAGCGCGGCGATACAGTGCATATCGATGTCATCGATCGTGACGGCAACATGGTGTCCGTCACCCCATCAGGTGGCTGGTTGCAGTCATCGCCTATCATTCCCGGTCTTGGCTTCTGTCTCAATTCCCGCGCGCAGATGTTCTGGATGAAGCCGGGCCTGCCAACATCTCTGGCACCCGGCAAGCGTCCGCGTACAACGCTCACCCCTTCGCTGGCCCTGTTTGAGGGAAGGCCGACGCTGGCCTTCGGAACGCCAGGCGGTGATCAACAGGACCAGTGGCAGCTGTCTTTCTTCCTGCGTTACGCCCATTTTGGCATGAATTTGCAGGAGGCAATCGACCTGCCGCTGTTCCATACCACCCACTTCCCAGGCTCCTTCTATCCGCGTACGCGCCAGCCGGGCAATGTCATGATCGAGCGCAGCATTGGCGAGGCAGCACTTTCCGATCTCAAGACGCGTGGGCATGATATTTCCGCAGCCGACCCCTGGACAGTTGGTCGCCTGACTGCGGCGCGACGAGACGCCGACGGTTTGTTGAGGGCTGCCGCCACTCCACGCCTGATGCAAGCCTACGCAGTGGGACGGTAATCGCATGACCTGGTCCATCGTCGCGCGAGAACCCGAAACAGGCCATCTGGGAATTGCCGTTGCCACCCGCTTCTTTGCGGTTGGCGCGCTCGTTCCGCATATTCGCGGCAAGATTGGCGCGATTGCCACGCAGGCCTTTATCAACCCCACCTATGGCACGGATGGATTGACCCAGCTTGCCGAAGGCAAGATGCCGCAAGAGATCATTGATGCCCTCATCTCGCGGGATGAAGGCAGCGCCCAGCGGCAGTTGCATATGATCGATGCCGAAGGTCACAATGCAGCTTTCACCGGAGAAAGCTGCATTGATTGGGCGGGGCATCTGGTGGATCACAACGTCTCCGTCGCAGGGAACATGCTGGCCGGGCCTCAGGTGATCGAACAGACGATGCGGATCTACAGGGACACTGTGGGCCTGCCATTTGCCGAACGTCTGCTTCTCGCCATAGAGGCAGGCGAAGCTGCAGGTGGAGACAAACGCGGCCGGCAATCGGCGGCACTAGTGGTTTACCGGGATCAGGATTATCCGTGGCTCAACGTTCGCACCGATGACCACGCCGATCCCCTGGTGGAACTCCGCCGCCTCTATGCCGTGGCGCAGGAACGTTATCTGTACGTGGCCGAGACAATGCCGACACGCGCCAATCCGCATGGCATGCGTGACAGAACTGAAATCGATGAAAAAATAGCAACTTTGGAAGCCGCGCGGGCAGCGAAGGGCGTGGCTTCTTCGTCCTTCGCGACGCCGCTGAAACCAGCATGATGCCGGGGAAAACGATATGACCGAAGCCGTTAAAACATCGCCGCGCGAAACCGTCCTTTCGGTTCAAAACCTCACCACCTCCTTCATGGTGGATGGCGAATGGAAGAGTGTCGTGCGTGACCTTTCATTCGAGGTGAAGGCCGGAGAAACCGTTGCCATCGTCGGGGAAAGCGGATCGGGCAAGAGCGTCACCTCTCTCTCCATAATGCGGTTGCTGGATAAGCACTCCAGCCGTATCGAAGGCAAGGTTCTGCTCGGGGAAAGAGAGATTCTCGCGATTTCCGAGAAGGAAATGCGCACCGTGCGCGGCAATGACGTGGCGATGATTTTTCAGGAGCCGATGACATCGCTCAATCCCGTATTCACCATCGGCCGCCAGATTTCTGAAGTGCTGACCCGTCACAAGGGCATGAACAAGGCGCAGGCGCGGGCAGAAACCATCCGGCTGTTGGAAAAGGTCCGCATTCCCAATGCCCAGACCCGTTTCGATGAGTACCCGCACCAGTTCTCAGGCGGCATGCGACAGCGGGTGATGATCGCCATGGCGCTGGCATCGAGGCCCAAGCTTCTGATTGCCGACGAACCGACGACCGCGCTCGATGTTACAATCCAGGGCCAGATCCTCGATCTCATCAAGCAGTTGCAGGAAGAGGAAGGCATGGCCGTTCTCTTCATCACCCATGACATGGGTGTCGTTGCCGAGATTGCCGACCGCACGATCGTGATGTTCCGCGGCGATCAGGTCGAAACCGGCGAAACTGCCGATGTCTTTCACAGTGGCCAGCATCCCTATACCCGCGCGTTGCTGGCGGCAGTTCCGAAGCTCGGCTCCATGGAGGGGCATAAATGGCCGCTGCGCTTTCCCCGTGTCGATATGGCAAGCGGCGAAATCTCGGATGCCAAGGAGGTGTCAAATACCGTCGAGAGCGGCATGACGCCGGTTCTTTCGGTCAAGAACCTCGTGACACGTTTCGATATCTGTTCAGGACTGCTGGGCCGCGCAACGGGTGCTGTGCATGCCGTGGAGAATGTCTCCTTCGATCTGTTTCAGGGCGAAACCCTGTCTCTGGTTGGCGAATCCGGTTGCGGTAAATCAACGACGGGGCGCTCCATTGCCCGACTGGTAGAACCTCGCAGTGGTCAGGTCACGCTGGATGGTTTCAATGTTCTGACGCTTGATCCGGTGGCCTTGCGCAACATGCGACGCAGCGTGCAGATGATTTTTCAAGATCCGTTCTCCAGTCTCAATCCGCGCATGACGGTGGGCTATGCGGTGGCCGAACCGATGATCAAACACAAGATCGCGTCGTCTTCGCAGGCCAAGCAGCTGGCTACCGACTTGCTGGAGCGTGTCGGTCTGTCGGCCTCGATGATGGATCGTTATCCGCATGAATTTTCCGGTGGCCAACGTCAGCGTATCGCTATTGCGCGTGCACTGGCATTGAACCCCAAGGTCATCATCGCGGATGAAAGCGTGTCTGCTCTCGACGTGTCGATCAAGGCCCAGGTGTGCAATCTGCTGCTCGATCTTCAGGAGCAGTTCAAGATCGCCTTCCTGTTCATCAGCCATGATATGGCCGTGGTAGAGCGGGTGAGCCACCGGGTTGCCGTCATGTATCTCGGCGAAATCGTCGAAATCGGCCCACGAGCATCCATATTCGCCAACCCGCAACACCCCTACACCAAGAAACTGATGGCCGCAGTGCCGGTACCCGATCCCGCGCGCAGAGGCTTGCGCCGCAATGCTGCGATCGAGGAACTGAAAAGCCCAATTCGTCCGTTAGGTTACAACAGCCCGGAAAGAATTTACCGTGACGTGTCGCCGGGACATAAGGTTTTATCGTGATGTTGTTTTGAAGGATTTATTACTGAGGTCATTTTAATTGACCGCCCGGATTTTGTTCTCATCTGGATTCCTAATTGGGGTGACGAGCGGCTTTCCTGTCCACCGTCGTGGCTCGCCGCAAATTGTGCGTCCTCGCAGACGGGCCATTTTCGTCGTAAGACCGGTCTCGCCGACCCTTCAGGACGTCCGGTCGATCCTACTTCAACGCGGGTGGCCAAACCTTGGAGCGTCCAATTCCGAATAGAAATTAGCGCGCTTACTTCACACCGTTCGATAGAAATGCCTGAAGCTCCGGCGTTTGGGGATTCGCGAACAATTCGGCTGAAGGACCTGCTTCCCAGATCTTACCCTGATGCATGAAGACCGTAATATTCGCGACGCTGCGAGCGAAATTCATTTCATGGGTTACCAGCAGCATGGTCATGCCCTCCCGAGCCAGCTCTTCAATCACGAGAAGAACTTCGCCGGTCAGTTCCGGATCGAGAGCCGATGTGACTTCATCGAAAAGCATGACCTTCGGTCGCATTGCAAGCGACCGGGCAATGGCCACGCGCTGCTGCTGACCGCCCGACAGCATTTCCGGATAAACCGCGAATTTATCGGCAAGGCCGACGCGTTCCAGTGCCTTTCGGGCTAAAATATCGGCATCTGCTTTCGACACCCCCTGGGTGATGCGTGGCGAAAGCATGATGTTTTCGCCAACAGTCAGATGTGGAAACAGGTTATAGCTCTGAAAGACGATACCGACGTCCTTACGCAATGCCCGCAACTTGGCCTGATCCTGCTCTACCTGATGACCAGCCGCATGGATGCTTCCAGACTGGAACGCCTCCAGCCCGTTAATGCAGCGCAACATGGTGCTTTTCCCAGAACCACTGCGGCCTATGAGTGCGACGACCTGCCCGGTCTCCACGCGCATCGAAACGCCTTTGAGAACTTCCAGCGCACCGTAACGCTTGTGAACTTGGTCAATGGCTACGACCGACATGGAGAACCCTTTCAAGATAACGACTTAGGCGTGAAAGCGGAAAGCAGATGAAGAAGTAGATGAGCGCGACCACCATGAAGACTTTGAACGGCTCGAAGGTGGCGTTGTTGATCAACTGACCAGCTCGCGACAGTTCTATAAATCCGACGACTGAGACGATGGACGTGTTCTTGACCAGTTGGACGAGAAACCCGACCGTTGGCGGTAACGATATCCTCAGTGCCTGCGGCAGGATGATATAGCGGTATTGCTGAGTGCGGGTCAGCGCCAGCGAAGCCGAGGCTTCCCATTGCTGAAACGGGACCGCCTGGATCGATCCGCGCCAAATCTCTGCCAGATATGCCGACACGTAAATCGCCAACGACGCGGACGCTGCCAACAGAGGCGGAATATCGAAGCCGATCAACGTCAGGCCGTAATAGGACATGAACAAGATCATCAAGACCGGAATGGACTGGATAACAAGTATATAACCGATAGCAATGGCACGAAGTAGGCTGTTTTGTGCCAGGCGCATGATAGCGATAGCGCCACCAAACGCGGCACCGATGCTGAAAGCAATCGCTGTCAAAACGACGGTCCAACCAGCCGAGCGCAACAGAAAAAGAAATTCAGGCCAACCAAAAGAAGTCATCAGGCGGCGCTCCCTTTGGTGGCGATTGCGGGAATGACATCTGGCTTGACACGTTTGCCGAAGAGAACGTGACCCAACCCGATCAAACCAAGCTTCAATGTCAGCGCAATGACCAAATAGGCAATGGTCACGATGATGTAGCTTTCGAAGCTGCGGAACGTGCGCTGCTCCACGATGGCAGCGGAACCGGAAAGTTCTGGCACGGAAATGAAAGAGCAAATACTGGAGGCCAGAAGCATCAGTACGAACTGACTGGACAGTGCTGGCCAGACCTTGGCAAACGCTGGTTTCAGTACGATGTAGCGGAACACTTGCAGCCTGCTCAGCGCCAGTGAAAGGCCTGCCTCAAGCTGGGATTTGTGCGTGGAATCGACACCTGCCCGGATGATTTCTGTCGAATAGGCCGAGAGGTTCAGCGTCATAGCCAGCAGCCCCGCCTCGATACCCGACATCCGCAGGCCCAGGAGGGGAAGACCGAAAAATATCATGAACAACTGCACCAGAAACGGCGTGTTGCGGAGAAGCTCGACATAAGCGTCGACACAAAAAGCGAGAATGCCACCAGCCAGGCTGCGAAGCCCGACGAGCAGAATAGCCAGCGCCGTTCCCAGAATGATCGCACCGGCGGAAAGCAAGATTGTTAGCTTGATCCCATTCAAGATCAGGTCGGTTTCAGCCAACACGGGTTCGAACTGAAGTGTGAAACTCATGATCTATGTCCTTGATCTGGCCACTTACCATAGAAAGCTCTGGTGCCGCCAAAGCGGCACCAGAGCCGCCTTAGTAAGTCGGCAGCTTCGGGAGCGGCGATCCAACCCATTTTTTGGAGATTGCATCCAGTTCGCCGCTGGCTTTCATCTTCTCGATGGTGCCGTTCAACCATTGCTGAAGCTCCACGGCATCCTTTCGAACAGCCATCGAATTGGGCTGCATGGAGAAAAAGAACTTCGCTTCGATGGTGGTTTCGCCGCGCGCCTTCATCGCAGCATTGGATTGCGCTTCAGGGCTGGCAACAGCCTTGACCTGACGCGAGAACAAGGCCTGCATCGTTGTCGCGTCATCATCGAAACGCAAAACTGTCAAGCCAAGCTCACGTTCGCGATCAACCAGTTGATGTTCGACGCTGGAGCCACGGTTGACACCAACCATCATGCCCTTCAGACCTGACCAGTCGGTGATTTTCTCATCCTTGCTGGCATAAATGCCGACCTGGAATGCGCTATAGGGATTGGTGAATGTAACGGCTTTTTCACGCTCCGGGGTTTTGGCAAGCGTTGCGACCAGAAAATCGACCTTACGCGCCTCGAGTGCCGGAATACGCGACGGCGGTGTCAGTTGAACCATCTCGACCGGGACACCCATATATTTGCCGACCAGCGCCGCAACATCGGCGTCATATCCGATGGCATTGCCCATGGCGTCGACCGACCCGAACGGTGGAGCGCCCACCAGCACGCCGATCTTCACCTTGCCCCGCTTGACGATTTCATCGACACTTTGCGCATGCGTCACGGTGGCTGTCAGCATGCTGGCGCAAATCGCAACCACGGCACCTGCCAGTTTAAATGATTTGGAAATGCTCATCACTCTCTCCCTTGTTAATTGAGCTTACGGTCTTGTCACCCTTTCGAATCCGGCCTCCCCGCCGGATGTCGTTAGCTGTCCTTTCTGACGATGTTGATGCAGGGTGAACCTGCCAAACGATGCGCGATATTGTCTGCAATCGTCTGCTGGCGTCGGCGCACTGTGCCATGCGTCCATCCCGACATGTGCGGCGTCATGATCAGGTTTTTCAACGTGTGGAACGGCAGACTGGACGGCAATTGTATCGGCTTGCCGGGACCTGGATAGGTGTACCAGGTGTCGATAACCGCGCCGCCGATCTTCCCTTCATTCAGCGCATCGTAAAGCGCCTGCTCATCGATGGTCGGGCCGCGACCGACGTTGAAAATGACCGCACCGGGCTTCATTGCGCTGAAGGAGTCGGCGTTGACGATCCCGGTCGTCGAAGGAGTCATTGGCACCGAAACCACGACGTAGTCAGCCGTCGGCCAGAAATCGGCCAGTTCATTCAGCGTAAACGATTGGTCCACCATCTCGGAATTCGCAACGGGGCTGCGATTGGCAACGCTGACCTGCATGCCAAACGCCTTGGCGCGCCGGGCAATGGCCTGGCCGATGTGGCCGAAGCCCAGCAGACCAATCGTCTTGCCACAGATTTCGTCATGGAGACGGTCTCGCGAGCCGGATGAATAGGCCCAGTTTCCCTGACGCAGCTTCGCATCAGCGTCGTCAAGCGGCACATGACGGTTGAGGATGCCAGCGAAAACATATTCCGCAATCGCTGGATCATGCCCGAAGCAGTTGCAAACCAGGGCAGTTGCGGGCAGCAATTCCAAATTGACGGCGTCATATCCAGCGCCCGGCACATGGAACAGCGATAGATTTTCGGGTAGCGGAAGGCTGGCATCGAACTTGACGCCGACGATCATGTCGGCTGTGGCATAAGCCTTCTTCTGCTCGTCCGTCTCCAGCACATCCGGCAATACGATAATCCGCGCGTCGTGCGGCGCAAGATCGGCAAAACCATGACTGAAGCAGGCGGCATTTTCACCGTGAAACACGATGCGTGGCATCGTCAGTCCCTCCCCTGAATTCTAAAAATTGGCTCGATACTGCAATCCAGCAGACGCGGGTCCAAGCCTGATTCCATCGTATCGAACATCGAATCCACGAAGGCGATGAGCTGGTTTGAGGCCGAGACCGCTGCATCCATGTGCCGATTGGCGACAGCGCTCAGCACCGCGAGATGGCAATCGATTGTCGGGGTCAGATCGATCTGCACCGAGCAATGGGTGTGATGGATAAACCCGATGCGACGAAAGATGGTGTGGAGGGGTCGCAGTGTGTGTTCGAGGAACGGTTCGCTTGCGGCAGCCAGCAGAATCTGATCGATCCGCCGATCGATATCATTGAATTCCGCCAGCGTGATCTCGTCACGTTTCGCCTTCAGTGCTCGCTCGATATGTAGCATTTGATTGCGATGCGACAGGCTGGCGCGCTCTATTGCCAGTCTGACGACAAAACGCTCCATGTCTCCGCGCAATTGCAACAGCATGCGCTCACGAGCAAGGTCGATCGGGGCAACCTTCAGGCCATGGCGCGGAACGATGATAAAAAGCGTATCTGCGGCAAGGCGATTGACGGCATTATGAACCGGCGTCCGGCCCAGACCGGTCAAATCCTGCAACTCCTGCACGGTCAAGGACTGGCCGGGCTTCAGCTCGCACTTGATCAACATTTCTTCGATGCGCTGGTAAGCAAGTTCGAAGAAATTCACGCGGTTGCGCCGCGGCAAGGTCTCGCCTTCCACCACCAAGGATGGAGCCGTCCGTTTTTTCGCCATGAACGATTTCCTCCCGTCACGACAAAGCCAACTTGGCTCATCTAGAAAAATGTTTAAAACATGTTGTGAAATATTACAAGCAAGATTATTGTCCCCGCCCAAGGGAGAGGTGCAACTGGCAACAGGGCCGGCATCGCAGCGGGTAGGAGAAAACACCGTGAAGATCACGCAGATCGAGACGCTGAAAACCGAAGAGTTTTCCAATGTCCTATGGGTTCGCATACACACTGATGCCGGGATCATCGGGCTCGGCGAGACATTTTACGGTGCGGGAGCCGTCGAAGCGCATATCCACGACACATTGGCGATGCGCCTGTTAGGCAAAAACCCACTACATATCGAAGCGTTGCACCGGGAAATGACCAATCTTCCCATGGCGCAGGCATCAACGGGGGCAGAATCCCGCGCGACGTCGGCTATCGACATTGGCCTGTGGGATATCTTTGGCAAGGTCTGTGATCAGCCGGTCCATCAGATGCTTGGCGGCTTGTGCCGCGACAAGCAGCGTGTTTACAACACCTGCGCTGGTTACAAATATGTCCGATCCCACAACATCAAGCCGGTTTCCACCTGGAACCTTGGCGATGCGAACGGCCCTTACGAAGATCTCGACGGCTTCATGAACCGGGCGGACGCCGTGGCCGAAAGTCTGCTGGAAAGCGGCATTACCGCCATGAAAATCTGGCCCTTCGACCCGGCAGCGATTGAGAACAACGGCGTGCACATCACGCCTGAGCAGATGAAGAAGGCTGTCGAGCCATTCGAGAAAATCCGCAAGGCGGTGGGTGATAAGATCGAGATCATGGTCGAATTCCACTCGTTGTGGAACCTGCCGACTGCCATCAAGATCGCGCGCGTGCTGGAACAATATCAGCCGACCTGGTACGAAGATCCCATCCGCATGAACTCGCCGCAGGCACTGAGCGAGTTTGCACGCTCCACGACCGTTCCGGTCTGCGCAAGCGAAACGCTCGGTTCGCGTTTTCCCTACAAGGATATGTTGGACCGCGATGCGATGCAGATCGTCATGGCCGATCTCTGCTGGACCGGCGGTCTGACGGAAGGGCGCAAGATCGCCGCACTGGCCGACACCTATCACCGCCCCTTCGCCCCGCATGACTGCATCGGCCCTGTCGGCTTCATCGCGGCAATCCACGCGTCCTTCAGCCAGCCAAACACGCTGATCCAGGAATCCGTGCGTGCCTTCTATACCGGATGGTACAAGGAACTTGTCGACAATGTCCCGGTCATCAAGGATGGCTACGTCCTGCCGATGCAAGGTCCGGGACTGGGTGTTGATCTTCTTCCTGCCGTCTATGAACGCTCGGACCTCAGCGTCCGTCGCAGCACATTGTGAGGCCCATCATGACCAATCCCCTTTTCGATCTCAAAGGGCGCAACGCGCTCGTCACCGGCTCCTCACGCGGCCTTGGCCGCGCCATGGCTGACGGCTTCGCTGCTGCCGGGGCGCATGTCATCATCAACGGCACCAACGGTGAACGTGTCACCAGCACCGTGGCCGATTTCTCAGCAAACGGCTATGAGGCCAGCGCTTCCGTTTTCGATGTCACCTCGGAAGAGGCCATCAAAGCAGCCTTTGCAGATTTCGACGCACAAGGCGTAGACATCGATATTCTCGTCAACAATGCCGGCATTCAGTTCCGCAAACCGATGGTCGATCTGGAAACGGCAGACTGGCAACGGGTGATCGACACCAACCTGACCAGCGCTTTCATGCTGGGACGGGAGGCGGCACGCCGCATGATCCCGCGCGGCCGCGGCAAGATCATCAATATCGGCTCGCTGACCAGCGAACTGGCGCGCGCCACCGTGGCACCCTATACGGTCGCCAAGGGCGGCATCAAAATGCTGACCCGCGCCATGGCTGCCGAATGGGCGCAGTTCGGCATTCAAGCCAATGCCATCGGACCCGGTTATATGATCACCGACATGAACCAGGCCCTGATCGACAATCCTGAATTCGACGCTTGGGTCAAAGGCCGCACACCCGCGAAACGCTGGGGCAAGCCAGAGGAACTGGCGGGAACCGCCGTTTACCTGGCATCGACGGCATCGGACTATGTCAATGGCCAGATCATCTACGTCGATGGCGGGATGCTTTCGGTGCTGTGACGCAGCAAAAAACATCGAATAGCGGGAGGAGATAAGACTATGCGAGGGATCATCATCCACGCCCCCAAAGACCTGCGTGTAGAAGAGGTGGAAGAACCAGAACTGGCTTCGAACGAGGTGCGAGTACAGGTTTCGATAGGTGGCATTTGCGGGTCGGATCTGCATTATTATCACCATGGCGGGTTCGGAACGATCAGGGTTTTGGAGCCGATGGCGCTCGGCCACGAGTTTGCAGGTGTCGTATCTGAGGTTGTCACCGGAGTGTCGCATCTCGTTCCGGGCATGCGCGTCGCCGTAAACCCCAGCCGGGCCTGTGGACACTGCCGCTTCTGTGCCGAAGGCATGCAGAACCAGTGCCTCGATATGCGTTTCATGGGCAGCGCAATGCGCGTTCCCCATATTCAAGGCGGCTTTCGTGAAACAGTGACGGTCAATGCTTCGCAATGCGTGCCGATTGCCGACAGCCTGTCCATGGGAGAGGCTGCGATGGCTGAACCTCTGGCCGTCTGCCTTCATGCGGCCAAGCAGGCAGGCTCACTGCTGGGCAAACAGGTACTGATTACTGGTGCAGGCCCAATTGGCGCGCTCTGCGTTCTCGTGGCGCGGTTTGCCGGTGCGGCCCGCATCGTGGTCACAGATGTGGCTGACGAACCCCTGGCGATCGCAAAGAAAATCGGCGCCGAGGAGGTCATCAACGTCGTTAAGAACACCACGACGCTTGAAGCTTACGGCAAGGAAAAAGGAACGTTCGATGTATTGTTTGAGGCATCGGGCAACCAGGCCGCACTTGCATCGGCGTTGGACGCGTTGCGACCCGGTGCCGTGATCATGCAGCTTGGGCTGGGCGGGGAGATGACACTTCCGGTCAACACCATCGTCACCAAGGAACTTCAGCTTCGTGGCACGTTCCGTTTCCACACCGAATTCGCTGAAGCTGTCGATCTGATGGGCAAGGGCCTGATCAATGTAAAACCACTCATTTCCGCAACCTTGCCATTTACATCAGCAACAAAAGCCTTCGAACTGGCAGGTGATCGGTCACGTAGCATGAAGGTTCAACTTGATTTTACGCGGAGCAATCCATGATTTCGATTGTCCCCCAACCCTTGACGCAGGAAACATTTGCGCCTTACGGACTGGTTTCCGGTCTGACGGAAGTTGGCTCCCTTCTCATTGAAGACGCTTTCGGTGCGACTGAAGACGCTCAAAAACCGGTGCTTCAAGTCGTCAAAATCGCCTCACCTCAACAGATTGTTGTGATCAAGCAATTGGAGGCTCACCCCTTTTCGGCGCAGACCTTCCTTCCCCTGGACATGGCGCCCTCTCTGATCGTCGTTTGTGACTGGAATGGAACCGAAGGACCCGACGTAGCGACGCTCAAAGCCTTCGTTGCACGGCCTGATCAGATTATCACCTATCACCGGGGCGTCCTGCATCACAAGATCACGCCACTCGCAGCATTGGCGACTTTTGCCATGGCGATGCGACAAACGGGCCGCGGCGGTGACACGGTTATTTACGAACTTGGCGAACCGGTTGGTGTCGATCCAAGCGTCTAGCGCAGCCTCATACGGAGTTCGTCGAGCAAAGATATCGCACGCTGCGTGGTTTGCACAGTTGGAAAGGGACTGAAGTGGTGCCACCAGTCGTCGCAAGCGGGGGCAGCGACTTTATGCGGAAGAGTTCTACGGCGATATGCTTCAGGCAGTCGATCTCAGGGATGGCTCGGGTGAAAGCGATGACGGATAGCCAAACTACCACAGTCTAATATGGCGAGCGGAAGGAATACGGATGGGATTCAATCTGGCGCGGTTTGTCATAGCGCAGCAGGACGTCTACAGCATAGCCTTGCGTGAGTTGCGTGCCGGCCGTAAGGAATCGCACTGGATGTGGTTCATCTTCCCCCAAATTCGCGGACTTGGTCGTTAGATACTGCCCGCTTTTACGCGATTTCGGGACTTTCAGAGGCCGAAGCCTACCTGAATCACTCTATTGTGGGGCCGCGTTTGGAGGAGTGCACGCACGCCATGCTTAGCCATCCTGATCTCGGCGCACATGACATTCTTGGATCTCCCGATGACGTCAAGTTTCATTCCAGCATGACATTGTTTGGAGCCGTCGCGCGGAGTGGTTCGTCGTTTGAAAAAGCTCTTGAGGTTTTTTACGGAGGTGAAGGCGATCAAGCAACGCTCGCAGCATTGTAAAACTGTGGCCAATTGGTTCCCGTACTTTCTAATTTTGCTTTCGAACGTCTGGCCAGAAAGCTGCCGGACCAATCCTACCGTAAAACTCATCCTGAGCATCTTGATGGAAATACTACAGCTCGGCGTGGGGAGCCTTAAATATGCTCGTTGACTTGAAAGCGGTGACACACCATCTGTTTGCCATGCCGAAGCGTGAAAAAAATCACATCGAACTGATCAGGACTTGGAGCTTGCCAGCCGCTGTAACGATGGGGTCGGCGGTTCGCGCGAAGGGCGTTCTGCAAGAAATACAGGCAAGGCTGCCTGCCATCTCGAAAAAATCGATTTCCCTTCAGGGCGTGGATCTCACACTTGCGATGGCCGCGAGTGAAAAGACTGCCTTCAATGTTGCGGCGGCCGTCGCTAAGAAAGTGATGACGGAAGCCGAAGCACTTCCCGTCATTCCGCGAGAAATCGAGGACATCCTGACCATCAAGACCAGCGAGCGACATCGTTGGCTTGCCGACGGTCGTCTGCCAAGCGCGGGCACGCGAACCGTCAGACTGAATGGACGCGCTCGCCAGATCACGTTCCATGTCTTCGACCCCAAGATGGTGGAAGAGCTTCTCGACAAGGGAGCCGTGGAAGAATGGCGGGTGGAGGATGCCGAAGCGAAAGCTGAAAAGAGGCAGCGGGCTGCGTATCAGGCGAAGCTGACGCGGTCTCTCAAGAAAGAGGCTGCGAAGCAATCCAAGAAGGCAAAAGATAGCTCTAGGGATACGGTCCCGAAGCTTGGCGGCTGGGAAGAGTTCGACGTCGACGGACTGCTTCGTTAATTCTGTTTCGTAAGCAGGCTCGCGCACAAGTCAGTCCGCGTGGACCTTGAACATCCTGCGCTCCCAGCACCAGCATGACAGCGCGAAACCCTTTGAACTCACTGACAAATTCCTCGCCGTACCAGACAGACGAGGGATACAACCGCAGAGCACGGCACCAATTTTCAACTCCCGGGCGCTGCGGCTGATCCGGCCAAAATTCCGCCGTCTATGGTCAGTTCCGCACCGGTCATGTAGGTCGCCTCGTCTGAACCAAGCAAGACGGCCAGTGCAGCCACCTCTTCTGGCTTACCAAAGCGTTGCATAGGCGTATCCTTGACCATAGCTGCTTCGCGGTCTGCGCGATCCGGTCCCCAGCATGGGTTCCCACATCGGCGTCATGACAGCGGCAGGATGGATGGAGTTGCAACGAATGTTTAGACCCTGACTGGCGCAGTAAAGGGCGACACTCTTGGTATGGTTCCGAATGGCGGCCTTCGATGAGGCATAGGCTGCAGCCAGGGGAATGCCAACAAGCCCCGAGCGCGAGGATATGTTGATGATAGAGCCCGAACCCTTTGCTCGCATGGCGCGGATGGCATAGCGGCAGCCGAGGAAGGTGCCGTCGAGATTAACGGCATGAACGGCGCGCCAGTCTGCGAGTTCTGCATTCTCCGGATCGTGGGCAGGCGGATTGCCTTCAAAAGGTCCCTCGAAACCGGTTATCCCTGCATTGTTGACGACCACATCAACGGTGAGAAATTGACGGGCGACTTCCGTCCATTCGGCTTCTGACGAGACATCAAGACGAAAGAATGTCCCTCCGATTGCGCCCGCAGTCGCCCGGCCCTTTTCCTCGTCTATGTCGGTGACGATGACGTGCGCCCCTTCATCGGCATAGGCTTGCGAAATGGCCGCGCCGATACCGCGCGCAGCCCCGGTCACGAGTGCGGTCTTGCCGTTCAGTCTGGGCATGATTGGTCCTTCAGGTGGTAATGACAAATGAAGCACCACGTCTAGTTTAGCCGTGGCCTCAGTAAGGAAAGTCCGGATTACCGGATACTGCTGTCCATGGTCATATACTCCCTATCAGCAGGTTCTGACTAACTCATCCTCACCAGGTCGGTCAAGAACCCGGAAATATGACCTGACATCCGCTTACTCAAAATGATCCAAACTACCAGGATCGGAGGGACGACAAGCCCTTCCAACACGCGATCAACAGCTGTCCCGAAGTCCTTGTGGGCCGTACGCTGCCTTGCTCGCGACACTGTATAGAGACGGAAGTTCCACCGCTATAGAGGAGCGTGCGAAACTCTTTCTTACCGTTCAATGCCACGAAAACGTCAACATTCATTCAGGCATGGTTCACGAGTTGAACTGCTAAATCACGTCATCGCCAACGGAGTGATGTGAGATGCGCAAGATAGTTATGGGCGCGGGAATAATTCTAAGCAGTGTGTTTGCAAACGTGGCCAACGCAATGCCGTCAGTTCAACCATCTGTCCCGTCGGTATCAGTCGTGCAAAAGGTAGACTACGCTTGTGGACGCGGATTCCACCTTTCCCCTCGTGGCTATTGCCGGCCAAATCGACCGCCGCCTGAATATCGAGATCGGTGGGAAGCCAGAAGAGAATGGAGTGATAGACGCGATCGTCGCGAATGGAGAGAACGCCGCGATTTTTATGACCAACGCACGTGGCGGGGGCGACATGAGTATCGTGACTACCGATGGTAATCGTTGGATTCTCTTGTGACTCGCAGCCGAGCCATTTGCTTAACGAGTTAGTCAAAGCTTGGCTTTATTTGGGAACCTGTGGTGCTCGATCCCGTTAGGTAATCATTCAACAAGGAGGAAAACCAATGGATCATACAAACCACGTTCGCCTATCGACGACAGAGTTGACCCCAGAAATCCTGGAAGGTGCCACTGTCTACGGCGCGGATGACCATAAGGTTGGCAAGGTCGATCATGTCCATGGCGCGGGCGCAGGCAGTCAAGTCATTATCGACGTCGGCGGCTTTCTCGGAATTGGTGCCAAGCCTGTTGCAGTCGCTCTCAGCGACCTTGATTTTATGCGTGACGAAGACGGCGATATCCATGCTGTGACGTCATGGACCAAAGACCAGTTGAAAGATATGCCAGAACATCATCACTGATGCGCTCAGGGCCCGGTAGCAAGATCGGGCCCTGAACCTGCCGCTTTTCCCGCAGTCTAACTATATTCTCATTCCGGCTCCATACACCGGAAGGTCACACATTGAAGATTCGTTCACCAAGGCCCAATAGTGTCAGGACTTAGGGCCCCCGGTTCGAGTTCATTTGCCAGCCAAGGACCTTCTGTCCACCGAACACCATTTCAGTTGGCATTTGGAAGATAAAATAAGGGTTGAGGACAGGTAGCGCGGTGGCTTCCACCAGCCGCTGCAGATGGTCTTCCTCCAGCACCACATTCAGCGAGGCGATGTTCTGGGTGAGTTGGTCTACCCTGCTTGCGCCGATCAACACGGAGGACACGCCAGGGCGTTTCGCCAGCCAGGCCAGGGCGACCTCCGCAGGCGAACGGCCGACTTGCGATGCTACAGCCTTAAGAGCATCTACAATATCAAAGTTGCGATCCGTGAACAGCATACCGCCAAACGGGTTGTCACCGTTGAGGCGCCCATCGCTTTCGCCTTCGGTCACAGTTCCGGTCTTGTCTGGTAGAGCGGTTGCACGGTTGGCGTCGCTGACCTTGTCACGACCGTATTTTCCCGTGAGCAGGCCAGCCGCAAGCGGGCTCCATGGTACCATGCCCAAACCGAATTCGGCGCCAGCCGGAATGAGATCCAACTCCACTCCGCGGTCGATTAGTGAATAGGCGTATTGCAATCCGATTGGCTTGGGCAGGCCATGCGCTTCGGCCAGCGTCGCGACTTTTGCCACATACCATGCAGGCGTGTTGGAAAAACCGTAATGCAGGATTTTACCGGAGCGAACCGCATCGGTCAGTGTTTGCAGAACCTCCTCTGCTGGTGTGGTACGGTCCCACACATGCATCCAGTACATATCTATGTAATCGGTTTTCAACCGCTTTAGCGAGCCTTCTATGCCCATACGGATGTTCTTGGCACCGTTACCGCCCCATAAAGGTGTTCCCTGCCCGCGCGGAAAACCGGATTTGGTCGCAATCACTAACCGATCACGCGTGCTACTGTCGGACACAAACTCTCCGAGCATTTCCTCGCTACGGCCCGCGGAATAGACATCTGCAGTATCGATGAAATTGCCGCCTGCTTCGACATAGGCGTCGAAAAGCGCGCGCGAGGTTTTGTCACCGGCTCCCCAGCGCTCTGCCCCGAATGTCATGGTGCCCAGCGCCAACGGGCTGACGATCAGGCCGGATTTGCCGAGCGTGCGGTAACTGGTGAGATTCATAGGTATTCTCCATCTTTGTCATGCAACATGATGTAACGACAGGCGCCCACGAGGATAAGCCATTGATAGCGACATGAACTTGTGAGCACAGTGCATCAATGGAACGAAATGAACTCAATGATCTGCTTGCCTTTGCTGCAGTGGCACGCGAGCGCAGCTTCACCCGTGCTGCTGCCATTCTCGGCATGTCACCCTCTGCGCTGAGCCATGCGATGCGCGGACTGGAGGAACGGTTGGGCGTGCGGCTTCTGTCGCGCACGACGCGCAGCGTCGCGCCAACAGAACCGGGCGTGCGGTTGCTAGAATCGCTCAATCCGGCGCTCGCCGATATCGAAAGCGGGCTGGAAGCCTTGGCGGAGTGGCGTGACAACCCTTCCGGCACGGTCAGTATCACCACGTTCGCCTATGCGGCGCGCATGGTGCTTTTACCGAAACTGCCAGCCTTCCTGCTGGCTAATCCGGATGTCAGGGTTGAGGTCAATATCGATGATGGCCTGACGGATATCGTCGCAGCAGGCTTCGATGCCGGTATTCGACTAGGAGAAGCCGTCGCCAAGGACATGGTCGCGGTCAAGGTCGGGCCGGATTTGAGGACGGTGGTGGTCGGCACGCCGTCCTATTTCGACCGCTACCCTCCCCCGCTGACTCCATATGACCTCGAACGGCACGCCTGTATCGGCTACCGGCTGACGACATCCGGTGGATTGTTGCCTTGGGAATTCGAGAAAGACGGCAAAGAGATCAATATCCGCACCAGCGGCCCCTTGATCGCCAATGATGGCGATCTGCCAGCCGCTGCGGTTCGTGCCGGCGCGGGACTAGGCTACATCATGGAGCATGATGTGGCTGACGAGATCGCGGCAGGAACCCTTGTTCAGGTCCTGAAGGACTGGTGTCCAAGCTATCCGGGGTTTTATCTGTATCACCCCGGTCGCAGGCAATCGCCACCAGCCCTTAGGGCGCTGATCGCGGCCCTCAAACTGGCATGACCATGCACCTCATTCGTTCGGTCGAGCCTGATTTGTGGCCGGCCCTTCATTTGCAGGTTCTTGAATGGCCGTATCCTCTACTGGATATGGATCGCGCTCGTCAGTAGTTTGCAGCTCGGCAACCTCTTCTATGACCGCACGCATCGCTGTCAAAAGATGCGCGCGGATCAGCGCCTATGTCAAGCTGCACTCAAGGCTCGTTGAAGGCTGACACATTGAGAATGATCCTGCCGGTGGGATCATTCTTGAAAATCAGGCCGCCTCGGGCTTTCGATTTTCCCGGAACATAATCCAGTATCGTGCTGGCCTTTTCAACGATATCGGAGCCATCGAGGATTTCGCCGTGGACTGTCACCTGCGAGGCCGTTGCGCTTGCACCATTCGACACCTCGAACAAGACCTGAAACTTGTTGCTGCGCTGTTCAGTGGTAACGACTGTTGCGCCAAGGTCGGGCGTTGTGTCCTGATCTCTAAAAGCATCTTTTGCGATCCAGCCGACCACTGCCAGCACAATCACTGCGGATACCAGTCCGGTAAGCCACTCGAGCCAGTGAGGATTTTGCGCCTCGAGATTTTTGTCGCCAATCGTTTTGGTCATGAAACCCTCAGAGGATAAGTCGAGCGGCGGACGCTCCGATAGCACCGGGGAAACTCAGGATAACGATCGCCATAAGCACCTGCGTGGAGCCCAGATCGTCAATCCGATGGAATGTCCAGAGACAGTATGCGCTGATAGATCCTGCTATCACATAGCCAGGCAATGTGAAGCGCACGAATGCGTGCCAGCTGGGCGTTCCCTCCACGAGATCGTGACTTCCATGAAATGACAGCGCGTAAACGAATCCATGCATGAGGATCAGCGACGCCGCGATAATGGCAAGGCCGTGCCAAGGCGTCATCTTAAATGACAGTAATATCATCTCCTCGGTGGGTGCCACGTTCAGATTTAAAAACAGCGCACCAACCGCCATCAAAAAAAGCTCGCCTGCATAACTCGTCTCACGATTTTGAACCGGATCATCGTCATCCTCAGTGTCTTCATCGTCGTCGGACTGGCCGCCCAGTTGGCTCCGGCCTAACATCGCACCAATGCTCGCCGGAACTGCCAGCAGAGCAATCATACCCACGATCTCATGCGACGTTTGACCAGCCTGCAAGACGCCTATGGACAAGAGGATCAAGGTGCTTGCGACCATCCCCAATGCATAGGCAATGACGGCGTCTCGGGCAGATTGCCGCCAACCCGAGGTCTGCTCAAACCCCATGCGGCGAGACAAAACGATTAACAAAGGCACATTCAGCAGCAGCAGAAGCAAAAGCCGGGTACGGTCCATATAGAAGCCGAGCTCCCACATTTCCATCGTCATAAACATAGGCAGGGCGAACAATAAAGCGCCTGCAACTCCGCGCGCTATTCCAGCGAGGAATTTCCTTGTATCGAAGCCACTCGCGCTGTTTTCCGAACCCATTTTTTCCTCCACAGAATGACCACTCTGGTAGTGCGCAACGGCATCAGTGTGGCGGCCCTTGAAGTAAGATTATGCTCGCAAGTGTAAGGCCGTGGTCACCGACAAGTTCCCGTCTTTGGCAAATCGCAGCCCGTTACGTGGGGTAAACGCAATTCTACCTGCGCGGGCGTTTGTCGCGTTGGGGACACAGGTCGATAAGAGCTCCCCCAAGCACCGCGACCAAGAGGTCTCAATGTCTGTCAATGCACAGGCTATCCGAGTTCCAGTCGTCATGCCTGACAAGAACTCCATTCGAGGGCGTACCGGTCTTAACATCGTAGTCGACGTCCACTAACCTCCTGTTTTGCATGAACAAATACATTCGATCGATGTGGTTTCTCGTGCAAGTTTTGCGTTGACTTAAAGAGCGGAAGCCTCCAAATGTGTTGAAAGAGCGAGGGGGTTCAATGGCAAATCATAATCCTGTCATCTCCGATCAGGTGTCGTTGGCTAACATGATCCGCAACCACGACTGGGCAACCACCAGTCTGGGGCCGATGTCGTCATGGCCGTCCCAGCTGAAATGCGCGGTTGATCTCGCAATCCCATCCGGAGCGCAGATCGTATTGTTTTGCGGCGATGACTTCACCGCCATTTATAATGATGCGTATGCTCCGACGATCGGTGCCAAGCATCCCAACGCCCTAGGGCGACCAGCGAAGGAAAACTGGGCCGAACTTTGGGACGATCTTGAGCCGCTCCTGCTTAAGGTGCGGGACGCCGGCGAGACCGTTGTCGCAAAGGACAGGCCTTTCTATATCGAACGACGCGGTGTCCCCGAAACGGTGTACTTCGACATCTCCTATTCACCCGTTTCCGATGACCATGGCCAGGTGCTGGCCGTCCTGTGTATCGTCAATGAAACGACAGAGCGCGTCGGCTACGAGGCGACGCTCGAACGCCTGGCGGCTATCGTCTCTTCTTCCGAAGCCGCAATCCTCGGCACCGACCTCGATATGATGGTCACAGATTGGAATACTGGAGCCGAGAAGCTCTATGGCTTCTCGTCCGAGGAAATTGTAGGTCGGTCAATCACGCTTCTTGTGCCAGATGACCGTGTCGAGGAGGAGGCGCGTATTATCGCTCGCATAAAGGCAGGCGAACGGGTGGAGACTCATGAAACCGTCAGACGGCACAGAAGCGGACGGCTCCTAGACGTTTCCCTGACTGTCTCGCCAATCTATGACGCAGACGGGAGGATTGTCGGCGCGTCGAAAATTGCCCGCGACATCACAGCGCGAAAAGAAGCAGAGCGCGTTCAGGAGCTTCTGATTGGTGAACTAAATCATCGCGTCAAGAACGTCCTTGCGACCGTCGCCGCCATAGCCCGACAGACTTTTACCGGCGCACAGGACATTGAAACAGCAAGGACAGCATTCGACGCGCGCTTGCAAAGCCTGGCCAGAGCGCATGACCTGCTCACGCGCGGAAGCTGGGAGGCCGCCAGCCTTCGTACCGCGGTGTCCGAGGCTTTATCTCCTTATCCACCGGAGCAGTTCGACGTCAGTGGACCAGAAGTGAACATCTCGCCGAAGGCCGTGGTGGGGCTCGCACTTATCCTGCATGAGCTTTCCACGAATGCTGCAAAATATGGGGCCTTGGGAGTGTCTTCCGGAAGGGTGACCGTGTCATGGGACGTCTCATCTTCCGATGCCCAACTGTCTATTTCCTGGAAAGAAACGGGAGGACCGCAAGTTACGCCGCCATCCCGAAAGGGTTTTGGATCCCGATTGATCGAAGCCCTGTCGTCTGGCCAACTCGGAGGCTACGTAGAACTCAACTACGACGTTTGCGGCGTCCATTGCATCATTAGCGCGCCGCTCGACAGCGGTTGGAGCGACAACGACCATGTTCAATCACGGCTTTCATGACTGAACACAAATGGCGGTCCGACGAGATCACCTAAGTCGGTTACGCAGTTACGTTAGATCATTTCGCGTATCGCATGGATAACGTTTGACGGATCATAAGGCTTGCTGAAAAATCGCCCGACGACTGGAAGCATATCGTCACTCATCTGAAGATGACCGGACGTGACAATAATCTTCACTGGTGGCCATCGGTCTCGAACTGCAGCTGCGAGCTTTAGACCATCCATACTGCCGGGCATATCAATATCGGTGAACATCAAACGAACTTCGGGATGCGCATTGAGAAGAACGATCGCTTCGTCTGCGTTCGACGCTTCAAGCACATCGAAACCATCGTCCTCCAGCGACTCTACGATATCCATTCGGACAAGAACCTCGTCCTCAACGACGAGAACCGTTACGCCGCTGTCGCCCATCCCCAAAGCTCCATCGTGGTTCACTAAAAAAATTCATATACGGACACAACCTTGGTAACGCTGCTTGGGCGATATTGATCCGTGGGTTTCATACGGTTTTGCGGCAACATCAATAAAGGTCGCCGTTTCGCCGCATCAGTCACTTTCAATGACCAATTTGAAGCCGTGCCAAAGGACCCGCAGCGTAGCATCGAAGCCCATCCCGATCAAAGGTGATGGCGGGCGTCGCACCCAATAACGACGCTAGGGCCGAGCGAACATACTTCGTGCCATAACCCTGCCGGGTCGGTTCAACAACTTCGGGTCCGCCTGTCTCGACCCAGTTCATCGTAAAGACCGGCGCTGCTTCCTCCGAAATGGACCAGATAACCTCCACACGACCTTCCTTTTGAGACAACGCACCGTACTTGATGGCATTCGTCGTCAACTCGTGAAGGCAAAGTGCGATGGTTGTGGCAGAGGTTCGGTTTATGAACACCTCCGGACCTTCGGCTTTGATCCGGCTCACTTCGTCGTCATTGTAGGGGGCGACGGTTAGGGCGATCACAGACGGCAAAGAAACTTCCTCTCCGCCTGCCTCGAATACTGCGGTATGGACGTTGGACAGGGCGTGAAGGCGGCCTGTGAAGTCTGCAGCAAGTTCTTGAACCGTGGATGCGCTGCGCCGTGTCATCTGAAAAATCGAGGTCACGCTCGCAAGAATATTTTTGATACGATGGTTGAGCTCAAGCCGCAATTCGACTTCGCGCTCAATGGCATCACGCACTTGCTTTTGGCGCAACCGAACGAGAAGATTGGTCTGAACGCTGTTCACCAGCTCCAATCGTGCAATCGGGCGTGTGTGGAACAGGAGACGGGCACCTAGCCAGGACCGTTCGAGCTGATTGCGAATTTGAGTAACCTGTGCTGCCTTCTCGAGCAGGATAAGGATCGGAACTTCAGACCAGTCCGGCTGGGATGCGAGATGATCGCCAATGGTTGCGACCGCGGGCGGGTTCAAGGCTTCGTGGGTGATGATGATGACGCCGGGCGATAGCGACAAATTATGGGTTAGATCCTCGCCAACCTGGTTTTGCCTGACAGCCACGTTCTGCTCCCGCAAAGACGCCGCGATGTAGTCGGCGTCCTTGCGAAAGGGGGCAAGAACGAGCACCCAGTCCAACTCACTCTCGCTCAGGGCTTCGTTCATTTCGGATCAGGAAGGGGGTTGTAGGAAACGACGCTGACGCTGCCGCTTTCGATCAGCAGTTCCTGGATGTTGAGGTCATGCGGCCCGTGACGTTTTTTGACAACCGTGATGTTGCGGCGCAGACGGCCTTCGTGCTCCATGATCCGCAGCAAGAGGACGGTGTCGCCGAGAAAGCTGACGTCGACATCGATGCCGACATTTTGACCGATCAGGCCATGTTGGGCAACGATCAGCATCGTCAGCACGCCGGAACGGGCAAGGAACTTCAGCAGCGACTGAATATCGCGGACAGCCTTTTCCCGGTGCGGCAGCGAGTTGAGATAGCCGGTCAGGCTATCAATCACGACAACGCGGGCCTTGTTTTGGGTAACGGCATCCTGGACGATCTGTCCGAATTCGCCCGGGGAAATTTCGTTCGGGTTGAAGTCACGCAGAATGAGCTTGCCATCCTTGTGGAACTGCCGAAGCTGCATGCCCAGACCTTCAGAGCGGCGGAAAAAGGTTTCCAACCGCTCCTCGAACAGGAACAGCGCGACACTTTCGCCTCGTTCAAGCGCTGCGGTCGCATACAGCGACGACATGGTCGATTTACCGGTACCCGATTGCCCGATAACCAGTGTAGTGGTTCCCGCTTCCTGGCCGCCACCAAACATATCGTCAAGCGCTGCGACACCCGACTTTATCAGTTGTGGCTTGGTATTTTCCGACGCAGTGTTGGGCATGATACGAGGAAAGACAACGACGCCCTCGCCTTCCCGGATCGCCATGTCGTGATAGCCGTCGGCGACAGGAACACCGCGCATCTTGGAAATCTCGACACGCCGTCGCACGCCGCCGTATTCTTCCAGCGCCTTGTCGAGACGGATGACCCCATGGGCCAGTCCTTCTACTTCTTCCCCGCTACGATCATAGCCGGGCGTCTGGGTATCGAGAAGAAGGGCGACAACGTTGCGCTTTGCCAGAAAGGATTTGAAACCGATCAGTTCCCGACGAAACCTTGGGGAGTCACCGGTGATCAGGCGGATTTCCAAGAGTGAATCGTAAACCAGGCGGCGCGGCTTGTATTCTTCAATCGCCGCTTCAATCGCCTTTCGCGTCTCGTCAAGCCGCAGGTCCGTGGTCAGGAATATGCTCTGGTCATCGGCTTCTCCGACCGAGCCAGAGGTGGACAGTTCCTCGACGCGGATGCCATCCAGTGTCCAGCCGTGAGAAAAAGCAATTGCTTCAAGCTCTGCCGCCGTCTGCGAAAGCGTGACATAGATGCAGTTCTCTCCTGATTCCACTCCGGCGCGCAGGAATTGCAAGGCTGCGGTCGTCTTGCCGGACCCGGGCGCACCCTGCAGCATATAGAGATTGGAAGCCGGGAGGCCGCCACGCAAGATTTCGTTCAGTCCCGTGATGCCCGTGCTGACAACCGCTGGCACTTTTCGTTTCGGCATATCTCATCTTCCAAAAACAGTTAGCGCGTTTTTTGACGGAACGCGCGCATCATCGTCGTTGAAAGATGCCTTCCTGTTATATTTGGGTTTCCCAAAACATCAATGACGGCTACGGGGAGAAACATACTGAGGTTGCCCGCTTTGCGCGAACCTGAACGCAACCGGAATTCCCATCTCGCGACCCGTCCGGACCTCGGAGCGCTGTGGCAGGACGCTTAATTAGGCTCAGGACCTAGTAAATAACTTGCGGGGCTTGCTCTGTTTTGATGCATTGGGGTCAAACGGAGACAGTGCGATGAATGATTTGATGCTTTTGTCGGAGGCGCAAATGCGCCGTATAGAGCCGTATTTCCCATTGTCCCATGGCGTGCCGCGCGTTGATGATCGGCTCGTTTTGAGCGGCATAATCTGCGTCATGGGTTACGGTGGCGCGATGCGCCGCGCGAGTACGGACCGCAAGGTGCCAATCTCACATGATTCGGCGCTCTACAAAAAGCGCCACAAGATCGAAAACATGTTTGGCAGGCTCAAGGACTGGAGGCGAATTCACACTCGATACGATCGATGCGCCCACACCTTTTTCTCAAGCATAGCATCGCAGCAGCCGTCATCTTCTGGCTTTGATTTAACGAGTCCTGAGCCTAGGTGTTTGGTCCCAGCATGTCATGGCTTGGGGTTTGAGTGAAGATTTCAGGTTTTTTCTCACTCAGTTGCCGTAT
>NZ_KQ961038.1:0-91272 GCF_001562555.1 Agrobacterium bohemicum
TCGCAAACGCGAACGTATTCCATTGGTTCTGGCTCAGCAGCGACGATAGCGTCGGCAGCCTGTGCGCCAGATACTGCCGCGAGAGCTGCAGCGGAGCCGATCAAAAGGCTCTTAATGTTCATGGTTGACCTCCAGTCAAGTTTCAAAAGGGTCTGGGTTCTTAAGCTGAAGGACAGCATTCCCTGCCCCATTCCCGTGTTCTCGAAAACGGACGATCCACCGCCTCGCTTCCGTTGCTGAAAATACGGAAGCTTGCCGCGCTTGCAATCGGCAAACGTACTTATGACGGCTTTCCTCGTCTGCTTCGGTTCGGCATGTTGCCAAAAACACACATTCGGCTCATCCGAGAGCCGTAGAAGTTTACAAAACCTTAAAAAAGCTGTTTTGAATCCGGGACTTATAATCGTTCAGTGGCGGTTGCCGTCCGGGGGAAGCCTGTGGAAAGAGCACGCAAAAGCCATTCTCTCTATATGCGCAACGTTGTCATAGACGATTATTCGCTGCTGGAGGGCAATCCATAAGAGAAGGACAAACCGAGACTGCGCATCTTCATGAAGGGAATAGCTCATCACCGATTCGCATTTTTCTCTTCGAATCTGCTGATTCTTCCCGAATCGCTTTGATCTGCTCACGAAAAACCCGGGACGAACTGTTCTTTTTCGTCTCTTTATAGAAAAGGCCTTGCATTCGATTTTTTTAAGCAATAATCAGGCGGCACCGGAGAGGTGGCCGAGTGGTCGAAGGCGCTCCCCTGCTAAGGGAGTATACGTCAAAAGCGTATCGTGGGTTCGAATCCCATCCTCTCCGCCATCAAACAAAAATCCCGACAATCCTGAAAATCATTATCGCTGCACTGCGGAACATTCGTGCGCCTACTGCGTTACCACCTCGGAAACAGCAAGAGGTGATTTTAGATGGCTCAGACCAAATTGAATGTTGTCGAAGATACAGTCGAGAATCAGATTGCGGAGCTGCGTTCGCAGATTTCGTCATTGTCCAAATCCGTTTCGGCTCGCGCCGGTACGCTTTCGAACGAAGCTTCGGAGTTCGTTGACGAAGCCAGTGGCCGCCTTCAGCGTGCAGCACAGACTGCCGCACAGACGGTAAAGGCCCAGGGCCACAATGTTGTTGAAGCCGTGAAGGAAAACCCCGGCACAGCGACGTCCGTATTGACCGTTGTCGGCGCTCTGGGCTTTGCCCTTGGCTATTTCGTCGCTACGGCAGCAAACGAGCAGAAGAGCAGCAGCATTTATCGCTGGCGCTAAGCTCAGTTGGCATTCAGATGGGGCGAGGAGACGTATCTCCTCGCCCCATTTTTTTATTTAAACGGGAGAATCACATGGACCTTAATCATGAGGTTGAAACTGCACTCGCCGCATTTTGTCAGGACAGCCATATTGGACGCGACGAAGCGATCCAACGTATTCTCAGAGACTGGCTTGTGCGCGAGGGTTTTCTGTTTTCCGGCGAAGAGGGCATTCCTCCGCATAAGCTGAACGCCAGCAACGACGACTGAGCAGGCTCAGTAGCTCGAGGCTTTCGTTGCTTCGCCGCCCTTATATCGCGCACATAGTGATTTCAGCGCACTTGAAAACTCGGTGACATCGGCACCGACAGCGACAAATGATGCGCCGAGTTCGAGATAGCGTTTATTGAACGTCTCATTGAACGTCAAAATGCCGGCGGCCTTGCCCGCCGCGACAATCTTGCGAATCGCTGTTTCGATGACGTCCTGAACTTCTTTTTCATCGATGCGGCCGAGATAGCCCATATCCGCGGCCAAATCCGCAGGGCCGATGAAAACGCCATCGATGCCGTCTGTCTTAAGAATGTTGTCGAGATCGGCAATTGCAGCGCGGGTTTCCGCCTGTACCAGAAGGCACACACCGTCAGAGGCGGTTTGAGAGTAATCTTCAATCGTATTGAAACCGGATGCCCGGGCTACGACTGCGCCCATGCCGCGAATGCCGCGTGGAGGGTAATGCATTGCCGCCACCAGAGCTTGGGCCTGCTCAGCCGAATCGACCATCGGCACCAGCAGCGTTCGCGCACCGGCATCTAGCATCTGCTTGATGATCCAGCTCTCGCCCGTCGGTACGCGCACGACGGGTTCCGCAGATGATGTCGACAGGGCGCGCAATTGGTCGATGATGCTGCGCAAATCGTTCGGCCCGTGTTCACCATCGATGACCAGCCAGTCGAATCCGGCGGTTCCGGCAATCTCGGCGGTAATCGCCTCGCCCATGTCCAGCCACAGACCGATTTGCGGTTTGCCCTGCTTTATCGCGGTTTTGAAGCGGTTTTCGGAGACTGGCATGGATCGTCCTTTATGCGAGCAGCAATTTCAAATCAGCAGAATGATCGGCGAGAATCGCTCTGTTCGGTTCCTTGCCCGTGTCGAGCAGCTTCTTTCCGCTGACATAGGCCTTGGCATCGTTGATGGCATCCACGGCGATAAAATGCCCCTGATGGAAATACCATACCGAATGGCTGCCTTCCCTCTGGCCCGGGCGCGACAGCGTTTCGTCATACCCCATGTTGAAACCGGCGATCTGGAGTTTCACATCATACTGATCCGACCAGAACCATGGCTTTGGCCGGTATGGCTGCTCCTGCCCTGTCAGGATAAGGGCTGCGGCCTCCGCCTGGTCCACGGCGTTCTGCACGGATTCCAACCGGACGCTTGCGCCATTCATTGGTAAAAGCGCGCAATCACCTATTGCGTGAATATCCGGGTCGGAGGTGCGGGTGAATTCATCAACCAGAATACCGTTGCCGATATCGAGGCCCGAATCGCGGGCGAGCCGGTCATTGGGCAGAACGCCGATACCGACGATGACGAAATCCACATCGAGAACCGAACCATCGGAAAGCTCGGCGGCACTGACGCGCCCATCCGTGCCGATCAGACGCACAAGTCCGGTTTTTTCGCGAATCGTAACGCCGCGGGAACGGTGGATATCGCGCATGATGGTGGCTGTCTCGCTGGCTGCCACGCGCTGCAATATCCGCTCGGCCATTTCGATCAGCGTGACCTCCAGCCCGAGCTGCCGCGCGACGGCAGCAGCCTCCAGGCCGATATAACCACCACCGATGACGAGCAGCCGGCGTCCGGGCTGCATCTCCGCCATCAAACGGTCGGCGTCGCGTTTATCGCGCACCGTCAATACGCCGTCGAGATCTCCGCCAACACCTGCTGGAAGCTCTCGGGGGGCCGCGCCGGTTGCCAGCGCCAGCTTGTCATAGGAAAGCGTGCTGCCATCCTGCATCCGAACAGTTTTGTTGGCGCGGTCTATCTCTTCCACCCAGGTGGAAAGGCGCATCTCGACATTGTTTTCCGCAAACCATTCAGGACCACGAAATTGCAGCCGGTCGAAAGACATGTCGCCCATCAGGTATTTTTTGGACAGCGGCGGCCTTTGGTAAGGCGCGACATCTTCAGAACCGATGATGGTAACGGGCCGGTCATCATTCAGCGCGCGCAGTTTCGCGGCAAGAGCAAAGGCGGCCTGGCCCGCGCCGACGATGACGAGTGTGCCTGCCATTTTGCTGCTCCATCATTCCACAAGATGCTTCAAGGCGTAACGCCAAGTACGCCAAGCGTCAACCGCAAACCAGCTCTACGCAACCTTCTGTCTCTAAACACGTTTCAAGTCGCGAGTTCGTTTCAAAGATGCAGATCGCTGTGGCAAAACAGGCCAGAAACAGTTCAATCTTACTGTTTCGATTCAGCGTTTGGCAACGAAGCGGGCGTATGATTGTATTCAGACAAAAGGCAATCGGGAGGTTGTCATGGCACTCAACGTAAATATCAACGCACACGATGCCGTTCCGCACGACGAGATGTACGAGAAGTACCCGGTCGATCGGCCGGGCAAGATCACCTTCATCGGTCATCATCTCAGTGCCAAAAACACCATGCGATGCCTCATCAGAAATATCTCGTTATATGGTGCGGACATCGAAGTGAGCCCGCATCTGGACATGCCCACCAACTTCTATCTCGAAGTGCTGGGTATTCGTGATGAAATCGGCTGCACCCTCATCCGTCGTGAAGAGGAAAAGGCAACGGTCGGCTTCAACATGCTGATCGATGCGGAGTTCCTGCACCATATTCGCCGCCTGAGCTTCGAGACGGCGCTGTAGGCGCATCGTCATCTCGCCTCGTGGCGGCAAAGAAAGACTATCAAAACACATGCATTTCCTACGGCCTGCCTTGCGCGGGCCGTTTTTGATTATATTGTGAGGCAGTTCTTCCAACGGATTACGGAACCCTCTGAAATGTCCGCATTTTCGCGCTTTACGTCGCTCGCCGCTTCGCTTCCCTCCTCCGTGCCGTTTGTCGGTCCCGAGGCCATAGAGCGCAACCGCAAGCTTGCCGTGAAGGCGCGGATTGGAGCCAATGAAAGCGGTTTTGGCCCGGCACCTTCAGTTCTGGAGGCCATACGCCAGGCAGCGACCGAGACGTGGATGTATGCTGACCCTGAGAATTTCGAGTTACGGGAAGCGCTCGCTATCCATCACGGCATTTCGCGCGATAATATTGCTATCGGAAACGGCGTGGATGGCCTTCTGGGGGAAATCGTGCGGCTGGTCGTGGAGCCCGGAACGCCGGTCGTCACGTCTTTGGGCGGTTATCCCACCTTCAACTACCATGTTAAAGGCTTCGGTGGGCGTCTGGAGACGACGCCCTATCTGGATGACCATGAAAATCTCGACGGGCTGCTGGACCTTGTCAAAAAGGAAAATGCGCCGCTGGTGTATTTCGCCAACCCGGATAATCCGATGGGAAGCTGGTGGGACGCAAGCGAGGTTCTGACGTTTGCCAAAGCATTGCCGGACACGTGTCTGCTGGTGCTGGACGAGGCCTACTGCGAAACCGCTCCCGAAAGCGCTGTTCCCAGCGTTCGCGCCATAATCGGCATGCCGAATGTGCTGCGCATGCGCACCTTCTCCAAGGCGTATGGCCTGGCAGGTGCGCGCGTGGGTTATGCCATCGGCACGCTGGGAAATGCGCAAGCCTTCGATAAAATCCGCAATCACTTCGGAATGCCCCGCGTTTCCGTTGCCGCCGCTATGGCGGCCCTAAAGGATCAGGCCTATTTGCGGGACGTCGTCAAACGCATCGCCAATGCCCGCGAGCGCATTTCAACCATTGCCCGCCAGAACGGCCTGTCGCCCCTGCCCTCAGCGACGAACTTCGTCGCGATCGATTGCCATAAGGACGCCACTTACGCCAAATCCATCGTAGACGGACTGATGGACCACGGCGTCTTCATTCGCATGCCCGGCGTGGAACCGCTCAACCGCTGCATTCGTGTGAGTGCTGCACCGGACGACAAGCTGGATTTGTTTGCGGATGCGCTGCCGAAGGTGTTGAAGGCGCTGGGTTAGACGCAAGCCAGTACCTGAACAACAAAAAACCGTGCCGGCCTTGTTTCTGCCGGTCACGGTTTGATTTTGCAGCGTGGATCTAGCTGTCCCTTTGCGGGGGTCTTCTTTTTATGTCCGGCTAGGACTGGAGGGAACCGGCCGGAGAGAGTGGCGATCTTCAGATCGCTCTGTCTTTTTGTATTGGCACCGGGTGGTCGATGCTTGATGTCAGTGGGTCGTCATCCAATCGCGGGCGGCGCGCAGCGCCTTGGCGAGGTCTGCCTTGTTCATGTTGCGGGCCAGATCGGCGCGCAGCGAGGCTGCCCGTTCCGAACCCTTGATGGCGGCGATGTTGAGCCATTTGTGGGCAGCGATGAGGTCCGGTGCGCAGCCACGGCCTGTCGCGTAGATCAGGCCGAGGTTGCAGAAGACATCCGCGCGGCTCTGGCCACCGGCGACTGCCATTTCGATATCGCGAACTTCAAAGCGTGCCATTTTTTCTATCCTGTTTGCCCGTTAGCGTTTTGTCTGCGCCCCTCTTCGGGAGCTTTTGCGAGTAAGGCCTTACCGTCTTCTGCGGCTTGTTCTGGCCTTTTCCGTCGGCAGGTTTTCCCTGCTCTTTCGATGTCCCCACTATGCCAAACGGGCTTCAACAGGCGCTTAAAATCCATGATTAATAGGGGACAAACAAAGTCCAAACGATTGGTAAAATTGGGTTTTTGTTAAATATCACAAGGCCCGGAAATTAAGGACTTTGTAGACAATTTTACGAAAAGTTTACGGATGGATTTCAACTCTTTCGTAACCACGTCCAAACTTGCGATTTTTTCGCGATCGTTTTTTCGAGCTGTGAGCCGGTTAAAAAGCAGCGAATTTCGCTGCGGCCATATTTCCTTTTACGTTCACGTCAACTATAAATCATGGCATTCGCATCAGGAGTTGCGAGCACCTGGCCTTAAGCGATTGCGAGGTTCAGGCGAAGCTGGATTGGGAGGTCCCTATGAAGAGAATGACGATACTTGCCGCCGCCGCATTTTTGATGGGCAGCAGCGCCTTTGCCGCAGAGGCCATCGAAGGCAACTGGAAAACGGCCAGCGGCGAGACCGCAGCCATCACCCAGTGCGGCTCCGCCTATTGTGTGACGTTGAAGACCGGCAAACACGCCGGAAAGCAGATTGGCAAGATGAGCGGCAAGGGCAACAGCTATTCCGGCGAGATCACCGACCCTGCCAATGACAAGACCTATGCCGGCACCGGCACCGTTTCTGGCGGCTCCCTTAGCATGAAGGGCTGCGTCCTGAAGGTTCTGTGCAAAACCCAGACATGGTCGCGGCTCTAAACCATCCGTCTATTCTTTTTCCGTCGACAAAGCCTCATGTGGTCAACCGCACCACATGAGTTGCGCTTGCAACAGAGAGCCGACGGCTCAACTGTCTGCGTCGGACACGATGTGCCCGGCCTGAGCAAGCAGTGCCACGGCCTTTTCCAGGTCGCTGGTTTTGACCAGAAGATGATCTCCGTCGAAGGTCGAGACGATGAAAATTCCAAGACCGTTTTCCGATAGCGGCCTGATGATGGACAGGACAATGCCCGTCTCTCCGAATTCGAAGGGCCCGAGAAGTTTGAGGCAGGTCCAGCCCGCATCCTTGCGAGCACTCTGCGGCACCCTGCCCTCGACGCAGACGATCGACAACTCGTCATCCGTGCGACTGATGCTGACAAAGCCCGCTCCGTCCGCCCAATCCGGTATTGCTGCGTCCGGGTCGAGACGCGCAATGGCATAGGCCTGCGGAAGAATTTTCAGTTTGATAGACTTGCCCATAGCACTGCTCCACGAATCCCGACTGGGCCATGCCTAACAAAATAAGCGACACGAGAAAATAGACCCCAGCTGGCGCGGCGCTTACAATCTTAGATTGTTTATGTGGATTTAATCCGTCATATCGCTGTAATGAACCCGCTTTAGTTGCTCTTCCTGGAACTATTCCAAACTGCGAGCGGATGGAGAGCATTATGACAAAGATAGACACGAGCAAACTGAGCTGGGATGAGTGGGATGAGCTTCAGAACCCGCCACCGGCTGTGACGGATTTCGACCGCGTGGTGGAATCGGCGATTTCGCGTCGCGGTTTTCTCGGTGGCGTTCTGGCCTTCGGTTCTGCCGCTGCCGCACTCGGCACACTCGGGAATCTCGCAAGCTCCACATCTGCGCAGGCGCAGGAAGCGGCTTCGCGCTTTCCTTTCAAGCCGGTGGCTGCCGCAACGGACAACACCATTCATGTACCCGAAGGTTACAGCTGGAAGCCGGTTGCCAAATGGGGCCAGCCGCTTTTTCCAAACGTGCAGGATATCGACCCGGTCAAAGGCGTCAGCCTTGAGAACTCCGACAAGGTTTTCGGCGAAAACACCGATGGCATGGAGCTTTTCGTCGTTGGCAACCATCAGCTGATTGCCGTCAACCATGAATATGTGAACAACGAGACGAACCTGCCCCACCGCGAAAAGGGCATGCCAGCCAATCTGGACGAGGTCAAAATCCTCCAGCACATGCAGGGCGTGACCGTTATGGAAGTGGCGGAAGGTAATGATGGCTGGCAGATCGTCGTCGGCAGCCCGTTCAACCGCCGCATTCACCACAACACACCGATGAAGCTGTCCGGCCCCGCCGCCGGTTCGGATCTCGTCAAGACCGCCACCGATTCAAACGGCATCGACTGTCTTGGCACCTTCAACAATTGCGGCGCGGGCCGCACACCGTGGGGCACCTACCTGACCTGCGAAGAAAACTTCAACGGCTATTTCGGCTCCACAGACGCCGCTTTCAAAATGCCGGATGATTACAAGCGCTACGGCATCGCGGCGGAAACCCGTTACGGCTACGAGCTGTTCGATGAACGTTTCGACGTTTCCAAGCACCCCAACGAGCCGCGCCGTGCCGGTTACGTCGTGGAGATCGATCCATCCAACGCGTCCTCCACGCCGATCAAGCGCACCGCTCTTGGCCGCATCAAGCACGAGAACGCCGCCGTCGTCATCGCGCGCGATGGCCGCGTGGTCGTCTATATGGGCGACGACGAGCGTGGGGAGTTCCTCTACAAGTTCATCTCCCACGGCATCTATGTGCCGGGTGGTGACACCTCGAAGCTGCTGGACGAAGGCACACTCTACGTTGCCAAGTTTACCGATGACGGCAACGGCGAATGGGTGGCACTGACGCCTGAATCGACAGGCATGAAGATGGACGAGATTTGCGTCTTCACCCGCCAGGCCGCCTCCAAGGTGGGTGCCACCACCATGGACCGCCCGGAATGGGTGGCCATCAACCCCGTCGCCATCGAAGCCTATTGCGCGCTGACCAACAACACCAATCGCGGTGTTACGAAAGACGGCAAGCTGCGCGCTAACGGTGGCGGCGATGCCATGGCTCTCAATGCCGCAAACCCACGCGAGAAGAACGAATACGGCCAGATCGTCCGCTGGTATCCTGAAAATGACGACCATGCGGATGCCAAGTTCAAGTGGGATCTGTTCTGCATGGCCGGCAACCCGGATGTTCACAAGGATGCCTATGCGGGCTCGTCCAACATCAACGCCGGTAACATGTTCAACTCGCCCGATGGCATGATGTTCGATTCGACCGGCCTGCTCTGGATTCAGACGGATGGGGAAGACAGCAATGACGGCCAGTATGCCGGACAGGGGAACAACCAGATGCTGGCGGGCGACCCTGTCACCGGCCGCATCGAACGTTTCTTGACCGCACCGAAGGGCTCGGAAGTCACCGGACAGACATGGTCTGCCGACAAACGCACCCACTTCGTCGGCATCCAGCACCCCAATGCGCCCTTCCCGGATGGTAAAGGCAAGCTACCGCGTTCTGCTCTCGTTGCCATCAAGCGCGATGACAACGCCATGATCGGCTGATCATTACGCTACCAATGAAAAAGGCGCCGTTCACGCGGCGCCTTTTTTTGATTCGTGTGTGAAGCGTTAGAGCCACTGCGTTCCGTCGCCAGCCTGGCAGCCGTAAGGTGGCAGAACATTGCCGAATGTCTGGTGCAGCTTGTCGCAGCCCCATTTGTTGATTGGGCCTGGCATGCGGCTGTTCAGCTCGATGCCGACTTCGTTGTACGGGCTCTCGGTGTTGGTCACATAGCTGTACCAACGGTAACCGAAGATCACGACAGCGAAGATGAGAACCATCGTCAGCACTTTTAAAATTTTCACGGTATTTCCTTACACGTCCTATGAATGTCGACCCGCGCCACAGCTCTTGCGCAATATGTGCCAATGAGAGCCACCGTTGCACGGGCCGCAACTGGTCCTAACGAGGAATGCCGGTTTCAGCAAGCAGCCTGATCTTTGTACCTGCCCCGCCAGTGCGCGGTTGAAAAGGCATCGGCCATCTGTCAGTTTCCAAATCGGGGGTAACGTAATTTGGAGGAAATATTTTCATGCGCCTGCTTTTGCCTTGTGTCCTTTTGGCCAGTTGCATCATGACTGCACCCGCATTCGCTGCAGAACCACCGGCTTCGCCGCCTGCTGACCGTCCCCTAAACGAGTTCGTGACGGGTGTTGAAAAGGATGGATCGATCACCTTCCGCCTGTTTGCGCCATCGGCCAAGGCAGTATCAGTCGCTCTCGGCACCAAAGCGCCACTGGAGATGAAACGCGGTGATAACGGCATATGGACCGTCAAAACAGATGTGCTGAAACCCAATCTCTACGAGTATTATTTCAACATCGACGGCTTTCGCAGCATCGATACCGGCACCAATTACCCCAAGCCGCAGCGGCAGGTGAACACCAGCCTCATTCTGGTTCCCGGTAGCATTGTCGATGTGCGGGATGTGCCGCACGGCGAGCTTCGACTTGTCACCATTGCGTCCAAAGCGCTCAAATCCCAGCGCGCGACCTATATCTACACGCCGCCTGGCTACACGGATGCGTCCAAACCACTGCCGGTCATGTATCTCTATCACGGCTTCGGTGACACCGTCGCCTCCTGGGTTGCGCAGGGCCGCGCCCCTGAGATTCTCGACAATCTCCTGGCCGAGAAGAAAATCGAGCCGATGATCGTCGTCATCCCGGATACGGAAGCTGACATACCCGAAGCCATCGCCGAAAACTTCCCCGGTGCCGAGCGTCGCAAGACCTTCTACCCCATCAATGCAGATGCCATCGACCGCGAACTGGTGGAAGACCTCATCCCCTACATGAAAAAGCACTACAAAGTGCGTGACGATGCAGACGGCCGCGCCGTGGTCGGCCTTTCGCAAGGCGGCTACCAGTCCCTCGTTTCCGGCCTCACCCACCTCGGCACCTTCGGCTGGGTCGCCACCTTCAGCGGCGTCACCACCACCACGGTTCCCAACAAAGCCGTCGATGCCGCACTGAACGAGCCCGACAAACTCAACAAGACACTCCGCAACCTCACCGTCACCGTCGGCACCAAGGATGTCGTGACCGGCAAGGACATCGCCGGTTTGAAAGCCACCCTCGACGAAAAGAAGATCGCCCACGATTACGTGGAATACAAAGACCTCGGCCACGAGATGGACGTCTGGCGTCCTTCGTTTGAGGCGTTTTTGGGGAAGGTGTTTAAGGAGTAACAGAAAACGGTTTGCCGTCTTGCCTCGAAGGTCGGGACGGCAAACCCAGAGCCGACGCATGTCAGAAAATCTGGTTGGCACTCAGGTCGTATCCAGACGATGCTCAATATTTCTTTAGAGCCTGCATCATCTGCCGAAAGCATCAATTATGGGTTTGAAAGGTCGAACTTGATATCCGTTTGACCCCGCGCTGATAAGAGATTGACGACCGCTCTGTCTCCCAAATCTCCGTTTTCGGCTATGCTGAACAAGGCCGCTGAAATCCCATCGTTTTCCCTGACCATCTGCAGCTCGGAGACGACAGGCGCGGGCATTGTTTCCAAGTCTGTGCTCAGTGCACTCGGTATCTCGCGATCCACGTTGAGCCGGAGTGAGTTCATGCTGATACAACCAGAATATTGATCTGCCTCAACATCGCCGTGAAACCCTTAAATTTCCAAGTAAATTAGCATCACGAAATTTCCTTAGCCTCGAATAGAACGTCCCTTTTTATCCGAAAACGTCGTGGCCTAACGTTTGACGCGAAATGCCATTCCCAGCGATCTCGGTGCGGTCTCCGCAAATCCAAATTTTTCATAGAGCTTGTTCGCGGGAATGTCAGCGATCAGGCTGACATAAGCGGTTGTGGGCAGTTCTGTCGAGACATAGGTCATGATCGCATCCATGATGGCCTTTCCAAGCCCGCGTCCTTGATGGTCTGGATGAACGGCGATATCAACGACCTGAAAAAAGCACCCGCCGTCGCCGATCAATCGACCCATTCCGACTGCCGATCCATCGCGTAGAACCATTACGGAATAGATCGTTCCCGCCAGTCCTGCTCTTGCAGCGTCTTCGGAAAACGCGCTTAGACCCGCGATCGCACGAAGGTGCAGATACTCTTCGACCGAGGGCAGTCTTGATGTGGTGGCGTATTTGGCTTGCTTCATTTGTATCCCCGCATTTTTCTAACGTGCAGAACTTAGGGAATCCCTCCGTAAGCTCAAAGATCGCTTCTACGCGACAGCGATCATAAAAGTGAAACTTAGAGAGAATACCCTCTTCAAAAATCAGGTGTTCCCATGTTGATTATTTTCGGTGGCTTGCCCGGTTCCGGGAAAAGCACCATTGCTCAGGCTTTAGCTCTTGAATTGCAAACGACTTACCTGCGGCTGGATAGCATCGAGCAGGCCATCCGCTCCGCTTCTTCCCTGCCGGTGGGGGCTGATGTTGGGCCTGCAGGATATGTGGTCCTTTACCGGATCGCAGTCGACAATCTTCGTTTGGGTCGTACCGTCATCGCCGACACCGTCAACTCCATCGACATCACCCGTGCGGCCTTTCGAGCGACAGCTAGAGAGGCCAATCGGGCGTTTATAGAAGTCGAAATAATGTGCTCTGATAAAACAGTGCACCAGCATCGGGCCGAAAGCCGAGTATCGACCGTCGAAGGCCTGATCCCACCGACTTGGAACCAGATACAGGCTCGCAAATTCGAACCATGGACACCCGATCTTCGCATCGATACGACCCTGCTTTCCGTGGAGGAAAGCGTGATGGAAATCATGAAACTCGTGAAACAGGTCCGCACCGATCAAACCTAATCAAGCACCTATTCGCATCCCTCCCCCCATTAACCTCCCTGAACCCAACATGAACCCCACCCTCAGCGTCGGTTCAGTCCCACTGTGGCAATGTCGTGTCCAACGTTAGGGAAGAACGTGACGCAAAGGGGAATGGGCATGGCAGTTATGGTTCGTCGTTTTACAATCATCGTTGTGTTGATGGCGATTTTCGCGATGTCTTTTGCGGCTTTGGTGGTGAGTCCCAACCGTAGTTTCCAGCGGGTGAATGTGGGCGCGTCGATTGCCTGCCAGCACAGTCTTTCCAGCAATTGCCATATGGTTTTGTAGGAAACGGCTGATCGGCCAAATTTTTCCGCGTGTTTTTCAAACGCACATATTTCTGTCGCTTGCCTGTCGAAATTGGCTCTCTATAATGGGCCATGACAATAGCAAAGCACACAATCTCGCACCTCGCCTTCATCACGCCAGAGCCCTTCGCGCCGCAGACTTTTACCGATCCGGTGGCAGCGGTGGACGCCTTGACGGCGCTTTATGAGCGCAACACGAATTTCCTGATCAAGTCCTTTACCGATCTGGCGCAGGGCGCGCCGATAACGGGGCGTTACCGTGCCTGTTATCCGCAGGTCAGCATCGAGACATCGAGCTTCGGCCATGTCGATTCGCGCCTGTCCTATGGTCACGTCACCTCGCCCGGCGTCTACACGACGACCGTCACGCGGCCGCAGCTTTTCCGGCATTATCTGAAAGAGCAGCTTGGCCTTCTCATCAAGAACCACAGCGTCCATGTCACGGTTGCCGAGTCGGCCACGCCCATTCCGCTACATTTCGCGTTCGGAGAAGGTGCGTTCGTGGAGGCATCCGCCGCGTCCTCGCTGACCGATGTGCCGTTGCGGGATCTGTTCGATACGCCTGATCTCAACAACACCGATGACCTGATTGCCAATGGCGAATATGATCAGGTTCCCGGCGAACCCGCACCGCTTGCGCCCTTTACCGCCCAGCGCATCGACTATTCGCTGGCGCGTCTCAGCCACTACACCGCCACCAGCGCCAATCATTTCCAGAACTTCGTGCTGTTCACCAACTACCAGTTCTACATCGATGAATTCGCCGCATGGGCGCGCAAGATGATGGCGGATGGCGGTGAAGGCTATACGGAATTCGTGGAGCCGGGCAATATCGTCACCAAGGCCGGGTCCGACCGCCCGATCACCGATATGACGCTGGGCCGCATGCCGCAGATGCCCGCCTATCACCTGAAGAAAAAGGGCCATGCGGGCATTACGCTGGTCAATATTGGCGTCGGCCCGTCCAACGCCAAGACGATTACCGATCACATCGCGGTGCTGCGCCCGCATGCGTGGCTCATGGTCGGCCACTGCGCCGGTCTTCGCAACAGCCAGCGTCTGGGTGATTATGTGTTGGCGCATGCCTATGTGCGGGAAGATCACGTGCTGGATGACGACCTGCCCGTCTGGGTGCCCATTCCGGCTCTGGCCGAAGTGCAACTGGCGCTTGAAAGCGCGGTGGCGGAAGTCACCGGTTACGAAGGTTTCGAACTGAAGCGCATCATGCGCACCGGCACCGTCGCCACCATCGATAATCGCAACTGGGAACTTCGCGATCAGGCGGGTCCGGTCAAGCGCCTGTCGCAATCGCGCGCCATCGCGCTGGATATGGAATCGGCCACCATTGCCGCCAACGGTTTCCGCTTCCGCGTACCTTATGGCACCCTGCTGTGCGTGTCCGACAAGCCGCTGCATGGAGAGTTGAAACTGCCCGGCATGGCAACGGAGTTTTACAAAACGCAAGTGTCGCAGCATCTTCAAATCGGCATTCGCGCCGTGCAGAAACTCGCGGCCATGCAGACTGAGACGTTGCATTCGCGCAAGCTTCGCAGCTTCTACGAAACGGCGTTTCAGTAATAGGCATTGCTGGCGCTACTTACGCCCTCGCACGAATAGCGCCAGCGCCGTGCCGACAAGTGACGACAGTATCACGAGAAGATGCACGTTGACGGCTGCCTGCCCCAGTGACGACAGTGCCGCCTCATCCGTCGATGCGCCGAAGCCGATTGCCCCGGCGGTGATGCCCGCCGGGTAGGTTCCGACGCCGCCGGGCGCGTGGATAGGAAGCACGGAAGATAGCTCCCCGCCCAAAGCACCGCCGAAACCGGCTGGCAGGCTCATCTTGCCCATCAGCATCAGAACCCAGGCCAGAACCGCGATCTTGACGAACCAGTTGATGATGGTGGCGGCCCAGGCTCGCATGAAAGCGCTGCTATCGACCGGCAGCCCTGCCTGCACTTCATGAAGGATACCTTGCGCTTTTTTGGGTGCGACGCGCCGCGCAAGATCGAAAACCCGTTCTCTCGTAGCAAACGCGAAGACGGGTAATAGAAGAAACACAATCCACAACACCCAGAAGGCCAGCGAGCTGTTTTCCAGCGCCAGCCCAACACCTGCTGCCGCCAAAAGGGCATGCAGATCGAAAAGCCGCATGACGAGCAGAGCTGAGGTTCCCCGCGCCAGCCGCACATCGAATTCCTGTCGCATCAGCAGCGGAAAGCTGGTTTCGCCGGAGCGAAACGGCAGCATGATGTTGAGAAGATTGTGGATCTGGACCACCCGGAACAGGCGTGCGAACTGCCCTTGCGTCTCCTTCGGAAAATAATCGTAAATCCGCCATGTCCGCAGAACGTAAGTGGACAGGAGAAGGGCGAGCGCAATGCAGACCGCGCCAAGTCCCGCTTCTCGCCAGAGCGCAAAGATCGTTCCCCAACCCCACATCCAGCTGATGAATGCGGCGTAGACGGCAACCACGAATGCGGTGACCATGGTCATAGACCGTGCAAACCAGACAGGCTTCAATCGAGTTTCCTATCACATTCCCTCGCGCCGCCGCACCCGCGCATCGTCCCCCACTACTCTCTTGCCCCGACTTTGCAAACAAGACCTGCCAGTGAAACTTTGTGGTCTTTGTTGAAAATGCGGGAAAACGTCGTTAGGACAAGGCCAAAATCCAGTTTCATGACGAACGGAAACATTACCGTGACGATACAAGCCGCCATTTTCACAGACGTTCTTGCGGCAGACGCATTGGAGCTTTCGCTTGTCGTGCCGATTTTCAACGAGCAAGAAAGCGTCGGCCCGCTGATCACGCGCATCATCGAGGCCATGACGAACTATCCGTCGTCGTGGGAACTCATTCTGGTGGATGACGGCAGCACGGATGCGACGATTGTCAACGCCCGCGCCTATTTGCAGCAGCCAGATTCCAATCTCAAGATCGTCGCGCTGCAACGTAATTTCGGACAGACAGCCGCCATGCAGGCAGGCATCGATACCGCCCGAGGCCGTCTGATTGCCACACTGGATGGCGACTTGCAGAACGATCCGAAAGACATTCCCATGCTCGTTGAAGAGCTTGAACGACGCGAACTCGACCTTCTGGTGGGCTGGCGCAAGAACCGTCAGGACGGGCTTTTTCTGCGCAAGATACCCTCATGGATCGCCAACCGGCTGATCGGCAAGATCACCGGTGTCCGCCTGCATGATTACGGATGCAGCCTGAAAATCTACCGTTCATCGATCATCAAGCAGGTCAAGCTGACAGGTGAGATGCACCGCTTCATCCCGGCCTGGGTGGCAAGCGTGGTGCCCAGCACCCGCATCGGCGAAA
This sequence comes from Agrobacterium bohemicum, assembly GCF_001562555.1. Taxonomy (NCBI): domain Bacteria; kingdom Pseudomonadati; phylum Pseudomonadota; class Alphaproteobacteria; order Hyphomicrobiales; family Rhizobiaceae; genus Agrobacterium; species Agrobacterium bohemicum. Next base: position 16,232 of record NZ_KQ961038.1, read on the forward strand.
TGCCTGTTACACACCATGCACGCCAGTTCGGCGCTTCTAAATACGGGCTTTCGCGCACATTCCGGGTCATTCTCGACCTGCTGTCGGTCATGTTCTTCATGCGCTACAAGGCACGCCCAGGCCACTTCTTCGGCTCTCTGGGTCTTGGTCTCGGTGCGCTGGCCGGTGTGATCATGACATACCTGTTCATCGACAAGTTCATTCTCGGCAACGACATCGGCACGAGGCCGATGCTGATGGTCGGCGTCGTTCTGCTGCTATCCTCCGTCCAGCTTATCACCACAGGCATTCTGGCTGAGATGATCGCGCGGCTTTATTACCGCGATGATTTGACACCGAATTACATCGTGCGCGAAACCTACCAGCAGACAGACTGAGCCATCATATCGTCTTCACAGAGGCCTCGACGCGGATCGGGAAATTCACGGAATTGGCGATGAAGCATTTTTCGTGGGCGTCTTCGTGCAGCTCGAGCGCTGTCTGTGGGTCGCCCTTTGAGATGGTTACGACCGGTTTCAAAACCACCTCCGTGAACCGCCCCGCTCCGTCTTTCACGAGCATCATGGTGCCTTCGGGTTGATCCACATAGTCGGTTACGACAACCCCTGAAACCGCGCAGAAGTGCAGATACCACAGCTTGTGACAGGCTGAAACGGAGGCCAGCAGCAGTTCCTCCGGGTTCCAGCGGCTGGCATCGCCACGAAAAGCAGGGTCGGACGATCCGGCAATGTCGGGCTTTCCATCTGCAGAAATCACATGCGAGCGTTCATATTCGCGGTAACCTGAGGTGCCGGTGCCTGTGTTGCCGGTCCATGTGATCTGGACCTTGTAGTGATGCTCATGCTCTGCCACGTTTTTCACGTCCTTCCTGTTTGCGCCAGATGGTCCAGCCCCTTGCGCAATATTTCGATGATCTGATCGACTTCCGTCCGGCTGATTGTGAACGCGGGCGATGCCAGCATGCGGTCACCGGTGGCGCGCATGACGAGGCCGTTTTCAAGGCAATGATTGCGAACCAGAGTGCCGATATCATCAGGCTTGTCGAAGCGTCTGCGGGTCGCTTTGTCCGCCGTCAGTTGCAGCCCGCCGATGAGGCCGACACTCACCGTCTCACCCACGGTTTCATGGTCCAACAGACTGTGCCAGCCTTGGCGGAAATAGGGGCCGATATCGTCGCGCACGCGCTCGACCAGTCCCTCGTCCTCGATGATACGCAGGTTTTCCAGCGCCGCGGCCGCGCAGACGGGATGGCCCGAATAGGTGAAGCCGTGGTTGAAATCGCCCACCTTGGTCAGCATCACCTCGGCCACGCGGTCCGAGACCAGAACGCCGCCGATTGGCAGGTAACCGGAGGAAAGCCCTTTGGCCACGGGCGCAAGGTCTGGTTCGTAACCAAAATGCTGATAACCGAACCACGACCCCAGCCGTCCAAAGCCGCAGATAACTTCGTCCGATACCAGCAGAATGTTGCGCTCCTTGCAGATGCGCGCAATCTCCGGCCAATAGGTTTCAGGCGGCACGATGACCCCTCCTGCCCCCTGAATCGGTTCGGCCACGAAGGCAGCAACGTTTTCCTCTCCCAGTTCATCGATTTTGGCATCCAGCTCCCGCGCAACCTTCAGACCGAATTCGTCGGGCGAAAGGTCGCCGCCTTCAGCGTACCAATAGGGCTGGCCGATATGGGCGATGCCTTCTATGGGCAGGTTTCCCTGCTCGTGCATCCACGGCATGCCGCCAAGCGACGCGGCTGCCACCGTGGAGCCGTGATAACCGTTGCGCCGCGCGATAACTTTCGTCTTCGTTGGGTGCCCCAGCGCTTTCCAATACACTCGAGCCATGCGGAACCACGTATCCGTCGCCTCGGAACCGGAATTCGTGAAGAACACATGGTTCATGTTCGACCCGGCATGGGACACGATCTTTTGCGCAAGCAGGGTGGCCGGTGGCGTCGTGGTCCCGAAAAATGCGTTGTAATAGGGCAGCTCGTTCATTTGCCGGGAAATGGCATCGGTCATTTCGCGCCTGCCGTAACCAATGTTGACGCACCACAGACCGGCGAACGCATCCAGATATTTCTTGCCAGTGCTGTCGTAAATGAACACGCCCTCAGCCCGCTCTATGATGCGGGTACCTGACACGTTGAGTTTGCCCATGTCGGAGAAAGGATGCAAATGATGCGCGGCGTCTATGGCGGCGAGGTTCGATATCGTCTTGGTATTATCGTTCATCATTTCCCGCGCTTCCCTCACCATGCAATGCGCGCTAGCATGGCGTTCGCGCAGGCGTTTTGCAAGGGCTGCGCGACATGTCCAAGTGACCGTTAGTGGAAGCAAGGCTTAAGGATTTCAAACGTTTGGAAAGGTCTTCGCAACGATGACCTTCAACTCACCGGCATGAATTTTAAGCGCGACATCACGCTTCATCGGCAGCAACTCACCGTCCATCACACATTTCACATCGTGGCGCCTTTTGGGAAAATGCAACTCGACTTCGGTCACTGTCATGGCCGTTACGGCTGCGTTTTCCTTCAGCTTTCCGCGCAGAATGTCGACAGCCAAGCCCATCACGCCTGATGGCGTCAAGGCATCAGCGATGTAGAGGCCAAGCTTTCCACGTGTAATGTCGTCGGCAACCAGAAGCGGGCTTTGGCCGAATTCATTGTTGGATGCAGAAATGGCGCAGGCGCGACGGTGCTGCGTTTGACCGGCAACGGTGAATTCCATATCGAACTTGGGCGGGTTGAACACCACACCGATGGCGGCGCGAATGTTGGCGCGGATTTTGCCAAGCCGGGAGGCATATTCCATCTTGTCCCGGTAACGCACCATGCGCGCATGAAGACCTGCGGAAAACTGATGGACGAACGGGCGCCCATTGGCGCTGGCAATGTCGACATTGTAGACATGCCCCTCGGCCAGCGTATCGACCGCTTGCCATATATCGAGTGGTAGTTTCAGCGACCGGGCAAACAGGTTCATGGTGCCTGCGGGAACGACGCCCAGCGCGATGCCGTGTTTCCAGGCTATGCCGGCTGCCGCAGAGATCGTGCCATCGCCACCGCCCGCGATCAGGCCGTCCAGCCCCTCGTCATCGGCGGTTCGCTCCATCTCGGCGACAATGTCTTTCCCGGAAACGAGGCGGCATTCGATTTCATGACCCGCATTTTCGAACACCGTCTGCGCATGTTTGCAATAAGCATCCATGTCTGTGGTTTTGAAGGTACCGCCATCGCGGTTAAAGATCGCCACAAGCTTCATATGCTTATCCAAGCCCCCGTTACACGCAAAGCGCGACCTTAAATGGAATAGCGACCGTTCCGTTCCCTACACCCTTGCGTGAACTGAGCATTTTATAGAATCAGATACTACCGCGCCGCACAAATTCATGATATCCGTCAAGATAAGGTCATTTTGGTGACCAGATACCTCCAGTCAGGGCAGGACCGAGACCTCGGTCTTGCCCTTTTTTTCTTCGTTTCCTGCGCAGACATCATGACCCAGATACGCCATTCCGAAAACCGCACCGACGCGGACGCCAGCACCGTTGCGCCATTGCCCGCAACGTCTTTGACACCTCTCTCCATTGCCTTGATCGAACTTGCGCTTGCCGCTGGCGGTTTCGGTATCGGCACGGGTGAATTCGCCATTATGGGCCTGTTGCCGGATGTGGCGACCAGTTACGGCGTTACCGTCCCACAGGCGGGTTACGTGATTGCTGCGTATGCGCTGGGTGTCGTCATCGGAGCGCCTATCATCGCCGTTCTGGCGGCCCGCATGACGCGGCGTGTGCTTCTGCTGGCGTTGATGGGCCTGTTTGCTGCGGGCAATATCCTGAGCGCCATCGCGCCGGATTTCGCGACGTTCACCGCGCTTCGCTTCATAACCGGTCTGCCACATGGCGCCTATTTCGGTGTGGCAGCGCTTGTTGCCGCTTCCATGGCCCCCATTCACAAACGCGCCCGCGCCGTGGGCCGCGTCATGCTGGGGTTGACCATCGCCACATTGCTCGGCACCCCGCTTGCCACCTTCTTCGGCCAAATGTTTTCCTGGCGCGCCGCCTTCCTGATGGTGGGTGGCATTGCGCTTCTGACCGTCGTTCTGTTGTGGCTCTTCCAGCCACGAGACAAAGTGCAGGAAGGCGCCAGCATCTGGCGCGAACTCGGTGCCTTTAGGCGCGTACAGGTGTGGCTGACGCTGGCCGTTGCCTCCGTCGGTTTCGGCGGCATGTTTGCCGTGTTCAGCTATATCGCCAAGACCACTACCGATATCGCCATGATGCCGGTTGCGACAGTACCCATGGTGCTTGCCCTCTTCGGCATAGGAATGAATGTCGGCAATGTCGTCGGCTCGCGCATGGCGGATTACTCTCTCAACGGCACGATTGGCGGCATGCTGGCGTTCAACGTGGTGCTGATGGCGCTTTTCGGCCTCACCGCCCATAATCCTTACATGTTGTGCATCTGCGTCTTCCTCATCGGCTGCGGCTTTGCCGCCTGCCCCGCCGTGCAGACACGCCTGATGGATGTAGCCGCCGACGCGCAGACGCTCGCCGCCGCGTCCAACCATTCCGCCTTCAACATCGCCAACGCGCTTGGTGCATGGCTGGGCGGTCTCGTCATCGCCTTGGGCTACGGCTATGCATCGACGGGATATATCGGCGCTGTCCTGTCCTTTGCCGGCCTCATCGTTTTTGGCTTTGCCGTGACGCTGGAGCGACGCGAGAAAGCTGCCCTAACGGCTTGATTTGAGGCGCTTTAGAAGGTTCTAAATCGAACTCCATGCACCGCAAATCCACCTTGCCAAAATTTCATAATTGCCCCGCTTGACTTGGCCTTTTTTCAGGCGCAACAGATGTCTCATGCGCAGATCGAACCATCGATCTGGCGCAGATATCCACGGAGCATCATTAGATGTCTAGCGACAGTAGTAGTCGATTGCCTTTGCCGAACACGGCGAAACGCGCGCTGATCTGACACCTGTCGGCTCACCACGTTCCGCCGTGATCGGCGGATCGACTGGAAGGTGAGCAATTATGAACTTTCACAACCTCTCTGAAAGAGCCAGCAAGGCTGCACGTCTTTTCCGCAGCAGCAGCATTGGCCCCACGACCACCGCAGAACGCGTCGATCAGTTGAACGCCCTCGACGTGCCTGACGCCGTCGATGCTCTGCTGAAAATGACGCAGGCACGCGCCGTTGCCGTTCTCGACCGTCCGGAACTGCACCGCGCGGCTGAGATCATCGCCCATATTCCGCTGGAACAGGCAGCTCGTTTCGTCAACCTCATGTCTGATGACCGCGTGGCAGACGTGATGGCGGAGATGGATGACGAGCCACGCGCCAAGCTGTTCTCCCGGCTGGACCGCGCGACGGCAACGGCCATCCGCCACCTGATGACCTATCCGCCCCGCACGGCAGGCTCGATGATGACGACCGAATTCGTCAGCGTTCCCGACCGCTGGACGGTGGAGCAGACGCTTGCGCATATCCGCATCGTCGAACGCTCTCGCGAAACCGTCTATGCCATCTATGTGCTGGCTGAAGACGGCACCTTGGCCAAGGTCGTCACCCTGCGCCGTCTGGTAACGGGCGAGCCATCGGCCTCCATCCTGACCGTCGCATCCAAGGAAGGCATCACCTATGCCGACCCGCTGATGTCGCAGGAAGATGTTGCCCGCCTCATCCGCAAGCACGACCTTCTGGCCATGCCTGTGGTGGACGAGCACGCCCACATTCTCGGCATCGTCACTGTCGATGACGTCATCGACACCATGATTGCCGACACGACGGAAGACGCACACAAATTCGGTGGTATGGAAGCGCTCGGAAAACCCTACATGGCAATGGGTTTTCTCGACATGATCCGCAAACGCGGCGGCTGGCTTGCAGCTTTGTTCCTGGGCGAAATGCTGACGGCAAGCGCCATGCAGCATTTCGAGGGAGAACTGGAAAAGGCCGTGGTGCTGACGCTGTTCATTCCGCTCATCATGTCGTCGGGCGGCAACTCCGGTTCGCAGGCAACGTCGCTCATCATCCGCGCTTTGGCGCTGGGCGAACTGAAACTGTCCGACTGGTGGCGGGTGCTGCTGCGTGAACTGCCAACAGGCCTTACACTCGGCACCATTCTAGGTGCCATCGGCTTCCTGCGGCTCACCATCTGGCAACAGGCGGGCTTTTACGATTACGGCGAACACTGGCTGCTGGTTGGTTTCACCGTCTTTTGTGCCCTTATCGGCATCGTCACCTTCGGCTCGCTGACTGGCTCCATGCTGCCCTTCCTGCTGCAACGCATGCGTCTCGACCCTGCCAGCGCGTCGGCCCCCTTTGTGGCAACACTGGTAGATGTCACCGGTCTGGTGATCTACTTCTCGGTGGCGCTGCTGATCTTGAGCGGGACGTTGCTGTAAGCGAATCTCTCACAAAAACCGGTCGCATCGCTTGTGCGGCCGGTTACGCTTTGCCTCTTGTCTCACCTTTTCAAAAGCTTGTACCCTTGCTTTGCGAATATGATTCAAACAGAGGGTGAGCTTTTGCAAATTTCCAATCTTCGACAATATCCAGGATTTGCAGATGTGATCGCGGAACGCGGCTGGCATGCGTGGTGGACGGAAAGCGGCGTCCCACTCGAAGACTACCGTGCCCATCTCAACCCGATGCTTGAAAAAGAAGGCATTCCCTCAGCCTTCGTTGCCCACGATAATGACCGCTATATCGGCTCTGTGCTCATCATCGAGAACGATCTGGATGAGCGACCAGACTACGCCCCATGGATCGCAGCTCTCTGGGTCGAACCTGACCTCAGAAGACAGGGCATCGCCGCGCAACTGATCGCCCGCAGCCGGGAGCATGCCGCTGAACTCGGTCACGACATTTGCTATCTCTGTGCCATGGCAGACAAGCGACCCTATTATCTAAAACAGGGTTTTACGCTTATCGAGGAAGACGTGGCGGGTCTGGATGTTTTCACTATTCCAAGTCGCTGAAGATCGCAGACGGTGAAACCGGGCACGCTCATCGGAGTAGGCCCATTATCACCGGCCCCTGAGCGCACCCGCAACCGTGTGAATATGCGCAGCCCCGATTCCGCAGCAGCCGCCGATCATTGTGGCACCGGCGTCGGCCCATGCGCAGGCGAAGCGGGAATAGGCGTCGTCGGTCAGATCGGCGCGCGTGCCGTGCAGGCCTTCATTGGCTGCGGAATCGCCCTGTTCGCCTTCGAATGCGTTGGCGTAGACGCCAATTTCGATGGAGGCCTCTTTATCCTTGAAGACGGCGGCAGCGGTTTCGACAGCGGCTTTCATGACTTCCGGCTTGCTGCAATTGAACAGCAGTGCGGCGGCACCTGAACTGGCCGCCCATTCGGCCGCTGCCCTCACGGTTTCACCGGAGCGAAGCTGCGGTTCGGCGCCATCCACCTGTGCTGCGTCGTCATTCAGCGTGAAGGAGACCCAGAAGGGTTTGCCTGTTTCGCCCACGCCTGCACGCACCGCCTCGCCTTCGGCAATCAGGCTCAACGTTTCGCCTAGCCAGACATCGACATGGGGTGCCAAGTTTTCAACGAGAACCTTGAGGTAATCCTGAACCCGCGATGGGTCGAAATTCTGCGGTTCGTAGGAGCCGAAAATCGGCGGCAGGCCACCGGCGACGGTGACCTTGCGGCCTGATGCATCCGCCGCTTCCCGCGCCAGCTTGCCCGACAGCGAAATCAGCGATGCGCCTTCGCGCTGAAAGCGCTCCTCGCCAATGTGGAACGGCACCAGCGCGTAGGAATTGGTGGTGACGACATCGGCACCGGCTTCGATGAACTCCGCATGCACCTGGCGCACGATATCTGGCGCGTCGATCAACGAAAGCGCAGACCATTCCGGCTGTTTCAGCTGCGCACCCAGACGTTGCAGTTCACGGCTCATGCCGCCGTCGAGAATACGGATATCGCCCATGTGGAGCTCCTTGGGTTATTATCGCCGCTGCGGCACCTGCGCTTCGACAAAGCCGAAACAGCGCACAATGATGGCGGTGAGGATGAGATAGAAAATGGTGACGACGAAGAGCGGCTCATAAACCAGCAACGTATCCTGTCGCACCTTGTAGGCCACGGCGTAAAGGTCCATCACCGTCACGGTAAAGGCCAATGGCGTCGCCTTTAACTGCATGACCACCTCGCCCGCAATGGTCGGCAGGGCGATGCGGATAGCGCGGGGCAGCCAGATGCGACGGATCAGCGTAAAGCGGCTCATGCCGAACGCCCTGCCCGCCTCCAGTTCCCCCTTCGGCACCGCAAGCAGCGCGCCGCGCAGGACTTCCGCCTCGTAGGCCGCGTAATTCAGCGTAAAGCTGACGGCGGCGAAGAAGAAGCCTTCGCGTAACACCGGCCACATGAAGCTTTGGCGTAAGCCGGGGATCATCGGTAGCAGAGAGCCGACGCCGTAATAGAGAAGCCAAAGCTGGATGAGCAATGGCGTGCCACGAAAGAAGGTGCAGTAGCCTCGCGCCAAGACTCGCGTTACCCTGCCACCGCTGACCTGCGCGAAAGCGAGCCCGATGGCGAGAACGAAACCGATGCTGACGGAGATTACGAGCAGCGCCACCGTCTGATAGGCACCGGATAAAAGCAGCGGCCAGTATTTTTCGACCCAGGAGAATTCCATGATGTCTCCTAAACCAGCGCCGGTTGACCGCGTCGCACCCGGCGCTCGATCAACGAAAAGACGACATTGGAAACGAGTGTAATCGCCAGATACAACAGCGCCGCCGCAGTGAAGAACAGAAAATATTGCTTGGTGCTGGCTCCGGCCAAGCGCGTCGCCAGCGCCAGTTCCTGATAACCGACGACAGCCACCAGCGCACTGTCCTTGGTCACGGCCAGCCAAAGATTGGCCAGTCCCGGCAACGCATTCGGCACCAGTGCAGGCAACACAACACGGCGGAAGCGCAAAAACGGCGACATGCCGAAGGCCCGCGCCGCTTCGATCTGGCCATTGGGAATGGCAAGGATCGCGCCGCGCAGAACCTCGGTCATATAGGCACCCTGCACGAATCCGAGAACGGCGATGGCCGCGACGAAACCGTTGATCTCAAGCGGCGGCATTCCACCCCATTGCAGCAGCCGGTTAAGGCCATCCGTTCCCGCATAATAGAGCCCGACAATCAGGATCAGTTCCGGCACGGCCCGTATCATGGTCGTATAGAAACCCAGCACCATGCCCAGCGGCCTGTTGCCGGAAAGCTTGCCCAGCGCACCTGCCATGCCGATGACGATACCGATGAGGTAGGCACCGGCAGAAATGGCAAGCGTGGAAACGGCACCTTTCAACAGCGTGCCGCCCCATCCCGGAGGATAGGGCGACAGAAGTTGAACCATGGTTTCAAAGCTTGCCATCAAAGCGACCGATCAGACCTACTTCGCGCCGTAGATATCGAAAGCGAAGTATTTCTTGGTGATCTCGTCATATTTGCCGCTGGCACGAACGGCAGCCAGCGCCGTGTTTAGTTTCTGCTTCAACTCGGTGTCATCCTTGCGAAGACCGCCGGAAACGCCGAGACCGAGGATTTCCTTGTCGTCGGCCACATTGCCCGCATCGGCGCAGCAATCCTTGCCCGCATCGCTGTTCACGAAGGCATCAAGAACGAGGGAATCACCGAAGACGTAGTCGATACGACCGGCGGCCAGATCCTGAAACGCCTCGTCCAGCGTCTGGTAGGTCTTTTCGTCAGCCACATCCTTGAAATATTTGGCGTAATAGGCCGACTGGATGGTCGAGACCTGAATGCCGATGGTCTTGCCCTTGACGTCTTCCGCCGTAGCACCCGGCTTGCCGTCCTTGGCACCGATCAGCTTGCTCGGCGTGTTGTAATATTTGTCGGTGAAGGTGATGACCTTCTGGCGTTCCTGCGTGTTGGACATGGAAGACCAGATCACGTCGAACTTCTTGGCTTCAAGAGCTGGAATAAGCCCATCCCAGGACAACTCGACAATGGAGCATTTTTCCTTCATTTCCGCGCAGACGGCGTCCATCAGGTCGATTTCCCAGCCCTGCCATTTGCCGGATGCATCCTTGGCGAAGAATGGCGGGTAGGACTCGTTCATGATGCCGAAGCGCACATCGGCGCTGGCGGTGAAGGCAGAAAGCGCAAATGCCGATCCGGCAAGCAGCGTGGCGAACAATTTCATGGAAATCTCCTGTTGGAATATCGAAAATATCAGTTGGCGATGACGCCGGTAAAATCTCGGGTGCGGGCGCTTGTCGGGTTGCCGAATACCTGGTCCGGCGGACCCTCCTCTTCCACACGGCCCTGATGCAGAAACATGACGTGGTTGGACACATCGCGGGCAAAGCGCATTTCATGCGTCACCAGCAACATGGTACGGCCCTCTTCAGCCAGATCGCGGATCACCTTCAGCACCTCGCCCACCAGTTCCGGGTCGAGCGCCGAGGTCGGTTCATCGAACAGCATCACGGCGGGCTCGACGCAGAGCGCACGCGCAATCGCCGCACGCTGCTGCTGGCCACCGGACAGAAACGCCGGATAGGCGTCCCTCTTGTCGTAAAGGCCGACCTTGTTGAGCAGCACTTCGGCTCTCTCGATCGCGTCCTGCCGCTTCACACCCATCACATGGACGGGCGCTTCGATGATGTTTTCAAGCACCGTGCGGTGGGACCAGAGATTGAAGTTCTGAAACACCATGCCAAGCCCGGTGCGCAGGCGCTCCACCTGCCGCCAGCTTTTCGGCACGGCCTTGCCATCGCGACCGATCTTGACGGAGACTTCCTCACCATTGACGGTGACGCGGCCACGATCCGGCATTTCCAGAAAGTTGATGCAGCGCAGAAACGTGCTCTTGCCGGAGCCGGAGGAGCCGACGATGGAGATCACATCACCCTTGCGGGCGTTGAGCGAAATGCCTTTGAGAACCTCATGCGTACCGAAGCTTTTCTGGATGTCATCCACATCAAGAGCGTAACCGCCTTCAATACTCATAAACTGGTCCCGACTGTCCTGATCCCGGATGGATACTTATAGAAGCAAACGAAAAATGCCGCGCAATAAACGGCTCTATTGCACATCCGGGGTGAAAAATCATTCCATTGAGAAGATATCAAGAAAAATCGCTTCATGCCGGTTTTCAGCCGGCATGACGATTGTCAAAGCAATCAGCCGGTCGCGTTGATCACGCCCGTGCCGAGCAGTGCCAGAAGCACCACGCCAAGCGCCACGCGATACCAGACAAAAGGCATGTAGCTCTTGGTCGACACCAGTTTCAGGAAGAAGACGATAACCGCATAACCGACGAAGAAGGATATGGCGGTGGCAAGCGCCGTTGGTCCCCAACCGACCGGGTTATCCTGCCCGATGCTCTTGAACAACTGATAGAAACCGGAGCCGAAAACGGCGGGAATGGCCAGCAGGAAGGAGTAACGTGCGGCGGCTTCGCGGGTGTAGCCAAGCAGCAGGCCCGCCGTGATGGTGCCGCCGGAGCGTGAGACACCGGGAATGAGCGCCATGGCCTGCGCAAAGCCAAAGATGACGGCATCGCGCCAGATCAATTTCTTGATCGGGTATTTCTTCTGGCCGATCTTGTCGGCATAACCGAGGATAAAGCCGAAGACAATCAGCATCACGGCCGTGATGTAGAGGTTGCGCAGCGAATGTTCGATGGCATCCTTGAACAGCAGCCCCAGCAACACGATGGGCACCGAACCGACGATGATCATCCAGCCCATGCGCGCGTCGGTCGGGTCATAGGCACCCCCGATCCGCAGGTTCTGGCGCAGCCAGGCATTGGCGATGCGCATGATGTCGGACCAGAAATAGACGAGAACGGCCAGTTCCGTGCCGATCTGAATGATGGCTGTGAAGGCTGCGCCCGGGTCGATACCCGAGGGAAGAAATTCGCCTGCAATGCGCAGATGTGCACTGGAAGAAATGGGCAGGAATTCTGTAAGCCCCTGAATAAAACCGAGAATTGCTGCCTCGATCCAACCAATTGTCATGCTGGTGCGTCCCTGACTAAGAATCACTGCGCGGACACTATGAAGCAATCCGGGCAGTTCCATGTTGCAATGCGGAATATTTTTATCGGCGCAAAGTGTCGGTAAAACCCGTAATCAGACACGCGGATACGCGCAATAGGATTCGCTACTCGGCAGCGGCCAGCGGCTCAATGAATTCATCGGGGGAAATCACGCGCTTTTCGCCATCCTTGCACACGACATGCGCATCACCCCATGTTTTCAAAGCGGAAATCACCGGCTGCATGCTGTGGCCAAGCGGCGTCAGAGCATAGTCAACACGCGGCGGCACCACCGCAAACACCTTGCGGGAAATGACACCCGCCTCCTCCAGTTCGCGCAACTGCTTTGTCAACATGCGCTGCGTGACGCTTGGAATGTGGCGGCGCAGGGCGTTGAAGCGCAGCGTTCCCTCATTCATTAGGTGATAAAGGATCACGCCCTTCCATTTTCCATCCAGAAAACTCAGCGTCACCTCTACCGGACAGCCGGGAAAATTGCCTGTCAATTTGGCGCGGGGTCGGGACATCACGGTATCCTTTTTGTGGCTATAGGCCAAAAATGTGCATTCTTGCGCATTGGGTTCATAGCTATCAAATAGAGGCCGAAGCAACAAGCAAAGGAGAAACACCATGCGCGCTATTGGTTACAAACAGGCCAAACTCGTAACGGAAGCGGATGCGCTGATCGACTTCGATTCACCGGTACCCGAGGCCAAGGGCCGCGATCTTCTGGTGGAAGTGAAAGCCGTTTCCGTCAACCCGGTCGATACGAAGGTGCGCAGCAACCAGCAGCCGGAAAATGGCCAAACGCGCGTGTTGGGATTCGATGCAGCTGGCATCGTCAAGTCGGTGGGCGAAGGTGTTACCCTGTTCAAACCGGGCGATGAGGTATTTTACGCCGGTGCCATCAACCGTCCCGGCTCCAACAGCGAATTTCATCTGGTCGATGAACGCATCGTTGGAAAAAAGCCTGCAAGCCTGAGCTTCGAAGAAGCCGCTGCCATGCCGTTGACGGCGATAACCGCTTACGAGGCTCTGTTCGACCGGTTGAAGGTGAAAGACCCCGTTCCCGGCGCGGCCAATGCCATCGTCATCATCGGCGGTGCGGGCGGCGTCGGCTCCATCGCCATCCAGCTCGCCCGGCAGTTGACCGACCTCACCGTCATCGCAACGGCCTCACGCCCGGAAACGAAGGATTGGGTCAGGGAACTCGGTGCGCATCACGTTTTCGATCACAGCCAGCCGCTCGCCCCACAGGTCGAAGCGCTGGGCCTCGGCGCACCCGGCTTCGTCTTTTCCACCACGCAAAGCGATCTCCACGCAGCGGACAGCATCGCGCTCATCGCACCTCAAGGACGGTTCGCGCTCATCGACGATCCCGCAGATGGCTTCGACGCCATGCCTTTCAAGCGAAAGGCCATTTCCATCCACTGGGAAATGATGTTTACGCGTCCGGTCTTCGACACAGCCGATATTCTCGAGCAGCATAATTTGCTGAATCACGTCTCGGAACTGGTGGATGCAGGCAAGATCAAGACGACGATGACCGAGGTTTTCGGCACCATCAACGCCACCAATCTCATCAAAGCGCATGCGCTGATCGAGAGTGGAACTGCGAAGGGCAAGATTGTTTTGTCGGGCTTTTGATGGAGGCAACGGAGAATGCCGCGCGCCCCTCTGCCCTGCCGGGCATCTCCCCCACAGGTGGGGAGATCGGCTGGAGCGAGCTATCGCCACGCTTTTGCGCTACTAAGAGAGTGAGGTTTCGCGTCTTGCCAATCTCCCCATCTGTGGGGGAGATGTCCGGCAGGACAGAGGGGGTGAAGCCCCACCCGCAAACTTATCGCTCAATCTTCGTCCGGATCTTCCGGGCAAGGCCAGGTCGCCGGTGTCGTCAGCCCCTGCGGCAGCTTGGTTTTGGCGTCACCACACGCAATATCGACCTGCTTCTGCTCCAGACCGGTTGCGGACGAGAGATCCAGACCTTCGATGCGGGCCAGCAGCAGGAAGGCGTTTTCGAAATCGATTGGCCCGGTAAATTTAGCGCCCTCGAAGCGGGAGCGCGACAGGTTGGCCATGGTGAACTTCGCACCCGTCAGCGTCGCGCCCTCGAAATCGGCGCGGCCAAGTTCCGCCTTGGTGAAATCCGTGCCTGTGAGCTTGGCGTTCTTGAAACTGGCGCGCTGCATTTCAGCATTGTTGAACTTGGCGTTTTCCGCATCCGAATCGCTGAAATCACCGCGATAGGCCTCGACCTTGACGAAATTGCCGCCCTGCAATTGTGACGAGGCCAGCGACGTACGGATCAGCTTTGCCTTTTCGAGATTGGCCTTCTTGAAGGAAGAGCCGCGAAGGTCGGTAAAGGTGAAATCCGTGCCGCGTAAATCCGCGCCATCCATGATGCTGCCACCCAGCATCAGAAGCCGCTTGTTGCAGCCGCTCCAGTCGATCTCGGCAGACGCATCAGAGCGACAACTGGCTGCCTGGCTGCGGGTTGTCGGAATGGTCAACGCCGCAAACACCGTTAGAACCGCCCCGCAAATCAGAACCGATTTGCGGTGAGAAAAAACTTTGCCTGCTGCCGTCTTCATCATCTGCTCCCACATCCGGCTTTGTCAGCACATTGTTTACGCTCGTCGGACTGCTCCAATACAAGTATTGCATTCGCGGTAATCCTGCAAATACCAAACTGGAAAGCATCGGTTTCGTTCTTGATTGACAACGAATATTTCTCTGAAAAATGGGAGATATCAAACGCCTCGGTCCGCACTCGATATCAAGGCCCAGCGCTCGTGGTCGCACCACACGCCATTGATTTGCAGATATTGCGGGGAGTACCCCTCTTTTAGAAACCCGGCACGGCGAACAAGGTTAATCGAGGCCACATTGTCAGGCTGGATATTGGCCTCAATTCTATGCAGGCCGAATTGATCAAAAGCGCGCCCTGCGACCTGCAAAAGCGCTTCCGTCATCATCCCGCGACCGGCAAAATCCACAGTTCCATAATAGCCGAGATAGGCGCTGCGAAAAACGCCCCAGACGATCTGCGACAGGTTGAAAACGCCGACGATTCCCTGGCTCTCACCATCGCGCGCAACAAAAGCCGCATTCGGCCCAGTCAGCAACGGCCCGAACCACGCATCGAAACCAGTCATATCCGTGAAGGGCTGCGCCCACGGCGCGTGATAGTCGCGGCTGCGCAGATTTGCGGAGATGATCTCTTGCGCATCCGAGCGCTTGACGGGGTGGATCGAAACTCTTGTCATCGAGAATACTGCAATCCTGTCTCAGTGTGTCGCTTCGAGCGTAGGCGAAACGGCGCTGCGCAAGTCGAGATGCATTGCAACGCGACGGGCGGCATCAAGGCCATCGGCGATTTGCCGGTCCAGCCGCTCCTGCAGGAACGGCGGTGTCTCCCATTTTTCGAGAATACGAAATCCGAGCTTTGTATAGAAAGGGGCATTGAACGGCGCGAAGCGATCCGTTGTCAGCACCGCATATTTTTGTCCGGCGTCAAGGGCCTTGCCGAGCATGGCGAACATCAACGCGCGACCGATGCCTTTTCCCTGCGCGGCACGCTCGACATCGATCTCGACAATGTAGAGATAGTTTCCCACGGCATCCCCGGCCGCAAAGCCAGCAATATGACCCGTCGAATCCGTCGCAGCAACCAGCAGAAGGTCCTGGTCGAAGCTCCGTTGTAGAACGAATTCCGGTGATGCGTAAGGCTGCGATGTCACACCGCAGGCTTTTGCCCACACCACGAAGGCATCGAGTTCGATCTCTGTCAGCCGCGCAAATTCATCGACCCGCGCGGCACGTATCATGACCATCGTATGTTCCTCGAGGAAACAGCATCACATATTCGAATAAACCGGCCCCTCGCCACCCTGCGGCGGCACCCAGTTGATGTTCTGGTTGGGGTCCTTGATGTCGCAGGTTTTGCAGTGGACGCAGTTTTGCGCGTTGATGACGTAGGTCGGTTCGCCGTCTTTCTCCACCCACTCGTAAACACCGGCGGGACAGTAACGGGTAGATGGACCAGCGTAGACATCGTGTTCGGAGCGTCTTTGAAGCTCCATGTCCTTCACCTGAAGGTGCACCGGCTGGTCTTCCTCATGATTGGTGGAAGACAGGAATACCGATGACAGTCGGTCGAAAGTCAAAACGCCATCCGGCCTTGGATAGGCGATGGGCTTGTGGAACTTCGCGGGCTCCAGACTTTCCGCATCCGTCTTGCCATGCTTCAGCGTGCCGAAGATGGAAAAGCCGAGCAGCTGGTTTGTCCACATATCCAGCCCGCCAAGACCAACACCAAGAGCGGTGCCCAGCTTCGACCACAGCGGCTTGACGTTGCGCACCCGCTTCAGGTCCTTGCCGATATCGGTGTCACGCCATTCGTTTTCGATCTCGATGACTTCATCATTGGCACGACCAGCGGCCAGAGCCTCGGCAATCCTGTCTGCCGCCAGCATGCCCGAAAGGACCGCATTGTGGCTGCCCTTGATGCGCGGCACGTTGACGAGACCGGCCGAACAGCCGATCAGCGCGCCCCCGGGGAATGTCAACTTCGGCACCGACTGATATCCGCCCTCGGTGATGGCGCGTGCGCCATAGGACAGGCGCTTGCCGCTTTCGAACGTATCGCGAATGGCCGGATGCGTCTTGTAACGCTGGAATTCCTCAAAAGGATAAAGATACGGGTTCTTGTAGTTCAGATGCACCACGAAGCCGACGGCGACGAGGTTGTCTTCCAGATGGTAGAGGAATGAACCGCCGCCCGTCTTCATGCCCAGCGGCCAGCCGAACGAGTGCTGCACAAGGCCCTGGCGGTGTTTCTCCGGCTTCACCTGCCAGAGTTCCTTGATGCCGATGCCGTATTTCTGGACGTCACTGTCCCTGGAAAGATCAAATTTCTGGATGAGCTGCTTGGCCAGAGAACCGCGAACGCCCTCACCGATCAGCACATATTTGCCCATCAGCGCCATGCCACGCGTGAAGGCGGGGCCGGGTTCGCCGTTTCGCTCGACACCCATGTCACCGGTTGCGACACCGATCACGGCGCCCTCATCATTATACAGCACTTCACTGGCAGCGAAGCCGGGATAGATTTCGACGCCGAGCGCTTCCGCCTTTTCCGCCAGCCATCGACAGACGAGGCCAAGCGACACGATGTAATTGCCGTGATTGCTCATTAAAGGCGGCATGAGAAAGTTCGGCAGGCGGATGGACCCGGCAGGGCCGAGCAGCAAGAACTGATCGTCCTTCACTTCGGTCTTGAAGGGATGCCCCTCCTCTTCGCGCCAACCGGGCAACAGACGGTCGATGCCGATCGGATCAACTACGGCGCCGGACACGATATGCGCGCCGACTTCGGCGCCCTTTTCCAGTACCACGACGGTAAGGTCCGGATTGACCTGTTTCAGCCGTATCGCAGCAGACAGACCCGCAGGGCCAGCGCCGACGATAACAACGTCGAACTCCATCGATTCGCGTTCCGGCAGTTCCATCGCTTCAGTCATGTTCGTCCTCTCAGCTCACCGGTCCCGTCCGGCCTTGTTTTTCTAACGCGCCCGAAGCCGAAGCGTTCACTTAACCCCTGCCGCAAACGCCTGCTCTCTCGAGCTATCGCATCGATCTTTATTGGCAAAGCGCAAAGCCCTTGTCGAGGTTGAACTGCGGCAAATCCTGTTCTGGCTCATGACATAATCGGGCAACGCCGTCATATCTTACTCTTACGTTCACGTAAGTTAACGCGATTTGCTTTTGCGTCAAGGCCTTGGGGTCAGTTGACTATCATCATCCGAGCTGCACACCCCCGACAAAAGGCATCGGAATGGTGGGGCCGATCCGGTCGCTTTCAAAATAATAAACAAACACACGCCTTCAAAATGCGGATGACCACCCCTATAAACGCAGGCAACATCTTTCAGGAGGATACCCAATGGATTTCGGCATTTCCGGCAAACGCGCCCTCGTTCTGGCATCGTCTCGTGGCCTTGGTCTTGGCATTGCAACGGCACTGGCCAACGAGGGGGCGCATGTGCTGCTCGTCGGGCGCAGCGAGGAAAAGCTGGCTGCGAATGTCGAAGCCATCAACGCACTCGGCAAGGGTAAGGCAGACTGGGTCCGAGGCGATCTTTCCGAAGCGGATTTCGTGACGTCGATGGTAGCAGCGGTCAAGGAAAAGCTCGGCGGCATCGATATTCTGGTCAACAATACCGGCGGCCCTACGCCCGGCACCGCGCAGGAAATCACCATCGACAAGCTGGAAACCTTCTTTCAATCCATGGTCCTGCGTGTCATCACGCTGACAGGGGCACTGCTGCCACAGATGAAAGAACAAGGTTGGGGCCGCATTCTGACGGTCGCATCTTCCGGCGTATTCGAACCCATTCCAAACCTTGCCTTGTCCAACACCTTGCGCGGCGCGCTGGTGGGCTGGAACAAGACACTGGCAACGGAAGTCGCCGGTTCCGGTATCACCGCCAACCTCCTGCTTCCGGGACGCATCCACACCGACCGTATCGATGAACTGGACGGCGCAAACGCCAAGCGGCTCGGCAAAACGGTGAAAGAGGTGCGCGAGGCATCAGTCAAGACCATCCCTGCCGGACGCTTGGGCAAGGTCGAGGAATTTGCTGCCGCCGGTGCCTTTCTGTGCTCGGAACCGGCCAGCTACATCACCGGCACAATGCTGCGGGTGGATGGCGGCGCATCGAAATCCATCTGACACAGACCGGATGAAAGGCCCGCCCGCACCCAGGTTCGGGCGGCTCGGCTTTACTTCGCTTCATGGAGTCATGCGCACCCGACGACTTGGCTTCACAACGTCCACACAAGCTTAGATGAATACCTCTTATGTATATAGAGCCTGAAATCGCGATGGCTCTAATATTGATCAGAGGGCATCATGCATACTATCGTTCTAGCGAGATACAGCGAACCTCTCGAGTGGATCGCCGATATCCCTGCCGATTTCAAAGTCATTATTTATAATAAGGGTCAGGAGATCACTTCGCCGGAGGTGCTTTCCCGCGCCGATGAAATCGTGGCCCGCCCCAATGTCGGTCGTGAATCTGAGACCTATATTCACCACATGAGAACCCGTGCAACGGACGATCGGTATTTTACCGTGTTCGCCCAGGGCGACCCACTTACGCATAGCCCTGATTTTATCGATCTTTTGAAAAACTGGCGCAAATGGGACGATGTCCAGGCATTGTCCTGGCAATGGCTTGTCGACAAGAACATTCCCCCGGCGGCAGGTCTTTCGCGTTATCAGGAATATTTCCCGCTCCACCTGCGCGTTCGCCCGGAACCATTCTCCCTGATGGATTGGGTCGCCCTTGAATTTGTCGATGTCGGCGCGTGGAATATGGGACTTGTTTTCAAGACGCTTGAAGGCATCTCACCCAACACGGGAAACATCGCCGCGCACGTCCTGCGAAAATGGAAGCTGGATGCTCTCGCCGATCAGGCTGCACGTCATACTGTCGGCATCTTCTCCTATGGCGCAATCTTTGCCGTGCGCAATGACCACGTTGCGAAGCTTCCGGCGGAATCCAAGGACCTGATCTACGACTTCGCCGTCGGCGCGGCTGCCGCGAACGGTTATATTCTGGAGCGTATGTGGCTGCACATTTTTGGAGCCGGATTTTATCGCCGCGCGCCATTCATGGACCAGCATGCCGGCGCGCTGAACTTGCCGGGCGTAAGCGACGGAGCACGTGCCGATATCGCCAACCTCGTGCTGGATCTTGTCGATCACGGCATGTCCATGGACGATGTTGGAACCTTTGTGCAGGAAACGATGCGCGAACGGTTGAACACTTTGAAATCCGAGACCCGCGAACTCGTCAGGTGATTTGTGTGCGCAGTCTGATGCCATATCAAGACAGCTGAAACGCGTGGCTATTGAAACCTCTTCGGGATAAGCTCCAGAGAGGTTTTCTTTCATTGAGGCGCATCATGCAGATACTTCGGATTTCCCTGACCGTGCTTGGCGTGCTTCTTGCGCTGATCGGTCTGGTATGGATTGGTCAGGGCAGCGGTTACTTCCCCTACCCTGCGTCAAGTTTCATGATCAATCAAAGTCCGTGGATGCTGCGGGGCGCGCTGGTGGCCATCGTCGGACTGGCCTTGATGTTCGCCGCCCGACGTTTCGTTCGGTAGGTTTACCTTACCAGCTTCGGCAGGTCGGCGATCAGTTTGTCCCGCGTGGCGAAGCTGATCGGCTCATCGCTTTTCCAATCCTTGATATTCAAGGTCGCGAAAACGACACGTCTGTCACCTTTGTCGGCCCAACCGACGAACCAGCCGAGCCATGCATCGCCATCGTACTTGCCCGCCTTGGTCCGCATGCGGCCCGAGCCGGTTTTACCATGGATTTCCCAGTCATCTGAGGTGTCGAATGCCGGAATAATGGCGATGGTCTTGTCATAGGCAGCCTTGGATACCGGCAGCTTTCCGTTCAGGAAACGACGCAGAAAATCCACCTGGCCGTCGGGTGAGATTTTCAATGAAGACATCAACCAGGATTCGGTCAGCCCATCCGTGCGGCCCTTGACGCCTTTGACGTCAGCATTGCCATATTCGAAGCGGCGCACGTAATCGGAAAATTTCTTTTCACCCAGCTTGCGGGTGAGTTGCTGGGAGTACCAGACGATGGAGTCC
This sequence comes from Agrobacterium bohemicum, assembly GCF_001562555.1. Lineage (NCBI taxonomy): Bacteria > Pseudomonadati > Pseudomonadota > Alphaproteobacteria > Hyphomicrobiales > Rhizobiaceae > Agrobacterium > Agrobacterium bohemicum. The sequence goes on from NZ_KQ961038.1 coordinate 36,919, forward strand.
TTTTCCCAAATGGTCGGGTCGACAGACTTCTGCTCACGCTTTGGCTTTTTCCATTCAGCCTGGTAATCCCAGCGCGGCGTTGTTGCATCTACCAGAATGCCTGCATCATAGCCCATGATGGCAAGAGGCAACTTGAAACTGGATTGAGGCGCAAAAGCTTGGTCGCAGGTGCCTTCGCGGTGAAGTGCTTCACCGGTTTTTGCGTCCAGAATAACCGTGCATTGTAGCTGCTCCGCTGCATGGGCGCTGAACGCGCTCAACCAACTGATTGTAAAAACTGAACAAAAAACGAAACCTATACGCCGCTTGATCGTCATGGACACTCTTCCTCTGGCTGTGGTGTCGTCTTTGTAGTCCGGCCTGTTGCGCAGCGGCAAATGATGATATCTGGCTTCAGGCATGAATTTAAGTTGGTCATATCATGGTACGTCCGCATCTTCCGCTTAATGCTTTGCGTGCATTCGAAGCCGCAGCGCGGCATCTCAGCTTCACCCGTGCCGCCATTGAACTGTGCGTCACGCAAACTGCCATCAGCCATCAGGTCAAACTTCTGGAACAGAAGCTTGGCGTGGAACTGTTCCGGCGTCTGCCGCGCGGTCTGATGATAACCGAAGACGGGCTTACCCTTTTGCCAACGCTGCGCGACTCGTTTGATCGCATGGCCGACATTCTCCAACGCTTCGAAGACGGGCATTTGCGCGATGTGCTGACGGTCGGCGCCGTCGGCACCTTTGCGGTCGGCTGGCTTTTACCGAGGCTGGAAGCGTTTCAGGCACACTATCCCTTCATCGACATCAGGCTTTCCACCAACAACAACCGCGTCGATATCGCTGCGGAAGGGCTGGATTACGCCATTCGTTTCGGCAACGGCGCATGGCACGATATCGAAGCCGAAGAACTGCTCGAAGCGCCACACTCCGCGCTCTGCATTCCCGAAATTGCGCGCCAGCTTGCCGCGCCGCAGGATGTGGCCAGCCAACCGCTCCTACGCTCGTACCGCGCAGACGAATGGTCGGAATGGTTCGACGCTGCCGGGGTCGCGCCGCCGAAAATACGCGGCATCGTGTTCGATTCGTCCGTGTTGATGATCGAGGCTGCCTTGCAGGGCTTGGGCGTGGCCCTTGCCCCACCATTGATGTTCAGCCGGCAACTGTCCTCCGGCGCATTGGAACAGCCATTCCCGGTCTACGTTTCCAAGGGATGCTACTGGCTGACGCGCCTCAAATCACGCGCCGTGACGCCCGCCATGGCCACGTTTTCGGCTTGGTTAAAGGAAGAGGCACGTCAAAACCGCGTCCCATAAATGCCAAAAAACTGATCGCTTCGACTTGCCATTCGCAGGCCATCATGCAATGACGCGCCCTCCTCAAAATCACCGATGTCGCGGGACATCCAGACTGGAGGGCCTGAGCACGCCTCGGCCCTTTTCGACCTGTCGTCAAAACCAAGGAACATCGTTATGGCAAGAACACTCGGCCTTGATTTCGGCACGACCAACACGGTCATGGCACTGTCCGACAGCAACAACACCAGCCATTCCATGCGCTTTACCAGCAGCGCCGGAACCACAGATAGCATGCGCACCGCGCTGTCTTTCATGAAAAGCGGAACATTCGGCGCGGCGGCCCTTCAGGTGGAAGCAGGCCATGCCGCCATTCGCCAGTTCATCGACAATCCCGGTGATTGCCGCTTTCTGCAATCGATCAAGACCTTTGCCGCCTCATCCCTGTTTCAGGGTACGCTTGTCTATGCCAAGCGCCAGAGCTTCGAAGACCTGATGGAGGTTTTTCTGCGCAAGCTTAAGACCTATGCGGGCGAGGAATGGCCGGAGGATATCTCCACCGTCATCGCCGGTCGTCCGGTGCGCTTTGCTGGCGGCAATCCGGATGAGGCTTTGGCGATTGCGCGTTACAATGATGCGTTGACACGCGCAGGCTTTCCCGAAATCCATTATGTCTACGAGCCGGTCGCAGCCGCCTATTACTTCGCGCAGAGCCTGAAGAAGGACGCCAATGTTCTGGTGGCCGATTTCGGCGGCGGCACCACCGACTATTCGCTCATCCGTTTCGAAACCCACGCGGGCAAGCTTTCGGCGACCCCCATCGGCCATTCCGGCGTCGGCGTCGCGGGCGACCACTTCGACTTCCGCATGATCGACAATCTGGTTTCGCCGGAAATCGGCAAAGGCAGCAAGTTCAAGAGTTTTGACAAAATCCTGGATGTACCCGGCGGTTACTATGTCAATTTCGGGCGCTGGAACCAGCTGTCCATCTTCAAGACGACCAAGGAATTTGCCGATCTTAAATCTCTGGTGCGCTCGGCGCTGGAGCCTGAGAAGCTGGAAATGTTCATCGATCTGGTCGAACATGATGAGGGCTACCCGCTCTACCAGGCCATTTCCGCCACCAAGATGGCGCTGTCTGCAAACGAGGAGGCCGAGTTCAATTTCTCACCGCTTGGCAAGGCCGGTCGCAAAATCGTCAAGCGCGCGGATTTCGACCGATGGATCAGCGATGACCTCGCCAAGATCGAAGGTGCACTGGATGAGGTTCTGGAAAAGACGCAGACGGCGCCAGACGCCATAGACAAGGTGTTCCTTACCGGCGGCACGTCTTTCGTGCCGGCCGTGCGCCAGCTTTTTACACGCCGTTTCGACGCCGATAAAATCGAAAGCGGCGGTGAACTGCTCTCCATCGCCCATGGTCTGGCCATGATCGGCGAAAGCGGCGACATTCCGCGCTGGACAGCGTGATTTACGGGGTTTCGCGAGGTCGGCACATAGGGTAATTCTACGCCCATGATCTCGGCCCAAGACCTTTCCCCCGCAGAACTGGCGGCGCTTTTGCATTTTCATGCAGATGCGGGTGTGGACTGGTTGCTGGAAGACACAGCCATCGATCGCTTTGCGGAGTTTTCCGCCAGCCGCCAGAGCCGTGCGCCGCAAAGGGAAGCACCTACCCAGCAAATCGATGTTCCACAGAACAACCCTCCACGGGCGGTCAAGTCTGCGCCTCAGACAAGGCCACAGGCTGCGCCGCCTATCCAGACCAATGTTGCAATGCCGGACGAACAGGCTATTGCGGCAGCCCGTTTCGCTGCGGAAAGCGCCCGCTCGCTACCCGAGCTCAAGTCCGCACTGGAAAGCTTCAACGGCTGCAATCTGAAGAACAGCGCCCGCAACACGATCTTTGCAGAGGGCGACCCCTCTTCCGGGATTATGGTCATTGGCCCCATGCCGGACGCGGATGACGACCGCGAAGGCCAACCTTTCCTCGGCAAAACAGGCCTGCTGCTGGATCGGATGCTCGCCGCGATCGGGCTGGATCGCGCCAATCTATTGCTGACCAATGTCGTGCCATGGCGCCCGCCCGGCAACCGTTCGCCCTCGGGACCGGAAATGGAAATTTGCCGCCCCTTCATCGAGCGTCAGGTGGCGCTCGCGGAGCCAAAAGCACTGTTGCTTTTAGGCAACTTCACCGCCCGTTTTTTCTTTAGCGGCACCGGAACCATCCATACGCTGCGTGGACAGTGGCGTGATGTCGCATGTGGGCACGGAATTGTGCCTGCAATTGCGACGTTGCACCCGCAGGAACTTTTGAATGCACCAGCCAGTAAACCTTTGGCCTGGCAGGATTTATTGGCCTTTCAGGCGCATATCCAAAAACTGTAAATGCTTCCTTTTTGATCAATATGAATCATTTATGAAAATAGCCATGCAAATGACGCATAACAGCGGGGCGTTTGCGTTTCTTGCCGAATCTTTGCTGCGCTGCAATAAGTCATCTCGTCTTGGGAGGAAACGGTTTAAGGAACCAAGGCAATGACCACTCGCTTCCGTCCGGTTCACTCCGGCTTCGAAACACTTCGGCTCGCAGGCCTTGGCCCGCGCTCCACAGATGGCTACCACCGCTTCGGTGGAACCAACGAACAGTTGACTGCTCGCGCGTCTGCACAGCAGGTTCGCACGACCCGTCCTTCGGCAGTCTTCGCGGATTTTCGCGAGCGCTGATAAAAATACCCTTCTGCCTCCGGTACGAAGACATTTCTAATCCGACGCTTTGCAGCGCCTTTCCGATGGAGAGGCGCTTTTGCGTTTTCATATTCCAAATTAGCAAAAATCCAGATACGGCATAACATGCGCGATTTCCAGTTGCTCTTGATTTTGCACCCATCACTCTATATTGCGGCACAGAATAATTTGACGGGCTTCAAGTAAGCTTTGATTGCGTGGTGCGTTCATGACAATAGATATGGACTGCCAAAAAGCTGGCCCCATAAAAATAAAACGCCATAGCATCAAGTGGAGAGGTATAATCCTGCTGGATTGCCTGCGCGCTTCGTTATCGCCAAGCTTTAAAGCGGACTGCCTTTCGCGGCATGCTTCATCCATAACAATGGATATTCCGTACGACATCAAAGACAAAGACCTTATTCTTGTCGCATGCGATGAAGTCTATTTCTGGGACTATGCCGTCTCTTTCCTGAAGTCGCTGTCGATGGTTGACGGTACATTTCATGTCCACCTCCACCTTATTCGCCCAACGGCGGATGTTCTCCTTCAAATAGAAAATCTCAGATCCAGCCTTGGAAATCTCGCCATAAGCTTCAGCGTGGATGTCATGATTGGCCTCGATTTACCCAGGAAGGTCAATATCTACTATAATTGTTGTCGTTTCATCGTCGCGGATCAGCTTTTGCATCTGCACGTCGGACGTCTGCTTATTCTTGACGTCGATACGATTGCCAGAACCTCCCCGTGGGAAAAACTTGTGGCTCTCAAAACCGATGGCGCATTCGTTTTTCGGCCGCATGCGCGCAAATCCTGGCACAAAATTCTCGCCAACACCGTCTATTTTAAAAACTCAGCGGATGTCCGGGTCTTTTCAAGACGGTTTGCGTCATCGCTCCTATCGGTGCTTGCGCGCAATCCCCCATATCACATCGACCAGTTGATACCCTACTACCTCCTCAAGATCGGAGCCATGCGTTTCAGTCGCGTCTTCGGCAGCATCCCTGCTGATGTGATGTGTCTCGGGTACAACGCCAAGGCCAGCCTATGGACGGCAAAAGGTGGCGATAAGCGCGGATCGAAATTCCAGCTGGAGAAGAGCAAGATCGACAACGCCTGATATTGATCCGTCTCAGCCTGGTTCCAGCGCTTCGGCAAATGCATCATTCACATATTTGAACTTGATGGCCTGCCATCGGCAATATTCATCAAGAAAATCACGCGAAAACCACATGCCGCTGCGCAGGCTTTCGTCGTGCCAACCCATCGTTCCCTGCTCGGCTGCCTTGTTGAGCAGGCGTTGCAGATGGGTGCGAGACATCATGAATTCGGCGGACAAGGCTCGGGCATCGACAAAGCCGATGTCTATACGGTCGCACTCACGGTCAGCATCTTCGATACGGCTGATGAAGTCATCCATGACAAGCGCACCGGCCTCCGTCCACAGGAACAGACCGACCCGCTCCGGCGGCTCCACCCAGCTCCTGTCTTGAAGACACATGCGTGCGGCGTGCGGTTGAGCCAGCGTCAGGAGCTCGGGACGCGCCATCATCTGCGCCGCCCGTATTCCGCCATCGAGACCATCCAGTGCGTTCAGGTTGGCGACGTACCACATGAAAATCGACTGCACGCTCACAGCGGTCGCCCGGTATCGTCGCGGGCGGACGGAAACAGGTGGAACCTTCTCGATGTAGCGATAGATTTCGAGCTGATCAAGATAGTTCTGAACCGTGTTACGGCTGGCCACACCATTTTGCGTCACCAAATCGCGCACCTGCGCAACCGTGAAGCCGGAGGAGCCCGATTCAAGGTTGAGAGCCATCCCGGCCTGCGTCATCAGCCACTTCTGGTGTGCCGAAAGCAGTCGCGCGATGCGGGGATTGTCGTGATAGGCAGCGCGGAGATTGCGCGCAAGAGCTCTTATCGCTCCCAGTAACAGGGGATGCGCAACAAGTTCGTCATATGAATACATCATGACCATTCCTGCGATAACAACGATGTTAAATTCGCAGGTCGGCGACTGGTTGCCACCACATTATTTTCCCGTTGCGTGCAACATCCGTCCATTGCAGACAGATGTGCGCAAACGGGCCGTACGCGTTTTACCCCAAACACGATATGCCACCCAAATTTTACCCTTACCCGAGTTCTTGAATAACACGTTCAGGGAAAAATTGAATAAAACTTTGATAAAAAACTTTTATCCACCTAGGCCACAGGTGACGATATTTGGCGGCGGTTTTCGAGTTCAACCCTGCGGAGTGGATGCTTTTCTGGCCGCTTTGCGAGCAAGTCCAAGCTGATGCTCCCGGAGGATGATGAATATGCCCGCGGAAACCACAATTGCGGTGCCCACCAACATCGTGACGGTCGGAATGTCGCCAAAAAGGACATAGGAAATCCCGATGCCGAACAGGATCGAGCTATATTCAAACGGTGCAATAGTGGACACTTCCGCGTGGCGATAGCTTTCGGTCAATAAAATCTGCGCTATGCCCCCCGCGATACCGGAGGTCATCAGCAGTATCGTCTGCTTCATATCCAGCCATTCCCAATCGAACGGCAGGCTGAACGCCGAAAGCAGGCTGCCCGTCAGCGAAAAATAGAGCACGATCGTGGCGGTTTTCTCCGTCACGACAAGCTGTCGAACCTGCACCATGGCAAGGCCGCCCAGGACGGCACCGAGCAAAACAGCGAGCGCGCCGATCCCCTCACCCGCAGCAAAGCCGCCCTGCTGCAACAATGTCAGCTTCGGCCATAGGATGATGAAGACGCCAGTCATGCCGATAAGAACGGCGGACCAGCGATAGACGCGCACCGTCTCGCCCAGCAGCACGGCGGCGAAGACGACTGCCATCAGCGGAGACGCATAGCCGATGGCAATGAATTCCGGCAGCGGCAGCAAGCTCAGGCCATAGAACCCGCAGATCATCGACACGATCCCAAGAAAGCCACGCTTGAAATGGCCCATCAGGTTCTTGGTGTAGAAAGCACTGGACAGACTGCGTAGCCACGCCAGATAGATGATGATCGGAACGATGGCGAAGGTGGAGCGGAAAAAGGTGATTTGACCCGCTGGCACATCCGGACCAGCTGCTTTGATGCAGGTCTGCATGACCAGAAAAAATGCAACGGATATCAGCTTGAAGCTTATGCCCCGGATGGGGTTGTAGGCGGCGGCACTCATGAGAACTTGCATTCAAAGGTTCAAGAGATGAACCGGTTGCATTTCACAGGCGGCGGCACCAGCCTGCATGTTTGATGGTGGATAACAGATTATCTTCGTGAGTCGGTGACAAACTCGCTATCGACCTCCCGATGCCGATATTTTTGCTCGATAACATGCGCAAATACCACGGTTTGATCCAACGACTTTAAAAACTACAAAAAATGCCGCAAACAAATGCAAATGCCTTTTTAGTAAGCGGCAAGACCTTAATCGCATGACAACGTGTCGTAACTCCGTCGAAATAAAAAATTAATCACGATATATTCTCATATTGTCACTTCAAAATTCGGATTTGCAATCCGGCGGGAGGCAAGACTGGACCTTATTTATTTCTCTATTCAGAATTGACGGTTACTCATGAATCCGCCTTCAAAGGTCGCCGATAAAAACACGTCTCCGTCGGCAACACCGCGCAGTATGCGGGTCGTAACCGATGGTATGTCCACCGATCTCAAGCAGTTCAGCGCCGACAACAGCCATATCGTCAAACAGATCCGGCTGTTGGCAATCAATGCCTTGATCGAAGCAGCAAGAGCAGGAGAAGCCGGCAAGGGCTTTTCTGTCGTCGCCAATGAAGTCCAGCGCCTCGCTCAGATTGCGTCGGATATATCGTCAACATTTCAGCACACGGTTCTCAGCCGTATCGGCCTCAGCCGTGACATGGCGGAAGCGCTGGTGGAGGAAATGGAGGGGGTTCGCCTGACGGATACCGCACAGACACTCGTCCAGCTCATCGTGCGCAACCTGTTCGAGCGCACTGCCGATGTTCGTTGGTGGGCGACGGATACGTCACTCTGGCAGGCCTTGCAAAGCCGCGACAAAGCCGATGCCGCATTTGCGGCAGAGCGTCTGGGTGCCATCAACCGTTTCTACACGGTCTATATCGACCTTGTCATGACCGACCTTCGTGGTGCGGTGGTGGCATCTGCAAATCCTCGATACCAGCGCAACCTGCAAGGTCGTAACATAACGCTGGAGCCTTGGTTCATCGCAGCATCGCAGTGCCGCAGCGGTGATGAATATATCGTGGATCAGGTGAAGAACAGCCCGCTGCACGATGATCGCGACGTTCTGGTCTACGCCACAGGCATCCGAGAGGATGGCAAGAATGACGGTGCACTGCTGGGAACATTGGGTGTCTATTTCGACTGGCAGGAGCAAGGCCGCGCCATTGTCGAAAAAGAGGCGAACCTGCCGCCGCAGGTCGCGGAACGAACGGTTGTCATGCTGCTGGATGGCGACATGCGGGTCATCGCCAGCAGCAAACCGTCCTTGCGTTTCACTCACTTCGATCTTCAGAACCAAACAGGTGCGATGCGCGGCAGCTACTACGACTCAAACGGTGCAATCGTCGCCTTTGCCAAGACCATTGGTTACGAGGATTATGACGGACTAGGGTGGTATGGCGTGGTCGTTCAACAGACGGAAAATGAAGATACCATCAGAGCCAGCCTTGGATTGAAGCCGTGACGTGCCGCCAAGTCTCATAACAGAATTGCTAACCAATCGAACGTTTTACTGTAATATAATTTCGCAGCGGCAATAACTTTAGTAATCGTTCAACATTTAATGAAATGATGTGCCAATGCGAGACACGTTCATTGATCTCTATGAAGTCACCGTCTGGCAAGAAAACACACAGGACAGAATGTCTCGTGAAGCTCACATGAACGTGACCCCAATTCAATTTTAGCTTCAGGTGACATGTGCCATGAAACCTGAGATGTGGCAGACAAGGTTCATTCAGGAATAGTCATGCGAACAGACACGGGCCAGATCGTTCACCTGGCGGATTATCGCCCTACCGATTTCGTTCTCGAACGAGTTGACCTCACTTTCGAACTCGATCCGCAAAACACCAAGGTCGAAGCACGATTGATTTTTCATCGGCGTGAAGGCGTCGATGCGTCGGCACCGCTGGTACTGGATGGCGACGAGTTGATGCTATCTGGCCTTTTGCTGGACCAGATCGACATTCCCGCGGCGCAGTACGATGCGACGCCGGATCGTCTCACCATCCGCGATCTGCCTGCCGAAACGCCGTTTGAAATCTGCGTGACGAATTACATCAACCCGGAAGCCAATACGCAGTTGATGGGCCTATACCGCACCAACGGCGTCTATTGCACACAGTGCGAGGCCGAAGGCTTCCGCCGCATTACCTATTTCCCTGACAGACCTGACGTTCTGGCGCCCTACACGATCACCATCGTCGCGGCGAAGGAAGGCAATACCTTCCTGCTGTCCAACGGCAATTTCCTTGGTGGCGGCAATTATGATGAGGGCCGTCACTTCGCGGCCTGGTTCGATCCGCATCCAAAGCCAAGCTACCTATTCGCGCTGGTCGCAGGTGACCTCGGTCTCATCGAAGATACCTTCACAACCATGTCCGGCCGTGATGTCGCGCTAAAGATTTACGTCGAGCACGGCAAGGAGCCGCGCGCGGCTTACGCCATGGATGCACTGAAACGCTCCATGAAATGGGATGAAGAGCGCTTCGGTCGCGAATACGATCTGGATATCTTCATGATCGTCGCGGTGTCCGATTTCAACATGGGCGCGATGGAGAACAAGGGTCTCAACGTCTTCAACGACAAATACGTTCTGGCAGACCCTGAGACCGCAACCGATGCCGACTACGCCAATATCGAACGCATCATCGCGCATGAATATTTTCACAACTGGACTGGCAACCGCATCACATGCCGCGACTGGTTTCAGCTGTGCCTGAAGGAAGGCCTCACGGTCTATCGCGATCAGGAATTTTCGTCCGACATGCGCTCGCGCGCGGTTAAGCGTATTGCCGATGTGCGTCATCTGAAATCGGAACAGTTCCCGGAAGATGGTGGCCCGCTGGCCCATCCACCACGTCCCGACAAATACCGGGAAATCAACAACTTTTATACGACGACCGTCTATGAGAAGGGTGCCGAAATCACCGGCATGATCGCCACGATTCTCGGTGAAGACGACTTCCGCAAGGGCATGGACCTCTACTTCGAGCGCCATGACGGAGACGCCGCAACGGTCGAAGATTTCGTCAAGTGTTTCGAAGAGGCAAGCGGTCGCGATCTCAGCCAGTTTTTCCGCTGGTACATTCAGGCGGGCACACCGCTGGTGAGCGCATCGACCAGCTACGATGCTGCATCCTCAACATTTACACTGTCGCTGGAGCAGACCGTTCCGGCAACACCGGGCCAGAGCAGCAAGCAGGCCCTCTATATCCCGCTGTCCACAGCACTCATCCTCGATAACGGCCAGATTGCTGCGCCCTCGAAAGTTGAGGGTGGCGAGTACAAGAACGGCGTTCTGCATCTGACGGAGCGCAGCCAGACATTCAGCTTCAGCGGTATTTCTTCGCGGCCGGTGCTGTCTCTCAATCGTGGCTTTTCGGCGCCGATCAATCTGCATCTGGAGCAGTCTGCCGAAGACATGGTTCAGATCGCGCGTCATGACACGGATATGTTCTCTCGCTGGCAGGCGCTGACGACGCTCGCCATGCCGAACCTAGTCAAGGCAACGAACGCCGTTCGCAATGACGCCCCGGTGGCGTTCGACGCTGGCTTCATCACGACGCTCATCGAAGTCATCGGTGACGACGCGCTTGAGCCAGCATTCCGCGCTCAGGTGCTTGCTCTGCCCAGTGAGTCCGATATCGCCCGCGAAATCGGCAGCAGCAACGACCCGGACGCCATCCACCAGGCGCGCAACGCGGCCATGGCAGCAATCGCCAAGGCTGGCGTGGAAACGTTGACCGCACTGTTCGACGCCTTCGAAGACAAAGGCGCATACTCGCCGGATGCGACAAGCGCTGGTCGACGGTCATTGCGCAATATCGCCATGAGCTATCTCTCCTTTGCGGAAGAAACACCAAAGCGCGCTGCGGATGCCTTCGCGGCTGCAAGCAACATGACCGATCTCGCTCATGCTCTCAGCATTTTGACGCAGCGCTTCCCGGACTCGGCCGAGGCTGCACAAGCACTGGCAACGTTCGAAGCGCGTTTTGCAGACAACGCGCTGGTGCTGGACAAATGGCTTTCCATTCAGGCAGCCATTCCCGGCGAAGGCGCACTTGGCCGCATCAAGTCGCTGACCGGCTCGAAGCATTTCGTCGGCACCAATCCGAACCGCGTTCGCTCGCTCATCGGGACCTTCGCATTCGGAAATCCAACCGGCTTCAACCGTGCCGATGGGGAAGCTTACCGCTTCCTCGCAGAGCAGATCGTCAGCATCGACAAGCGCAACCCGCAACTGGCGGCGCGCATCCTGACCTCCATGCGCTCATGGCGCTCTCTGGAGCCTGTCAGGGCCGATCACGCCCGCGCTGCACTGACGACAATCGAGCGCTCGCCTGCCCTCTCGACAGACGTTCGTGACATCGTCGAGCGCGTTTTAAAAGCTTGACTTTATTGGGTTTGGCGACTTTCGATGAGGTTGCCAAACCTGTCCCAAAAAAATACGGAGTCGGTTCAAGGGGTTAAAATTCTTTTAACCATCAGCTCTGGACAAGCCGAATCAGCTTTGATTCACTGGTGTCAGATTCGAGCGTCTGCTTCGAATTAACCGAGGGACAATCAAGGCGGAACAATGACGAACGTGCGGCGGGCTACTGCGGGCGATGAGCGCCCGTTTGCCAAAATATGTGATATTGCTGCATGGAGCGAGAGGTTTTCAGGAAATCTGGTGGCGTTGGCCACAGGTCCTAGAGACAGCCTTAAACTACCTCACCTGGAATCGCTGCTCAAGCGGCTGATTCCCGTGCTTATTCTCGCATTTCTCATCGTGGTGGCTGCTTCGCGTGTCCTTGGCATCGTCGCGGAATCGGGCCGCATGGAAGAGTCTGCCAGACAGACCACTGCCCTTGCGGCCTTGGCGGCAAAGGCGGCTCTCACCGGCGGCGAAAACCTCCTCGTGACGCAGGACCGGACAGCTGTGGAAGCGCGGCTCAATGCGTCCTTCCCCGCAGGCAGCCTCGATAACGAAACGCTGTTGCTGGTCGCTGATGCCAACGGCAGGATTTTCGGTGGTATCGGCAGCCGAGCATCGATTTATCCCGGCGCATCTCTGACCAATCTCCTGCCAGAAATCGCCATCATCCGCCGTTTTCCTGATGCACCCGGCACCATAGAAACAGATATCGAAGGCACCCCGCATTATGCCACGATGCTGCCACTGGGAACCGATGGCGGCATGATCATCGCAGCGCGTTCGCTGGAGCCCATCCGTTCGTTCTGGCGCAGCGAAGTTGCGATGAACGTTACGCTGTTCACCGGTATTTCAGCGATCCTGCTCGTCATTCTCTATGCCTATTACATGCAGGTGAAGCGCGCCCGCACCGCTGACGAGATTTTCGTAGAATCGAATTTGCGCGTTGAAACGGCGCTGTCGCGCGGTCGCTGCGGCCTTTGGGATTTCGATCTCTCCACCCGGCGCATGTTCTGGTCCACCTCGCTTTACGAAATTCTCGGCCTTCCGCCGAAAACCGAACCGCTATCCTTCAGCGATGCCGCCCGCATGATGCATTCCGAGGACGGCAATCTCTACGAACTCGCCCGTTCCGTAGGCTGCGGGGACCTTCGCCAGATCGACCAGATCTTCCGCATGCGCCACGCCCATGGCCATTATGTCTGGCTGCGGGCTCGTGCTCAGGTCATCCGCACCTCCAACGGTCCGCGCGTCATCGGCATCGCCATGGACGTCACCGAGCAGCACCGTCTGGCGCAACGTTATGCCGAGGCGGACCAGCGTCTAGCAGACGCCATCGAAAGCACATCGGAAGCCTTCGTGCTGTGGGACAAGAACGACCGTCTGGTCATGTGCAACGCCCACTTCCAGCAAGCCTACGGCCTGCCGGACAGCGTGCTGGTTGCTGGAACGGAGCGCTCCGTCGTCAACGCCGCCGCATGCCGTCCCGTTGTCGAGCGTCGGGTCGCCGATCCGGATCAGTCTGGCCTGTCGCGCACCACGGAAGTCCAGCTTGCCGATGCCCGCTGGCTGCAGATCAACGACCGCCGCACCCGCGATGGCGGACTCGTATCTGTTGGCACTAACATCACGCTCCTCAAACGCCACGAAGAACGTCTTCGTGATTCCGAAAAGCGCCTGATGGCAACGATTGGCGATCTTTCCGCGTCCCGCCACAAGCTGGAGCGACAGAAGACCGAGCTTTCCGATGCCAACGCCCTCTATCAGGCGGAAAAGGAACGTGCCGAGGCCGCCAATACGGCTAAATCCGAATTCCTCGCCAATATGAGCCACGAACTGCGCACGCCGCTCAACGCCATTCTCGGGTTCTCGGAAATCCTGCTGGCTGAAATGTTCGGTCCGGTCGGCTCACCTAAATACAGCGAATACGCCCGCGATATCCACGATAGCGGCAAACATCTGCTTAACGTCATCAACGATATTCTGGACATGTCGAAGATCGAGGCGGGCCATATGCGGATCAACCGCGAGAAGGTCGATCTGGTACCGCTGGTTGAGGAAACACTTCGCCTCACCGCGATCCAGGCCGCGCAGAAGAACATTGCTATTCAGCAGCGCGTTTGCCGGGATATGCACATGACCGGCGACCGGCGAGCGATGAAGCAGATCATGCTCAACCTTTTGTCCAACGCCGTGAAATTTACCGGCAATGGTGGACGCGTGGAGCTTCGCACACACGTTCACGAAAAGGGTCTGATGCTGACCATCGCAGATACCGGCATCGGCATTCCCTCTGCCGCCATCGACAAAATCGGCCAGCCCTTTGAACAGGTTCAAAGCCAGTATGCCAAAAGCCAGGGCGGCTCTGGACTGGGACTTGCCATCTCCCGCTCTCTGGTCAAACTCCATGGCGGCACGATGAAGATACGGTCCTGTGTGGGCAAGGGCACCGTCGTTACCCTTTTCATTCCACATGAAGAAGCCGCACAATACGCAGCGTAATGATGTCTTCAAACATGCCGCCGCTCCTCTTTGATAGGGAGCGGCGGCATTGCTTTTAAGAACTGCGTCGAAGCGTGATGCGGGTTAATTCGGACGGTATTCCCAGCCTCAAAGCGAACCCAGGCCACAGCGCCGTTCCATTGTTCACGTAAAGCTGCATGCCACCCACCTGATAGAAGCCTGAGACGAACCCTTTGTTGGCGCGTGCAACGAGGCGGTCCAGTCCGAGAACCATCCCGCCGTGAGTATGTCCCGATAGCTGAACAGCCATACCCAGCTGTGCATTCCGTGCCGCTTCCATGGGCTGGTGGTCGAGCAGAATGATGGGTGCGCCTTCGGGTGCGCCTTTGATCGCCGCGGCGACATCGGGTGGCGGAAAGCCGGTTCTGGATGATGACAGGTCCGTCACTCCTGCAATGACGAGACTTTCACCATTGCGCTCGATGACATCATGGTTGTTGGCTAGCGTCATCATGTTGAGACCGCGATAATATGCCATCCACTCCTCGTAGCCGAAAAAATACTCATGATTTCCCGGAATGGTATAAACGCCATCACGCGCCTTGAGGTTGGCAAGTGGTGCGATGTCCTGTTTACGGCTCTCGATATTGCCGTCGATCAAATCGCCCGTAATAACAATCAGATCGGCATTCAGCGCATTGGTTCGTTTAACGACTTCCTTTGCCCATTCGCCGTAGAACAAACGGCTGATATGAAGGTCAGTGAGTTGCACCATCTGATAGCCTTCAAAAGCGGCTGGCAGTCCCGGAATCGCTATCTCGATATCCTTCAACGGTGGAACGCGGATCGCCTGGCTGACGCCAAAAGCAGCAAGCCCAAACGCAGCCACGCCCATGGCATAACGAACGCCGACGGGAACCGCCGGAAAATGCCCCTTGAACGGCGTGATGACGAGCGAAACAACATCCAGTGCGATCTGAAACACTGCCAGCAGCAGGATAGTCCCCATCAGCACATTGATGGCAATGATCAAAGGTCGCGGGAACTCGGGCGAAAACACGGAGCCTGAAGAGAGACGATTGATCAGGTGATACTGCGATGCGACCAGAAGAAGGATGGCCAGAGCAGC
Source organism: Agrobacterium bohemicum (assembly GCF_001562555.1). NCBI lineage: Bacteria > Pseudomonadati > Pseudomonadota > Alphaproteobacteria > Hyphomicrobiales > Rhizobiaceae > Agrobacterium > Agrobacterium bohemicum. The sequence goes on from NZ_KQ961038.1 coordinate 52,174, forward strand.
TTTTACGGTCCATATCCAGGGCAGTGGCTGGATGAATCGCACAGCAACAACCAGCCACGGAATGCCGAAAATTAGATGAAACATAATGCGCCTTTGTGTAAAATCTTTTCTACGGACGAAACAGGTCCTCGGATCAATCACTGAGCCCGTAAATTGATCCGTGCCATGAACTCAAAATCTGGATGATACGGTTTTCGGCTCAGCCGCTCTTGTTCACATCGTAGCAAACAAAGGCGATCTTGTTGCCATCGGGATCACGAACGTAAGCGGCGTAAAACCCTTCGCCGTATTCAGGGCGCAAACCCGGCGCGCCCTCGTCCGATCCACCATTCGCCATTGCAAGGCCATGCAAGCTGTCGATCGTTTCAGAACCGTTGATCAGAAATGCCGTCATGGTGCCATTGCCAACACCAGCTTTGCCGCCGTCGAACGGATACCCCGTCGCAAATCGTGGCGCATTCACGTTGCTTTTGTCACCCCAGAATGCCGTCTTCTCATCCTTGTAACACTGCTTCAACCCCATCTCGGTAAACACCGGATCATAGAAACGCACGGCGCGATCCAGATCCGTCGTACCAACCATGGTGTATCCAATCATCTGCCTGTCTCCGTCTTGGGGTTTGGCACATCCTATAATTTAGCCCTTTGCCGCTACAACCAGAGAAAACGCTTTTCGCACAGTTTTCGAAAGACGTTTCACCTCCCCTTCCAGCGTTCCGATGTCAGGGCAATCACCGGCACGGCAGACGAGATCGATCAGTCCGGCAGGCGCTTCCTTGGGTTCGAAGTCACTATCGATGCACAGGCGGATGATCTGCGACAGTTCGGTGAAAAGGTTGAGCGCGGCCACGCAGTCGTCATAGGTCTGCGGCTCCATCGCCCCCACTGCAACGCGTTTCCACACCTCCGCCGTGCTTTCGCCCACCACATGCGGCGGCAGACCTTTCGCTGGCGCGACCAGTGTCAGATATTGGGCAATGAACTCCAGATCGACCAGACCGCCAGGAATCAGCTTGAAATCCCAGCTATTGGCGGGCGGCTTTTCCTCACCGATCAGCTTGCGCATCTCGGCAACATCAGCGGCAATCTTTTCTACATCCCGCTTCCGCGTAAGGACAGATGTGATGATCCGCTCGGCATCCTCGATCAGCGAGGCATCGCCGCAGATCAACCGTGCGCGTGATAGCGCCAGATGCTCCCATGTCCATGCCTCCTCGCGCTGGTATTTCTCGAAGGTGGAAATGCGTGTCGCCACCGGCCCCTTGTTGCCGGAAGGGCGCAGCCGCATGTCCACCTCGTAAAGCACGCCTTCGGCAGTCGGTGCTGAGAGCGCGGAGATCAACCTTTGCGTTATGCGGGTAAAATACCTAACGGCATCCAGCGGCTTGGCACCATCGGATTCTGAAGCCACATCGTCGTAATCATACAGCAGGATCAGATCGACATCGGACCCCGCCGTCAGTTCGAACGAACCCAGCTTGCCCATGCCGACGATCGCGACACGACCGCCAGGATATTTGCCATGTGCAGCTTCCATCTCAGCCGTCACAGCCTTCACCGCAGCTTCGATCACCAGATCGGCGAGATACGTAAAGGCTCGTCCGGCCACCTCTCCGCGGATCGCGCCAGTTAACAGCCGCACCCCAATCAAAAAGCGTTGTTCCGCAGCAAAGATGCGCAGCCGGTCGAGAATGTCTTCATAGTGCCGCGCAGGTGAGAGAAAACCCTGCATACGTTGGCCGAGATATTCACGGGTCGGGACGTCCGTCATCAGCGCCGGGTCCAGCATGCCGTCAAACACATGCGGACGCGCGGCAATGATTTCCGCCAAGCGCGGCGCGGATGACATGATCGTCACCAGCAGCGAGAGAAGCGCCGGATTATTGCCGAGCAGTGAGAAAAGCTGAATACCGGCAGGCAGGCCGGATAGGAAATTATCGAACCGCAGCAACGCCTCATCGGCGCGCTTGCTCTTGCCGAAGGCCTGTAACAACTCGGGCGTCAGTTCCGTCAACCTCTCCCGCGCCTCAACGGATTGCGTGGCGCGGTAACGGCCGTTGTGCCAGGTCCGAATGACGCGAGACATATCTTCCGGCCGCTCGAAACCCAGCCGCGCCAGCGTCTTCAGCGTATCAGGATCGTCCCTCTGTCCGGTGAAAACCAGATTGCCGCTTTCGCCAGAAAGCTTGGTTTCCTGTTCGAACAGCGCCGAATATTTGCGCTCCACCAGCCGCAGCACACCTTCCAATTTTTCAGAAAAACTCTTTGTATCGGCAAAGCCCAGCATAAAGGCGATGCGCTTTAACTCGGCTTCCGTGTCTGGCAAAATGTGTGTCTGCTCGTCGCGCACCATCTGGATGCGGTGTTCCACCTCACGCAGAAACCAATAGGCATCGGTCAGCTTGTCGCGCGTTCCGGCATCGATCCACTTCGCCTCTGTCAGCGCCGCCAGCGCTTCCTGCGTCGAGCGTACCCTGAGCGGTGCCATGCGTCCGCCCGCAATCAGTTGCTGGGTCTGCGCGAAAAATTCGATCTCGCGAATGCCACCGCGACCGAGCTTGACGTTATGCCCCTTCACCGCAATCGCGCCGTGGCCCTTATGGGCATGGATCTGCCGCTTGATGGAGTGGATATCAGCAATTGCCGCGTAATCGAGATATTTGCGAAACACGAAGGGCGTCAGTTCCCGCATGAAACCTTCGCCAGCCTTGATATCCCCTGCCACCGGCCGCGCCTTGATATAGGCAGCCCGCTCCCAATTCTGCCCCCTGCCCTCATAATAGGTCAAAGCTGCCTCGACGGGTATGGCCAGCGGCGTCGAGCCAGGGTCGGGACGCAGCCGCAGGTCGGCTCGAAACACATAGCCATCGGCGGTGCGCTCCTGCATGATGCGGATCAGCCGACGCATCATGCGCCCGAAAATTTCCAGCGCATCCAGCGGGTCCGGTATGATGCCGGAGGATGGCTCGAAAAACACAACGGCATCGATATCGGAGGAATAATTGAGCTCCTGCGCACCCAGCTTGCCCATGCCCAGCACGATCAGGCCGGAACCTTCGCTTGGCACTTCGGGATTTTTCAGCGTCAGCTTGCCGGTGTGGTGATTGGAAAGGAGCAGATGGTCAATGGCAGCCGCCAGGCTTGCATCGGCCATGTCGCTCAGCCAGTGCGTCGTGTCGCGCGCAACGAAAATACGCGCCAGATCGGCCATTGCGGAAATAAAGGACAGTCTTCGCTTGGCGACACGCAGCCGGGTCATCACCTCGGCCTCACTTGGTACGGCCCCTTCACCATCCGGGCGCCAGCAATTGCGGGCGTCTTCGACCAGACGAGCCAGCGTCCCATCCAGCGGGGCCGATATCGCCAGCGTCAGCAGCCCCTCATCGGCGACTGCCGCATCCCGCAGATAGGGAGATAGCGACAGTGCCTGCGCCACGAAATCCTTGAGCGGTCTGTCGCTCGCCAGAAGCTCCGCGACTACAGGGTCGCTTTTGCCGATATCCTTCAACGTGGAAAGAACGGATTTCAACTCCGTCTGCGTATAGGCGCGGATAACACCTGGCTGCACATCCTCCAGCCGTCTTTCGACGGTTGTCGCTTGTCGCACTGTCTCTCTCCCTTGCACGCTGAATACCGCCCTCACGGAATCGGCTTCTTTGTTTTTGGGTACGACCTTACGGTGTGGAAACGGGAAAAACCATCGAAACAGTCAAGCCGGGTGCCTGAGCATTCTCAGGATCGGTATCGGAAAGCCGGAGCGAGCCGCCATGCAGCTCCATCACAGCCTCGACAAGCGAAAGGCCGAGACCCGTTCCTGGTTTGGAGCGGCTTTCGTCCAGCCGTACGAAGCGCTTGATCACCTCGTCGCGCTTGTCAGCCGGAACACCTGGGCCATTGTCGGCAACGGAGAGCACGATGCCCTCCTCCTGTCGCGCCAACTGCACGGAAAGTCCCTTTTTACCCTCATGCCCACCGGCATATTTGATAGCGTTATCGATGAGATTGGTCAGCGCCTGACCGATCAGTTCGCGGTTGCCCTGCACGATCAGTCCCGGCGCAATATCCGCCGTCAGCGTCAAACCTTCCTCGTCGGCCACCGGCTCATAAAGCTCGGCGCTATCCTCGGCAATCGCAGACACATCAACATCGCTCATCTCGGCAGCGATGGAGCCAGCTTCGACGCGGGAGATCATCAAAAGCGCGTTGAAGGTGCGGATCAACTGGTCGGATTCGGCAATGATGCCTTCCAGTGCCGAACGACGCTTGTCGTCGTCGCGGTCTTCCAGCGCCTCGGTCGCCTTGTTGCGCAGACGTGTCAGCGGTGTCTTGAGGTCGTGGGCGATGTTGTCGGAAACCTGGCGCAGACCCTCGTTCAACTTCTCGATGCGCCCCAGCATGGCGTTGAGCGAACCCGAGAGCCGGTCGAACTCGTCGCCGGAACGGCCCTGTGGCAGGCGCTGAGACAGATCGCCCGCCATGATTTTCTTGGTCGCATCGGACATCCGGTTCAGACGCTTCAGCGCATTGCGACCGATTGCGAACCAGATGAGAACCGCACCGCCACCCATGATTGCCAAAGCCACCATCAGCGCATTGCGCACCAGCAGGCGGAATTTTGTTGGCTCACCCAGATCGCGACCGACCAGAATGCGCAGGCCATTGTCGAGGCGGAAGATGTTGGCGGTGGCCAGATGCTTCACGGCGTCGCCGCTTTCGGAATAGCGCTCATAACCGAATGGCAATTCCGTCCAGCCCTCACTGTCGAAGACACCGGGCTGTACGGAGGCAACATTGCCTGCCAGAATTTCGCCGTTCGGCCCGGCGATCACATAGAGGCTTGCCCCCGGCTGTCGGGCGCGGCGTTCCATCATCCGCAGCAGCGGGTTTATGCCCCCGCGATTATAGACGCGCTGGACGTCGTTCACTTCCTGCTGCACGGCGTCACGCGTCTGCTGGTTCAACAGCCCTTCGGAAAGAGCGGTAACATAGAAAACAAGGAAAGCAGCACAGAGCGCAAAAAGCAGGATGTAAAGCGCCGAAAGGCGCACCGCCGTCGAGCTGAACAGAAGACGAAGACGTGCCATGAGGCGGTTTTACCCCTCGTCCTTCATCATATAGCCGGCACCACGAATGGTTTTCAGCAGCGGCTTGTCGAAGTCCTTCTCGATTTTTGAGCGAAGACGCGACACATGCACGTCGATGACATTCGTCTGCGGATCGAAATGGTAATCCCAGACATTTTCCAGAAGCATGGTGCGAGTCACGACCTGACCGGCGTTCTTCATCAAATATTCCAGCAAGCGAAACTCACGCGGCTGCAGCAATATTTCTTTACCGGCGCGGCGCACGTCATGGGAGAGACGATCAAGTTCCAGATCGCCAACACGGTAGACCATGTCCTGTTCAGGTTTGCCCTTGCGGCGGCCCAGCACTTCGATCCGCGCCAGAAGCTCGCTGAAGGCATACGGCTTCGGCAGATAGTCATCGCCACCCGCGCGCAGACCCGTCACACGATCATCCACCTGCCCCAGCGCCGACAGGATCAGCACCGGCGTCTCGATACCGCGACGGCGCAACTCGCTGATGACCGAAAGACCATCACGGCGCGGCAACATGCGGTCGATGACCATGACGTCATAGGCATTCTCGACGCCCATAAACAGGCCGCTCTCGCCATCGCTGGCGTGATCGGCCACAATACCTGCTTCCCGGAACGCCTTGGTCATATAGGCCGCAGCTTCCAGATCGTCTTCGATAACAAGAATCTTCATGTGCGGGACAATAGCGTTGTCCACATCAACCACACAACCGGAAACAGATGCGGGAGACGATTCCTGTGTCTTGTTTTCCATGGGATTTCTCCGAATATGTCGCGGCGTGGTCTTCACAGATGAGTGACGGGAGAGGCAATCGCCCCTCCCGCCACATTGTCATGATCAACCCTGGTCAATATCCAGCGCAATGAAGCGGCTGCCATCTTCCGTCTGGATCTGGAACAGAGCCTTGGAGCGACCGTCCTTCTTGGCCTGCGAAAGGATCTTTTCGACATCGGCAGCAGAAGCGACCTGCTGATTGTTGACCGATGTAATCTTCTCACCAGATTTCAAACCACGGGCTGCGGCATCGGAGTCAGGATCGACATCGGTGATCGCGAGACCCGCACCATCGTCAGAGGGAGCTACCGTCAGGCCAAGGCTGGACAGCGCTTTTTCGCTGGAAGGCTGACCGCCCTTGTCGTCATTCTGGCTTGTCGTTGCCTTGGAGGCATCGTCGCTGGCAAGATCACCCAGCGTTACGGTTACCGGTTGCGACTTGCCACCACGCCACAGCGAAAGCTCGACCTTGCTATTCGGCGCCATGGCACCGATGCGGCGTGAAAGATCGCGGGCGTCCTTGATCGTATCGCCATTCAGCGCGGTAATGATGTCACCCTGCTTGATGCCAGCCTTGTCACCGGGCGAACCCGCCTGCGGCGCAACAACCAGTGCTCCGCTTGCCTCGGCAAGACCAAGCGATTCAGCGATATCCTTGCTCACAGGCTGGATCTGCACACCCAGCCAGCCGCGCTCGACCTTACCGTCCTTGATCAGGTCCTGAATAACGTCCTTGGCGACGGAGGCGGGAATAGCGAATGCAATACCCACGTTACCGCCGGATGGGGAGAAGATCGCGGTGTTGATGCCAATGACTTCACCGTTGAGGTTGAAGGCCGGACCACCGGAGTTGCCACGGTTCACGGCAGCATCGATCTGGAGGTAATCGTCATAAGGACCGGAGCCGATATCACGACCACGTGCCGAGATGATGCCAGACGTCACCGTTCCACCGAGACCGAACGGGTTGCCGACTGCAACCACCCAGTCACCAACGCGGATTTTGCTGTCGTCAGCAAATTGCACATAAGTGAACTTGCGGTTCACATCCACTTTCAGCACGGCCAGATCGGTGCGGGTGTCGCGACCAACCAGCTTGGCGTCGAGTTCAGTGCCGTCGTTCATAACCACCGTATAGGCAGAACCATCATCGACGACGTGGTTGTTGGTAACGATGTAGCCATCTTCAGAGATGAAAAAGCCGGAGCCCTGAGCGGTCGGGCGCAACGGACCCTTGCCGTCGCGGTGGCCCCTCGGACCACGGTCTGCGCGCTTGTCGCCTTCACCCGAACCAGGTCCACCGAACTCTTTGAAAAAGCGCTTCAGGGGATGATCATCGGGAAGCTGATCGAGACCACGACCGCCGAAATTGAACGAATAGCCGTTGTTCTCGTCGGACGCAGGCTGAACATTAGATTGCACGCGCACAGAGACGACCGCGGGAGAAACCGCGTCGACCACATTGGCGAAGCTTGGCACCTGAGGTGCGGTCACTTCAACGGGTGCTGCGAAAGAATGAGCGATTGGCCCCGCGACACCGGTCGTCAGCATCAGAGCCGCCAGACCGCCAACAGCGGAAGACTTGAGGATGGTCTTCAACGAGGGACGTCCGTTTTGCGAATTCAACATGGAACTTACCTTCTTTCTTCATTCAGACTGGAGCCCCGTGTGATCGGGGAAGCGGTGGATGATGAAGATATAGGAGGCTTCACCTTACAGCGAAGTGTCTGGCGTGTGAAAAATCCGTAATGTTGAGAGAATTGCGAAGGAGAAGATTACGTAGGAATACTAAATATTTGAAATATATCGCATTTATTTCCCTGCCTTGCCCAAGGCAATAAGAGCTGGTGGCGTCACTTACCCCCATCCAGCAAATCTCGAATCCGCGCCTCTTCGTCCACCGTCAGCTTCTGTCCCTCGGACACCGCCACCCGGCGGCGCGCAAACACGAAAATCGCCGTCGCCCCGATCAAAATCAAGGCAATCGGCGCACCCCAGAGGGCAATCGTGCGGGTACTGAAGCGTGGCTTCAGCAGCACGAACTCACCGTAACGAGACACGACGTAATTGATCACAGCCTCGTCGCTGTCCCCCTGCGTCAACCGCTCGCGCACCAGCACACGCAGATCCCGAGCCAGTTCTGCATTGCTGTCATCGATAGACTGGTTCTGACACACCATACAGCGCAGCTGCACCGTCAGCGCCCGTGCGCGCGCTTCCAGTGCCTTGTCAGCGAGAACCTCGTCAGGGTTGAAGGCAAATGCCGGAAGTGCCGTGAAGAGAATCACGAAGAAAAGTGCCGCGTTTCGCATCCGCCGTTGAACGAGGCTCATTCCGCTGCACCCAACACAACATCCTTCGTCGCCTTCGCCTTGCGCCTTGGCGCACCCACCCGCAACCGGCGGTCAGACAGAGAAACCATCCCACCAATCATCATGAACACGGTGCCACCCCATATGCAGAGAATAAACGGCTTCCACCAGATGCGAACCACCATGCCGCCGTCGGCCATCGGATCGCCGAGCGAAACGTAAAGCTGCGAAAGCCCAAAGGTCATGATCCCAGCCTCCGTCGTCGGCATGCGCCGCGCCGTGTAGAGCCGCTTGGAAGACCACACATCCGCCGCCTCGATCCCGCCCTTACGCGCGGTAAAGTGCCCACGATCCTCGGTATAGTTGGGCCCGACATGATGACGAATGCCGTCGAAGGTCAGGCTGTAGCCGCCCGCTTCCACGGCTGCACCCTGCTTCATTTCAACCACGGTTTCCGTCTCGAAGGTGGTCACGATAACAATGCCGAGCACTGTCACGCCAAGCCCCATATGCGCCAGCGTCGTGCCGAATGTCGATCGCGGCAGCCCCTTCAATCGTCGCAATGCGATGCCAAAAGCCAGCTTGCCGAAATTGGCGCGGTACCAGAGGTCGGCCAGCGCTCCGAAAATCAGCCAGAACCCGGCGATCATGCCAAGGACCGCCATGACAGGCCCGCCATGCTCGATATACCACAGCGTCAGACCTGCCACTGCCGCCAGCGCTGCGGCTACATAGAGACGCTGGAACGCGCCCAGCAGATCACCGCGCTTCCACGCCATCATGGGTCCAAATGGCGTCACGATCAGGATCGGGATCATCAAAAGTCCGAAGGTCAAATTGAAGAACGGCGCACCAACGGAAATCTTCTCGCCCGTCAGCGTTTCCAGCACCAGCGGATAGAGCGTGCCGATCAGCACAGTTGCGGTGGAAACGGTCAGAATCAGGTTGTTCAGAACCAGCGCGCCCTCACGAGACACCGGCGCGAACAACCCGCCTGCTTTCAGCATGGGCGCGCGCCAAGCAAACAGCGAAAACGCGCCGCCAATGAAAATCATCAGGATGCAAAGGATGAAGATACCGCGACTCGGGTCGGTCGCGAAGGCATGGACGGAGGTCAGAACCCCGGAGCGAACGAGGAAGGTACCCAGCAGCGACAGCGAGAATGTCGTGATTGCCAGCAGCACGGTCCAGATTTTCAGCGCCTCGCGCTTTTCCATCACCAGCGCCGAATGCAGCAGCGCCGTTCCCGCAAGCCATGGCATGAAGGACGCATTTTCCACCGGGTCCCAAAACCACCAACCGCCCCAGCCAAGCTCGTAATAGGCCCAGTAAGACCCCATCGAAATGCCCGCCGTCAGACAGGTCCATGCAGCCAGCGTCCAAGGGCGAACCCAGCGCGCCCAAGCGGCATCGATGCGCCCTTCCATCAGCGCAGCAACGGCAAAGGAAAAACAGACGGAGAAGCCGACATAGCCGAGATAAAGCAACGGTGGATGGATCGCGAGCCCGAAATCCTGGAGCACCGGATTGAGGTCCTGCCCTTCGGCTGGCACCGGCGAAAGCCGCGCGAACGGATTGGAGGTCAAGAGAATGAACAGCAGAAAAGCCGTCGTCACCCACGCCTGCACTGCCAAAACATTGGCGCGCAGCGTATCGGGCAGATTACGGCCATAGACGGCCACCATCGCACTGAACAGAACGAGGATCAGCAGCCACAGCAGCATCGAGCCCTCGTGGTTGCCCCATACGCCCGTCAGCTTGTAAAGCATCGGCATCAGCGAATGAGAGTTCTCATAGACATTCTTCAGCGAGAAATCCGACACCGCATAAGCATGTGTCAAAGCCGCAAACGACATTCCCACCAACAGAAACAGCAGAACCGAACCGACGGGCGCGATGTCCATCAGCGCCTTGTCGTTGCGCCGCGCACCAAACACCGGCAGTGTCGAAACGACCAGCGCGACGCCAAGCGCAAGCACCAGAGCATAATGGCCGATTTCGGTGATCATTGCGTTGCTCCGGTTTTGGCCGTGCCATCTGGTGCCTGCTGCCACAGGCCCTTGTCCTTCAGGCGGTCGGCAACTTCCTTGGGCATGTAGTTTTCGTCGTGCTTGGCCAACACGCTATCGGCCACAAAAGCATGGGTGGCGGCATCGAAGGTGCCTTCGGTCACGACGCCCTGCCCCTCGCGAAACAGGTCCGGCAGAATGCCGGTATAGCTTACCGGTACGCTTGCGCCGCCATCCGTCACCGCAAAGCTCACCGTCCGGCCCTCGCCGCGCTTGACCGACCCTTCAGCCACCAGCCCGCCCAAACGAATCCGCGTTCCCGGTGCAACGCTGGTCTTTTCCAGATCACCCGGCATATAGAAATAGGCGATGGACTGGCCGAAGGCGAACATCACCAGAAATGCGGCGATCATGATAAAGCTGACACCGCCGCCGATAACGGCCAATCTTTTCTGCTTGCGGGTCATTGCGTCACTCCCTGCACATTCACGCCCAGCTGCTGCGCCAGCGCTAGCAGCTGCTTGCCCTGCTCACCGGCGGGCGGAAAGGCTTTCAGGCCACCGGCCAGAGCCTGGCGGGCCTTCTCTTCATTCTTCAACATGGCGTAAGAGCGCACCAGCCGCATCCAGCCTTGCAAATCGTCGGGATTTTCTCGCAATTTCGCGTCCAGACTGTCCACCATTCCAGCCACCATCGCCTGCCGTTCCTCGGGCGACATTGTGCTAGCAGCGGCAATATCCTCGGCACTTGGCCCCGCTGGCGCTTCCGGCGTCTGGGTGGCGGCAATGTCGGCGCCGCCGGTATTTTGTAAATGCGCCTGCAGCAGCGGTATCCATGGCGCACCGGCTGGCGAGGCCTTGAGCAACGCTGCAAAGGCATCCCGCGCCTCGGCGGTCTTGCCCGCCTGCTCCAGCGAAAGCGCCAGATAAAAGCGTGCACGCGGATTGCCGGGGCTCATCTTTTCCGCATCTTCCAGCGCGGTGCGTGCATCATCAACAACGATGCCTTCATTGGCAGCAATCAGCGTTTCGGCAAGGCCCGTCAGGCGTGGTGCATTTTCACCCTGAAGACGGATGGCATTGCGATACGCCATCTCCGCATCACCCAAACGCATGGTCTTGAAGTAGATCGGTGCCAGCACGTCCCATCCGGCGCCATCATTGGGGTTCTGCGCCAGATGCCGTTCAGCTTTGGCAATCATCAGGTTCATGTCGTTGCCGGGCTTTTCCAGCCGCGCAGCAAGCGGCATGTCCGGCATGTTTGGCGTGCCCATATACAAATAAAGACAGAGCCCGGTCAGCGGCAAAAGCACGGTTACGACGCTGGCCAGGGCATTGTGTCGGCGTGGCGAAATCGCAGACGCTTCACCTTTTTTTCCGGATGCGGCCGCCAGAAGCCGCCGCCCGATTTCGGCGCGGGCATATTCGGCCTCGGCCTCACCAATCAACCCGCTTTCGCGCTCGCGCTGCAACTCAGCCAACTGGTCGCGGTACACTGCAACCTCACCGTCACGGGCCGTGTCGGCTACGCCATTGCTGCGCATCAGGGGATAGGTCAGAACGATGGCCACGGCCGCCGTCAACAGGGCGATAAAAATCCAGAACATGCCGTTTCAATTACTCGAATGCGCGCCGCTTTGAAATAAGCCGCAGCAGGATGACGTGAATTTGAGACACTATGCCGCCTATGGCCGCACTGACGAAAGACAGAGGCCGGTCGCCATACGCCATCCTGTTCTAACGATCAGCCTTGCGCATGCCTTGACATGCGTCAATCAAGCGTCAGATCAGCGGCGTCCAGGTACCATTGGCGTTACGACAGGCGGCACCGCGGACCTTCGCCTGCTTGCCATCAACCGTCAGATCATGGGTGTATTGGCGGCAGTTCTGGTTGCCAACCTGGTAGGGCGCGTTGGCAATCACCTCGCCGCGCGTATCGCCGCTCCCCCACACCACGGCCTGGCCACCAGGCGCTGTTTCCAGCGCACGATATTCCGCCTCCAGCGCCTTGTTGAAATCACCGCGATCCAGTTGCAGACCGCTTCTGCCGACAATGCCGCCCTGAAGGCTAGAGATGTATGGCGTAGACGATGCACCACCGCGTCCCAGCAGTCCGCCACCGGTTGCGCGGGTGTTGGATGTGGTGCACGAGCTGAGAACTGACAGGCAGACCAGCGAAAGAACAGCAGGGCGCATAATATTGGAGTTTATCCCGGCAAATCCGGTTTTGCCCATCACGTCAACCAAGAATACACTCCTTATCAACGCGCCATCCTGGCGCGGTCATGCGTCACGAAATGTCTTGCCAGTTTTTGGCCGTCATGCAAGCTCTTTCGAAAGTCCTGGAAGAAGCAACTCCGCTTTCAGCCCACCCAGCGGGCCGCGCGACATGGCAAAGGTGCCGTGGTACTCAGAAACCACCTCGCTGACGATCGATAGACCAAGGCCTGTCCCCGGCCGGCTTTCGTCCAGGCGCCTGCCGCGCTTCATGGCTTCGGTAATCTGTTCGGGCTCCAGCCCCGGCCCATCGTCTTCCACCAGCAACGTCACCCATGACCTGCGGGTCACATCCGGGTCGGAAGACGGGTGCGAACCGCGCATGACAGTTATCACCACCTTTGTGACTGCAAACCGCGCCGCGTTTTCCAGAAGGTTGCCGACCGCTTCTTCCAGATCCTGCTGCTCCATCGCCAGAATCATGCCCGGTTGCTGCATGTCCAGCTCGAATGTCTTTTCCGGGTTCAGGCGGCGCATTACGCGCACCAGCCGCTCGAGCGCCGGTTCGGCTTCCACCCGCGCCAGAATGGAGCCGCGTTGAGCGGCAATGCGGGCGCGGGAGAGATAGGACTGAACCTGCGCCTGCATCGCCTCCACCTGTCCCCGCACCAGATCGCCATGGTGGCTGTCCAGCGTGCGGGCCTCGTTCAACAGAACGGCAATCGGTGTTTTCAACGAGTGGGCCAGATTGCCCACCTGCATGCGCGCACGCTCCACAAGACGCCGGTTGCTTTCGATCAGAGCGTTGACTTCAGTCGCCAAGGGTTGGATTTCGCTGGGGAATTCGCCCTCAAGACGCTCCGCTTCGCCACCGCGAATTTTGCCCAGCGCCAGACGCGCCCTGTCCAGCGGTCGTAAACTATAGAGAATGGCAAGGCCATTAACGACAAGACTGCCAACACCAAACACGGCAAGCGCCAGATAGAGGCTGTTGGAAAAGTCACTGACGTCGTCTTCCACGACATTCAGGTTGCCGGTCACGCGAAAGCGCGCCGCCCGCCCCTCTCCATCCAGCACCACTTCCGTTTCGGCAACCTGCACGCGGTTTTTCGCCTCGTCCGTCACCACGTAATAGCGCTCGTAGCGATTGTCGAAAGGCACATCCAGAATGCTGGGAACAGGCAGCGTGGACACGCCAAGCGATGAGGAAACGAGCGGTGCCGTCTGAAAATTGCCCAGCGGCTCCACCACCCAGTACCAGCCCGTATCGGGCTGGGAAAACCGGAGATCGCCAAGCTGCGGGCTACCAGCAAGCGTATTCTCGTTGGAAACGGTGATGGAATTGATGACGTTGTAGAGCTGGGCACGCAGCAGATCGGTAAAACTGCGCTCCACGCCCTGCCGGTAGAGCGTGGAAATCACCACCGCGATTACCACCAGCGCCAGGGCAGACCATGCCGAGGCTAAAAGCAGAACGCGTGCGGTGAGTGAGTTACTTCGCATCTGCGGGTGCTTGCATCCGGTAACCGAGACCCCTGATAGTTTCGATCAGATCGACGCCAAGCTTCTTGCGCAGACGCCCAACGAACACCTCGATCGTGTTGGAATCACGGTCGAAATCCTGATCGTACATATGCTCCACCAGCTCGGTTCGAGACACCACCTCACCCATATGGTGCATGAGGTAGGACAGGAGGCGAAACTCGTGCGAGGTCAGTTTCAGTGTCGTGCCATTGACGGTTGCCTTGGAGGACTTGGTGTCGAGCCGCACCGGGCCGCAGGTGATCTCGGATGACGCATGTCCGGCTGCACGGCGGATCAGCGCGCGCACACGCGCCAGAATTTCTTCCACATGGAAAGGCTTCGTCACATAGTCGTCGGCACCGGCATCGATACCCGCGACCTTGTCGCTCCAGCGGTCGCGCGCGGTCAGGATCAGAACCGGCATGGACTTGCCGCTGGCACGCCATTTTTCGACAACGGTAATGCCGTCCATCTGCGGCAGGCCGATATCGAGAACGATGGCGTCGTAAGGCTCGGTATCGCCGAGATAATGCCCCTCTTCACCATCAAAGGCCTGATCGACGACATAACCCGCTTCTTTCAACGCGTCGGTCAGCTGTCGATTGAGGTTGGTATCGTCCTCGACCACAAGAATGCGCATCGTCCGTCCCTTTTCATTGCACCCGTCACTTCTGCAGTGTGACGGTCATTCAAATCATCTCTAGCGCATCGGCGCGAAAATCGGAATCGATTTTCGTAAAGCACGATGCGTCACCCAATAACCATAGACTGGCTCTTCGCGTCACAGACGCGCGGCACTCTATGGCAGATTTTTGGGGATTGCGACGGTCTACATCGGTACGCGCATCGTCACCTTGCGAGGGCGCTCGCCATTGCCCTGCACAAGCACTGTCACGACACAGTTCTGGCCGTCATTTGATGGATAAACCGAGAGAAGCTGGCCGCCGGTTTCGCGTACCACACGCGAGACGGCGGAGGTGCAGTCACTTGCAACCTGCTGTACACGCGCTACCGATGGCACACCCTGCACATCAGCCTGCGGCGCAGGAAAGCCGGAGAGACCGGCTGCAAGCGTCGCGATGATGAGAGGTGATGCCATTGCAAAAAACTTCCAAAGAAAAATCGGATGCACGTCGAAACGAATTCTTGGCCGAATATGTATCGCAAAGCGTCTGAATGGCAAATGAATGTGGGGTGTGGTGGCGTTGAGGGTAAGGTCAAGGGTAGCGGGTGGGGCTCACCCCCCTCTGCCCTGCCGGGCATCTCCCCCTCAGGTGGGGAGATCGGCAAGACGCGCGTTCCCCACTCTATCCTCAGCGTTCCAGATGGGCGAGAGATCTCAACGAGTCGATCTCACCCCTTGAGGGGGAGATGTCCGGCAGGACAGAGGGGGGTGAGCCACACCCACTACCGTCCAACCCACAATCCCCTACCTAATCTCACTTGTCGCAGCCAATCGCCCATACAACGCAATCAACCCACCCACGCCACCGGCCACCGTCACCAGCCCCTCGGCAAGCTCGCCTTCGAACCCCGTCGGCAGGTTCAACCCCACCACATGCAGCAGCGGTGCCAACACCGCAATCAGCGCGCCCCAGACGGTTTTCGACTGATACCAGGCTTTCATATTGTCCATGCTTTACCCTTTCTCGGTTGACGTTATTGTGAAGTTTAAACACGCAAAACGGCGCTTGCCGCGATACCCAGTGGCACCGCTCGGCCAAGCTGGCGCACCCGAATCGCAAGCGTCGTCTGCTGCGAACCAAAATCAGCCACCTCGTCGCTCGCGGCATAAAGGCAAGCTGCCTCGCTCACCTCGATTGTTCGCCGCACCACATCATCGGATAGGATCTCGACCCGGTATCGTTCGGATGCTTCATCGAGCGGAATATCGGCGGCGTCCCAGCCATCGGCCTCCACTCGCCCGCGCCGCATCCATGTCAGCAGCACGCCGTCTGCTCCGCGCATACCACGCAAATGCACAGGTGCCAGCGGCATTTCGGCCCGCCTTCCACCTGCAAAAGCAAGTGGCCCAACTCTCGAGATTTGCGCACCCGCCGCCTCGATGATCCAATTCAGTTGCAGGCCGCGTTCGTCACCGCGCAGCCCCATCGGCACCACACCCGCATCCAGAACCACGACCTCGGCTCCAGCAACTGCGCCTGCCGCCATCGCGTCTTCTGTACCAGCAAGTCCTCGCAGCAGCCGCGTCATCCGCCAGCGCTGGGCCGCCACTTCTTCCACCTTCGCAAAAGCCGCAACCTCCCACGCGCCATTGGCACAGCGAATGGCAATACGGTTGGCCCCGTTCAGCACGGCAAGGTCGGAGACTGACGACAGATCGCCGTATGGCAGCGTGATCTCGATTGCCCCCGCAATGTTGAACCGCCCGATGAATCCCCTTGGCGTAGCACGCGAAAGCGCACCGATCTTGGCAGGCTGGTCCAGCAGCGCCCTCGCCTCGTAACCGTCGGTTCCTGATGAAGCGGACAGCACCATTCGCCGCCAAGGCCTGGCGAAGGCCGCAACCCGCGCAAAACCTTGCGCATCGCCCGCTTCATATCGCGGCAGATCCATCAGCACGATATCCGGGTCGAACCCGCTCGACGCGTTGCCACCGCCATTGCGGGGTGCTTCGACCTCGCCAGAAACCATGCTGACAGCAGGCGAAAACTCCCGTGCCTCGATGCGCCTGACATCGCCATCCTCGATCCGGCTCACCAGAAAACGCCCCTTGGGACCACCCTCCAGTTCGACGCAATCACCGGGGTCCAGCGCGATATCCTGCGGCGAAATCGCAAAGCGCACCGTGCGGCGCGCCAGCCGGTTGTCGCGCAACAGTGCCTCCACCGCATTTTGCGCGGTCTCCTGCGCCAGCACCGCGCCCAGATCATAACGCAGCACCCGGCTTCCGGCATTGTCGATGCGCCGGGAGCGAACGCTCGCCTGCTCGTAGTCCAGTGCCGGGTTGAAGGCAGTCAGCACCGCCTCGGCTGCAAAATCGCTCTCATGCCCGCGCGCCTCAGACCACAGCGCGCTATCCTCGATATCCGCATAAGCCGAGATCATCTTCGTGCGCGTGGCGGCCCGTCCGCGTGAAACGAAGCGCAACGTCGCTCCGTCTTCGATCACATCAACCTGAAACGCCTGCAACAACGGCTCCAGCAGGCTGCGCGCCGCGATCACATCGCCCTGCGCATACCCAGCCACATCGCCGATCACAGCGGAAACATCGAAGTCCGCAAAGCCATGGTCACCAAGCACCGCCGCAATCAAATCTGCCAGCGTGGTCGCCCCCAACCTGCCGTTCAGCCAGTGGCCGGTACGCCAATTGGCGCCATCGCTCCACGTCGCCGCATCCAGCGGAAAAGCGGGATAAGGCCGTGCATCCCACGTCCAAACAAACAGTTTGGCTGGATCGACCATATCGGCTGGTGCAGAAACGCCCGCCCAATGGTCGTGATGCGCTTCCAGAAACCGCCTTTGCTGGCTGTCGGAGCGCATAAGGCTGGAAAAATGCGGATAAGCGCTTTCTGATGATTTCGGGTCGATGAAGGTGTTGGGCCGGTTCGCGCCCTTGTCGATGGCCGGGCAGCCCAGTTCGGTGAACCAGATCGGCTTCATGCCCGGCACCCAGGCGCTCGGCGTCGCACTTTCCATGCCGTCTGTGCGGTTATAATGCCGGTTTTGCCACCAGCCCGCTAGATCCTTGTAACGATAGACCCAGTGCTTGCCCTTCAACCCATCGGAAATGGCGCTGCGCTTGCGACTGGCCAGGTCGGTGTCACTGGCATAATACCAGTCGAAACCCTCACCGCTCTCGATGCTGCGAACAAACCCCGCCGCATCGTCTGACCCATTGAAATTATCCGGATTGCCGCCCTGCACGTCATCGTCGCGCCAGTCGGACAGCGGCATGTAATTGTCGATGCCAACAGCATCGATATCAGCGCTCGCCCACAACGCATCGAGATGGAAGAACACGTCGCCCGTGTCATCCGACGGGTGATACCCAAAATATTCGCTCCAGTCGGCAGCGTAGGTCAGCTTCGTAACAGCGCCCACTACGGCGCGCACCTCACCCGCCAGCCGCACCAGTTCCTCAACGAACGGAAAGGCATTCGCCTGATCACGTACCCGCGTCAGCCCGCGCAGTTCAGAGCCGATCAGGAATGCCTCAACCCCGCCCGCCTGTTTCGCCAGCGCCGCGTAGTGCAGCACCATGCGTCGATACCCGTCAGTACGGTTGCAAAAAGTCGAGATTTGCGCCCGCCCCGCCACCGTGCGGTCAGCACTTCCGCTCTGCCCCGCGGCCGGGTGGCACGTAATGTTGCCGCGCCAGCCATAGGCATCCTGTTCCACCTTGCCATAGGGGTCAGGCAGAGCATTGCCCGCTGGCACATCCATCATCACAAACGGATAGAGGCATACTTTCAAGCCCCGCGCCTTCAAATCGGCAATGGCCTGCAAAACGGCTGTATCACCCGGTGTGCCGCCATAGGCCGGGCCACCGTCACGTCGGCTCACCAGCCGCGCCTGCCCGCGCCCCATTCCTGCAACAGACCATGTCACACTTTCGCGGTCGCGGAAGCCCACTTCCACACCGGGCAGAATGCGGCATTCGCCAGCGCGCATATCGGTGCCGAACCATGTCACCACCAGCGCCACGCTTTCAAGGTTCGGGCACAGCGCCTGTAATTCGTCAATCGAAGCCTGCCAGTCGGTTGCCGCCGCCAGATTGTGGCGGTTCATCACCCGGCTTTCGCCCGCCCCCGTCCGCTCTGACACGGCAACCGTCGCACAACCATGCTCCGTCGCGCCGGGTATCACCGTCACTGCCCGTATCTGCCCCTCCAGCTTGCCGATGGGCCTGATCACCTCGAACTGCAACAGCGGAATACGATTGCCGAAACCATCCAACGGCAACCGCTCGAACACCACGTAGGACAGGCCGCGATAAGCAGGCGCATTGCCCGCCCCTTGCCGCGCCTCGATCAACGGGTCGGGAAGCTGCGTATCGGTACCGGGGTAGAATCGCATTTCGATGCCGGTCAGGTCCAGCTCCTGTCCATCGGCCCACACCCGCCGCACCATCGCGGCCTCGCCTTCGCAAAGACCGACGGCAAGATTTGCAAAATATCGAAACGTCTCGACGGTCGTGCTGCTGCTACTGGTGCTCTTGCCGCCCTGCCGCTCCCGCGTCACGCTCTCTTCAAAGCGCGTCGCCCAGATCAGCGTGCCACCAATCCGCACCGTGCCATAAGCCCGTGCAATCGCTGCCCCCTCCTCGGCACCGGGAATGCGGGCCGTCGAAAGCCGCGCGCCGGTAACGGTCTTCGAAGAGGAAAACAGCGCGCTATCGACCGCACTGCCTGCCAGCGCACCCGCCGCCCTGCCGATGATGGCGCCCACCGGCCCAAAAATACTGCCAAGGGCAGCGCCCGCCGCCTGCAAAACAAGGGTTGCCATCAGTCACCTCTACGGAAATCGAAAAACGCCAGCGATGCGCCTGCGCCACGAAGGCACCAGCGCCGAGCGCAGCACGGAGGCCGCCTCATAGGCGTGGATGAAGTGATCGGCATCGGCCAGAATGCCCGCGTGCTTGGCCGCGAATTCCGGTCGCCAGCGGAACAGCAGCATGTCGCCCGGCAGCGCGTCCACCATGCTGGCAACCGGCTGGAAATGCCGCTCCGCAGCCGCCATCAACCTGTCCTCGCCGCCACGCTCGGCCCAGTCACGCGCATAGGGCGGCGGCAGTTCGGGCTCATCACCATAAAGCTCGCGCCAGATACCGCGCACCAGCCCCAGACAATCGCAGCCCACGCCTTTCAGGCAGGACTGATGCCGGTACGGCGTGCCGATCCAGCTGTCGGCCACCGCCAGAACCCGTCCACCGATATCGCTCATGAAAACAGCGCTCCGCCATCATGCTGAGTCCGGCTCGTCACATAGGAATAGGCGAAATCTGCCCCGGGCATATGCGGGAAGCCTCTGAAATTCAGGTGGTTGGCAAACTTGACCTTGCAGACGCCAAAGCTCTTGTCGCACCCCGCCGTCACCGTGAACGCATCGCCTGCCTGCGGGGCCGCCTCCAGCGGCAGCCAGAAATTCAAACTCGCCACACCGTCACGCACCACATGGTCGTCCAGATCGAAACTACGGCCCGCATTCACACCGGTTGAAAACACCAGCTTGCCCTGCCGGAAAAAACCGTCGGCAAAAGCGCTGAGGCCGGATACCATCATCCGTCCGGTTCCATCCACGGAAACCACCGCACCATCCGCCCGAAACGCCACGATATCAGCCCCGCACCTGGCATCACCCAGCGCCGCATCGCACCGCCGTCCATAAACGCGGCCCTGCGGCTGGCTCAGCCTGTGCGCAAAACTGCGCAGTTCCGCCGTGAATGCACCACCAGCGCGCGTCACCTCGCCAATCTCGCGTACCTTCAGCAGCACATGCTGCTCCGGCGCCTGCCAGTTGACGCGGTAAAGCTCCACCTTCGCGCCGTCGTAGCGTCCCGCAGCCAGATCGGCCTCACTCACCGCCTCGCTGGAAAACCCGCCCGCGACCTCGCCGCTGCTGGCCGCCAACCCCGTTTCGCTATCGTTTTCGCCCGCCTGAAAACCGCTCGCGGCCAGATAGGTCACGCCGCCAAATATCAGCGCCTCGTCATGCTCGGTAAAACCCAACACCGCGCCATCGCGAAGGCTAACCTTCCAGCAATGGCATGTCGTCGTTGCCTCACCCTCCAGATGCGCTGCGAAATCCTGTGGCACTTTTTTCACGGCAAAATCTCCACCAGCGGAATGGAAGGAATGCGCCCGGCCTCGAAGGTAGCAAGGCTCACATCGATGCGGTCGATATCGAAACGAACAGGCACGTCGAACTCGAAACCCGCCCTCACAGCCGCGCCCGCCGCTGGCACATGCCCCGCCGCAAACGTCACGATCCCGGTCGCATGGTCGGTGCTGACATTCGTTGCCGCAATGCCATTCACCGAAACCACCACAGACCCCTCCACCGGCTTGGCAATGGTCCGCGTCCACCCTCCGCCCGCATCGGCATAGGTCTTCACCAGCTGAAACGCGGCCGTCACCCCGTCACCCGTGCCGATCCGCTGGTCCATCACAGACGGCACGGTCAGTGGCGGACACGACCGGAAATCCACCGGATCACGAAACCGAAATCCATAAAGCTGCCCGCCCCGCGCCTCGAAAAATTCCAGGACAGCATAGAGGTCGCTGACGGACCGAACTCCCGACCCGGCATCATAAGCCCGCCGAGAATTCCTCCACCTTTGGTTCCGGTTCTCCCGCCCGTTGGACAAATTGACAATATCCGTCCGCCGCACCGGCCCACCACTCGTCCCCATCGCCAACCGCAACGGAAACCGCACCTCATGAAATGCTGCCATGGATTTGATTTTCCTGGATTTAAAATGAAATTTTGAGAGCAGACGCTGGCGGCAGCGGGCGTGGCTTACCCCCCGCTCTGTCCTGCCGGACATCTCCCCCTCAAGGGGGGAGATCGGATGGCCGAACCACCTCACTTAAATCTCCGCGTCAAAGATGGACGAGAGGTCGCCACGAGTCGATCTCCCCACCTGAGGGGGAGATGTCCGGCAGGACAGAGGGGGTAAGCCACAAACTCAACGCCAACCACAAAAACACGCCTGCGCCAAACTAAAGCCCCCGCTGCCCCCGCCCCACACTGCGCGCCAGCATCGCCGCAATCTGCCCCTCGCTGCGCCGAAAACTCGCAGCATCACTCGCCGTCACATTGAACACGATCTGCGTTCCACCGCCGCCACCGGCCGACGCCACGCCCAGCGAACCGTCCGCCCCGCGTTTCAACGGCAAAATCGCCTCGCTGCCCGCCTCGCCCATCAGCCCCATATCGCCGCCCATGGGAAAAAACGTCGGGCTTGACACGACACCACCCTCGGCAAACGGCGTCACCCGACCCGGCACGCCGCCATTGGCAAAGGCAAAAAGCGATCCTGCCCCGGATGTCAGGCTGCTGACCGCTGAAGACAGCATGTTCTCCAGAGGCTTCAATCCGGCAGATAGCGCAATATTGGAAAGCCGCGTCCCCAGCCCCTGCAACACGCTGTCCAACCCCTTGCCGCCGGTGGTCGCCGCTCGCAATGCAGACGTGAGCGCCGACCCAAACCGTTGCGATCGCCGCTCCAGATCATCCATGACAGAAGCCAAAGCCTCCGCCTCCTCACGCTGGTCGGCAAAGTTCATCTCATTAGCCATCGGCCTTGCCTTTCTGATTCAAATTGGGAAGCTAGTGGATTGGAATTGCTATGCTTTCGATAGGCGGCATCTCTCCCCTTGTGGGAGAGGTAGGCCTCACCCATCCGGAAACAACCGCATCAACCCTTCCAGCCCACCACGATCAACCCCACCGCGTTGGGGCCTCATCCCACCCGTCATGGCAAAAAACTCTACTGGGGTCAGCGTCCAGAAAACCGTTGGAGAAAGCCGCAGCAGGCTCAGGCCCGCATGGATCACCTGCCCCCAGGGAAAGGGTCGGGTATCATGCGCCTGGCCTGCGTCCGCTGCGGCTCTCAGGGGGAAGCGGGTGCCTCCCCTCCCGTGCCGGTTCCAGCGAAGGCTGCGGTCAGGAGGTCTCCCACGATCTTCGCATAACCGGCAATTCCATCCTCGATGCTCATGGTGGCCACATCGTCATCGGAAAACATGTTGCCCGCACCGCGCAAACCAGCGCCGATGACACGGATCATATCGGCGGCTTTCATTCGCCCGCTGGCAAAGCGGCTCGCCAAGCCCGTCAGGTCATCGGCGGCAAAGGCGGTTTCCAGCTCCGCCAGCGCCCCCAGTGTCAGGCACAGAATGCGCCGCTCTCCATCCAGCACTGCCTCCACTTCGCCGCGCCTGCGGTTAGCCCGCCCGAAATTCCCCGCTCCCATCACAAGGCTCCGAAGCTGATGGCACCCGCTGATTCCAGCGCAATCTCGAACTGCACCTCGCCGTCGTGCCGCCCGGAATATTCCAGCGCGGTAATCTGAAACGGCCCAGTAACGGTCCCGAAATCCGGGATGACGATCTGCCAGCCGGGAATGGCACCGGCAAAGAACTGCCCGCGCACCAGCGCATCGCTTTGCTGGTCCTTGAATATGCCCGATGCTGTCAGTCCCGCCCTCTGAATGCCAGCCCCCGCCAGCAATTCGCGCCAGCGCCCGGCACTTTCGGCATCCGTCACATCAACGCTTTCCGCATTGAACGCCAGCCGCTTCGTGCGCAGCCCGGCAACGGTCACGAATGCCCCGCCGTTGTCGATCTTCAGCAGCAGGTCTTTCCCCTTCTGCGCCACCATGGTGTGTCCTTTCGAATTGAATTCGGTGCTACTCCGTCACCGCCCGAAACCGTATTTCCGTCAAAAACTGCTTCGACTTCGTCTGGCGCACAGTCCGGCTGTTGCGAAAAAACAGGCTGACCAATGCAATACCCTCGCCCAGCGCCAGCGGGGCGTCATCGAGAAGCGCCAGAACGCGCACCGCAATGTCCTGGGCCAGCTTGCGCCCGCCCTCCTCGCTCCACACTTCGATGGTCAGGAAATGCTCCTCACCCCGCTCGGAGCCGGTTGAATAATCACGGCTGTCGATTTCGCCGAAGGCCACGCAAGGGAGAACGGGCCTTGGCAGCAGCCGGTCGATGATGCCGCGCGCACCCACCAGACCCGTCAGCACCGCATCTCCGGCAAGCTGGACGTGAACAGCGCGCAGCAGCGCATTGGCCGCCATCATCGGCTTTCCTCCTCGCAGCGACAGACAATGAAACGGCCCGTTTCATCCGGGTCGATAACCGATTTTACAGCAAACACCCGCACCCCTTTGCGAAACCGCATGCCCGCCTCGATATCGCTGCGAAATCCGGCCCATATCCGGTGAGTAATCGCCACGCCATCGGCGGATGCCCGCTCATAGGCACCTTGCGAAACTGGCTCGATAGCCGCCCAGAGAGAGCGCAACAAACGCCAGCCAGCCGCAACACCACCCTGCCCATCCGGCAGTTCTTCCGGCCCTTCCACGTCCAGCCGCGCCGTCAGTTGGCCTGGGTCGAGAAATGTCAGGTTCATCGCTCACAGGCCCAGTCTACGAAACGGCGCAGTCAGCCGCTCATAACCTGCTGGCACTCCGGCGGGCTGGTCGGCAGGTGAAACCGCGCCGCGAAAGGCAAACATATGCGCGATGTGGATCAGCATCGCCCGCTTCAGCGTATCCGGCACATCCGCGCCGCTTTCGCCAAAGCCTGCGGTGAAATCGATCTCGATGCCGTTCAGCGGCTGCCCCGGCGCAGGCGGCTGGCGCAACCACAGCCGCGCCGGTCGCCCTTCGCCATCCAGCAGCTTGTCGATATCGGTCATGTCCTGGGGGTCGCCCGCATCATCGAAAACCAGAATCTTTTCGATGGCTTGCACCGGCCCCTTTGCAATCTGAATCACACCATTCAGCGGCCAGTCATCAAGGTATAGCCGAAAGCTCTGCTGCATCAGGCACAAGCCCGTCTGGCATTCCAGATACTCGCGGGCGGTGGTGATCAGCGATGCCAGAAGTGCATCTTCATCCGCGCCGTCCAGCCGCAAATGCGCCTTCACATCGGCCAGCGTCAACGCCTCCGCTTGGGGCGGGGTCAGTGTGGCATAGGTCATGGTGTCTCCGGGAAGTTATGGTCGTTGCAACGGCAACTTTGTCTGTCATCGCCCGTGGCTCACCCCCTCTGTCCTGCCGGACATCTCCCCCACAAGGAGGGAGATCGGAAAGACGCGCGCTCCTCAATCAGTCCGCAGCGTTCAAGATGGGCGAGAGCAATCCGCGAGTCGATCTCCCCATCTGTGGGGGAGATGTCCGGCAGGACAGAGGGGGGGTAAGCCACAGGCGATGACGCTTACTATCGTCCTCCACCACACCGGGCCAACCCCGGCATGGCGGAAGCACTATCATCCATCAACTCGCCGCAAACTTCACCAGCTTCACCGCCTCGAAGTTCTGCACCCCACCGCCAACACGTTTGGTGGTATAAAACAGCACATAAGGCTTGGCCGAATAAGGGTCGCGCAGAATGCGTATGCCGGTGCGGTCCACCACCAGATAACCGGCGCGGAAGTCACCGAAGGCAATCGACGTGCTGTTTGCCGCCACATCGGGCATGTCCTCGGCCTCGGCCACCGGAAAGCCCATCAGCAGCGCCGCCTGGCCTGCGGAAGCTGGCGGTTGCCAGAGATAGTTGCCCGTGGTGTCCTTTACCCGGCGCAATGTCGACTGCGTTTTGCGGTTCATCAGGAAGCTGCCATTCTGCCGGTGTCCTGCTTTCAGCGAATAGACCGTGTCGATCAGCACATCCAGCGGCCCGGAAGATGCAAAGGCGCCCGCCGCACCCGTCGCCACATAGCCGATCTTGCCCCAGCTCCAGTCTCCATTGGCCACCGTGTCGTAGGACAGCAGGCCCTTCGGCTTGTTCACGCCATCGCCGGAAATGAACGCCGCGCCTTCCTGCTCGGCAAAGGCCACATCCACTTCGGATGCAATCCATGCCTCGATATCGACAGCGGAATCATCCAGCAGCCCTTGCGTCGCCGCCGGCATGGCGTAAAGCTCCATGGTCGGAAACGTCATCTCGGAAAGTTGCGGCGTGTTGGTCTGCGGTCGTGCCGCCGTTTCAGAAACCCAGCCAGCGGCCATTCCGCTCGGCGCAAATGGCTTTTTCAGCACGGCACCGGAAACCTTTCGCACGGTCGAAAGTGCGCGCATCGGCGAGACCACCGCCATGCGTTTACCGATGTCGCTGTCGGTCTCGTTCGGCAGCAGATAACCGCCATCCGCGCCGCTGCTCCCGGAAAACGCCTTGGCCTCCAGATCGCGCAGCGCACCTTCATCACCACGACGAATATACGCCTCGAACGCCGCCTTGTGCTCTTCCGTCTCCGCATTGGCCGCACCCCGGCGACCCAGTGCAGGCCGTGCTTTCTTCAATGAAAGCTCGTCCATCGCCTGTTTGTTGTCGTCCAGCGCCTTGTCGATGCGGTCAAGCTTTTCGCGGGTCAGCACATCGGAGCCCATCTTGCGCTCGATATCGCCCAACCGCTGATCATTCGTCTCTCGAAACGCCTCGAACGCCTCCATGAAATCATCAAACGCCGCCGTCATCGTGTCAGGCACGGCCTTGATCTGCGGTGCAACTGTGTGAATGGAAGTCTGTTCTGTCATGACGTTTTCCTCTGTTGATCGTTAAAAGATGAAAAGCAGCGGTTCACCCAACCGCCGTCACCCCGGACTTGATCCGGGGCCCAGCAGCGTCGCGTCTGCGACGCACAATGCTCTTCCCCGGCGCGGACGCGCCGGACTAGATACCGGATCAAGTCCGGTATGACGGAGGAGAAGCCAAACCTCCCTCAGCGCCGAAAAGTATTCCCCGCCAAACTCTTCGCCGCCAGGCGCATGGCGCGCACCAGCTCGGTGTCACGGTCGCGAAAGAACCGCGCCTGCTTGACGTTAGAAACCCGGGCAGATGGCAGCATGGGAAAGGTCACGACGGAAATCTCCCAAAGGTCGGCCTCCAGAATGCGGCGAATGCCGCCACGCGCGGCCTTGCCCGCCCGCACTGTCTGGAAGCCAATGGAAAGTCCGTCCAGCGCACCCGTCTTCATCAGCGAATGCACCTCTTTCGCCCGCGCAACGTCAGGCGCCAGCACACCCTCGACGAACAGCCCGCGCTTGTCTTCGCGAATGGAGCGCCACGCACCGATGGGCTGGGCCGGGTCGTGCTGGTAGAGCATACGAATGCCAGCGGCACCGCGCTCCTCGATGGATCGCTTGAACGCCCCCGGCTCGATCACGTCCCGGCCAAGATCCACCTCGCCGAACACACTGGCGTAACCGGAAAACGTACCGTCAAAAGCAATGCCGCGCAGCTCCAGATTGGCAAATTTGCGCGTAGCGGGCCGCGGCCCGCGATAAGCGTGCATGAAATTCTCCTGCGATTTTGAGGAAGTCGTCGCTGAGGGATCAGCTCAAGGCTTGGGACGCGCTGCGTAACGCTCGGCCACACGCACCATCACGCCCAGCCCCCACCACGCGCATAGGCTGGCGGCGGCGGAACCGGTCAGCATGATCTCCTGGCTCGAGAGCCCACCGGCGATACCCAACCGCTGGACGATCCAAAGCCCCACCGGCCCACCAAAAATCACGCCGCAGGCAAGCCCGGTCAAGAACCGGCTCGCCGCCTCGCGGTGCGTATGCGGCAGCATATAGATCAACGAGACCCCGGCTCCCGCCACGGCACCGGTAAAACGAGCAGCCCAAATGCTGCCCTCATTGGCAAATTCAGACATGAGTAACCATTCCGCGTTAGAGTAGGATAAGTTGCACAGCGGATGCCCTGCACCCGCCGTGAGGAGTTGTACGCTTTTCTCGAGTCATCAGAATCGGTTGAAGGCAGACCTTCACAGATGGATTCCGGTTGTTGAGAAAGTGGTTCAACGGTGGAACGTCGCGAGAGGCGAAGACATTCGATAGCCTTGTGCTCGTGGCTCACCCCCCTTTGTCCTGCCGGACATCTCCCCCACAAGGAGGGAGATCGGCCGGGCGCTCCGACATCACTTTTACCTCGACGGAAGAGATGGCCGAAAGCTCACCACCTGAGGGGGAGATGTCCGGCGGGACAAAGGGGGGGGGTAAGCCCCCCCGCTGCCGTTTAATATGACGCGATGCTCCCGTGAGAACACCGCCTCAATACCCCACCGCCTCCCGCTTCTCCTCATCGCTCAAAAACCCCGCAGCCCCCACCCTTGCCCATAGCGCATCGCGCTCGACTGAAAGCCCCGCAATCTTGTCGAGGTCCGGCTCCAGCCGTAACGTTCTCTCGAACAACGGCGATAGCCATGACGACAGACTGGCCGCCGTGCGGTTGATCAGCGGCAGAACCGTCAGCCGATAAAACGCCCGGTTCGCCTCCTGGTAATTCGCATAGGTATTGTCACCGGGAATGCCCAGCAGCATGGGCGGCACGCCGAGTGAGAGTGCGATGTCACGCGCCGCACCGTTCTTCGCCTCCATGAAATCCATGTCCCTGGGGGAGAGCCCCATGCTTTTCCAGTCCAGCCCGCCCTCCAGCAACAGCGGACGCCCCGCATTCACGGCCCCCGCATAACCTTCCTCCAGCTCGCGTTTCAGACGCTCATATTGCTCGGTGGAAAGATTGCCGCCTTCCTTGGGCTGATAGACCAGCGCGCCGGAGGGGCGGGCGGAATTGTCCAGCAATCGCTTGTTCCAGATACTGGCCGCATTGTGCAAATCCAGCGCCGCCCCCGCCGCCGCAAGCGGTGAAAATCCGCAATGGTCGTCCAGCGGGTTGAACAGCTTGAGATGCAGCAGCCCCAGTCCATCCCGGTCGGCGGCAATCCGCCGCGCCGCCCGTCCCTCGGCGCGGTAGTCAAACGCCGCAGGCCAGCCATCCGCCCCCTCGATAATGCTGACGCGATCGGGTCGCAGCAAATGCAGCTCGCGCAACCGCTCGCCCACCATCAGCGGCTCGATATAGGCATTGCCGGACAGCAGCAGATACCCGTAAAGCGCCTCGAAAAAGTCCGGCCCGCTCATCTGCCCGTTCGGGCGGCAAAGCAGCCGCAACAGCGCATGCTCACCAATCTCGTCGTCACCCTCGTAGAGCAACCAGCTGACCGAAGCCGCAGCCTCGGCCACCATGCGCGCCGCACGGTGCGCCACCGGGTTGCGCATGAAGCCTTCACGAGACAACGCACCATACCCCCGACCAGACCAATGCGCCCGCCCCGCTTCCCCGGACAGCACCAGAAACCCGCCCGCCGCCTTCTCTTCGCGCACAACCTCACGTCCCGCCGGACGCCGCCACGGCAGATGACCAAAAAATCGCATGGATATTTCCTTTGAAAGAAAACAAAAAAGCCACCCTATAGGTGGCTGGGATGGTGGGTCCGAAAGGTGATTTATTTTATCGGCTCTTTCACCGCCCTGTCACTGTCGAAATCAGCCGCCACCCGCGTATCCCGCAGCGGCTTCACGGTATTCGTCGAAAGTTCATAGGCCGGGTCGGCCTTGTAGGCCGCCAGAGCCGCTTCGTTCTCGAACTCACCATAGACGATGAAGTCCACTGCGTTTCCCCATTGGTCTTTCTTGACGTTCTCGCCGATCTCCAGCTTCAGCGCGTGGCGAATGGCGGTCAGGCCGGAAAGGCCTTTGCGCACGGCGTCGCGGTTGGCCTCGGCTACGGTGAAGAAAACGATGTGGCGGATCATGAAAGCACCTGTCATGCAAAAATCTTGGGTGGAAATCGCCTATCACCCCACCGCGTGCTGTTCAATCCGGTTGGCCATCAAGGCGGTGTGAAAGGCGCGACCATAGCCCGCCAGAAGGGCGGCGCGGTCATTGCCATTGATGATCGCTCTCGCACCCTCCCAGTCGGCCCGCGACGGGCTGAAATGTTGCGAAAGCCGCCTGCCGGTAAAGCTGCCGCGCAGCATTCCTTCCACGAGAATAATGGCGGAAACCTGCGGCTCCATCGCCCGCTCCGGTCGCTCCACAAGGTCTATGCCCGTCACCGCAGACATCGCCTCGTAGTTACGCTTGTGTGTCAGTTGTACCAGGCCCCGCCCCAGCCAGCTTTTGCCGTCCGCATCGCGTCGCCAGTAAGGCGTGCGGAACTGCCCCAGCCGCCCCGCCGCATAGGCCCGGTCCAGAATGCGGATCGCCGCCTCATCACTCGCCGCCAGCGTTTCTCGCACCGGCTGCATGGTTGCCGCCGTTTCGTGAAACGCGGTTGCCAGCATATAGGCCAGATGCCTGACGTCGCCACCCGGCGCTCTTTCTTCGAATTCATCAAGCACCAGTTCGGTGCCTTGCACCTGCTGTGCACTCATTCGGCCCGGAAAGGGTGCCATCCGAATCGTTGTGAAAAAACGTTGCCTGTCGAACATCGTTATCCCCGCTGTATAAACCCCAGATTTTAATATGCGACTTTCTGCACCTAAATCGATTTAGAAAAATCCTAATCGATTTTATTTCATGCGAACCGTTTTAAGGGTAAAAATTACCTTGAATTGCGGAACCTCTGGCCCCCTACTCTGTTTCACACCGAGCAATGCACTGCGCCAACCGAAGGAGGAATGCCATGACCGCGACGATCCCTCAGACCACCTACGACCGTCTCGAAAACGAATGGCGTCAGATGCGCGAAGTCAGCGCGCAGACGAAACCTTCGCAGACCCAAAAGAAGTAATTTGGTGGGGCGTCAATTGCCCCTACCGGCATGGTTTCTGAAACCGCCCGCGCTGCGCCATCAACGGCCCACGCGGGCGTTTCGCTTTGTGGTGAAACCTTTACATTCCCCGTACCCTCGGCTCCGTCATCGTGTCCATCGCCAGTGCCGTCAGCGCCCATACCAGCGCGTCCAGCCGGTCGGGTGAGCGCTTGGAAGACAGCCCATCGGGTCCAAAATCGGTCATCTGCTCCTCGAGCTTGGCAAACCGGCCCGCATGGCGCACCCTGCCCTGCTCGTAAAGCGCTGCAACCGGTTCGGCGCGCGTGAACTTGCCCCGGCTTGCCCGCACCATGGTAACGGGCAGGTTGGCGTCTATGCTTTTCAGCATCGCGCTCACCATCTCGCCACCCTGGTTGACTTCCGCCACAACCCGGTCGGCCTCGAAGCGGTGATGCGCGGCAACAACCGCCCGCGCCCAGCCCGCCGGTGTCGCACCTTCAGCGGAACAATCCGCCAGAACCCAGAACCGCCCGTCGATGCCGATGCCCGCCACCACGATGCCGCAGCAAGAGCCCTCGCCGCTTCCCGCTGGCGGGTCCACCGCCACCACAATGCGAGCCAGAGCATCCGGCCGATCATCGAAGATGGCATCGATATCCGCCAGTTTCCACAGCGCATCATCACGCTGCGCAATCAATTCGCCGTCCAGTTCCTGCCGCCCAAGGCGCGTGCCGCCATACCGTTTCATCATGGCATCGATGAAACCCGGAGACAGGTTTGCCGCATTGTCATGGGTGCGCATACGCACCACACGACTGCTCGGGTCGGCCATCAACGTTTTCAGCAACGGTATCGGCCTTGGCGTCGTGGTAATCAGCTGTTGCGGCCTTTCGCCAAGGCGAAGGCCGAATTGCAGCATGTCCCAGGTTTCCTGCGCGTAACGCCATTTCGCCAGCTCATCGGACCAGGCAAAATGAAACTGCGGCCCACGCAGGCTTTCCGGGTCTTCGGACGAAAAAATCTGCGCCATCGCCCCGTTCGGCCATACCAGCCTGCGGCGAGACGCCTCGAAATCCGGCCTCTTTCGTCTGGCGATCCGGCATATGCCGGAGATACCGTCGATCATCACCTCACGCGCATCCCCCAGCGTTTCCGCCACCAGCGCAATGCGCAGATCGGAATGGTCGCCGGTGGACGCCATGAGATGCACCCATTCGGCCCCGGCCCGGGTCTTGCCCGAACCGCGACCGCCGATCAGCAGCCAGTTGCGCCAGTCGCCTTCCGGCGGCTGTTGCGGGCAACTTCCCACAAAACGCCAATCTCGATTGAAGCGAGTGACGAACTGGTTTTGATGACGTTCGGCAAGCGGTTCTGTCATGCCTTTGGCAATCTCTTGTCTGCGAACGTCCGGTATCTGGGAACCGATGCGCGGCAGCAAAGCCCGCCCCTCATCATTCTCCCCCGTCAGCCGGTTGCCCTTCCGGCGAAAGACCGGCAGCGACAAGCCTTGCCCGCAGTTTTTGCTCGACGAGCTCATTCATCCGCCTCTGGAAGAAGGCAACCGCCTCTTCATAGTCCTGATTATCGGCTTCGCTTTCGGCAACAACCTCGTGGTCACGCGCCAGTTGCCGTTGCAGCGTGTCGATCTTTTCCAAAGTCCGCACGATCAGCGACATGGCATCGGTGGCGGCCTTCACATCGGCCCGCGCCCCCTTGCCTGCCGCTTCATCAGCCCCATCCAGCGCCGCCCCCGCTCCTTCGCGCAACTCGCGAAAGAACCGAAACTGCTCCCGCATTTCCACGGTCATCTCATTCATCAACCGCCACAGCCCATCCGGCCCTTCAATGGAACCGGAAGGCTGGTTGCTCGCCTTGTCTGGCAGTGCGGATTTCAACTCCAGCACTGCAGGATTATCGGCATAAACATGCGTTTGCGGCCACTCGCGGTAAAACGAGAGGTCGTTATTGATTGTCGATGTCATGGTTTGCCTGTTGGTGAGAAGGTCAAATGTTGGCGCAAGAGACCCCCCTCTGCCTTGCCAGGCATCTCCCCCTCAAGGGGGGAGATCAGCGAGAGGCGCACTCACCGCTTCACAAGCAACGTTCAAGATGGCCGAGAGATCACCGCGATTCGATCTCCCCACCTGAGGGGGAGATGTCCGGCAGGACAGAGGGGGGTAAGCCCCACCCACAACGCTGATGATGTAAAAGAGAACGCACCCGCCCCTTCGTCACCATCGCTTCGCCCATTTCTCCGACTGTACCTAAACACTACCAAACGACCGTAACGCCGTCAAGGATTATTTTCCTATTTCATCGAAATTTATTCCGCAATCTTTCTTCCACACGTCTCCCGACCATACTACAGTGCCTCCAGAAACAACTGCGAAGGAAGCAAAAACTTGAGATGGATCAGGCGTTTGGTCATGCCGCTTTCGAGCACGGGCATCGTCGTCGGCACGGTGTTGCTGTGCGTCTCGCTTACGCCATCGCTGCTTCCCCGCACCTATGTCATGCAGGGTGTTTTGTGCGGTTTTTCCTTTGCCATCGGTTATCTCATCGGTGTCTTTCTGAAGGACATCGCCATCTATCTCGGCCTGCCGCAGCCCTCCCGGCATGACAAGCGCGGCATTCTGTTCGTCATCTCGCTCGCCGCCATCGTCGCCGCCGTCGGGTTTCTCTGGCAGGCCGCAACATGGCAGAATTCCATTCGTGCACTGATGGAACTGGAGCCGCTGGATAGCGCCCACCGCCTCAAGACCGGTGCCATCGCCATCGGCGTATCCGCGCTCTTGATCGGTTTCGGACGCCTGTTCCAGATCATACGACGGCTGTTTGCCCTGCGCAGTCGGCGATTTTTGCCGCGCCCGCTGGCCAACGTCGTCGGTATTGCCGCTGCCGCCATCATCGCCGTTCTGCTTCTCAACGGGCTGGTGGTGGATGTCGGCTTGCGTTTCATGGACAGTTCGCTGAAACAGGTGGACAGCCTCATCGAACCCGATGTGCCGCGCCCGTCCGACCCGATGAAAACCGGCAGCGAAGCCTCGCTCATGTCGTGGGAATCGCTCGGTCGCCGGGGGCGCGAATTCGTTGCCACCGGTCCGCACAGCGCAGACATTTCCGCCTTCACCTCCCGCCCTGCCATGGAGCCTATCCGCGTTTACGCCGGTCTGAATGCCGGGGCGACACCGACCGAGCGTGCCAAGCTGGCGCTGGAAGAACTCAAGCGGACCGGCGGCTTCGAGCGCGAAACGCTCCTCGTCGTCGTTCCCACCGGCACGGGCTGGATTGATCCGGAAGCCATTGATACGCTTGAATATTTGCACAATGGCGATGTTGCCACCGTTGCCGTGCAATATTCCTATCTCTCCAGCTGGATCGCCCTTCTGACGGAGCCTGATTACGGCGTGGAAACAGCCCGCGCCC
Organism: Agrobacterium bohemicum; assembly: GCF_001562555.1. Lineage (NCBI taxonomy): Bacteria > Pseudomonadati > Pseudomonadota > Alphaproteobacteria > Hyphomicrobiales > Rhizobiaceae > Agrobacterium > Agrobacterium bohemicum. The sequence goes on from NZ_KQ961038.1 coordinate 85,799, forward strand.
TGTTCGAAGCCATCTATGGCTACTGGACGACGCTGCCCAAGGAAACCCGCCCCAAGCTCTATCTGCACGGCCTCAGCCTCGGCGCGCTCAACAGCCAGAAATCGTCGGATCTTTACGACGTGCTGGCAGATCCCTTTCAGGGTGCTTTGTGGAGCGGACCACCCTTCTCCAGCCCCACATGGCGCATGGCCACATCAGGTCGCGCGCCTGGCTCACCCTATTGGCTACCCGAATTCCGCGATTCCTCGGTGATCCGCTTTGCGGACCAGTACACCAACGCCCACATGCCGGATAAGCCGTGGGGGCCAATGCGCATCGTCTATCTGCAATATGCCAGCGACCCCGTCACCTTCTTCGAAACCGCTGCCCTTTACCGTCGGCCGGAATGGATGAAGCAACCGCGCGGCCGCGACGTATCCACATCCTTCCGCTGGTTCCCCGTCGTCACCGAACTGCAATTGCTCCTCGACGTCGCCGCCGCCACAACCGCCCCCATGGGCTATGGCCACGTCTATGCTCCGGAACACTACATCGATGCATGGTTGGAAGTCACCCAACCGCAGGGCTGGAGCGTGCCAGACATTCAGCGGCTGAAGAGTTTCTTCAAGGCGAGACGCGGCAGTACGGACCCGGTGTAAGCCCTAGCTTCCGTCGCCCGGCCCTGAGTCGGGGTCCAGCCAAAAGGACGGACATGAGGGAGAAGCGTTGAAATTACCGCGAAATCCGCGTGGATAGAATCACCGAAGACAACGTCCGCTCCACCCCATCAAGCGCCCCGATACCGTCGATCAACCGGTCGAGATCGGCGATAGACGGTGCCGTCAGAATGGCGATCAAGTCGAAGGTACCACTGACCGAATGCAGCGTGGTCACTTCCTTGATGGCGGCAAGGGCTGCGGTTACGCCCGCCAGTGCTTTCGGCGCGATGGTAATCAGCACATGTGCTCGCACCAGCCCGGATAGATAGGCGTCGGAAAGCTTGATACCGTAACCCGAGATCACCCCGTCCGCTTCCAGCCGCTCGATGCGCGCCTGCACCGTGGTGCGGGAAAGGCCGAGTTTGCGCGCCAGCTCAGCCACCGGCATCCGGGCATTGTCTGCCAGCAGAGAGAGCAGCGCAAGGTCTTTTTCGCTGATGGGCATTATGCGTAATCCTGTTGCCGATATGCATAGTTTTAAACTCACTTTCGCGTAATGTGAAGCTACGAATCGACTATCGAATGCGGCATTCTGTTACCTCAATGGCATTTCTCAAGGGGGACAGAATGAAACACATCGTCATCATCGGCGCAGGCAATATCGGCTCGGCCATCGCATGGATGCTTGCCGTCACCGGCGATTACCGCGTCACCGTTGCAGACCGTTCCGCAGACCAACTCGCCAACGTTCCCTGCCATGAACGCGTCGATACCGAGATTGTCGACATCACCGATCGGCTCGGCTTGCAGGCGCTGTTGAAGGACAAGTTCGCCGTCCTGTCTGCCGCGCCCTTCCACCTCACCGCTGGCATTGCCGAAGCTGCCGTGGCCGTCGGCACCCATTATCTCGATCTCACCGAAGACGTGGAATCCACCCGCAAGGTCAAGAAGCTGGCCGAAACGTCAGAAAGCGCACTCATCCCGCAATGCGGCCTTGCTCCCGGCTTCATCTCCATCGTCGCCGCCGATCTCGCTTCGCGTTTCGACAAGCTGGACAGCGTGCGCATGCGCGTCGGCGCACTGCCGCAATATCCTTCCAACGCCTTGAATTATAACCTTACATGGAGCACGGACGGCCTCATCAACGAGTATATCGAGCCCTGCGAAGCCATTGTCGAGGGACGCCTCACCGCCGTTCCAGCTTTGGAAGAACGCGAGGAGTTTTCACTCGACGGCATGACCTACGAGGCCTTCAACACATCAGGTGGTCTTGGCACGCTGGCCTCCACGCTGGAAGGCAAGGTGCGCACCATGAACTACCGCACTATTCGCTACCCCGGCCACGTCGCCATCATGAAGGCGCTGCTCAACGACCTCAACCTGCGCAACCGCCGCGATGTGCTGAAAGACCTGTTCGAAAACGCCCTTCCCGCCACCATGCAGGATGTCGTCATTGTCTTCGTCACCGTCTGCGGCACCAAAAACGGTCGTTTCATGCAGGAAACCTATGCCCACAAAGTCTACGCCGGCCCCGTTTCCGGCCGCATGATGAGCGCCATCCAGATCACCACCGCGGCCGGCATCACAACGGTTCTTGACCTGTTGAGCCAGGACAAATTGCCGCAAAAAGGCTTTGTGAAACAGGAAGATATCGCGCTGGCGGATTTCCTGGCCAATCGCTTCGGGCAATATTATGCGCCGCGTGAGGGATTGGCGAAAGTGGGGTAGTCTACCTCCGCACGTTAGCCACGGCGTGCGCGGTCTACCCCCCTCTGCCTTGCCAGGCATCTCCCCCTCAAGGGGGGAGATCGGCTAGAGGCTCTTACGCTGCTCAATTCTCAACGTAAGAGAAGATCGAGAGCAAGCCGCGAGTCGATCTCCCCACCTGAGGGGGAGATGTCCGGCAGGACAGAGGGGGGTGAGCCACACCCACCGCCCTCGCCCCCCTCACGTCCCGCAAAACGTCCGAAAAACCCGCTCATGCCCCATTGGCGCCTGCATATAGACGCCGAACTCCGGCACCTCATCAAACGGCCGGGCCGTTGCCCGAACCATCGCATGAAACGGCTCGAAATCACCATCCTCCACCGCCGCCGCAATCACTTCCTCAACACGGTGGTTGCGTGGAATAATTGCCGGGTTCACCGCCCGCATCGCGGACGCCCGGTCACTCTCGGTGGCACTCTCGCGCCATGTCCGCTGGCGCCAGTGGGCCAGCCATTCGTCGGCCCCCGCGAGATCGGTGAACATGCAGCGAAATGCCTCGGTACTGCCGTCCGCCGCATCGCAAAGCCTGCGGAATGTCAGTGTGAAATCCACGTCGTTTCGCTGCATCAGCGCCAACAGATCCTGCACCAACTGCTCATCCGCATCGTCCTGCGTGCTTAACCCAAGCTTCTCGCGCATGCCCGAGAGCCAGCGCTTCGGAAACTCGCTGGCAAACTCCGCCAGCACGCCATTGGCCAGCTCCACCGCCTTCTCGGCATCCTCGTCCAGCAACGGCAGCAGGCATTCCGCAAGCCGCGCGATGTTCCACTGAGCAATGCCCGGCTGGCTGTTATAGGCGTAGCGCCCCTGTGCATCGATGGAGGAAAACACCTTGTTAGGATTATATTCATCCATGAAGGCGCAGGGTCCAAAATCGATCGTCTCACCGGAGATAGCCACATTATCCGTGTTCATCACGCCATGGATGAAGCCCACCATCATCCAGCGGCAAACGAGATCGCGCTGGCGGGCAGCAATGGCCTGTAGCATTGCCAGATAGGGTTTCTCGGCCTGCTTGGCTTCGGGATAATGCCGGTCGATGACATAATCAGCCAGCACCTTGATCGCTTCATTGTCCTCACGGGCCGCAAAAAACTGAAATGTGCCGACGCGAATATGGCTAGCGGCAACACGTGTCACCACGCCTCCGGGCAGACCGGTCTCCCGTTGCACGCGATCGCCCGTTGCCACCGCGGCAAGCGCACGCGTGGCGGGAATTCCGAGCGCATGCATGGCCTCCGAAACGATATATTCCCGCAGCACCGGACCAAGCGCTGCCCGCCCGTCACCCCGGCGCGAAAAGCGCGTGGGGCCTGCGCCCTTCAGCTGAATATCCCGTCGTTTCCCCGTGATATCAATGACTTCACCCAGCAAAATCGCCCGCCCGTCACCCAGCTTCGGCACAAAGTTGCCGAACTGATGCCCCGCATAGGCCATCGCCAAAGGCTCCGCCCCAGGCGGCACGATATTGCCGGAAAAGATAGCGGCCAGGCGCACATCATCCACGCCATCAAGATCAAGCCCAAGCTCGTCAGCCAGCGGTCTGTTGAAGGCAATGAACTGCGGCGCGGCAACGGGCGTCGGCAACGCCGCAGCCGTAAAATGCTCCGGCAGGCGCGCATAGGAATTGTCAAAATGTATCACGGGTACTCTCCCTGTTTCCCCTTATATGGGCGGGTTTGCCGCGATATTCCAGCCATCCTCTGTCAAGGCTACCAACTTCCTCCACGAGGATTTGGGTATTGCTTCGTCCTGAGATCGCTCTATTCCTTGTGAGCACGTAAAACTTTTGTGCGGTAATCGTAATGCTATTTTTCCGTGTTCTTTGGTCGATCTTCTGGCGCGCCGTTTTGGTATTGATCGTTAACGCTGGCATCTCTTACGCCATCGGCATGGCCAGTCATCAACTCAGCGACAACACCACGGAACTGATCAAACTGCGGCGTTCACTCGCCTTTTTACCGGCAGCCATCATATTCGCGGGCTTTGCTTGGAAAAATAGGACTTTGGGCAATGGACTTTTGCAGAACCGTTCGCCGCTCGACGCAAAACAATGGAGGGAAACCTATCTTGTTTTATCTGCACTATGCATTGTTCTTATTTCGATCAGCTCTGCAGCAGCCTATGCTCTGGAAATCGACAGTTGGCTGGCAGTCCAGCAACTGACCAATCCCACCTCGTGGCTGGCGACATGGATTGGCCTCAGCATTTGGCAAACCGCAAAAATCAGAAAATCTCGTCTTTAGCGTCGATTATTGGGCAGCACATGGATTTGTTCAATTTTTCATAGTTTTATTTTCAGACACAACCACCTGCCAAACTCGGTCACGACATCATATGCTTCTGCAATATAACAAATTTTAGGTAAAACTTAATAACTCATGGCGTGCGAAATATTCTACTAAATTATTTATAATTGAAATCATCAGCCAATCGTAGCACCCTCATAAAACCTGCCGAATACGGCGGGCGGGTGATTCGGCTTGGGGACTTTCGATGATGATGTCCGTCTTTAAGAGAGCGATTGCGGCCTTTGCGGTTTTGTCACTGTTGCAAACGGCAACGTTCGCGACGGAAGATACTGAAACACGCACGCTTCATTACACCTCGACCGAGGGCTCGCGCATCATTGCACTCGCTCGGTTGCAGGCTCTGAAGCAACAGGAGGCCAGACGTTTTCAGCCTGTTGGACTTGCGCGTTATGGCTACCGGCCTATGGAGGGTTTGTCGCAGGATTTGGCCGTGGGTTTTCCGGTCACGGATGCCGCTCAACAGCATATGGCGGGGCTCACCTGCTTCACGTGTCAAATACCGGAGCGTGCGGTTTCCGGCACCAAATATCTTACTGACTCAGGGCCGAAGTCGCTGAATTTCCAAGGTCTTCTGGTAGACGTCAAAACGCAGTTTGCTTCCGTGGATAAAAGCGCCTTTTAGAAAGTTCCGACGCGCGGCACTTAGCCTCTTCGCAACCCGGGGCATCTCAAGGCGCTCTGTGGAGTGCACCCCATTTCACCGGACAGGTCGGCTAGGTTGATTTAGCTCTGATGAACTGCCGAGGGGAAGCCATCT
>NZ_KQ961039.1:0-54648 GCF_001562555.1 Agrobacterium bohemicum
ACGCTGACAATCATCCGGCCAAGCCCGGAATACGCCGTGGATGTCATAAGCTACACCACGCTGCGGGACACGATCTGTCTTATCCCATGGCGCCAGCTATGCATCATGAGTTATCGTGAACTGTCGAGGCTAATTTGTCTACGAATTCAGTCCTGTTAAAGAATGACAATCGAATTTCGACATTTTGATATCGCTTTCCTAAAGCCAGTATCACTGTGTTCAAATTTCTCACGAAAGTTGGTTGTCTGTTGATGATCGACGCCACCCATTTGAAAGCCCATCGCACCGCAGCCAGTCGGCTAAAAAAGGGGATGTTCCCCGACGTATCGGACGCGCCAAAGGCGGGTTGAACTCCAAGCTGCATGCTGTTTGCGATGGTCCGGCCGACCGCTGATCCTGATTCTAAGCGAAGGGCAGATGAGCGACTACAAAGGTGCCGCGCGGATGCTTCAGGCCTTCCCCAAGGCAAAGTCGCTACTGGCCGACAAAGGATATGACGCCGACTGGTTTCGAGACGCATTGGCGCAACGCTAGATAACTGCCTGGATTCCATCACGGGCAAACCGCAAGGTGCCAATCTCACATGATCCGGCGCTCTACAAAAAGCGCCACAAGATCGAAAACATGTTTGGCAGGCTCAAGGACCGGAGGCGAATTCACACTCGATACGATCGATGCGCCCACACCTTTTTCTCAAGCATAGCATCGCAGCCGCCGTAATCTTCTGGCTGTGATTTAACGAGTCCTGAGCCTAGCTTTCCGAAAGAAATATCGCAAATGTTACCATTGCAAACTATTCTGACATTCCGGTCGTATTTTCGCTATAGAGCTGGAATTCAAGAGCGTGACGACGAAGGTCCTTTCGCTTGAACGTAAGACAATTTGGAGTTCCAATGACGACGACGCCGGAGACACTCAAGCCACTTCTGTGGGAACCGAAAAATCTGGTGCGCGCCATTGAAGCTGCAGGCGTCACTCTTTGGTCCTGGAACGTCAGCACTGACGCCTTCGCTATGGATGATCATTCTTATGAGCTGTGGGGGGTTCCCAAAGGCAAGGACGTCACATTCGAAGATCTCTCCGCACACATTCATCCGGCCGACCGTGACCGAGTTCGTGCAGCCTTCACAGCGACTCGCTCCATCATCGGTGCCTATGAGATTGATTTCCGGATTATGATCGGTGATGAACTCAAATGGATTTCGGCCCGTGGACAGGGTGACGACGTCGGCATGATCAAGGGGATCATGTTCGGCATTTTCATCGATGTCACAGGACGCAAGCAGGCCGAAGAAGGCCGTGAACTGCTGGCGGGGGAAATGAGCCACCGCGTAAAAAACCTTCTCGCCATTGCCTCTGGTCTTACAGCCATTACCTCGCGGTCAACGACAACGGTTGAGGATATGGCCCGCGAGTTGACGCTCAGGCTGACAGCGTTGGGACGGGCGCATGATCTCGTCCGACCGGTGCCCGGGCAAACGGAGGCGCCATCCGCTTTGCTGGGTGATCTACTGACCGTGCTTCTCGCACCTTATGATGATCTCGGCGCTTTCAGCGGGCGTATCCGTGTTTCCGTGCCACGAATGAGCGTGGGCGAAGGGGCAACGACCGTTGTCGCGCTGATCGTCCATGAGCTTGCCACCAACTCCTTGAAATACGGCGCCCTGTCGGTTGATACGGGAACCCTTGACGTTTCATGCTCGGCGCAAAACGAGGCTGTCACGATTGTCTGGACTGAAAACGGCGGCCCGAAAGTCGTCCACCCACAGTCCAAGTCTGGTTATGGCAGCAAGCTGGTAGAACGTAGTGTCACGGGGCACCTGCGCGGCTCGATCGACTATAACTGGGCTCAGGATGGCCTCGTCGTTACGCTGGTTGTCGATCCGGAGCGTCTAGCAAGCTAAAATCTTGATTCGGATGCCCCGAATGTATCAGATGAAAAGCATCAGCTCGGCTGCAGCCGCATTTGCCTCATCCATGGAGGCATCCAGAGTAGCCTTGAGAATCCGCAGCTCGGCCAGAAGACGTGGGCTGAGTTCCTCCTGTTGCCAATTTGTCAATTTCTGCTGCCATTCGGCAACTTCAACTATGAGCTGACGCGACCTGTCGGCTGTTTCGGGATTGACGGCACGGGCCGCCCGCTCGGCGTTTTCTGCAAGCTCGACCAATTCGACCGTGCTTACAATCCATGTCGGGAGCGCATCCCTCAACGTCACGATTTCAGCAAGAACGGATTTGTCGGCGGCATAGTGGGTCATGTTATTTCCAATCTTCGCAAAAATGAAATGTGAATGAGCGTCTTGTGTGAAGGTGTGCGGCACAATCAAACTTAGCCTACGGTCAGGTATTCGACCTCGGCAGCGTGCCTCGCATTATCGCTGTTTAACAAATTGGGTGTGCAATGCATTCGAGACATTCACGGCTATAGGGCTATTTGCGTTTTGAAGATCACTTCGGATCCAACCTCTGTCCAAGGGTCTTTTCTATACTAGCAACGTTGGAAACAAGGCTCTGGAAAATCGCGTCGTTCTTGGCACGCCATTCCTTGTCGTCCAGCCAGAGATAATCCTGATCCGGCATTAGTGGTACGGATTTCACCTGATCATTGGTGATGGGCAGGAAGAAGCTGGTTCTTGCGCGGTCGATCACCAGCGATAGAAGCGGCACCACCAAACTGTCTTTTCCCGGGACAAAAAAGCCGCCGGACGCGACAATGACATAGTCTTTCTGGTCTTTGGTGCCGATGACGACATTGCGAACCTCGCCGACGATTTTGTCGTCGGACGTTCTGACTTCTGCCCCGACAATTTCGTTGACCAGAAGACCCGGATCAAGGGCACTGATTGGCACGAGAGGTCCTTCGTTGAGCGTACCGCGACTACCTTTGACCTTGCCCAGCCGTTGTTGCAGCGGTTGACCTGCAGCCTGTTGCTGATCCACGGCATCTTCGTCGCTTGTGCCACGTTCACCCATTGAGGGTGAGGCGATCAGCTCCTTGATGTTGCCGACTAGACGCTCGCAGTCATCTTCCAGCCCATAGGTCCACAAAAGGAAAGCCGCATCGCGCAAAGTTCTAAGGTCGAGGACGAGATATCGGTTCTCAGGATCACGCAACTCAGGCTTTTGCAAAATTGCCTCTTCCAGCTTGGCGTCGGAGATGTTGCAGGCCGCCATCACCGGCGTCGCACACAGCGCAACGGCAAGCCCAACGGCAACAGCCGCTTTTTTAAGGATAGTCATGAGATAGGTCCGATCGGCGGATTTTGCTTCGACCTCGTGGTGTAAAGCACGTCAATCCGGAAAGAGCGTACCGCGTGACGCCTCGATCATGATGGCACAACGGTCTAGGTCCTGTTTCGTTCCATCTGCGGATCGGATTTGATAAAGGAAACCCGCGCATCGCGATAATCCATGACTTGTCAGCATGAAACTGCAGAATTGCTGCTTGGTAAGAATGTGCCGACGACGGGCGAAGAGGACAATAAAGTATATCTGAGCGGCCGACACGTCGATGCGCTCAATGCATGGAAGGCGGCAGAATTTGTCTTGTCGATCGCGTTCATCTAGGTTATGTAATAATACAATTATTCAAGGATTATTGAATTATGGACGACCGTCAAGCCCTGACTTCTTTTGCGGCACTGTCCCAGGAAACCCGGCTCGCCATCGTGCGCGCGCTTGTGGTTGCCGGCCATGATGGTCTTGCCGCTGGCGTCATTGCGGAACGCATGGGCGTCTCGCCCACGAATGTCTCCTTCCACCTCAAGGAACTGGAACGGTCAGGCCTTATCACTCAGAGACGGGAGTCTCGGTCGATCATCTACAGCGCGAGCTACGATGCTCTGGCAGACCTCGTGAAGTTCCTGATGGACGATTGCTGCGCTGGCCATCCGGCCATCCGCGAGAACGTCGAGCATTCCAGAGCGTGTTATTCTAATGACAAAAAATCTTCCGAGGGCCCCGTCGTTGCATAAGACCAGCGTACCTGCGGGGATCGTCTCCGCTCTCGGCCTTACACAAGTCATCGGTTACGGCACCCTCTATTACAGCTTCAGTATTCTAGCGCCTGGCATGGCGACGGATCTCGATCTGACGCTGGCTGAAGTGTTCGGGGTGTTTTCGGCGTCGCTTTTCATTGGCGGCCTGTCTGCCACCTATATCGGCAGGCAGATGGACAGGATCGGCGCCGCAACCATCATGACGATCGGCTCCGCACTTGCCGCTTTGACATTGGCGCTCTGCGCATGGTCGCCGTCCATCGCCATCTTTGCCGTCGCCGTTATCCTCATCGAGATATCGTCGGGAATGGTCCAATATCAGGCAGCGTTTGCGGCACTTGTCGAAAGCGATCCCCTATCTGCATCGCGCAGCATCACCTATTTGACCCTGATCGGCGGCTTCGCATCGACGATCTTCTGGCCCATCTCGGCAGCACTTTCCGTATATCTATCCTGGCGCGAGATCTACCTCGTCTTCGCAGGCTTGAACATGTTCCTCTGCATGCCGCTTCACTACTGGATCATGCGCGTCGGCAAAACGGCATCGAATGCCGATCTGGCGATCCGCACGCGTGAGACCATCGTCGGCGCGATCCCGCCGCATGCGAGACGCCGAGGAATGATCCTCGTCTCATTCGCATTCGCGTTGCTGGGCTTCACGCTCGCGGCGATCCTCGCCCACATGGTGCCGATGCTCGGATCGATCGGGCTGGGCGCAGCAGCCGTGGTGATCGGGTCGCTCTTTGGTCCCGCGCAGGTTTTGAGCCGCCTGATCAACATGGTCTTCGGAAAGAACCTGTCTCCACCAGAGCTTGCCGTCCTTGCCGCGGTACTGATCGTGCTCGGCGTTCTGATCCTGCTGGCGACTGGCAACTGGCTTCCCGGGGCCGTCGCGTTCGCGATATGCCTTGGCTTGGGTTCCGGCATCAACAGCATCGCGCAGGGAAGCCTGCCGCTCTATCTGTTCGGGTCGGACGGCTACGGTGCGATCACTGGCAAGATGGCGGCAGCACGGCTTGCAGTCGGAGCGGGCGCTCCCTTCGTTTTTGCAGCAGCCATGGAGAATATCGGCCTCGACTTCGCACTCCTGGCAAACGCTTGCCTTGGAGTGATCAGTATCGCGGCGTTTGTCGCGGTGGCGGCCTCCAGCAGGCAACCCGCCACCCCGACAGGCTGATCGGTCAGATCGATTTCAGCGAAACCCGCTTCTCGAGTTCCGCCGCCTGTTCTTTCCGCTCGCTGTAGCGCTCCGTCAGATAGGTCGAAGCATCGCGGGTCAGCAGCGTGAACTTGACCAGCTCCTCGCACACATCAACGACCCGGTCGTAGTAGGAGGATGGTTTCATCCGGCCATCAGCGTCGAATTCCTGATATGCTCTGGCGACCGAGGACTGGTTGGGAATGGTGATCATCCGCATCCACCGCCCCAGAATCCGCATCTGGTTGACGGCATTGAAGGACTGGCTGCCGCCGGACACTTCCATGACCGCCAGCGTCTTGCCCTGCGTCGGCCGCACGGACCCGATCGACAAGGGTATCCAGTCGATCTGCGACTTCAGTATCCCGGTCATTGCTCCATGGCGCTCGGGACTGACCCACACCTGACCTTCTGACCATTGCGACAGCTCACGCAGCTCCTGTACCTTGGGATTGCTGACGGGCGCCTCGTCGGGCAGCGGGAGGCCCTTCGGATCGAAAATCCGCACTTCGCATCCCAGCCTTTCCAGCAGGCGCTCAACCTCGAAAGCGAGCAGCCGACTGTAAGAGACCTCGCGGAGCGATCCGTAAAGGACCAATATCCGCGGCTTGTGCGTCGAGAAGGTCGGGCGCAGAGCGTCGAGGTCCGGTTGATGCAGATGCGGCTCCTGCAATGCGGGGAATGTATCAGACAATGCGTTTTCCTTCCTCGTCGAGGATCTGTTCGCCGCCTTCCTTGCTGAACGGACCCTTGAACGCGTCCGCCGGCAAGATATCGAGGACGACCTCGGAGGGGCGCGACAGGCGCGTCCCCATCGGGGTAATGACGAAAGGCCGGTTGATCAGAATCGGTGTCTCGATCATCGCGTCGAGAAGCTGGTCGTCGCTGACGTCAGGGTTGTCGAGGCCAAGCTCGGCATAGGGCGTGCCCTTCTCACGAATAGCGACGCGCACTGACAGCCCGGCATCCGAGATCATCTTTGAAAGCTGTTCACGGCTTGGTGGCGTTTTCAGATATTCGATGACAGTGGGTTCGATACCAGCATGCTGAATAAGCTCGAGCGTGTTGCGCGAGGTGCCGCAAGCCGGGTTGTGGTAGATTCTGACGTCCATGATCTAGGTCCTTTGGGATTTTTCGTTGCGGGAAACGGTGGGGGACGATTCGTACCATCCCTTTGAGCGGTTCACGATCCAGACCACCGAGAGCATGACCGGTACTTCGATCAGGACGCCGACAACCGTTGCAAGAGCCGCACCGGATTGAAAGCCGAAAAGGCTGATCGCGGCAGCGACGGCAAGTTCGAAGAAGTTGCTGGCGCCGATCAGTGCGGATGGCCCGGCGACGCAATGCCGCTCGCCCGACATGCGATTGAGGATATAGGCGAGCCCAGAATTGAAATAGACCTGGATCAGGATCGGGACGGCCAGAAGCGCGATGATGGTTGGCTGAGCAATGATTTGCTCACCCTGGAAGCCAAAAAGCAGAACAAGGGTTGCGAGAAGGGCCACAAGGGAAAGCGGCTGCAGGGTCTCCAGTATCCGGTCAAGGCGGGCGGACGTCCCGTCCGCGGTCAGCCAGCTTCGCAGGATCTGCGCGATGATGACGGGCACGACGATATAAAGGGCAACGGAGATGGCCAGCGTGTCCCAGGGAACGGTGATGGCCGACAGACCGAGCAGAAGTCCGACGATCGGCGCAAACGCAATGATCATGATGGCGTCGTTGAGCGCCACCTGGGAGAGGGTAAACAATGGCTCGCCACGCGTCAGGTTCGACCACACGAACACCATTGCGGTACAGGGCGCCGCAGCAAGGATGATCAAACCGGCGATATAGGAATCGATCTGGTCAGCCGGCAAGTAAGGCCTGAACAACCAACCGATGAACAGCCAGCCGAGAAGCGCCATCGAAAACGGCTTCACCGCCCAGTTGATGAACAGGGTGACGCCGATACCGCGCCAATAGCTACCGACTTGCGCCATCGAACGGAAGTCGATCTTGATGAGCATCGGAATGATCATCAGCCAGATGAGGATTGCGACAGGAATGTTCACCTTTGCCACTTCAGCTGCACCGATGGCCTGGAAAACGCTGGGAATGAAATGGCCGAGCGCAATCCCGACCACGATGCACAGACCGACCCAGACGGTGAGATATCGTTCGAAGGTGGACATCAGGCGGTCTTCCCTTGGCCGTTGGTGGTTCCCTCCATCGTCCCGATCTGCCGCAGCCGTGTTTCGAGGGCCAAGCGATCAATGGATTCGAGCGGAAGGCTCAGGAATGCCGTGATGCGGTTCTTCAGGAACCGTGCGGCCTGCGCGAATGCGCGCTGGATTTCGACTTCGGTTCCGGTCACTGCTGCCGGATCTTCGACACCCCAATGCGCTGTCATCGGGTGACCGATCCACACCGGGCAGGCTTCACCTGCTGCACTGTCACAAACGGTAAAGATGAAATCCATCTGTGGCGCACCCGGTTCAGCGAACACGTCCCAGCTCTTGGACGAGAAGCCTGTCGAAGGGTAACCGAGGGCCGCGAGTTCCTTGAGCGCGTGGGGATTGACTTCGCCCTTCGGCTGACTGCCAGCCGAGTAAGCCTTGAAGCGACCGCCACCTTCCTTGTTGAGGACGGCTTCGGCAAGGATGGAACGTGCGGAATTGCCCGTGCACAGGAAGAGCACGTTATAGGTCTTTTCGGTCATGTCAGTGATCCGTGTGTTAGGTTGGGGGGCGGGTAAGTTTCATGATGGTCGCCGATGATGGGCAGAGAGAGGAAAGCTGCCGTGTCGCGAGCACTGCGGCTGGCAGATTTTCCCGTTGAACTTCGATGAAGCTGAGGCGGGCAAAAAAGGGCGACGCGTTCGTGGTCACAAGAAAAACGTCGCGGCCCGGCTCAACATGTACAAGAGCCGCCGAGACGGCTGCATGGCCGAAACCTTTCCGTCTTTGACCCGGCAGCATGACTACCGATCTCAGAAGCTTGTCATCCTCGCATGCTTCAAGACCAGCGAAGCCAACCGTCTGATTGTCGTCGGACACAATCCTGAAGAAGGTCCGCCCTTCATCCTCGATGTCATCCGTTGGCAAATCGGCCTCCAAAAGCGCTTTCTTGAGATCAAGGTCGCTCCCGTGCACTTGTTCGACGCTCAGCGCGCTCATGCCGGACTTTCCTCTGGTGTTGGGATACCGCAAGGCGTAAGTTCGGCGATGAGTGGCGCACACAGTTCCGCCGATCCACCGCAGCAATCTTTCAGGAGAAACAGCGTCATATCGCGAAGCTGTTCGAGCTCAGCGCGGTACATGATGATCCGGCTGTGTCGTTGCGAGGACACGAGCCCTGCCCGCGACAGAATGTTCAAATGCGCCGACATCGTATTTTGCGGCACCACGAGCGCACGCGCTATATCGCCGGCCGGCAACCCTTTCGGCGCATGCTTGACAAGCAGCCGAAACGTTTCAAGACGGGTTGGTTGCGCGAGCGCTGCAAGAGCGAGAATTGCCTGTTCTTGTTCCATATATCCAGATTACTGGAAGTGTGAGAGAAGTCAACACGTTTGTGAAGCTGCACAAGCCTGATCTTTCCAAGAGGAAGGCCCATTCTGGAGTTGATGGTGCATACTACATAGAGCTCATTGCAGCCCGCGATAAGTTCTGCCGGACCCATGGTGCGCTCCTCAAAAACAAGATGATCGCCCACGGGCATCTTGAGCACTGGGACGTGCTGGGCCATGAGGTCGCCGCAGCGAGCGCCCTTCAGACGACGAAATCGTGAAGAGGTGGATCATGGTTTATTTGTTCGTTGTCTTCGGCGTAGCCATCGGTGCGCGCAGGCTTGGCTTCGGCCTTCCCTATCGCACGCTGACCGTCAATATCTTTGTTCTATCCTGATAGGCATGCTGACCGAACTTCGTCATCATCTCGGGAGGAAATCTGGCGACGACGATGCCATTCATGGGACCGTCGAGCACGAAGGGTGCCACCGATGAACTTGAACCATAAATACCGCCGAAGGAGAATCCAAAATCGATTCCGCCTAGCGCTGACAGACTCTAGCCGCCATATTTTGTAGCCGTGATATAGACTTGGCCTACCTTGGTGGGGATGCGTGCGTAAACCGGCGCGTAGACATCCATGTTGCCTGCCTTGGCAAACCATATTTCCATGGAAATCGACTTCAAATATTCGATATCCTTGCGACCCTTGCGAAAGCCCGATTTCGGCACGTAGCGCGCATTGCAAACGATGGCATCACCGGTAAAGCCATTCGTCGTAAACGGCTTGGTTCCACCAGAACTCAAAACGAGATCAAGGCGCGACTCACCGTCATAGATCGGCAACCGGCTGGGGCATATACGTCCGCCCACGGGGAAAATAAGCCCGGAAATCGGATCGAGCACGGAGCGGAGATCGCGGTCTTTGACATCGACCCAATTGTCAGGCCTTGCTTTGGGCTCAGGTTTGACCGTGGTTGAGGTCACATTGCCGTTGCGGTATTGCACATCATAAGTCCGTGTGCGCTTTCCATCTTTGTAGACCAGAGAATATTCGTTGGCCTGCATGCGGTTTCCACGCTTGGCGCCCGCTACATCGGTTCGCCCGGAGATGTCTTTCAACACGCTGGCAATGCCGGCCGCGCTGAAAGAACCTGTAATCGAGTAAGTGGAGCCGTTCATGCGGGTCGAAAAATTTGCGCGTGCAATCGGCAAAACGCCCAGATTGATGCTGTATTCGCTATCGTGACGCGTTTCAGCGGCCGTAGCGGTTGACAGGCTTGCCAGCGTAAGGACAGTCGCCGCGAAAAACCTCTGTACTTTGACATTCATTCAGGTAACACCTCGGCTGACAGAAAAAGCTGCCCTCTGCCGCGATGATATACGCCGACTTATGGCAATAAAAAAGCAGAGTATCGGCGAAATCCGGTGAAATCGCTCACAAAAAAGAGCGAGCGGCTTGACGGGAAGTTCCTGTCTGACTATAGAACCGCAACTTTCCAATCATTGCCAGTTGGATTGCTGACCGGATTTTGCCGGGTAGCGAGCAGTTGGTGAAACAGACGACAACAAATAGGTGTACCCATGTCCCGTGTATGCGAATTGACCGGCAAGGGCGTCCAGACGGGCAACAACGTCAGCCACGCCAACAACAGAACCAAGCGCCGGTTCCTTCCGAACCTCTGCCAGGTTACGTTGATTTCCGATTCTCTCGGCCAGCGCTTCCGTCTGCGTGTTTCCGCAGCTGCTCTGCGTTCCGTCGAACATCGTGGCGGTCTGGATGCTTTCCTTCTCAAGGCAAGCGAAACCGAACTTTCGATGCGCGCCCGTCTGCTGCGTCGTCAGATCGCCAAGAAGACCGTTGAAACAGCTGTCGCTGCTGCTTAATAGCGGTTTCAAGATCACGAACTTTCAAAAGGCTTGACTGGCAATTGCCGCTCAAGCCTTTTGCTCGTTATCCCTTCGCTCTAACTGGTGGCATCACCCAGGATAAAAAAATGCCCAATCTGCGCTTCACACTTGTCTACGTCGGACTGATGACCATCGTCGTCGTCGCATCCAATATCCTCGTTCAGTACCCACTGTCGGGCACTTTGTTTGGTATTAATCTAGGCGATCTACTGACCTGGGGAGCCTTCACCTACCCCATCGCATTTCTGATCACCGATCTTACCAACCGTCAGTTTGGTCCCTCCATCGCGCGACGCGTGGTAATGGCGGGTTTCGTCGTTGGCGTTACTCTGTCCTTCTGGACATCTATTCCACGTATCGCTGTCGCCTCCGGTACCGCCTATCTGATCGGGCAACTGCTCGACATAGCTGTGTTCAACCGTCTTCGCCAACAAAGCTGGTGGCGCGCGCCACTTGCCGGTTCCATGTTTGGCTCAGCTTTGGATACGGCTCTGTTCTTCTCCATCGCCTTCGCCACCACTTTCGCCTTCGTTGGGCCCAATGACGCATTCGCGATCGAACAGGCTCCAATCCTGGGCATCTTCTCTTCTGATGCGCCACGCTGGGTTTCGTGGGCCTTGGGCGATCTATGCGTCAAAGTGCTTGTCGGTCTCGTCATGTTGCTGCCTTACGGCGCACTCATGGGCAAACTCAAGCCGATGCCTTCTGTCGAAGTCCGTTAACATGAGAAGCCCGCAAATGCTGGCTCATCGACGCTTCGACAATAATGCCAGGATTTTTCAGAGTCTTGATGAGAATACGACGTGCTTTCGCTTCTGAAGCGCACACGAAATAAAGTGTGTCTGCGATTCACGCTAATCACCGATTGCGAACGGCTAAAGTTTCCGGCAATCATATGTAAAGTTTTACGTTCTGGAGTTTCGCATCATCATGAAAAAGTCGCCCAATTCAATTGATATACACGTGGGATCGCGCATTCGACTGCGCCGTGTCATGCTTGGCCTGAGCCAGGAAAAACTGGGAGATGGGCTTGGAATAACATTCCAGCAGGTTCAGAAATATGAAAAAGGCACCAACAGGGTCGGCGCCAGCCGCCTGCAGCATATTTCGGAATTGCTGGATGTTCACATTTCCTATTTCTTCGAAGGCGTTCCAGACGCGTCGCAAGATCGGGCACCGGTTGCGCCGAGCGCGCTGTCGCAATTTCTGAATTCGAAAGAGGGCATCTCGCTTGCCAAGGCGTTTTCGGCTATTGAAGACACGCGTGTTCGCCGTCGCGTTCTCGAACTTGTGCAGTCCTTGGGCAACCACACCGATGCTGAAACACAGAAAATGACAGAGATTTCCACCACTGCGTTGAACTGATCGACATGGTTTTTAGATTGGCCACATTGGGCCGTTGTAATCTGGATGATGAGACTGGAAACGTCCTGAACGTTCCGACCCAGGCTTTGCTCATCTCTGCCTATCTGTTTGATATCGGCAGACCGGTTGCACGACGCGATGTCGCCAATCTTCTCTGGCCCGGCAACGCGGAAGCAGCGCTGAGGAATTTGCGTTCTACATTGCGCCGCTTTGCGCTTGCGATGAAGAATGCCCCTGCCCCTCTGATCATTGCCGACACCAACGCTTTGTCCTTGAACCGCATATGGTGGCATGCGACCTCGACTTCGTGACAATATCCAAGCCGCTGGAGCGCCTCGATACTGCCTGAGGTGCCGTCGCCATGCAATTTCTGCCTTTTGCTGGCGTGGGAAAAACTGCATTCGACATATGGGTAAGGGATGAGCGGCTGCGGCTTCTGAGTACGCTTGGATCGCTGTTCATGGACATTTCAGACTCTCCACTATTGCGGTCGAAAGCCCATGCTGACCTGAAACGCGCCGCCGTCCTCTTGCTCGAAGCGAATCCCCTGGATCACTGTGTCAGACAGCAATTGTCATCCGGGCTCGGCGCAAAAACAATTCCTGCTACGCCACATACGGTGGTGATGATACAACGGGACACCTAAACCATTCGGTACAGCCCCGTATCGCTCTGCTTCCCCCTTACACGTTTAGAGCAAGTCCTGTGATCGATGAATCGATTGTGAGGTGACTGGCTGATCCGAAGCTGATTCAACATCCACAGGAGTCACGAATGGCTACTACGTCACCCGAGATGCCGACTTCGTCCTCATGGTGACGGTGCAGAGCATTGAAGATTAAGAAGCCTTCACCGGGAAGTTCTTTTATGAAAATCCCGATATCAAGGGCTTCAAGACGATGGTCATCATGGACCGGGTCAAAACGGGTTTCACGGTGCGATTGACGTGGGCAACTTTACTTAGTGGGCCGGAGGCTCTGGATTGGGTTGCTCGACTGCGTGAGATCGTACGATTCCGCTTTTCCATTCTATGGAAGAATGCGACATATAGAGTCATAATCACATTTAGAGATATGGCATGAGTGATATTTCCGAGCCTCCCAGGATCAACAGAAGCAGTCTTCAGGAATTGATCGGCGGCTTGAGTGATGGGATCATCCTCTTGAACCCGGATGGCGGTATCGCCTGGGCGAACGTCTCAGCACTCGACATGCACCGCGTGTCTGATGTCGAAGAGTTGGGCGCGGATACGAAAGAGTATCGCCGCCTGTTCACGCTGCGCTATCGCAACAATCACCTTCTGGAGGAAGGCCAATATCCGCTCGAACGTTTGTTAGCTGGCGAAACGATCGATGATGTGACGGTAGAAATCTCGCCGACGAGCGATCTCGATCTAGTCTGGGTGCATACGATGCGCAGCATGATCATTTCAGATGGCACCGGCAAAGCGGATGTTCTTGCTTTGATTTTGCGCGATGAGACGCCGCGCTTCGAAGCGGAGGAAAGATTCGAGCGCTCGTTCAATGCCAACCCCGCGCCGGGGCTCATCTGCCGACTGGATGACCACCGTTTTATCCGTGTCAACGAAGGCTTTCTGGAGATGACGGGCTTCACCAAGGAGGACGTCGTTGGAAAGACGGTGGAGGCGATCGGGCTTTTTTCGAATTGCGAGACGGGCGAGGATGCGCTCACCAAACTGGGCGATGGCCGGGTGATCCGTCACCGCGAAGCTCTTGTTCCGCTGCCAGATGGCGGCGACCGGCTGGTCATCGTTGCTGGTGAGCCGATTTCCGTAGTCGAGGAGCCGTGCATGCTCTTCACCTTTGCCGATCTCGATGCCAGACGCAAAGCTCAAAACGCATTACGCCAGAGCGAGGAACGCTTCTCCAAATCCTTCCGGCTCTCACCGGCACCGGCTGCGGTCTCCCGGCTGGATGATTTCGTTTTCACCGAGGCCAACGATGCCTTCCTGCAAGTCTCCGGCTACAGCGTGACGGAAATTACCGGTCGCACCGCAAGCGATCTTCGACTGTGGGAAGATGTGGCGGCACGACGCGCGCTGGAGCAAAAGCTGCGCGACAATGCCTTCGTTCGCAACGAACCCCTGCGTATGCGCCAGAAAGACGGCGGCACGGCTGACTGCCTCGTTTCTGCCGAACGGGTAGAAATCAATGATGAGCAATGCGTGATCTGGGCGCTTCAGGACGTGACGGAGCGCAGACGCAGCGAAGCGCAACTGGTGGAGGCGATCGAGAGCGTGATGGCGGATACGTCCTGGTTCAGCCGCTCCATCGTTGATCGGCTGGCAACGCTCAAGCACCAATCGACTGCGGCACCCACCGCTCGGCTGATGGAGTTGAGCGACCGCGAGCGCGAAATTCTGGGCTTGATCTGTAACGGCCAGAGCGATGCAGAGATGGGTGAAACGTTACATCTGTCCAAAAACACGATCCGCAATCACATCGCTTCTCTCTATGGGAAAATCGGCGTCAATCGCCGTGCAGCCGCTGTCATCTGGGCACGTGAGCGCGGATTTACCGGCACGGCCGATCCCAAGGCCAACTCAAAAGCCAAAAAATAAGTAAAAAACGGACTGATTTTCACAAAAAAGGTCATTTTCTACCAATTCAGATAGTATTTTTCGCTCTGCAAAAGCTTCCTTTGCAGCTGTATCTCCTATGGCGTGGCGCTGGTTCCTGTCCGGAACGTCCCACTGCGCCAGATAAGACAAACACAGTTTTAGGAAGGATACATCATGGATAAGAACCGTATCGAAGGTGCCGCCAAGGAACTGAAAGGCACAATCAAGGAAGCCGCCGGCAAGCTGACCGGCAACAAGAAACTGGAAGCCGAAGGCAAGGGCGAGAAGATTGCGGGCGATGTCCAGGGCAAAGTTGGCAAGGGTGCCGATGCTGTCAGGGACGCCCTGAAGTAAGCATCGATCCAGCAATCTGGTTCGCCTGCATTGGCGAACCAGATCAAAGGAGGCAATTTCCCCATGCTCTTTCTCGATTTCTCAACGCCCGAAGTTTCGTCTTCCGGTCACTGCGCAACTTGTGCTGCGATCAGGTCTTTGCTTGCCTATGCGCAAGGTCTTGAAGGCTGCCGGATCGATGTTGAGGTCTCGCAGGGCATTGTCATGCTCACGGGTCACGCGTCCTGCGACGCGGCGGTGGACAAGGCGATTGAAATTGCCGCTGATTTCTCATCCAAGCCCGTTCACAGCACCATAGATGTTCAAGAGACGTGCTTGCCAATGCCCACTCAGCCTGCCTGCGAACCTTTGACGGATGGTCAGGCATCGGGCAAAATTCTTTACATGAAAAGAGACTTGATATGAACAAATCAATCATCCTCGCCATCGCTGGCGCACTGACGATTACATCCGCAGCATCCGCAGCAAGCACGCAGCATAACCGAAAGTCCGCAGAGCGTGTGGCGTCGCAGCCCAAGGAACGCTTGGGAACGCTGTCTTGTGAAGTCGCAGGCGGCATCGGCCTTCTGGTCGGCTCCAGCCGGGCTGTAGAATGCCAGTTCAAGCAACGCAGCGGCAAGGTTGAACGCTACACCGGCACGATTGGCAAACTCGGTCTCGACGTCGGCGTAACCGGCAAGTCCTACATCACATGGATCGTTTACAACACTGAACCGACAACCATCGGCCGGGGCAGTTTGGCCGGCACTTACGTCGGCGCGTCCGCCCGCGCCTCGCTCGGCATCGGACTTGGCGCCAATGCGCTGGTTGGCGGCAACGCCAAGAACTTCGGTTTGCAGCCGCTGAGTGCCGAAGCAGGCCTGGGTGTAAATGTGGCAGCTGGCGTTTCGCGCCTGCAGCTGCGCACCGCAAGCTGATACTCACGCAACGCGCACATGGCTCAACGGGGCCATGTGCATTCCTCTGAGACAAAACCCACCACTGATTTGGATGTGTAAGCACGCTGGGCGAATTTGCGAAAAATGCCTGATGCTTATATTTTCGAACACCATGTCCCATAAAATGTTTGGTGTCGGCCCCTACCAAGCGCTGTCTACGCCATAGGCATAAACATCATTACACTATCAACACGTCCTGTTAGCCAAATCCAAGCGCACCAGTTCACGAAGCGCCAGCAGGGTCGCCGATAGGCAGCAATGCCGGATTGAGGGTCGGATCGTTCGGGTTTTTGCTATCACCAGGGTCTTTGATGGGCGGTACAGGCGGCTTCTCTTGCACTCGGTCGGGAATGCCCGGTGTAGAGATTGGACCCCGGGGAGTTTCCACAGGGCTTATAGGCTGTTGGTCATGACCAGTCATTGTACGGTTCCTTTTTGGAAGACGAGGAGCAAACGACCAGTCCGCATTAGAGTTCCCTAATGATACCATTTTGACTGCTACCTACCGATCAACTCTTTCACCTCTCGCGCAAAAGCGTCCATCTGGAACGGCTTTGTCATAACGTGCATACCTTGATCCAGATGACCGTGGTTGAGGACAGCGTTCTCCGCATAACCCGTGATAAACAGGAGTTCGAGGCTTGGGCGAGATAGCCGCGCAGCTTCTGCCCGTTCCGACGTCTCATTGAAGATCGAAATCACACCGACACAGGTCCCGTCATCGCTGACGACCGGTGGATAATCCAGGTTCATCCACACCTGTTCAGGTCTGCCATAGCGATGAAGCGGGAGCTCCTGATCCTTGTAGGACAGTGTGCCGCAAGACAGGCTGTTTCATGACATTGTCGTTGAAATCGGCAACCTCGGGCCAGCCTTCGCGAACTTTGGACCCGAAAAGTTTCGGGTGACGTTCGCCTGCAAAAAGCGAATAGGCGTCGTTATTTCCCATGCTTGGGCAACGATGTCGCTTATGGAAAATGAAGACCGCTACAGAGGGCTCAAAAGAACACCGCTCCGCGTCAACGCCTCCGCGAGTGTGCATCGTTTAGCACCCTATTTCTGGTGGAAAATTTTGCCTACAGGCTGGCAATCATCAATGTGAGGGGCCGCCACCGCATGACCGTCAGCGATAACGCCGTTGACCATGGGGCAGATGAAAAGTACGCCACGGTGGCTTATTGAAACGCGTTCATCTATATTGTGAACGGCTGCGCGCAGAAACACTTGCATGTTTCGGAACATGTACACGCCAGCAGATGCGTGGTCGGATATGACGTCCTTTTCGCGCGCTCGTGTGACCACGCCTTCCACGATCTCGAGATAGCTGTAGCAGCTTTCGGTGGAGGTGAAGACTGGAACGATGGCTCCGTAACCCTGTGTCGAAAACAGCGCCTCCGGATCATCAGGCCCATCTGAAAACAGAATATCCGCCAAATCGATGATCACCGGTTCGTCTGGCGCAACGAGGGCCATTGCCGCCAAAGCCGAAAACAGCGCTCCACCTGTGAGGTTCGACAACGTGACGATCTGGCACCTGGGCCATGTCCGCTGGAGATATCCTCGGAGATCATCAAGCTTGTCGACCTCGCGGACGACGAATATGTAATCTGCACCTGAGAGCCGATCTGCCCACGCTCGTCTGCCGAGGGCAGCTTCGATCAATGGCGTTCCGTTCAGGTCCACGCAGGGTCTGAAGCCGTATTCATTTGTCCACAGATCGGGTCCGGCCAGCGGGACGATACATTTCATGGCGGTCAGATCAGCTCCAGATAGGCTTCAAGATCGGGAGGCGTCCCTATTCCGTGCATGGCTTCGGGAGCGACATGATAGACGCCGATTCTTGCGCCCTGCCGGATCAGGTAATTGTAGACCGGGCAGACATAGAACTCGTTGTTGGACCGGTCGTTATGCGAAATCATATCCGTTGCCGCGTCGATAAAGTCACGGGCACGCCTGAAGTAGTAGATGCCGACCGTCGCGTTATCTGAAATCGCGACCTTTTCCTTGACCTCATCGACCAGCCCGTCGTCGTTCACATGCGCAAAGGACCATTTCGGATCGCGTACCCTGTCCTTGAAGCATAGAATAGAGCCGTCCAGATTACGGTCCACGGCGTCGCGCAGATACTCACTGCAGTCGAAATCGACAATCTGATCGCAATTGGCAATCAGGAGCGGCGCATCGGGATCAAGGTGCTGGCGCGCTGTCAGAACAGTACAGGCAGCCCCCTCCGTGACGAAGTTGATGGAGGAAAACGCCAGATCACCGTGAGTCTTCAATTCTTCAACGACGTCGGGTTCCGCATCAAGATGCTCTTCCCTTGCGATC
This sequence comes from Agrobacterium bohemicum, assembly GCF_001562555.1. NCBI lineage: Bacteria > Pseudomonadati > Pseudomonadota > Alphaproteobacteria > Hyphomicrobiales > Rhizobiaceae > Agrobacterium > Agrobacterium bohemicum. Next base: position 18,164 of record NZ_KQ961039.1, read on the forward strand.
AGCACAAACCGCGCATCGGTCAAACGCAGGTTATCCATGACCCGCTCGATCATGGTCTTGCCCTTGACGTCGATGAACGGCTTTGGCTTGGTGTAACCAACCTTGGCGAACCGGCTGCCGAGGCCTGCCATGGGAATGACCACCTGCACCTGTCTCGCAGGGTTGGCGATGGCAGCTATCTTGCTGCGCAGTTCATTTTGATAAAGTTCGATGCGTTTTGGCGAATAGAACGAAATGTAGCTGTCGGAAGAAACCTCGTGTTTCACGATCTTTCCGCCCATGAGAACGACCTCGTTCAAGACGGGTGAGAGATAATATTTTCCACCGATCAGACTGGCTTTCAGAAGGTAGGTTTGAGCCGCTTGGATGAACAGGTTGCCGCTCCGGAAATAATAGTAGCCGGCGATCGCCTTACGGCTCAAAACGCGCTTTTCGGCCGTCTCTATGACTTCGCCCTTCTCGTTCTCACGTATATAGGACCAGCGTGGATGCACGGAACTGAATGTCACAACGCCAGCATCCGCGCCAGAACGAACGAAATCCCGCGCAATTCCTGACAGATCCGCATCGATGATCTGGTCGCCATTGCAGATAACCAAAGGCTCATCGTCAGCGATGTGATCGATAGCCATCAAAGCGGAGCAGACAGCGCCCATCGTCGGATTGTTCAACTCGATGACCACGCTGTTGGCGCCTGCAAGCAGTTTCAGAATAGAGTCGAGGCTGTATTCGAGCGCATCCTGATGGAATACGATGAAAATGAATTTCGCAGAAGCGTCGCGATTGCGAATGCTGTTGATGACGAGAGAGATCATCGGAGATCCGTCCACCTCGATCAGAGGTTTAGGAAAATGAAACTCTTCCTTGGGAAAGAGATCGTCCTTAGACGCTATGGGGATAAGATATCTCACTGGGCGACCGCTTCGATGGAGTTAATTTTTTTCATGATGCGCTCATACGTGACGTCATTGGTAGAACCAACGACCAGTACATGCGCGCCGGATGACCGTGCAGCCTGAATGCCGTGGTCATTGTCTTCAAGGATCAGGCATTCCTCAGGGCGCAGTTTCAACCGCTCTATAGCGGTCAGATAGATTTCCGGATCTGGCTTCGCCTTGGCGACATCCTGATTGGACAGAAAGAAGTCCAGATACTTCAAAAGGTCGGATTGGCGCATCATCGCTTCGACACTCGACCGGACGGAATTCGAGCACACAACGATACTTTTCCCCTCCCGCTTCAGCCGGGAAAGAGCGTATTCGTGGTGAAAGACCGGAAGGCATTTTTCGACGATGACCTGGTAGGTCATCTTCTGTTTGAGCGTGTTGAGAAAATCATGCAGCTTCGGCGGCAATCCACGGGTTTTGCTCAACATTTCAAGCTTCTTGCGCGTGGGCAATCCGTCATAGACAGCAAGATGCTCCGTGCGGCTGATATTTAATCCAAACAGCGCCAGAGCATCATTGAGTGTCTCATAATGCCATTCCTTGGCGTCAATCAGAACGCCATCCATGTCGAAAAGTACTGCCTTGATCATCGTATTCTGTCCGTCCGGTTCATGGCTGACGTTTAACCCCATTTTTCCGCGGCAAGATGCGGCAAATCCGTGCAAATCGAGATGTCGTCACCATTGAGATCCCCCCAGGCATCCCAGGCTGCAGCATGGTCGCGCCCGTGTAGTTCGGGTGAAACAAGGGCGACCTGTTTGCCAGCGTCGCGATGTTTCTGAATGACGTCGGGCGTGATCCAGTCCGAATAAAAGGCGTCCAGCCAAACACCCTGTGCCCTGTCGTAGTAGGGTGGCACAGGCTCGAGTTCAGAATGGCGAGTATAGGTGACGAAACCCTGGTTGAAATAGCCGAGAGCATCTGGAACAGCCATGTCGAAGCAGAACAGATCCGCAATGCCTGCGCGGTCGAGTGAGGCGCGGAGTGCTTTTTGTAGACCGTCCGCTTTGATATTCATGGCGATGGTGCCCGATCCGACACAGCTTTTATGTAGAGCCAGAAAATAGTCGAGGTCCATCACCTCATCGCCCACGGGCATATCATGGGCGATTTTCAGCACACCATTCTGATCACGCGTGTCGGTTTCGACCCCGAAACCATTTTCAAAAGCGCGCTTGAAGGCTACCTCACTGTTTTTTTCGTGAGGTTCCAGCCACCAACCCCTATGCGCGAGAATTTTCATGACGTTTCCATTCAGTCTTGGCGAAAGTTTTGCCTTTCAGGCGTTGCAGCCCAATCCATCAATCCGGATTGAATTGCGGAAAGGTCTTTCTGTCGATGTGATAGAGCGCCAGATAATCGTTTTGTTTGAAGAATACCGGGTCCTGCGTGTAGGCGAGCGCGTTTGTCCATTTCATCGGGTTTATCTGCTGGTGAACACGAGAAACGATATTGGCGTTGCAGAATTCCAATGAATGCGTCACGCCACCGACGAGCGTGAACGAGAATCCACCATGCAGGGCCATGTAAAATTGATAGGTGATATGGTCGAAGACACTGTGAACCAGCCGTTCCACAAATTGCAGGCTCGCATCCCAGCCGATCCATTCAAGAAAGCCCGGGACGCTTTTTGCCGAGTAGACCGGTAAGTCCCACCACCAGGTATAGATGCTCCAGTTGCCGGAAACCGTGCGGATGTTCTCGCGCTCTTCGGCAGGGGCGAGGATGAGGGATGACGAATACATGATCTGTCGCTCGTTGGTGTGGGCAGCGGTCAATCCGCCACCATACCAGCGCGCCGCAGACACGATCTCTTCCGAAGCTTTGGTCCAACCCGTTGGATTGAGCACGAAGGTTTCGGCATCGACGCACAGAAGATAATCGTAGAACTGATGTGTCAGAGACAAAGCGAGGAATTTCTTGACCGTTGGCCAGGTGCGCCGGTCGGCGACCACCGACAAGGCACTTCCGGAAAAGTAATCGGATAGCACGATGGAGGAGTAGCTGAGGAACGGCGAGGCCTGATGCATCTCCCGAAATTGCAGACGGTCGGCGTCGGTCGAGAACACGAAGACGACATCGTAATCGGCTCCGATGCTTTGAAACAGAAAATTGATTCCGTAAGTGAAGTAAGCATCGTGGATGGGAACGATCAGCGCCGTTCTATTTTCGTTTTTTTTACGCTGGCCGCATTCACTGAGACGGTGAACAGGATTATCGCCAGGCAGGCGCCCCTGCCCTTCCATTTCAAATCGTCCGTCTACGGATTTCAGAGTGTCGAAGCGTGTGGTGACTGCATTGTTCTGGCTCAGAAATTCGACACAACCGCCCTTCACTCTCCAGGAATGTTCGTTCGGATGAGCATATCCCTGCAACCAGCCGCCGCTTTCGAAAGACATTTTCGGTGCAAAGACTTCGTCTGTGCCAGCCTTGCCGAAAGTCCACACCCGCTCCTTCATCAATCTCTCGAGCGCCAGGTCATCGAGGTCAATGTTCATACTGCTCTCCTATCCGTATTTGCCGCAACGGTAGGATGGTAAACTTGTATGAGGCTGTCGGTTCACCCCTGTATCAACAACTGTTTATGGTTCTCTGCTTTCGCGGTCAGTCCGCAATAGCTTCGCCTCCCCTCAAAGCTGCCGGTAAGCTCGCTTGAAATACATCAGAGCTTCTTCCCCACCGCCAATGACGGTATCCAATACTTCGCACATCAGAATATCGTGCGTCACACCATCATGAATGGTACGGATGCGGCAATCGAAGGAGACAAGCGCGCCCTCCAATACAGGGGCGTTCGTTTGCAACGTTGTCCATGTGCCAGAGGCAAACCGGACATCCATCGGCGTCTTGCCACCGAAGATACCGCTCAACGCTTCCTGCTCGCCAGCCAGTGTATTGATGCAAACGACACCATTTTCGACAACGGATTTGTGCGCCGAGGAATTCCGGTTAAGGCAGACCAGCAATGTTGGTGGATTGTCGGAGACGCTGCACACTGCGGTTGCCGCAAAACCAGCTTTGCCCGCAGGCCCGTCAGTCGTGACGATGTTAACCGCACCGGCCAATCGGGACATCGCGTTGCGATAGTCCAGGCTGCGCTGTTCCACAGTCTTCGTCTCCATTGTCACATCCTTTTTGAGAGACAATATCTGCATCTAAACAAACCTTCTCTTCTAAATCATAAAATTCGAGCTGATGCCGAGGGCAGCAGGAATTTTTTCAACGTTTCATTGAAGCCACTGATATCGACAGCATTGACGGCATGTGCACCCGTTTCAAAAATGACAAGCTCTGCATTTGGCAAGTCCCCTGCCAACAGCAACGAGCGGGTAAAAGGCACGAGAAGATCATCTTTCGCCGTCAGAACCAGCGTCTGGTTTTCGATTTCCGATAGCCGCCCCTCCACATCGAACGCCCTGAGCGCTGCGATGCGCCGCAAGACATTCTGCTTGCCTTGAAAATGCGCCACACCGTGGGCGTCGTCCTTTGCCAGCCGTTCGGCGTTCTCGGACATCCAAACCGCCGGGTAGAGAAACAGCGGCTGGGCTTTCACGAAAGCTTCCACGCCGGAATTTTCAAGAAGCGCTATGCGCGCGTCGAAGCACCGACCGGAATGCGGATCGGCTTTGCTCCAGGCGTTGATCAATATTAGCTTGTCGATAAGGCCCGGCTTTCGCAAGGCGATATCAAGCCCAATCAAACCGCCAAGGGCATGACCCATGAAGTGAAATTTTTCGAGATTCAGGGATGACGCGATGTCCAGCAAATCGTCGGCCATCGCGGAAATGCCGCCTGTTTCCGGCACCTCACCACCAGTTCTGCCGGTGCCGCGATGGTCATAGGTTACCACGCGGAAATGCTGGCCCAGTATCTCCATCTGCGGTGCCCAATAGCTGCCTGATCCGCCCAAACCGGAGGACAACAGAATTGTTTCTGCATCCGGTCGCGTCTGTCCATGAACCTCGAAATGCATGGCGTCCTACTTTGTGCCGATGTGGGCGACTGTGGCGATTTCCACCAACGCATCGGGCTTTACCAAACCGCACTGGATGCAGTAGCGCGCCGGTTTATCGCCGGGAAAATACTCGGCATAGACAGCGTTGATGGCCTGATAATTGACCCAGTCGGTGATGAAGATATGGTTCATGGTAACATCATCCATGGTGCCGCCTGCGGTTTCGATTACCGATTTGATCGTTTCCAGAACATGTCGGGTCTGCGCTGCGGCATCACCCACATGCACCACGTCGTTATTTTTGTCGAAAGGGAGTGTTCCCGACACGTAAACGACGCCGTCCGCCAATGTTCCTGGCGAAAATGGAGCAATCGGCTTGGCTGTGCCTTCCGGTACAATGATTTTCTTGGGCATATCGTTTTCCTCTTTGTCGATAGTGGATCAATCTTCGATGGGTGCGGCCTGCGAAATGACCGCGCAGAAATCATTGACCGTCGCCACCCAGCCGAAAAATTTCTCGACATTGTAGACGGTCGCCTGCTGGATGAAATCAGGGCCGAGATGGTGCGTGGCATCTTCCAGCATCACACCGAAATATTCGAGATGGAAGGCATCACGCAGCGAGCTTTCCACACAGACATTGGTGGCAATTCCGACAAAGACGAGATTTCGGATACCCCTTGCGCGCAGCACGCTGTCCATATTGGTGTTGAAGAAACCGCTATATCGCGTCTTCGGCACCAGAATATCCCCTGGCTGCGGCTGTAGCTCATCGACAATGGCATAATCCCAGGTGCCTTTTGCCAACAGTTTCCCTTGCAGGTCAGGACGCGCGCGCATGGTCTTCAGTGCGTTGGACTTGTGCCAGTTGGGAGAGCCGGGGCCACCCGCCTCGACATAATCGCTGTCCCAACCATTCTGGAAATAAATGACCTGAACCCCTGCCCGGCGTGCCGCATCCAGCGTCCTCCCAATATTGGAAATGGTGGATTTCGCACCGGTAATGTCGAAACCGGCCAGATCGACGTAACCGCCTTCTGTGGAGTAGGCATTCTGCATATCCACCACCACGACGGCGGTTTCGCTGGGCTTCAACGAGATTGGTTCGGGTCTTGCCGGAAGAGTGACACTTTCCGAGCGGCTCTTTGGTGCCTGATAGCCCGTCACAACGGCGTCAGTCATTCCGCGGCCTCCAGAGCAGTAACCACATGTTGCCTGCTCTTCATCAGCGGCTGCACGTATTGACCAAATTTCTCGATACCATCCACGAAATCATCGAATGTCAGCATGACGCCGCCGGTTCCCGGCACTTCACTCATTTCATCCAACATGGCGGCAACCTCTTCATAGGAACCGATGATGGTGCCCATGTTGATGTTGACGGCTGATACCGGGTTGGCCATGTGGCGCACATTGGTATCGGCACCGGACTTGGTATCGACCGAGCTTTGCAGACCCAGCCATTTGATCGCTTCCTGGTCTGCACCTGCCTTGTAGTGTTCCCACTTCGCCCAGGCATCCTCGGATTTTTCCTCGGCAAGCACCATGGTCAGCACGAAGGAACGCACATCACGCCCCGACTTTTCAGTAGCCGCCAGCAAACGTTCATTGGTGGGTGCAAAGGCCTTTGGCGTATTGACGCCCACGCCAAAACAGAAGCTGTAATCAGCAAATTTCGCCGAAAATTCCATACCTTTGTCGGATGAACCAGCGCAGATCAGCTTTACATCCCCCTGCGGCACCGGCTTCATGCGGCAATCGTCCATCGTGAAATATTTGCCTTTGAGGTCAGACTGGCCGGTCGTCAATAGTTCCTGAAGCACCGTGGTATATTCGCTGAGATAGGTGTAGCGGTCGGCAAAATATTCATCGCCCGGCCAAAGGCCCATCTGGCTATATTCCGGGCGCTGCCAACCCGTGATGAGATTGATGCCGAAACGGCCTCCAGAAATTGAATCGATGGTGGTGGCCATGCGTGCAACGATGGCAGGGGGCATCACAAGAGTAGCCGTGGTGCCGAAAAGCTTGATTTTCGAGGTGACAGCAGCAAGCCCAGCCATTAGCGTGAAGGATTCCAGATTGTAGTCCCAGAATTCCGTCTTGCCGCCAAATCCGCGCAGCTTGATCATCGACAGCGCAAAATCAAATCCATATTTTTCAGCCGTCAAAGTGATCTGTTTGTTAAGTTCGAAGCTTGGCTTGTATTGCGGCGCGTTTTCCGACAGCAGCCAGCCATTGTTTCCAATTGGAATGAAAACACCGATTTCCATATGCATCCTCCGTATCAAGTGACTGTATCAAACTGATGAGAGATAAAATGCAGGTTCTGTGCCAGTCTCGTATGATCAGCAAAAACAATGTCTTATACGCTAAAGCAATTTTTATTTTTATCAAATGATAAAATATTTATCGTTTGATAAAAATATTGCTTATTTCTTCGGCAGATGCTTCCAATCAAGTGAAATGAAGACGTCATAATTTCGAGGAGTTATTTGCGCGTACGATCGACTGGACCCTGTCGAAGGGCGAACATGCGCAACCGGAACCGCTTTGTCAGCTACCAGGACGATCGGCGTGACAACCGATCGTCCCGAACTTTAGTTCAGTCCATCTGGACATTGGCACTTTTGACAACCGGTTCCCATTTGGCGATTTCCTCCGCCACATGCGTTTTTAGTTCATCAGGCGTAGAGCCGACGATTTTTGCACTGAAATCTGCCATCCGAGCGGCGACGCTTGTATCGGCAAGCGCTTTTTTTGCAGCTGCATTCAGCTTGTCGACAGCTTCCGCCGGCGTTCCCGCAGGCGCAAACAGCGCGTTCCAAGTGTAGGTCTCATAGCCTGGGACCGTCTCGGCAATCGTCGGCACGTCTGGGAAGGACGATGCGCGCTCCGCAGTTGTCACGCCCAGTGCCTTCAATGTTCCCGATTTGATGTGTCCGGAAGATGAAGGCAGATTATCGAACATGATCGAGACCTGATTGCCAAGAAGGTCGTTCAGAGCCGGACCCGATCCCTTATAGGGCACATGCTGCATGCTGACCCCTGCCATGGCCTTGAAAAGCTCGCCAGACAGATGAAGAGGGGTTCCGTTACCGGATGATGCATAGGCATATTTATCCGGTTCGGCCTTCAAGAGAGCAATGAGGTCTGCGACTGTATTGACGGGCAGTTTAGGATTGACCACCAAAACGTTGGGAACCACGACCAGCAAAGAGATCGGGGCGAAGTCCTTTTCGGGATCATAGGGTTTTGTTTTGAGAATAAGAGGATTAAGCGCGTGGGTAGCAACTGTACCCATCAGAATCGTGTAACCATCCGGCTCAGCACGAGCGACCCGGTCCGCACCGAGGTTGCCCCCAGCGCCTGCGACATTTTCCACGACGATCTGCTGGCCGAGTTCATCACCCATTTTCTGCGCAATGACACGGGCAACCACATCGGTGGAGCCTCCGGCCGCAAAGGGAACGACCATTGTTATCGTTCTGTCCGGAAAACTCTGGGCCTGTGCTGTATTACCAAGAGCGAGAAAAGTCGCAGCAGATGCAGCTAGTGTCAGCGCAGTGCGCCGCTTGAAAAGTCGATATGTCATTGAACCTCCTGTGGAGTGGCCTCCCCGCCACCGAAACAATGTAGCTCAAACACATCTGAGGGCAAGTCGCGCGATAGCCTATGCAACTAGCCTTCTCAGACAAAAGGTGTTTAGGACATCATGCGCCTAGCGTGACCATGCACTGCGTGAAATGCAGCTTCGGCACCTTGAATCACCCGGTTTTCTTCCTCAGGGGTCAGTTCGACCGCGTCGAGCGCTGCGACGAATGTTTTCCAATGCAATCCGCGTCCTTCCGGTGCCCCTGCGAGATGGCGAGCACCGAATGTTTCATCAAGACCAAGCTTTGCGGCGTCTTTCAATAGAAACGCTGCACCAAGATTGGAGCCTTCGACCACATAGAGCCAGCCCAAAGCCTCTGGGAGATCAAACGCAGCAGCATCCTCGCTAAAATGGATATCTGCGGTGTCAGGCGCCGCGATTGTCAGGTCTGCCAAGTCTTGGGCGATGAAGTCAAGGCGTCGACGTCCTTTTAAATCCGGCAAGAGGTGGTCCAGTGTTCCATTGAAAAAGAACGCGTCGAGATCTCTGTGAAAGAGATATTGGCTTTGAACAAATTTGCCGAAGTTTTCGCGATTTTCGAATGGTTTTGCAGACGTGATAAAGCTGTCCAGAATTTTGTGGGCTTCGTGCGTCGCTGCTCTCAAACGTTTTGTCCGGCTTGGTTCAAGCTCGGATGTTCCGATTTTCAATTCAGCAGCGGTCATTCAGTCATTCCTTTCAGCCATCACTTCAGCGCACATAAAAATCTTTCCTCAAAAAGTCAATTTTATTGCGACGATACTTTTTTCAACTCTGTTTTTAGCAGAAGGCATGGGAAACCGGGGGTGTTGATAACGTGCGGGCTTTCAAAAGAGCCATCAGCATGGGCTTTATCGAGAATTGCTTGGTTTGCGCCTTCTCCGTCAAGCTTCTGAGATAACCACCGGCCGACTGAATTGCATCAGCGCGCTCCAAAATACACGCTATGATTGCGTCTGTATGCTGTGTTCCCATAGTTTTTTCGGCCGCTTCATAAGCGGAATGGCTGATGGAAAGCATTGCGCGAACGACATTGGCTGCCTGTTTGAGGTCGCTCCAGCTCCTGACTTCACTGTTAGGGCCATAGAGAATGATCTCGGGGCAGGCTTTTAGAATAGTTTGAAGATCAAAACCTTCACTCCTGATCCGAGTGGTGTTGATTGGTTGGTCCTTTGCGACATTCGTCTTTTCCAAAGCAGTGTTGGTGTCTGCTTGCGCCTTCGTTAGCCTGCTTTCCTGTTTATCCACATCGGATGTTTCAAAAATAGATTCGGATTCTGAATTCTGTATAAGCCGCTCATTTTGATAGGCATTGCCGCTAATTTTTTGTTTTTCTATGTGCTTTTCCAACTGGTTAGCCATCTTATCGCGCAAATTTCTCAAATCGTCCAGAACGATTGCGAGATAGGTGGCCTTTGACTTGCGATCAAGCGTGGATGTGATGACGTAATACTGCTTTTGGTAGGCGTCCCAATCGCCTTCGATGCCATCTGCCAAGGCTATTTCACAGAACTTGGTAATATCTCTGCGGCAAAGGCTGATCTTTTCGCGCAGTCTTTGCAGCTGCAATCGCTCTTCCACGACCTGATCGGCTATCCTCTGGATGTCGTCAGCGCGTGCAATGAGTGGTGCGAGTGAGAAACCATATGCATCGCTAATGCTGCCGGTCCTGTCCTTACGTGCATAACGTTTTCCATTGGGACTGTCTTTGCGCAGAATGAGACCAGCGTCTACCAGCGCTGAAAGATGGCGACGCAACGTCTGTTCTGCCATCCCATGTGCGCGCAGGGAAAGCTGCTGGTTTGATGGAAATACGACCAGGCCGTTTTCTTCGGATAGTTCTGCTTTGGGATAGAAACTGAGCAATGCGTTCAAGACGGCCAATGATCGGTCTGAAATTCCCAGCAGAGGACGAGCTTCGCATGTTGCGCGAAACAGTTTCCATTTGTCTATTGACCGCGCAGGATCAATGTTTCTTGACGCGAACTGGCTTGCGAGACGGCCAATAGAAAGCCTTCGCCGCCCAAAGGACGTCGTTACAATATCACTATTCATGTCTTTCACCTTCAAAAAGGCAAAAGAAAATCGCCCACCGACCAAATATCGATGCCAAGACTCTTGACTATGATTCGCGGAAATGAGATTCTTTGGGTGCTTAGATCAAAGAAAGCTTCCGTGCGGTAACGTTCGGGGGCTTTTTTCTTTTGGGCTTGCTGCTCCTGTTAATGTTTCAATCGAAACGTGGTGATCACTGTTTTGAGCGATGCTCTTCGAACAGTGTTTGTAGATGTTCCAGAACGAAGGCTGCGAACTCAGGCGCCTGCCGACGATCAATGGAAATGTCGAGCCGTTGGTCGGTCTCTACGATTTTTGCGAGTTTTTGACCGCTTTCGGTCGACATGACACCCATCTTCTTGGGCTCTGCCTTCGGTTTCAAGAACTCCAGAACGGATTTGAAACGTTCTTCCGAGGGAAGCCTGGCAACACTCTCATCGTTGAGATATGCCCGCGCAGCTTCGTTGACCTTCGATGAGGAAAGCTGTTCAGCAAGGTCCATCCAGCTGCGACGACCGACACCCGGGGCAGGGCCAATGCTATCGACGATGTCATCGGGGATGCGACCCACGACCGAAAGCATGTTGGATAGGTCACCCTTATAAAGCGACATCGCGGCCATGATTGTTTCCCGCGAGAAGCGCATCTGGAGCTTTTGAGCAAAGCGCGCCTTTTCAATGTAGCTGAGATCGCGACGCTCGTTGTTTTCCTGGCCCTGTGCCACGACAAGCTGTTCATCCGTAAGATTACGAACGACTGCGCGAACCGGAATACCGATTTCAGCCACAGCCCGCAAACGACGGTGACCGAACGCGACCTGATAGCGGCCGGGATGATCTGGATGGGGGCGAACGAGAATTGGAACTTGCTGGCCCTGTTCGCGAATGGCCTCAACCAGTCCGAAATCAGCTTCGATTGATGACGGCATGCGGTCAGGAATAAACGACGGATCAACATCTGAGGCGTCGAGCGCGACAATGGTCAAACCTTCGGCAAGTTTGCGCTCAATTTCCTCGGCCCTTTTGGAGCGCTCCGACACCTCGTTCAAGGATTGGCCGATCATTCCCACCGGAGAATTTATAACGTCGGTGACCAATTCAGGCGAGCCGAGAATAGGGCGAATGCGCGGACGTGCTCGCTCGACTGGAGCGTCTGCATTTTCGGCGTTCTTGCCGCCGAGATTGGCGAATATTTCTTTTCTGCTCATACGGTTCTACCCCAGGCTTTCTTAATTAAGCCTTCAATTTCGGCGTTCACATTCGTCATGGCTTCCAACGCACGGTCATAGGTCGTTCGCGTGAATTGTGTCCGCTCCACCTCAAAAAGTGTCTGATTGGTTAAACCGGCATCGGATACTGCTGTCGTTTTCAGCATCGGATGGTTCAACACGTGCTCGCCGAAAATCGAGCGCAGGAAAGCCACCATCTGATTTTGAGGGCCATCACTTGGTTCAAAGCGGGTCACGAGATAGCGCATCCAGTGATAATCCGAACGTGCTCCCGCTCTGCCTATTTCCGCAAGAAGGTCACCTGTCATGGCAAGAAACTGGTTCATGGACATGACATCCAGCATTTGCGGATGGACTGTTACCAACACTGATGTTGCTGCGGTTAACGCCGAGAGCGTCAGGTAGCCAAGCTGTGGGGGGCAGTCGATGACCACGACGTCATAAAAGTTTTGCGCCTGCGCGATAGCCTGGCCAATGCGAGCGAAAAACAACGTATCTCCAGGCGCGCGACGCATTAGAGCCCGTGGCGTATCATGTTCGAACTCCATCAGTTCCAGATTGCCCGGAATAATGTGAAGATCGGGAATGTAAGTTCCGCGAACGATTTCGGCGATAGGGCGTTGTTCGCCATCGTAACGGATTGCGCCATATAAGGTTTCATTAGGCCCAACGTCCAGCTCGGGCTGATGTCCGAACAGGGCGGACAAGCTTGCCTGAGGATCCAGATCGATGGCGAGAACACGGTAGCCACGCAGTGCGAGATATTGTGCAAGATGTGCCGACGTCGTCGTTTTGCCCGATCCACCCTTAAAGTTCATGACTGCGATGACCTGCAGGTCTTCCCCTTCGCGGCGATGGGGAAGATAACGACGCGTGCCACGAGCACCCTGATCGAGGAACTTACGGATCTCGTGAATGTCTTCCACGGAATAGCTGCGGCGTCCGCCACTCTGCGAAGCGCTAAGCTCTGGTTGCTCAGCTGCGATCTGGCGCAGATAGGCTTCTCCAATGCCAATCAGTTTGGCAGTCTCTGACGGAGAAAAATTCCGCATGCTTTTTTCCGCAAGTGGTGCGAAAGTATTTGCGTTGTGCGCTTGCAGTTGCGCAGACAGCGCGGCCGAATGCTGTAGGATCAGCTCCGTAAGATCGGGTGCCTTCTCAGCAGATTTCAGATCGGCGCTTTGGGTCATATCAAGTGTTTTCCGCTTGTTGGATCAGTTGCGTTTTTTTCCGCTGAAATCGGTTTTTTCCGCAACTGAGATATAAGCGCCGATTCTCTTTTTTGCGCAATAGGCATTATCGAGGCCTAAACATGAATCTTTTCAGCCAGCTAAGCATCGTTTTTCACATGAAATCCGAGACGTTCACTAAAATTGCCGCTGATCATCCGCAGTGGTGAAAAGAGTTAGCCGCGGCTAACAGCAATTCTTAATCAGCTCACCTGTGGCCTGATTGGATTCTCAGTCATCGTTAATCTGATTCCCGTTTGCCTTTGGCCCTCAGTTCAGGTTTGTTTCCAGCGCAATGAACGGAAGGAGATTCTGTGTGGTTTATGATGTCGCTGTTGTTGGATCGGGTTTTTCCGCGATCAGTCTGGTGAACAATCTTCTTGAGCTGCTTCCGGCGTCTGCCTCGATCGCTATTGTTGGCGATGATTCCGCGTTTGGGCGTGGCACTGCTTATAGAACGGAACTGCACCTGCATCGGCTGAATGTGCCAGCTGCCCGAATGAGTGCGTTTGCGGACAGGCCGACTGACTTTCTGGATTGGCTGACAAAGCGCGGACGTACCGTCGATGGCGGAAGCTTTGCGTCGCGTCATGATTATGGACTTTATCTGCGCGACACGCTTGCTTCTTCTTTGCGGAGCAAACAGCAACGCGCGCGCGTGGATTTCGTGAAAGCGAAGGCTGTCTCTTGCTTAGCATGCGAGAATGAATGTGCGGTCTTTGGCTTGAGTGACGGCAGAGAGTTGAAGGCAGCAAGTGTCGCGCTTTGTCTCGGCGTCGGAACTGCAAGTTTGCCGCGGCTAACTTCTGATGCTGATATCGCGCTTTTGCGGCGGGTGGTGAGGAATCCCTGGCGTTTGGGTTGGCTCTCGCGGGTCAAACCGGATGATACCGTCGCTATTCTCGGGTCCGGCCTGACGATGATCGATCAGGTTTTGTCTCTTCGTAATGCGGGACATCGCGGCAAGATCCACGTCTTATCCCGCCGAGGTTTGACGCCGCACGCGCATAGTCATGTTCCTGTGCAGTCGGTAGAGCCCGCATTGTCTGAGGGGCGTTTGGAGATAAGTGAAATTCTGGCTGATCTCCGAACTCAAGTTAGGAGAGGGCAGGACTGGCGAGCCGTCATGGAAGGATTGCGGCACAACACGCAAGGTTTATGGCAGAGTTTAAACCAGCCGCAGAGATCGAGATTTCTCAGGCATGCATTGGCGTGGTGGAATATTCACCGGCACCGGGTGGCGCCGCAGGTGTATGAGGTTTTTGATGCGCTATTAAAGGATGGGACTGTTTCTGTTCATGCAGGGTTTGTCTCCAAGATCGCGCGCATCGATGGAGAAAACCGTCTGACCTTTCGTCAGCGCGGAACGTCTGTAGAAACCTCCCTTGCTTTTGACTGGCTGGTGAATTGTACAGGCATGGAGCGCGCCGGAATTGGCCACTCGCCGCTTTTGCAAAACATGCACGAACAAAACATGTTAGAGATCGACGCTCTTGGCCTGGGAATTCAAGTTGACGAAGAGTCTCGCGTTTTGTGTTGTGATAAAATACCGCGACAAGGCCTCTTCGCTGTTGGAGCCTTGACAGCGGGGCAGTTTTGGGAAATTACTGCTGTGCCTGATATACGTAATCAGACTCGCGACGTTGCAAAGCGCATTGCAAAACGTTCAACGCGGAACATCTCCGATTTAAACGATAACCAGACATAATTATCTGTACGAAGTGGTGAAACACAAGTACGACTTGGCTTTCTCTTGCTGTTTTTTATGCAACAAAAACAGACGCATAGATTTTTTAAAAATTGAGTATAATTGAACTGTTTCAACACCAGAGCGGCGCGTGGCCGCTCTGGTGTTTTGACAGCATCAAGCCGTTGTCTTCAGCGCATCACCAATGATTGAGGCGATATCTGCAATCTGGTGTTCTTCTATGATCAGTGGAGGGGACAGTGCAATGATGTCGCCCGTAACGCGGACCAAAAGACCTTTCTTGAGGCACTCTACGAACACGTCATAGCCACGGGTCCCCGGGGCACCTTCGCGTGGCGAAAGCTCGATTGCGCCCACGAGGCCGAGGTTGCGAATATCGAGAACGTGCGGCAGTCCTTTCAACGCGTGGAGAGCGTCCTGCCATGTCTTTTCGAGATCCGCTGCGCGGGTCAGGAGATTTTCTTCCTGATAGATTTCGAGCGTAGCAATGCCCGCAGCGCAGGCTACGGGGTGGCCTGAATAGGTATAGCCGTGGAATAGCTCGATCTGATTTTCAGGTCCTTGCATCAATGCATCATACACGGCGCGTTTGGCGAAAACTGCACCCATCGGGATCGCGCCATTGGTAATGCCTTTTGCCGTGGTGACGAGATCTGGGACGACGCCGAAGTAGTCGGTGGCGAATGGTTTGCCGAGGCGGCCGAAACCTGTGATGACTTCGTCGTAAATCAGTAGAATTCCATGCTTGTCGGCAATCGTCCGCAAACGCTGCAAATAGCCCTGAGGCGGAAGGATAACCCCAGCGGAGCCCGACATGGGTTCAACGATGACAGCCGCTATGGTTTCAGCGCCATGCAGAGCGACAAGACGCTCCAGGTCTTCAGCCAGTTCGACGCCATGTTCGGGCAACCCTTGTGAGAAGGCATTACGGTCCAAATCCAGCGTATGGCGCATATGAGCTGCGGGGATCTGCGGAAAGACACGACGATTGTTGACGAGGCCACCAACGGAAATACCGCCGAAGCCGACACCGTGATAGCCTTTTTCACGACCGATAATGCGACTACGAGTCCCTTGGCCAATCGCCCTTTGATAGGCAATCGCGATCTTCAGCGCAGTATCTACGGATTCTGAACCGGAGCCGGTGAAGAAGATACGATCCAGTCCACCCTCTGGTCCGCCCGGTGCGACAGCCGCCAGCTTCTCGGCAAATTCGAAGGCAATCGGATGGCCCATCTGGAAAGTGGGAGCGAAATCGAGAGTGGACAGTTGGCGCTCTACAGCTTCGGTAATGCGTCTACGTCCGTGCCCGGCGTTGACGCACCACAAGCCTGCCGTACCATCCAGAATTTTCTTACCGTCGATATCGGTGTAGTACATGCCTTCTGCGCTGGCCAACAACCGTGGCGACGTCTTGAACTGTCGGTTCGCCGTGAACGGCATCCAGAAATTGGAAAGATTTGGCATGTTGGATTTACTGCTCTGATCCATCGGATTCCCCATGTTAGAATGATCCATCAATCCTGCACTTGCCGCTATCGAACAAGTCTATTTCTTGTAGCCACTAAGGCATTGATATTTATAAATTTGAGTGTCACAGTTTGCGGTATATCGAACATATGCAACGGAGAGGTCCAAGATGGTCGTCGATATTGGCAACAGGTTGCGGCATCTGCGGTCCATTCACAAATTATCACAACGTGAGTTGGCCAAACGTGCAGGGGTGACCAACTCCACCATATCTTTGATCGAGTCCAACTCCACAAATCCATCGGTGGGTGCTTTGAAACGCATATTGGATGGCATCCCGATAGGCTTGGCTGAGTTTTTTGCATTCGAGCCAGACAAGCCACGCAAAGCATTTTATGCGGCTGACGAGTTGGTGGAGATTGGGAAAGGTCCCGTCTCCTACCGTCAGATTGGGGAAAACCTGTTCGGCAGAAGCCTGCAGATTTTAAAGGAATGCTATCAACCCGGCGCAGGAACAGGCCGTGTTCCTTTGGTCCATGAGGGAGAGGAGGGCGGTATTGTGCTCTCTGGCCGACTGGAAGTCACGGTGGACGATGAGCGACGCATTCTTGGTCCAGGTGACGCGTATTATTTTGAAAGCCGACGCCCGCACACGTTTCGTTGCGTGGGACCGATCCCATGCGAAGTGATCAGCGCCTGTACCCCTCCGAGCTTTTAACCGAAGGCCTAACTCCAATGGAGCGTCTTAAAAAATGTTAGCCGGATAATAATATTGTCCGACGTTTTTCGTTGCGGGTACAAAGGGAGAAATGGTGTTTGAGACCAAATGCCAACGACAAGAGGATACATTCATAACGCCTTAGTACAGCCGGAATAATGGCTCATGAAAAGCGTGTTTTCGCAAAACGGTATATTAACAGGTCCGCCCTAGACTGAGGCTTGTCAAATGCTGGGCGGTCGTTCCGCGCTTCATAACCAGCCAGGGCATATCTATGCAGTCAGTATGCATCGATCTGGCAAACACAGTAAGCAGACGTTCGAGAGCATGGCCATGTCGGGAAATCGTAAGACGCAGCTTTCGCAAGAGATGGGATCGTAAACCGGTATGGCGATGAACGAGACGACATCTTACGAGCCGCATTATCGTGAACAGACAAGCCGCCCGAACAATCTCATTCGTTTGGCGGCACTGCTGTGGCGCAACGCTCTGTTCATCTTGCTCATCGGCATCATCTGTGCGGCACTGGCTTTCGGCGCGTCGCTGTTAATTCCGAATTATTATATCGCGACGTCACAAATATTACTCGATCCCGAGGGTTCACGGGTTTTGGAGAGTGATCTGCCGGGACAGCCGCGAGCGGTGGATTCGCACGTTCTTAATCAGCAGTACATCATCACATCCGCACAGGTTCTTTCCCGCATCGTGGAAAATGAGAAACTGTACGACGATCCGAAGTTCGGTGCCGCGGATCCGGTTTATCCAGACAAGGAAAGCCGCAGCAATCTGGCTCTTGATGCGCTACGCAAGGCAACATCCGTTGCGGCCGTCGGTAAAAGCTTCATCGTCAACGTGTCGGTTAAGTCCGACAGCCCTCAGCGGGCCGCTGAACTCGCCAATCTCATTGCCACGACATATTCACAGGTGCGTGTCGAAATGAACAGCGATGTGCTGCGACGCACCGGCGGCGGACTGGCGGCCCAACTGGATCAATTGCGAAAAGCCGTGGAAGATGGTGACCGTGCGGTTCAAGCTTACAGGGCAGAGCATAATCTCGCTGACATTCAGGGCCGACCCGATATCGAGCAACGCGTCGCAGATGCGAATACGGAGATATCCAGACTATCGGCAGCGGTTGCGGAAAACGAGGCTCTTGTCGCTGAGCTCAATCGGGCCAGAAACGACCGACAGTATTTGCGATCCATTCCCGATACCTCGTTGACACCAGCGATCATTTCGCTCCGTGCACGTTATCAGGAAAGTCGAGAAGAGGAATCGGTTCAGGCGACTTCGTTGGGTGCGCAGCATCCATCTTTACAGGCGGCACGTGCACGAACCCAATCGCTTGCCAGTATTCTCGATGAGCAACTGCGAAATTTTTCGACAGCGACCTCGAGCAATCTGGCGCGGCTGAAAAACCAACTGGCGCTTTCGACCTCCAATGCCGACGCTTTGAAAACCAACCTGAACAGCGACGAGCAGACGATGGTGCGGTTGCGGGAATTGCAGCGAAAGCTGGAAAGCGACCGCGCTGTCTATGAAGCGTTTCTGTTGAGAACCAAGCAGCTGTCGGAGCAGCAAGGCACATCGAGCGAAAACCCGCAGATCATCTCCAGTGCCGAACCGCCCTTGCGCAAAGCTGGACCTCCACGCGCTCTGATGTTGGCTGGCGGCGGTATCTTCGGACTTATTCTCGCCGCTGGTCTTCTCATCCTGCGCGACCAGTTTCGTGACGAGCCAAGTGAACTGCAGATGGTGCGCGCACCTCAGAAGTTGCCCGCTCCAGATGCTGATAGCGACCGTGAAGCTGCATTGTTGCCAACGTCCGATAAAACGAACGCGCCGCCAGTTCCTCCGGTTACGAAATCCAACAGGATCGTTCGCGAGGCTGACACCAAGGCACTGGCTGCCGCAGCGGGTGAGGGCTTTGACGGCCTGGCGCGCTTCGTCTCGTCTTCGCTCAAACCTTCAGCCAGCCACACCATCATGGTTGTTTCTGCCGGTCCAAAAAATCGTTCGCCTTATTCGGCGTTCAATCTGGCCGCTGATGTTGCCAGACTCGGTCGCCGTGTTCTTCTCGTTGACCGCGCGACACATGATCCATTGTTGACGGCCATGCTTTTACCCGAGCACGGACCGGGTGAAGCTGGTACACGTGAATTCTACGACGTCGAATCCACCCCTTACCTTCAGTTTTCCCCGGCAGATGATCGCGAAACCAGCAAAGCCTTGCGCGATGCGGTGGATGAAAACGGCGAGGCTTTCGATCTTATTGTGATCGACGGCGGTGTGGCGGCGAAGTCGAGGATACATTCAAGCCTGCGCCGCGATCTGGATGACGTTTTTCTCATGCAGCACGAAGACGACACCGGCAGTATCGTGATCGCGCTTGTCACTCTCGAAGAGAGCGGCATGGAAAATATCAAAGTGATACGGATGACGCGTTCCGGCTTGCAATATTGAGGACTAATTTTGGCTGAAAACAACCATCGGACAGCCATGCGTATTCCTTTTCTGCGAGGCCGTTCTCTTACCGGAATCAATGTCATCTTCAACATGGGCCTTCGCGGCTCGACGCTTGTTCTGCGCTTTGCTTTGTCTTTCTACATCGTCAAGTTCATGGGCCTCGAAGCCGCGGGCATCTATGGTCTCGCGCTGGGTGTGGTGAACGCCGCGCCGGCGGCCCTTGGCTGGGGCCTGAATTATTTCATTGCGCGCGATGTTAGCGGCAAAACATCAGGCGTTGCCGGTGTTTACATGAAAACGCGATTGCTTGTGACGGTCACGTCGCTTGCGGCGATGACGGCAATCGCCTTGATAGCAGCCTATTTCATGGGTCATGCAGTCGCGCCCTTGTACTTCCTTATTCTTCTTGTCGTTTGGCTGGAAACGATTTCCTGCGACATCCATGTGCCTCTCATCGCGCAGGAAATGTCGAGCCAAGCCAATGTTCTGTTTTTTTTGAGAACATCATCCTGGATACTGCCGGTGATTGGCCTGGGCTTGGCGTCTGAAGCCTTCCGCAATATCGAAACGATCATGGTTGCATGGAGCCTCGGCTACATTCTCATGCTTGTGGCACTTGTCAGTTTCCTGCGGCAATGGCCGTTCCGACGGATTTTGCAGGCGCCGATGCGGATGCGTTGGGTAAGAAAGCGCATGCGAAAAGCATGGCTGATCTACATCAGTGACATGAGCAATGTCGGACTGGTTTATGCGGATCGATACATCGTCTCGCTGCTGCTCACGCTGTCCCTGACAGGCGTCTATACGTTCTATTGGTCGCTCGCCAACGCCCTGCAAACATTGATATCGACTGCGGTATTACAGGTCGCGATCCCTGCTCTCTTCAAGGCTTACAATACAGGCTCCATGAAGGAGTGGCGGGCAGTGATGATCTGGCAGTTCACCAAGACCGCGGCTGTTGCCTTCGGATTGGGTGCGGCCATTTTCGTCAGCGGCAATATTCTCGTGCACCTCATGAACATGCCGGAACTTGGTCAGCATCAGGGTATTTTTGCGCTTCTCCTTCTGACAGCCGTCGTTCGCTCCTGTACCGATTTGATGGGGCTTGGCCTCAACAGTCTGCGGAAAGACGGGCATTACGCATTCGTCAATTTGTCGAGCGTTCTTCTGTCGATCGGGATGAGCTTTCTCTTGATCAGCGCATTTGGTTTTATCGGCGCCGGTCTATCAGCATTTTTCACGGCGCTTGTTACGGCGTCTATATCGAGCGCGTTGCTCTGGCGCGCCTCAAGATCATAAATCCGGTAATAATTGCGCAGTTTTTTAAAGGCGATTGAACCCATGGCATCGAACCAGCCCCGGCATTCACCAGGACGCAGTATTTTCAAAAAGCTATACCACGCCGCCATTCAAAGCTTGCCAATCAAGCAGGCGACGAAATTGCAATATTATCGCTATCACAAATTATGGGCTGATCTCGACAATCCCAAAACATTGAACGAGCATCTTGCCGCACGTAAGATCGCCTGGACAGGCCCGCAATCCGACCCGCGTCTCATCATGCTCAGCGACAAGATTGCGGTAAAGGCGCACGTCGCCAAGGTTCTGGGAAAGAAATGGGTAACGCCAACGCTTTGGCGTGGCAAAAACCTCAATGATTGCCCACCGCTGCCTTTTCCCTATGTCATCAAGGTCAATCACGGGTCAGATCGTAATATCTTCGTCTACGGTCCCGAAGATTTGGTCGGTGCGAAAGAGCAGTGCGACATCTGGCTTGCGGGGCGCACCGCGTGGCGTTTAGCGGAAGAATGGTACAACCATATCGATCCGGAAATCTTTATCGAACCGTTTATCGGGGAGGGCGGAGAAGCACCGGTTGATTACAAGCTGTTCTGCTTCGAGAACGATATTCCCTGCATTCAGATCGACACGGCACGGTTTACCGACCATCGGCGCTGTTTCTATGACGAGCATTGGAAAAAGTTGGATTTCGGACATTATTATCCGCTTGAGACGGAAGATCTTCCCCGTCCGCCGCATCTGGATGACATATTGGAAGCTGCGCGCACCCTAGCGCAGGGTTTCGAGTTCGTCCGCATCGATTTCTATGACAAGCCATCCGGTCCCCTGTTCGGGGAAATGACGTTCAGCCCAACCTCCGGTTTTGGCGCCTTCAGGCCACCATCGACTGATGTCTGGCTTGGAACATTCTGGAAAGATCAACCCAAAGGCCTATTTCGGACCGGAGAAGAGTGATCTAGCTTTTGGACGTTGCTGCCTTGCTTTGATGTGCAGGTGTATCGAGAAGGTAGGACAGGACGATGCCGCCCGTCAGCCAAGCGACCAAGACGTAAACATAATAAAATCCGGGCGTGAACACGGCGTTGAACAGAAACAGGAAGGATATATAGCCGCACGCGACTTTCCGTAGGCCCATGCGATTGGGCTGTAGATTGCCGTGAACCCACATTTGAAGCTTGCCAAAATAATAGCCGAACAGGGTCGCGATGAAGACGACGCCGGGAACGCCGAAGTTCAGATAGGCCTCACCAAACAGGGTCGGGCGCAGACCGGCGTGAAACTGTGGATCAAGCCCCGCAAGTGTGCTGGTGATGATGCCCATGCGAAAGTCGTTTCTAAACTCGCTGATGAAAGACGGCACCAGCGCCATGTAGCCGGCGAGGTAGGTCATGCCATGATAAAAATGTCCATCGAAGCCGCTCAATATCCAGGCGTAGTCGCGGAAATCCGAGAAATTGTTGCCGTAGAATATTTGATAGGAAACGGTTTGCAGGATATCGACGCTGTCGTTCCCATCCGCTGTGGAGCGTAAAATGCCGATGACGATCGCAATCGTTACGAAGCCAACGATGGATAAGGTGAAGGCTGCAAGATTTTTGTAGCGGTAGACGATGATCAAGCAAACGACGAATATGAACAGTGTTTCGATGCTGGCTCCGCGCGTTCCTATCATCAGACCAAGCGCGCTGCACATCAGACCCGCACCGATAAAGAAGCGGCTGTAGCCAAAGCCGTAGACCAGAAGGCTCAATGTTATCGTTGGCAAGATAACGGAGTAAAGATTGATCGCAGGACGGAGCGAGGTGTTTTCGAACGAAAACTGCCGACCTTCGAATGGTCGAACGCCCAGCGCAATCAGGCCCAATGTGGCGAAGATGATGACGATCAGAGAAATCCAGACGCCCGGCTTGGTTTGCCAAAACGCGTAGCCTTTCTCCACGAAGGTGAACATCACGCTTTTTCCGGAGCTGAATGTTGCCAGTCCCATCCCGACCAGAACGAACACCACGCCGAGAACCGAAAGATAGAACGCTTCATCTATGTAGTCGCGGATGATGTAGATGGAATCCCCTACCGCTTCCATATTCTTGTCGGATGCTGCGAAGGGAGACATGACCAGAATGGGCAGGACGTTATAGCGGATCCAGAAATAGGAGGAGAAGGTCAACACACCCCATTTGTAAAATGAGCTGACATAATAAATTAGGAAAACCAACCAGCCGATGATGAATATGAGCCAAGCCAGATGGGACATGTCAAACCTTATAGCCCACGCACCGTGCAGGAAGCAGTGTAAAACCGGTTGAGTGACCGTCGCAGAAATCGGTTAAGAAGCTGTTAGCTATATTGAGCGCGGCACTCTACCGCATGGCTGCTTTCAGCAGGATTTGTTCAAGGCGTTGGTAATAATTGGACTGCTCAGCTGTACCTTTAAAACTGGCGATACCAGGAAAAATCTCGTCCCTGTTTTCCCACCACGCTGTCTGTCCAATGGACAAAGCTTTTGCCATGAGGTCCTTGAGGGCCTGTGGCTTGTCAGGGTCGTAAGCCCAGCCTGTTTGATGATCTCTGATGATTTCCGTTGATCCACCCCGCGTGGTGCCAATGACCGGAACGCCGTAAACAGGTGCTTCCACCAGAATGCGGCTCTGCGGCTCTTGCCATCGCGACGGTACGATAATCGCATCGGCCTCTCGATATACGTCTTCAGGTCGGACAAAACCTTTGAATTCAACAGGGGCGCCATTTGAAAGACGCTTCATCTTTACGACGTCGCGATCGCGACCGCGCCCTGCGATGATGAGTTTGGCATTTTTGCTGTGCGCAAGAGACACGAATGCCCGGATCAGGTCGCTTACACCTTTTTCTTCAGAGACCGCACCGAGATAGCCGAAGGTGAACACGGGCGCGGATGCCTTGCGTCTGCCAACCAAGGACCGATCGAAGATATTTTCGTTCGAATTGGTGTTATGCATCACATGCCAGTTGGCATCCTGCAAAACGCTGTTTTCCAAAAACCGTCGCCGCAGAGCATCGCTGACGGCAATCACCGTCATGCCTGCGCCACTCCTTTCACGCATGCGCTTGGTCAAGATCGAGCAGTCTAGACAAGGTTGCTCGCAATTATCGCCATTGCGGTACATACTGGTTTTGGGACAGAGCAGCCCATAATCTCGCAAATGCAGGCAGATCGGGATGTTTGCCGTGCGCGCAGCAATAAACAGGGCTGGCTGCATATAGGCAGAGTTCTGGGCATAGATAAGATCAAACTTTTCCTTCAAAAGAAATTGTGTGAGTTGTTCTGGACAGAGAGCGCCCATCGCCGTGCGCAAATGCCAGCTTGCACGGCGCAGAAATCCTGCGGAAGATTTACGGGGTAGCGGGAGATAACTGTTGTTCCAAGCAAGGCGCATGACGCGAATACCACCCCGCAGACGGGTTTCGCCCGGCGGTGCAACGGCGTCACCCTCTTTTCCCAATGCCAGCACGGTAACATCGTGGCGCTGGCCAAGCTCCATCGCACCCAGACGCGCGGAGATTTCAGCGCCGCCTTCCTCCTGTGGAGCGAATGTTTGCGATACGATGCAGATTTTCAAGTCCGCTTACCTTTATCCGCGAGACGGGCGGGGTCCTTACCTTCGTCCTACTTATGTCTCCACAACCATTTAAATATATTGAACACCACTCTATCGGAATTCGTAGTTCGTATAGGTGATATCAAAATAAAATGATTGCCGGAGACGCGCCGATAACGTTCTTAAGTTGCACGATGCTCAATATAATCAAGTCGAGTGAAGGCATTCGGTCTTTTTCATCGTGATATTCCGTCTTGATTAAGGAATTTGAGATTTAAGGTTTTTCGAAAGGGCAGGTCGTAACCGATCCAATGCCGTCAATGAGGTGGATCATGAAGATTCTGCACGTTTTCGAGACCATGCCTGGCGGGCCTGCGACCTATTTCAATGAGATAGTGCCAAGCCAGATCAGCGCTTTGGGTGCTGATAACGTCAGGGTCATCGTGCCTGACGCACATGTGGCTTTCCTCAAAAACACTCCGTCATCTTCAATCGCCACGTTTGTCAGACGCAAGCGACTGACATCGCTTCCGGCACTGGCCCGCGCCGTGTTGAACGAAGTGAAGGTCTTTAAGCCCGATCTCGTCCACGCACACTCTACTCTTGCCGGAGGGATCGTTCGCGTCATCAACGCAATGCCTGGCAAATTTCCACCTGTCGTCTATTGCCCACACGGGTGGGTGTTCGACATGGAAACGCTTGGTTATTTTCGTCACCCCGCTCGTTGGGCGGAGCGGATTTTGTCCCCGTTTGCCGACAAGATCGTGGCGATATCCGGTTACGAATATGAGCAAGGCCTGAAAGCGGGCATACCGGCAAAGCGGATGGTCGTCATAGAAAATGGCATATCGTCTCAGCTCCCGGCTGTTACGCCCACGGAGTGGGCCGACGCACGCACGAAAGTTCTGTTTGTCGGTCGGCTGGATTGGCAAAAGGGTGTCGATATCCTGTTGCGAGCGGCAGCGGAGTTGAAGGACGAGGCGGTGTTCCGCGTCATCGGTGCACATGTCACGACCAAGAATGATCTGACGGACGCTTTGCCGGCTAACGTTGAATTGCTGGGATGGAGATCTTCCGAAGATATCACTGGCCAAATGGCCGTGTGTGACGTTGTTGCAATGCCTTCGCGGTGGGAAGGTTTCGGCCTTGTCGCGCTGGAGGCGATGCGGTCGCGCAAGCCTGTCATCGCATCTGCTGTCGGCGGTCTGCAGTCGGTGGTGAGTGACGAAAAAACCGGACTCCTTTTTCCCCCTGGTGACCACAAGGCATTGGCTGCCGCGATTGCGTCTCGCAGTTCCGAGGACTGGGCGCAGATGGGGGCAGCCGGATATGTGCGTTTCGTGGAACGTTACAGAAGCGAGCGGACAGTTGAAGAGCTCATGCAGCTTTATCGCCGCGTGGTCGACGATTGGCCCGTTGAGAAACGCAGGATCGCATGACAAACTTTATCAATGGCCGTTTCCTCACTCAGAAAATCAGTGGTGTTCAACGTTTCGCGCGCGAGATCGTCAAGGCGCTGGACCGACACCTTGTCTCGACCCGTAGCACGGACGAATGGGTTCTGCTTGCACCTGAAAATACAGTGCTGAATCTCGAACTGTCTGCGATCAAACAGCGCCACGTTGGAAACCTGACCGGCCACCTGTGGGAACAGACGCAGCTGTTCAAAGCATCGCGTCGCGGCAAGTTGATCAATCTTTGCAATAGCGGACCTGTTTTGCATGGAGAAAGCCTGACTATCATTCACGATGCGATGATTTTTCGCACACCGGAGAATTTTTCGCGTTTCTATCGCGCAGTCCATGGCACGCTTGGACACCTGCTGGCACGACGGGGTCATATCGCGACCGTTTCGGAGTTTTCCAAACGCGAGTTGGTTGAGATGATCGGCGCTAAAAATGTCTCCGTCATCGCCAATAGTTGCGAACATATGGCATCCATCGTTCGTGATGAGACGGTTCTGCAACGTTTGAATCTGACGCCCAATGCTTACCTACTTTTTGTCGGATCGCCGACGCCGAACAAGAATATCATACGGGCTATCGAGGCAATCAGTCTGATGGCGGACAGCGCGCCGCACTTCGTGGTGGTGGGCGCCGCGGCATCGGCTGTTTTCAAGTCGCAGCAAGACCTTACTCCCGTATCCGATCGCGTTGTAGTGACCGGACGCCTGACCGACGAAGAGATTGTAGCACTTTACGCAAACGCCGCCGCACTGCTATTTCCAAGCCTGTATGAAGGGTTTGGTATTCCTCCTCTTGAAGCAATGTTTCTGGGTTGCCCAGTGCTGTCATCCAACATTGAACCTGCACGCGAAGTCTGTGGCGATGCCGCGCTGTATTTTGACCCGAATGACGCTCACGACATTTCCCGTTCCGTGGAATACCTTCGGGCCAATCCCGATCTCCGCTCCACGATGATAGAACGCGGCCATGCGCGCGCTGCCGAATTTTCGTGGGACAGGAGTGCCATCGCTCTGCTTCGTGCGGTGTCCCGTGTTTGATCCTATGTTTACCCTTGCTGGAATAAGTGGGATATCACTTGGGCCCGCGCTCTGTGGAATGATGACTGCGTGATGGAGAAAAAGCGAAACCGATGAAGATCTGTATCGTCGCTCAGACATTCGCGCCCCAGGAAGAGGGCGGAGCAGAGATTGTGGCACGCATGTGCGCGGTCGAGCTTTCGCGCTACCACGAGGTCATCATTCTCTCTCTAGGTCTTGAGGGCAACGACATCGCGCCTCCCGGTGAAATGGTGAATAGTGACGGAATCCGGGTGATCCGTGTCAATTGGCACAACAGTTATCTTCCTGGACCACGCAAACCGGCCGTCAGTAAGCTGGCAAAACTGGCATGGCATGTTCGTAGCGCGCTTGGCGCGACATCGATTGATGAAGTCAAGGAATTGCTCACGCGCGAGCGTGTGGACATTGTTTATGCGCATAATTCAGCAAGAATGCAGCCTGCGATATTTGAGGCGACCAGTGCACTTAATATTCCGCTCTGTCTGCATTTGCATGATTATGCCTTGCTGTGTCCCAAATCGAGCATGTTTCGCAGTTCCGGTAATTGTGAAAAACCGTGCCTCGAATGCCGCGTTCTGACCTCGCGCATTAAGTCCAGCAAAGGTGACGGCGTCACCGCGATTTCCGTCAGCGACGCGTTGCGTCAGCGTTTTCTGCGCAACGGCGTCCTTCCCAAAGCGGATTGGCATGTGCTTTTGAACGCCAACCGCAGTGAAACCCTTTTTCATGCTCCATTGGTGGGTCGGAAAACCAGTGCAAGCGAACACTTTACCTTCGGATATCTTGGGGCCCTTGCGGAAGAAAAAGGTATCGAAGATCTCATTCGTGCATTCTTAACATTGCCGCAGTCCGAAACGGTGACGCTTCTGGTCGCAGGGCGTGGGCGAGAAGACTATGAGCGACATCTGAAATCGCTTGCGGGCAATGCCCCCATCCGGTTTCTCGGCTTCGTGCCACCGGAAGAGGTCTATAAAGTCTCCGACGTGATCGTCCTGCCATCACGTTGGCACGAACCGCAAAGCCTGATCCTGATGGAGGCCGCGACCTATGGTGTCCCCGTTATAGGAACAGAGCGCGGCGGCACGCCTGAAATTCTGCGCGACCTGGGAACAGGCTGGTGTTATGATCCCGATCAGGAAAACGGCCTTGCCGACACTCTGAACCGAGCCATTTCGATAGGGCATGACCGTTGGTGGTCGGAGCGAGACATCCATTTCCCCGGTATCGACGGTTTTAGGGGGACGTCCGAGGCATCCGGCTATTATCAGAAGCTCAATGACATCCTGGTTGCAGCAACAGTTCTCAAAAGACCGGCCTGAAGCAAGGTACGCGTCTGAATAGCGAAAATGAAACCTTTGTTTCAAGTGCAAACTCAAGAATTGCTTAACGCCGGTAATGTATTTTACACACCTGTTGCTTGAGGCAGCTATCGTGGGGGCGAATATGAATGCTACTGTTAGTCTGCCTTTCGTAGCGGGAAAAACTAGGCAGATTGCTGCTGATTACCCCGTTACGTTCGCAGATACGGTGGGTCTTTTTCGACCAGCCGACGCGCTGGTCGATGCGTCTCAGCACAACGGTGCATCCGTTTTGACCGACACTGCGGTCCTGTTTGTTGGCTCATGGGGCTTTGAAGAACTGTGTGCGCGAAAATTCTGGCAAAGGCTTGCCGTCGCGTTGTCTCAACGCGGTATGGCCAGCATGCGTTTCGATTATCCAGGAACCGGCGATGCACTTGACCATCCCGATTATGCCGCAGGTCTCAATGTCTGGCTCGACACCACAAGCGCTGCGGTAACGACATTGAAGGAGTTGTCCGGCGCAGACCGCCTTCTGTTGATCGGGCACGGCATTGGCGGCGCGCTGGCATGGCGCGTAGCGGAGAATATGGAGGGAGTGTCAGGCCTTGCTTTGGCGGCACCTGCGCTTTCCGGTCGTCATTGGTTGCGCGAATTCGTCGCCCTCAGTCGAATTGCCAACCAGGGTGCAATATTAAACACCAGCGCCTCATCCGGTCCGACCATGGGTGAACAGGTCATTCCTGATGCGGTGACGGCAGGTTTGCGGACGCTCAACATCGCATCGGCAGTCAAAGCACCAGCGCCCAATATTCTTCTGCTCCAGCAGGAAAACCGCCCCGCCGACGCAGCATTCGCAGAGCACCTAGAGACACTTGGCGTCGATGTTCGGACTGTGCCTTTCGAAGGCTACGACCGTTTTATAAGCGATGTCATGTTTTCGGTGCCGCCCATGGGTGCGATTGCAACTCTCACCGAGTGGGCCAGCGGTCTTGCCAATACGGTGCCAGTCGCGTCACATCTTCAAGCCAGGGGAATGGTTCCGTCCCCGTCTGCGCTCGACGGAGATTATTTCCGGGAAACACCGGTCCGATTTGGTGAGCAAAGTCGTCTTTATGGTGTGTTGTGCGAACCGAAGGGTCAACGCAAGGGTGCCACTGTCTTGGTCCTCCCCACCGGCTATGAACGTGCCTCAGGCTGGGGTCGCATATCAGTCAAATTGTGTAGGGATCTGGCCCGTTCAGGCCACGCCAGCCTGCGCTTCGACATGGCCAATATCGCTGACAGCCCGCCGGTTCCAGATCAACGAGACCAGATTATTTATGGCGAGGGTCAATTGGCCGATATCGATGCCGCCATGGATTTTCTGGAGGAAAGACAACTTTTCCCGGTTGTTGTGACAGGGCGATGCAGCGGCGGTTGGGCGGCTTTCAAGAGCGGTGTGAAGGACAAACGTTTCAGTGGTGTCGTGCCCGTCAACGTGTTCGACTTTTACATTCCCAAAGATACCGATGTCGAAGCTTTGTTGGTGTCATCTCGGCAGCCACTGGCAAGTTACGGCGCGAAATTGTTTTGTGGCGGCTTTTGGCGCAGGGTTTTGCGCGGCGAGGTGCGTATCAGAAATGGCATCACTAATATGTGGGCGATGATCGCTGCAAAAGTCGTCTCTTTCACGACACCGATTATGGTGCGCTTTCCGTTTCTGTCCCCCAGGTTTCATGCACTTTCACAGGATTTCACGTCGATTGTCGCCAATGATACCCGGATGTCGATCGTTTTCACGGACGGTGATGTTGGGGCAGCCATGCTTGAGACCAATTTCGGTCCGCGTGGACGGTTGCTGACGAACCGCTATGGAAATCCACGCATCGTCTATATCGCAAACGCCGATCACAATCTGACAACGGCCGAAGCGCGTCACGCCTGGGCCGACGAAGTCAGGGCAATAGCGCTACAATTTCCTCCCTCACAATAGACGAGGCTCTTCCCGGCGATCCTGAGAGAGCGTTCGTCGGTAAGATAAAGGAAAGCCAGGACAAGTGGGAAATCCTCGTCCTGGCCTAGGAGATAGGTCGATTGCAGATTGAATCTCAGCAATGACCAACGCGAGCCGAAGCCAGGTTCACGATGTCGGCAGTTGAGAATTCCATTTCCATTTCGCTCTGCAAAGCGGATTGGAGCGCCTGTTTTGCAACGTCGATATACCAACTGGCTGACGGTGCACCGAGAGATTCGGCAACGCCTTCGGCATAGGTCAGCATGTTGATGAGGGTCAGAAAGTCTTCCTGGCGTTCATCGATCTGGGCGTCAGTTCTGAGTAATGTCATCGTAATCTCATCGTATCGGTTGCGATGGCTCGTTTTATGCCAAGACAGCCCGCTTTGCGCGTTGCAAAACCGTTGCACACGCAGTGCTTGATTTTTGGTGATGTAATTCACCTTTTGCGAAACTAAAGATACATTTTACGGAACAGGGCAGTTGCATTAAATTGCCAAACGTCAATATCGACTGGATGCTGATCTTGTCCCATTGCCTGAAGCAATGCCGTGGCATCCGTTTTTTTCTGATCCACCCAACACATTTCAAGAACGGGCTTGAGCGATTCGAGTTCAATACCAGCCGTGTTTGCGATGTTTCTCCAGTTTCTGCGCTTGAAAAAGAGTGCGCCTGCAGCATCCTTGAGTTTGGCGCATAAAGCTTCATTCAACAGGCCGAGATCGCATATCCTGGCGATTGTTGCTTGAGCATTCACCAGTGGGATACTTAATGGCGGGTATCCTAGCTCGGCAGGACCGTAGGTCAGTGCAACGTCGGCATCATCGACACGTGCGCCTGACATATAGTCCTCGAATATCGTGCCAACGCCAATCATGCCATAGGGGGCACATTCCGCGGCGCGCAATGCGCCCATGCTTGCCGCCCCAAGCACCGTGATTTTCTTCGACAGCGCGAAAAGCAATTCTTTATGCCAGACTGGTGCGGCCATTTCGAACTGACCGTCGATTAAGCCAATTTTGGTTGCACCATCCGCAATTGCTTGCATCACGTCCCCTTGGCAGGCCGGAGGGCGGATTTCGATATCTGTTGCAGCTATTTCATGAGCATTCGGCAAGCTTGGCCCAACGAACACGACTTTCATCACAGAACTTTCGAAAGAGCGCGGTTGCCAAGGCGTCTGTGTCTTTCTCCGTCAGGGTTTTCAAGCTGGGGGGCGAAGACTTTAACCACGCTCGCGGGCAACCAGTCGGGCGCAAGATCAACTGCGAAGATGTCCCGAATGCCGCGATTGCTCAATTGATCCAGCACCATTTGGAGAGATTGCTCTGCCGATGTCGCGCACAGGATGGGAAGATCGCTCAATCGCCGAGAGGCGAGCATGTCCATGGCAGTGAGTGTCGCCGGGTCTGCCCGCTGCGAAAAGATGTTCGGTAGCAGATCGTCTCTTGCGCCGCCAATGAATGTCATCCGTGACTGAGCAGCTTCGGTTATGGCCCTCATTGCCGCGGTTGCTGGCGAAGCCGATGCGCCGGCACCAAGAGTGATGTCGACATAGCGGGCCGTCGTTCTGTTCCTGGGGCCAAGCAACGCTACGATGCAGGGTATTTCCAAATCTGTCGTGATGTCGAACAGCACGATATCGAGACCCGCGCGCGCAATTTTGTCCAGAGTGTCCCGCAATGCTGGTTGCGCAATTGTCTTCGTGTCGATTGCGGATTTGTACCGCTTGGCGGCCGGTGTGACCTGCCAAAGCGTCAACGCATCCCGCTCCACCCGCTCCAGCAAACCATGCAGCAAAGCTTCATCACGTTTATTACCAGAGGCCAAACCGTCGGAGGATTGCCAATATCGAGGCGACATTATTGTCCGGTCGAGGTGTATAGCGTCAAATGGCACCCATATGTCATTGCCCGTCAGTACATGCCGTCCCCGTCCCCAAGGTATGTCTTCGTTCGGAGTGACCGGGTTTGTATGCGGTGAGAGCAGACTATCGAGGGTGTTTGATAAATTTCCGGACGTTTCCAAAGCACGCTGGCTGGTGACACGCAACTCGCAAGCCGGATCTGTGGCCACGGATCGCTCGATGGCTTCCATCGCCGCCGATGTTTTCGCCGCGTCGTCATCCATACCCTTGCCCTGGGCGATAACGATTGCTTTTGCATTCGGAGCAAACGCGCACCAGACGGGAATACCGATATCATCGAGATCCGTCTGTCGGGCCAGTCTGGTTATTCCTAGCCGTCGAAGAAAAGGCGAAACCCTGGAAAGAGTTTCGCCCGGAGAGCATGCGCGGTAATTATCGAGCTGCAAGATCAGTTGTTACCTTCATGAATGCTACCTGTTGCCAAGGTCTCTGCTGAGGTCGCTATGGCAATGTCGACGCCCTTGGTTATGGTAACGCCTGATGTACGCAACGATGCGGCCTTTGCCAGTTCCCTCGCAAGGGGTTCTTTCGCGGGAGTGATCGTACCTGATTGCAGGTCGGCCAGCAAAAGACCTTCTTTACCCTCACCCCCAAGAATAAATGCCTGTGTCATTATCTTCCCTGCCTAAAATCCGGCCTTTTTGAGGCCCTATCTATCCATCTTGGTCTGCCACTGCTCTTTATGAGGAATAACAGAAAACTGCACGAAGAGCTTTCGATGGGATAGATGCGGTCTACATTGTCGCACCGACAAATACGAGCGACCATGGTGCGATCGTCCCACCAGTCCTCGATATTGCGTGCTCCTGCGGTGTCCGGCGCTTTGTCCTGCTCAGCGCGTCGTCGTTGGAAGCTAGTGGGCCGATGATGGGGCAGATCCACGAATATCTTGCAGACCACGTGCCAGAGTGGACGGTTTTGCGTCCCATCTGGTTCTTGCAGAACTTTTCTCACCAGCAGCACCAGATCACCATCCGGCAAGAGAATACCATTTACTCGGCAACTGGACGGGGCCGGATTGGCTTTATTGAAGCAGCCGATATCGCCGAGCGGCTGTCAGCGCATTGCTCGAAGACCAATCCTGGAACCGGGATTTCATTCTGATAGGCCCCGAAACCTTGTCCTACGCGGACATTGCGTCCAAGCTGAGTGGCATTTTTGGCCGTAACTTCCGACATGTGAATCTCGACATCGATCAACTGGCCGAGCGATATCACGCTGATGGCCTGGATAAAGATTATGCGCAGACACTTGCCTCGATGGATAAATGGATAGAGGACGGGAACGAGGATCGCGTCACCGATGGTGTGCTCACGCTGAAGGTGGCGCGCTACTTTGGCGGTATCGATGCGAGGTTTGCAGATCCCGCCACCGTATTTTCACTAACGGGGTGTGTAAGCGGTTGCGTTATGCCGATGTGCCTGCACGACAAGATTCCAGTGATAGCCGATTTTGAGGTGCTAGAAAGGACCAATGTGTGGTTCAATTCGGGGCTGCTGGATCATTCAATCAGGATGCGGACGGCAGACTGGGTGGCCTTTGCGCGGCCTCGGCTGGACGCCATCGCTGAGCGGGCGCCGCTTCTTACCGACGCTTGAGATAATCTGGAATAAACGCCTGATTTTCGACCTTTCTGCATCGCAGACGCCGTTATGAAACAGGCAACTTTAACTAGCAACGCGTTGCATCGATAAACAATACCAATCGGATAAATATAGACCATGATAAATACAGAAAAAGCCAAAATATTTCGCGACCTTCACATTCAAGGCAATCCGGTTATTCTATATAATATTTGGGATGCCGGCAGTGCAAAAGCCGTGGCTGCGGCTGGTGCCAGTGCAATAGCAACTGGAAGTTGGTCTTTAGCAGCGTCCCAAGGGTATGAGGATGGGCAGAATTTGCCTCTTGATCTGGCACTTGATATCGTTGCGCGGATCGTCGCTAGCACTGACCTGCCGGTGACAGTAGATTTCGAGAGTGGTTATGCAGTCGATCCGCAGGACATAACTCGCAATGTGTCAAGCCTGTTGCAGACTGGCGCAATTGGATTAAATTTCGAAGATCAGGTTATTGGTGGTGAAGGGATTTATGATGTAGCGACACAGGCCGTGCGAATTACGGCCGCCCGACAGGCGGCGATCGACTCAGGTGTGCCTGCCGTCATCAACGCGCGTACCGACTTGTTCTTGCAGGAAAGTGATCCGGATAAACATGATGGGTTAGTCGATGATGCCATCAGCCGAGCCATTGCCTACAAAGAAGCTGGCGCCGATTGTTTTTTCATTCCCGGGCTGCCTGATGAAATCCTGATCGCTCGGATTTGTGCAGCTATTGCGCTTCCAGTCAATGTCATGGTTTTGGACACAAATGCCGACCTTTCAGGTTTCTCCAGGGCCGGTGTGGCAAGGGTCAGTTTTGGTCCTGCCCCCTATTTTGCCGCAATGAAATCTGTAGAACAATCAGCTAGCAAATACAAATAGTTAGATTTCCACCAAAATAGATGTGTCTAACTAATCAAGGCGGCTACTGCGCGCAACTGAGATAGGAAAAATCCTAAAAACTTATTAAGTGATGGTTGAAGTACATGTTTTTATCTGAGGCCTTTGAAACAAAATTCCTTGCAAGCCGAAAAAGTGAAATTATTGATGTCGCGCAAGATGTGCTAAAAGATTTTGGTATTGCACATGTTTGCTATTTCACTTCATTGCTGAACGGGAATAATCCAGATTTAGCAACTAACTATCCGAACGACTGGGTGGATCATTATACTAAAAATGGTTGTCATCGTATCGATCCGGTATTTGCGCAGACCTGGGAGGGACACAGGCCCATAAATTGGGAAGAAATTCCGAGGAAAACAAAGAAAATTTCCAATTTCTTTGGTGAATCCAAAGACTTCGGTATTGGTCAATCAGGAATGACAATTCCAATTCGTGACGGCTTCAATAATGCGTATTTCTCGATCTCAAGTGACATGAGTGCAGCTGACTGGAGCAAGGTTACGGCTGAGCATGATCTCGATATTCGCAACTTCACCTTTCTGTTTCACATTTATTGCATGCAATCCAAAAAAAATCAGCCGCCAAAACCCAATTTATCGGAACGCGAATTGCAGGTGCTCAGTTGGGCAGCGGAAGGGAAGTCAGCATGGGAGACATCGCAAATCCTTGAACTGTCGGAAAGGACAGTGGACAGTTATATCAAGAATTGTATGGTCAAAATGGAAGTCAATAACAAGACTCATGCCGTTGCACGCGCTGCACGTTTTAATTTGCTTGCTAGTGAAATTCGGCGCTCTGGACTGCAAGAGGGCAGGTGATGTTGTTTGCCATTCCAAGCCACGATACTCTCTATCAAGCACTGGTTGCACGCGATCAACGTTTCGACGGGCAAGCTTATGTTTGTGTATCAACAACCGGGGTCTTTTGCCGCATTACTTGTCCTGCGCGTAAGCCTAATGCCGTGAACTGCACGTTCTTTGGCACGATTCGGGAATGCATTGAGGCAGGTTTTCGTGCTTGTAAGCGCTGTCACCCACTAACCCCCGCGGCCACAGCCGACCCGTCGGTCAGCCAGTTGCTAGCTGCGTTAGACAATAATCCGCAAAAACGCTGGTCAGAACAGCATATCGCCAACATGGGTTATGATCTGTCGACCGTGCGCCGTGCATTCAAACGGCAATTCGGCATGACATTTCTTGAGATGGCGCGCCAAAGGCGGCTGCGAGAAGGTTTTGAGAGTCTTTCAGAAGGTGCTAAAGTCATTACCGCCCAGCATGACGCCAACTTTTCGTCCGCCAGTGCATTTCGCAGGGCGTTCGCCAAGCTATTGGGCTGCCCGCCTGCTACGTTGCACAAGAAAGGGCTCTTGTTGGCGAACTGGATTGCGACGCCATTAGGTGACATGATCGCGGTCAGTAGCGCTACGCATCTGCATTTGCTGGAGTTTGTTGATCGCAAAGCCCTTCCCATGGAACTGGCCAAGTTGCGTAAGGCCTGCAACGATGATCTAGGTCTGGGCAGCTATGATCCGACAGAACAGATTAGGGTAGAACTGCATGCATTCTTTGCCGGTGAAAAAGCGGTGTTCAACACGCCGTTAGCGCTTCAGGGCAGTTCTTTTACTAGAGAAGTTTGGCAAGAGCTACGCACAATTCCCGTAGGCCAAATTCGTAGCTATTCGGATATTGCAAAACGCATAGGTCACCCAACCGCCGTGAGGGCCGTAGCGCGCGCCAATGGGGCCAATCAGATCGCGCTAGTGATTCCTTGTCACCGGGTGGTCGGGGCCGATGGATCGTTGACCGGCTACGGCGGAGGGCTATGGCGCAAACAACGTTTGATCGAAATCGAACAACAGTTTGGAAACTAGCCCAATTAGGTGTTTGGTCCCAGCATGTCATGGCTTGGGGTTTGAGTGAAGATTTCAGGTTTTTTCTCACTCAGTTGCCGTAT
>NZ_KQ961040.1:0-11916 GCF_001562555.1 Agrobacterium bohemicum
GAAGAAATTGGCCCATAGAGTTTCCCTCCGTGATCGTGATAACGATACACCATCACACTCTGGGACTAAACAACTAGGGATCGGTCTTGCGATCTTGGGGGAAAAACTCCTCAAGAATAGCGCCGGCGGCCTTTGAGATTTCTCTGCCAAACGACAGCACACTTTCAAGAATTTGCGCGGCCACAGAATCCATTGGTCGACAGATAGATGCTGGGTAATCCCGACTGAACGGAAAGTATGATGACCCGCTATCACAGCGAAGGCAGTCGTTTAGCCTCACCTGATTGCAGCACCCAATCTGGTTCAGAAGAATTCCCCGAAAATTAGACGAGGATAGAACATGCACTATGCCGAATACAAGCACACCGATCCGGCACTGATTCAGGCCCTGACGGAAACATTTCCATTTGCTGCCATATCCATCAACGGAGCCGAAGGGCCACGTATCGCCCACGCGCCGCTTACCTTCCGACCTGGGAACGCGCCAGCGGGGGCACTTGAATTCCATCTGGCCAAGGCAAATCCGATCGCCCGCGACATGACGGTTGGCACGCCGTAACGATCCTGGTTCAGGGACCCGGCGCAGCAATATCGCCCATTTGGTTCAGCTCGAGCTTTCCGAGTCCACGTTCGGATCGCAGCAGGACGGCGCCGACCTTTAATTACATCAGCCTGATCATGCATGGGCGACTTGAGTTCATGGACGACGTTGCTCTGCAGCGCCAGATCAAAGACCTTGTGAGTGCAAGCGAACCGAAGGGCGGATGGCGGACGGAGGAGCTGGCCGCTGATCTATGGGAAGGATGGAGAAAGCTGATCCAGGGATATCGGCTCGAAATAGCCAGCTTCGATATGACCGTAAAGCTTTCACACGGCGACGTCCCGGAAGACAGGCATGGCATCGTCGAGGGGTTGCGAGCGCGTAACGTGCTGGCAGACGAAAACATGGCTCATCTTATTAGTGGCTACGATGGCACGTCTAAGTCTCTTCAATCGCTTCTCCGCGCGTTGAAACGTTGACGATGGTAGAAGATCAACTGAGCTTGTGCGCGAGCCTTGCTTTGGCTCCGCGTGGCAGAGTGGGCGACGCAGAATGATGCGAATGCTGCAAAAATCGATGCGGCATTCGCACGCCTTGGAATTCATTCACAAGGAACGGATCAGGCAGTGGAATAAACGTGTTAAACGCAATTTACGTCGCAGCGCGTGTGTCATGCTTTTGCTTTCAGGCTGCACGCCACCGGGCAGTTCGGACAAGCACTCAGATCGCAAAGTCGGCACACCGAATAAGCATGATCAAGGTCCTCGACGAAATTCGCGAGCAGTTTTTCCGTCAGCAAGCGATAGGTCTCCCGCTCGAGCGGATCGAGAACATCCAGTGCTCTTGCGATGCGCTCAAAGCGTGAGGACAGAATAGCATCGCAGCTGATGTTCCCGGCGTCCGTTAAATGAAGAGCGACCGCCCGGCGGTCGCTTTCGCTCGCGTGCCTCATGACAAGGCCATCCGCGACGAGCCTATCGACAAGGCGGACCGTGGCAGAATGCGAAAGGCCGAGCGCACGACGCAATTGTTCGATGGGCATACCCGGTTCGTGCCGCAACAGCGCGATCGCCGCCGCCGCCTGCCCTTTCTCGGGAGCCAGGTTTTCTGTTTGGCGCAAGACTGCGTCAGCCAGACCTAAAACCAGCGCGCCAATTACATTCTCTGTCTTTTTTTCATTCATGCCGAATTAATATATGCGTGGCGCATAGACATCAAGTGAAAATAATATATGCTTCATGCATACAAATTGGAAGGATACAGATATGAAACAGAGAATTACATCCATCGCCGACCGCGCCATTCTTGGCGTCGATCGCATCGTCCCCGCCGCCACTGTTACAAAAATCGGGCGCGGCGTTGCCCTTGCCGGAGTGGTGCTGCCGCTTCTGCTGATAGGCGTTCTCAAATACACACAGGTCGAGGTCGATGCCCTCAAACCCCTTATAACCAATACACCATGGCTCTCGTGGCTCTATCCAGCCTTCGGCGAGGTAGGTGCGACGGCCCTCCTGGGGACTGCTGAGATTTCAACCGCACTCCTGCTGATCGCTTCTCCCTGGTCGGCGCGCGCAGGAGTCCTCGGTGGTGCGATCGGTTCACTGACGTTTCTCACCACGGTCTCGGTCATGTTCGCACTGCCGATCTGGTACGCGGAACTTGGTGGCTTTCCCTGGATCAATCCGGTCGGCCAGTTCCTGCTCAAAGATGTGTCGCTGCTTGGCGTCAGCATTTTCATTCTCGGCGAAAGCCTTGCACGCGTCAGAGCCCAAGCCTTGCTGAGCTGAGACCGCATCGCGAACAGGACTGCATCCTTCGAGTCAATGGGTGTCCCTTACACAGAACTCTTGAAGCCCTGGCGCTTATCGCGAGGCATCTCCTGGATCAATGATGACATATTTCGAAGGCATTACCATTCCAGGTCTCGCGGCACTTCTTTTTGCCGGAGCGTTCTTGCTGGGTGTCGCCATTCAGCATGGTACCACCTGTGCCGTTCGTGCCATGTCCGAACTTATAAGGGATCGAAGGGCAGACGGGTTGCTCGGGTTTTTCGAATGCGGCCTATGGGCATTGCTTGTTGCATGGCTACTGACGCCAGACATGGCTGTTCCGCAGTGGGGTCCTTTGGGTCCTTTATGCCTTGGGGCCGTGTTGTTCGGAGCGGGGGCGACCATCAACGGCGGCTGTGCATTCGGCTCGATTGCACGTCTTGGGGAAGGCCGAGCCGAATTTCTTCTGACTGGAGCGGGGGCATACCTTGCATTTCGCTTCCTTGACGCAATTGGACCAGGCACAACGGCTTTACCGGAGCAAACGCCCGTTCCTGAAAATGCCTTACTCCTTGTCGTGCTCGGTCTACCCGGTCTCATTGTGTTACGCTTTGCGTTGTGGAGACGGCCGCTTCGTGTAATTTTGAGGCTGTCATTCCTGATGGGCGTTATCGGATTGGTCGGGGCTCTTGTAGGAGCCCTCCATCAACCTTGGCCATGGATGCATGCGTTGAGGTATATCGGCGCCTCCGACTGGTTGACGGTCATCGGCCTAATCGGACTCATCTCGGGAAGCATCGCGAACGGTTTGTTTCGCGGACGGTTCAGGGTTGAACCGCCAGGGTTCGCTGCGGTGCGAGACAGATTTGCAGGGGGGCTGCTGATGGGAGCGGGCAGCGCCTTGATACCCGGAGGCAATGACAGCCTAGTCCTACAAGGTATACCGTCCGGTAGCCCCTCGGCTTTTCTGGCTTATGGAATCCTTCTTGCCACGATCGTTGCCCTGCTGATCATGGTGCCACGCTTCAATGTCCATTGAACTGTGCGCTTTGCGCAATTCATATCTTGCACTAAGTTTTGGCGACGAGATCAATTGCTTTAACATACCGATGGCGAAGACCTTGTTCACGAAGCGCTAGGCGACCATTGGCGCTTGGAGCCAATCCCTTCAGTACGTTTTATTGTTGAACACTTGGCGACAGTACCACATCCGGGACGCTGTCAGGGCCTGATGGGATCGTGTCGGCCTAGTCTCGCAGACCGCAGGCAAGCACACTGCCAATCAGTTGCTCAAGATCGGGACCCACCCATCTGGGAAGGTGTAGCTGGACAGAAACCCGACCGCTGTGATCGCCGGGATGCTGTGGTCAGTCTCCCGCATTCGTTCCGCGAGCTGCTCGCGACAGGCGCAAATGAGTGCCGCGCCGTGGTCGATACTATAGCGGGCGCCGCGCATCGCTGCGACAAACAGATTGCAATAACAAAAATCCTGGCGATGAAACCGTCGGAACGTTGAGCTCTCGGCAGGAGCCATGGCGAAACGATACTCATCACTACGGGCGAAGAGGCTATCTGGGCCAGTTCGGGCGATCCCATGATCGCCCGAAGACATACGACAGCCTGCCGCAAAACTACGCGTAGTTGACCGGCAACCAGTCGTAATTCGTGCTGTCCTTGCGGACATGGCCGATGCCCGGAAAAGCGATGTGTGCACCTGCTACCAGATATTTGCCTTCCACCGCCTGCCTGAACGCGATGTCGCGCGCGGCAATGGCGGCCTTCTGGTCGATATCGAATTCGATTGCTATGCCGGGTTCATCGAATTGCAGAATATCGCCATGGGTGATGTCGCCCCAGAATACGATCTTCTGGCCTTCGCTTTCGAGCGTGATGGCGCTGTGGCCTGGCGTATGTCCCGCATAGAGGATGGAACCAAGACCCGGAACCGGCGCTGCGTTATCCGCGAAGGTTTCGAATTTTCCGGCTTTTACGTAAGGTGTCACGCACTGATCCGCCTCGCCGAAGTGCTGCTTGACGATGCCGACCGCTGCCTTGGCGTTTTCCGCGCTCAGCCAGAATTTGGCCTCCCGCTCGCTGACCCGCAAGGTCGCGTTAGTGAATGTGCGCTTGCCGTTGCGCATCAACCCGCCGGAATGATCGGTGTGTATATGGGTGAGGATGACATCATCGATATCATCCGTCTTGTAACCGGATGCTTCAATGTTGGCCAGGAGTTTGCCGAGAGAAGGCCCAAGATAAGCACCGGTGCCTGCGTCGATCAGTACAAGTCGCTCACCCGTATTGACCAGAAAGGCGTTGACGGAAGTTGGGACGATTTCCGGCAGAAAGGCTTCCTCCAACGCGCTCTGCGCATGTTGTTCGCTGGTGTTGGTGTAAAGCTTGGCCAGCGGCAGAGCAACGGTGCCGTCCGACAGGGCCGTCACCTCTGCAGAGCCGATTTTCAGCCGGTAGAAACCGGGTGCCTGAACAGCGGCATAAGGTGCTTTGGCAAAGGCGATCGACGGGGCGATGAAGGG
Organism: Agrobacterium bohemicum; assembly: GCF_001562555.1. Taxonomy (NCBI): domain Bacteria; kingdom Pseudomonadati; phylum Pseudomonadota; class Alphaproteobacteria; order Hyphomicrobiales; family Rhizobiaceae; genus Agrobacterium; species Agrobacterium bohemicum. The sequence goes on from NZ_KQ961040.1 coordinate 4,848, forward strand.
TGCGGCAATGAGGCCGGATACAGCGCCTTTGAGAATGGAACGACGAGATGGCATGGGTTTGCTCCTTGGGTGATGAGTGCGGAACGGCTTGTAAGTTTCTGCCCAACAGCTAAGACTGCCTCAGTCAGCAATCAAATCGATACCAATCATGCATGTCATCGATCATTTCAATCTGCGCTCTTTTGACCTCAATCTTCTCGTTGCCTTCGATGCAATGATGGAAGAGATGAGCGTGACACGTGCGGCGCAGCGATTGAAAATCCAGCAACCTGCCATGAGCCACAATATATCCACCCTGCGCACGCTGTTTCAGGATGAGCTTTTCATTCGTGTTGGTCAGGTGATGAAGCCGACGGCACGTGCGCTCAACTTGTCCGGTCCGGTGCGGCAGGCATTGCGGCAGGCGCAGGCGGCCGTGTTGATGGCGGATGCATTCGATCCGGCCACCGAGCAACGCACATTCCGGCTGGGACTTTCCAGCGAGGTAGAACTGCTGCTGCTGCCTGATCTGACGGCGCGCCTGCGAGATATCGCGCCGGGCATCCGTATTCTGGCCCGCGGTGGTGATGCGCAGGAGATAGACGCAATGCTCGATGCGGGCATCATCGATATGTCCGTAGGGTGTAGCTATCTGCCTGACTCACGGCACCACTGCGAACCGCTGTATCAATCCAGCGTGTTGTGCTGTTTTAATCCAAAATTGCTGAAGCTTTCCAATCCGGTGGGCCTCGATGCCTATATCGCCGCGCAACACGCAGTCATTTCCCAAACCGACAGCCTTCATGGCTGCGTCAAGGATGCGCTGGGGCATGTAGGTGCAGAACTGGAAGTTGTTGCGGCAGCACCCGATTTTATGTCCATATTGGCCACGGCGCGTTCATCTGCGGTGATCGCTACCGTCTCATCGCGCATTGCGCTCCGTTACGGACCGCTGCTGGAGCTTGAGGTCAGCCCGGTGCCATTGGCGCTTTCTTTTCCACCCGTGGCAATGGTCTGGCCGCTCCAGATGGACAGCGATCTTGGCTGCGCATGGTTGCGAAGCCAAATCCGTGAGGCGATGCTGAGGACGAACCGGAGCAGCGTCGCAGATATCGCAGCGTGACCGTGGAATAGAGATCAACATGTTCAAACGTCTTCGTGTTGAGGGATTCGAACGAGCAGTCCTCGACACCAGGATACTTAGTTCGTTGAGCCTAATCGGGCGGCGCGATGGAAGATGACCTGTAGCATTGTGATGCGATCTCAATGCGATAGCCGCTTTACGCCGGTTGTGGACACCTCGGCGTAGTTTTGTACAATTCTTACAGGGCATCCCGGATATCGAAGCGAACGATCTTTTCGCCCTCCATACGGAAGATGTGCGTCACGGTTTTGTCCTTCAGGCCATGGGTTTGCCCGTCCAGCGGTTGGCCGTTGAGATCAGATACGGTCTGGATTACCTCGACAGCGACGGCATCAGGTAGACTGCTGACGCAGGAATGGCCGACGCTGACAGCAAGAGAGAAGACGATCATTCTTGATAATAATTGATAAAAAACCTATCTTGTCTCTATCACATCAGATGTCTATATCACATCAGATGGAGGACCGCATGATCAGCGAAGATCTGGGAAAGCAGCTCGAAAGCTATATCCAGCAATTCGTCGATACAGGTCGCTATGGCTCGAAAAGCGAAGTCCTGAGTGAGGGCGTTTGACTGGTCCAGGACCGCGAAACCCGGCTTGCCGCGGCTTCCATCATGCGCGCCGTTGCAGATGTGACGAACGAAGTCGGCGAGCGATGTCTTCGACCGTCTCGACGCTAAATACCGTGCGATGGCTGACAAATCGGGATGATCCTTGAGTTTTACAGCGAGGCGGAAAATGACCTTGAGCAGATCGCCGATTATATCGCTCAAGGCAATCCCCAAAGCGCCCTGTCATTCGTTCGAGAGTTGCGGAGCAATTGCGAGGATCTCATGGATGCTCCGAACAGCTTCGCCCCCGTCCCCCGCTACCACCACCATGGTATCCGTCTGCGCGTTCATGGCAGCTACCTGATCTTCCACCGCGTCGAAGCCGCGAAGGTGGTCATCATCCATATCCTGCATGGGGACACCGACTATGGCGCCATCCTGTTCGGCATAATGTAAGCGGGCCAATCTGGGCGACCTCACGCGCTAATGCCGAGCTAAGCGGCTACCGTGTGTGTCTCAAGCGTCATCGCGCAGATCAGCCATCCCATAGTCGTTTAGCATTGATGAAGATGAACCTTAGAGCTCCCGCATGGATGGCCACAGGACGAAGTAACAACGCGTCTACTTACCGTCTGCAACAGAACCGCTGTTCAGTGCCTCAATGAACCGCAACCCTCTGCGCCGCACAACCCGTCTTATTTGTCGAGACCGCGTTCTCGCAGAACCCGTCTGACCTCCCGCTTTGCCTTTAATTGCGCCAGAGCCGGCTCAACGCGGCCAGGCATGGGATCGAAAAGCAGCTGCGGCTGAGCCGGGTTACGCTTGCGGCGCGGCTTCGAGCGGATCGGGGCTTCGGTCTCACGAAGGAGCGGCTTTGATCTGGGAGGCTTTGTCATTCGCGACAGTTCATCAGAAAAACCTTAATAACATTGTGACGACGGGCATGTTGTCCCCGCTATCCACCGATCAGGGTACAAATTGGTAGAAGCCGTCCAACTGCATAGAAGCCCTGCCTCTATCGAAAATATGAAAGTTTCCATCCCGCTTGGCCGCGTCGGCTCACCAAAAGACCGCCAACGCCTTCCTCTTTCTCGCGTCAGATGATGCCAGCTACATAGCTGGCACAACAATCGTAGTAGATGGCGGGCAACTGTCCCCGGAAGCTGCAGATTTCCGGCTTCTGCCGCCCTGAAAACGGCCCGTATTCGCTCTCCGGCGATGCGGTGTCTCGTATGGCTCTCATAATCTCGGGAACCCCTGTGACTTGTGCGGGTTATTTATGCACGACCCCAACGAGGAGTGGAACATGCCTAATAACGATAATTTCCCGACGGACCCCGGATCCTCACCACGAGGCCCGACATCAAATTCCGGAATTCCAGACCGTGTTCAGGAAAAGCCTCCGACACCTCCCGTTCAAGATCCGGTCGATAGCAAAAATCCAAACGATCCTACGCTTAATCCTGCTCTTTTGCCGATAGGTGACCCCGCTGGCGCGGCGTAAGCCAAAACAGCTTAGACCCAAGGCGCTTGAACAACGTTGCTCACGGAGCTGGTTTTCAGGCGCTTTTTCATTCGTGTTTGCAGGGGTTGGTCGAAGTATACGGTCAAAGCATATGAGATGCAGACCGTTGCCACTATAAAGGTCAGGCCCGCCGGGATTGCCCAGCCTGCGTCACTGGCACGGGGCACGAGAAATACCGTCCACGCAAGCATTGGGATGTGCAGCACGTAGACTGCGTAAGACGCAGTTCCCAGAAAGCTCAAAACCCGATCAAGCCAGCCGCCCGCCTCGATTGCGGACGCGACACTTAAGAGGATTGGCCAGACAAGCAACACGATGACGACGTCGAATATCGGGCGAATTTCGTCGGTGACGGGCAGAAACAGTAACAGAGCAACTGCTGACAGACACATCACGGCCAGCGCCGGGCGAGTTTTGATTGTTTGACTGCGAAAGCGATAAATGAGCACACCGGCGAAGAACGAAAAGAATACTCTTCCCATGCCTGCATACATCTCGTGCCATCGAAAACCGAGATGAAGCTTCCCAGAATGGATGGCTGCGATGATAAGGAAACATGCGCTCAACGCTAAAATGACGCCAATTGTCTTCACTTGCGCGCGAGCGCCCTTGAGAGCATAGGCGATGTTGACCACCAGTTCATTGAACAGCGACCAAGCGGGGCTGACCAGAAACAGCGCACCATTGAGCGTGAGCGTAAAGGGGGCCGGTAAAAACAGTAGCCCAGTTACCAAGGCAAAACCCAGTTCTGTAGGCTGTACCTTCCGGTGAAGATCATCAATGGGAGTCGGTAGATCGAGGAAATACAGACAGACGAAGAAGGCTGTCATCAACAGCAGCGCTAAACCATAAAGCGGATATAGCCTTAAGAACCGCGCCTTCATGAAGTTTAGCGGGTTCATTTGTCCGTTCGCAAGCCGCTCGCCGTAGGCGTGAGCCAACACGAAACCGCTGAGCGCGAAGAACAAGTCCACAGCCAGATAGCTCGATGCTTCCGGTCTGCCAAAAAAGACTTCAGCATGCCGATGCACAATCGCAACCGCCGCCAGCCCCCGTACTCCATCGAGCAGCACAAACCGTTGCGGGACGTGAGTATCTGTCATTTATGATCCTGAAAGGCATAACGCGAACGGATCAAACGCGTGGAAGCGAAACCGGTTCATGACGCATATCACATTGCGCGCTTTTCTGGAGGCTCTGCCGTCATCAATGTAGAAAAACCTTGTAGCACGTTGTGAGAGAGTTCGACCTCGCGCACTAAACGTTTGACGGTGTTTTGCCCGAGCATAGAGCGGATCACGTGGCTTTGCGGTGCATGGGCGCTCGAGATTATAATCTCGTCGCAGTCCTCGGTTTCCACCAAACTCAAGAGCGAGATCTGTTATAGTTACGGCGTTTTCGATGACGCCATGTCGCAGGGCAAAAGCGTCGGTGCCAATCGGAAAACCGGCATCGACATCCCGCGAGATCGATGTCGGCAGGAGAAGTGCGGCCACCTGGCCTGAAAGTAATCAATCCTTGGTCCAGATGAGGACAGTGCTTATCTAGGTGTCCTAAGTTCACCTCGCTTCAAGGCGATGATGTTGGCCATTGTGCTAGATGCCCACGGAGGCCCATGCTCGACGACGGCATTGCGCCGGTATTTCGGTCGTCCCACCAATAGCTTTGGCTCCAACAAGCGGATATGGCTTGGCTAAATCGAGGGGTATCACGAGCGTAACCCGAGATTAAAAAACCTGCATTTCAGAACGTTGCAGCCTCCCAGTCTGGAGCAAAAGGCGGGTCAACGTAGCGTAGGTCCTTCGGCAGAGCTGCGATAGCCGCGCGGTCCTCGTCGTCGAGGTGAATGTTGAGCGCATTGAGATCGGCGCGCTGGCTGGAGGGGCGAGCGGCTTTGGGGATAGTGATGACGTTTTCCTGATCCAGAAGCCAGGCTATAGCGATCTGGGCTGCGGTGGTGCTGTGCTTTTCACCGATCCTGGCGAGGATGGGATCCTTTGCCGCCCGGCCCTGCGCAAGCGGCGCATAGGCGGTCATCGCAATTCCCTTGCGGCGAAGATAATCCAGCATCGTCGTCTGTGACAGGAACGGATGATATTCCACTTGATGAACGGCGATGGGGGCGCCGATATCCTCGACCGCGTACCGGATCATGGGCAGGTTGAAGTTGCAGACGCCGATGGCCCGCGCCAGTCCTTCCTCCTTCAGTTTGGTGATCGCGTCCAGCGTCGCGCTCATGTTCATGTTTCCCGATGGCCAATGGACGAGGAAGAGATCGATATGGTCGAGGCGAAGCTTACCAAGGCTCGTGTCGAAGGACCGTCGCAGGGCATCGGGGGCGAGCTTGTCGTGCCAGACCTTGGTGGTGACGAAGAGGTCCGTGCGGTTTATGCCGGAGGCCGCGAGCGCCGCGCCGATGGCGGCTTCATTGTCGTACATGGCGGCGGTATCGATGTGGCGGAAGCCGAGGGCAAGGCCGCTTTCGACCACCGGTCGGGCGGCATCGCCCGGCATCCGGAAAGTCCCCAGTCCTAGCCGGGGGATCGCGACACCGTGAGTCTCAATCGTTTCCATGATCATTCCTTTCGAGTTGCGAGGGACGCGGCAGCAGAGGCAGAAGCCGTCCGCCGCCGGTTCTCCCGGCGGGCTCAGGCAGTTTCGCTTGCCGCCGCCTGCCGGACCAGCGCTTCGATCAGCTGCTCAAGTGACGTCGTGCCCCTGACACGGTTTCCGCCGTCGTCCTTGAAGTCGATCCAGCCTTCGTTGAAACCGTCGAGCATACGCATGCGCGGCTGCGGGTGACGCGTACCCTGGGCACGGAACAGGCCCTCCCAGCTTGCCCGCGGAACGATCTCCACCCGCACCGGATGCCCGAGCACTAACGCGAAGGCATTGGCGAGATCGTTGGGTGAGACCCGAGCGGGGCCTTCCAGTTCTACCACCCGCTTACCAATCCATCGCTCGCGGATCAGATCTGCGGCGAGCCGGCCGATATCCTGCGTCGCGACCATGGCGAAGGTCTTGTCGGCAGGCTGGAGGAAGCTGTGCAGCACGCCTTCGTCGCGGGCCGAGGCGATGTCCCAGGCCGCATTTTCCATGAACCAGCCGGGCCGCAGGAAGGTGACTGGAAGATCGAGCTCGCCGAGGGCTTCTTCCAGCATCGTCCGTTGGCTCAACAGATTGTCCACGTCCGCATCGGCGCCGATGGTGGAGAGGCAGACGACCCTTTCGGGGCGGGCGGCAAGGAGAGCGGTCGTCAGCACCTCATTCTGTTTTGCCGCTTCCGGATAGCCGGGCGCCGGATCGAATTCCGACGGCGGCAGGATGAAGACGCCAGTCGCGCCCTTGAACGCGGCGGCAAACTGTGTCGCGTCGCGCATGTCGGCAAAGGCGATTTCGCAACCGCGCTTGCGCCAGATTTCCGCCTTGGCGGGATCGCGCAGCACCGCACGGACCGGTTCTCCGGCATCGATCAGGGCTTTCGCCAGCGCGCCGCCGACCTTGCCGGTAATTCCTGTAATCGCATACATGATATGTCTCCTGGTTTTGAGGTTGGGAATGGATCAGGCGAGGCCGTCGTAGAGGCCGCGCCCGAATGTGCTGTAGAGCTCTGCAAGGCCGGAGATTTCTGCGGTTCCGGCACGCCGCTGGCGCCAGCGGCGCTGAGGAAGTACCTACGGGACGAAGAAAGATGATTCACGCGCATTAAAATCAAAGATAAGATGACTTCAAATCATCATGACGAGACAGGCGGCGAAGACCGATCTTGCGGCGGAGAGAGGGCATGAGTTTCGACACGCGGCTGCTGACCGGGGTCGGCGTTTTTGGGGCGGTGATGGAAGCGGGCAATTTCGTGCGGGCCGCGGATG
>NZ_KQ961040.1:11926-27163 GCF_001562555.1 Agrobacterium bohemicum
TTCTCGGCCTCACGCCATCGGGGGTCAGTCGTGCGGTAGCGCGGCTCGAACAACGCGTCGGCGTCAGATTGTTCGACCGCAATCCGCGTGAGGTTACGCTAACGGAAGAGGGCGCCCGCTTCCATGCCAGGATAATGCCGTTGCTGGCCGGGCTGGAGGAGGCGGCCTCCGAAGCCGCCGGTTCGGCGGCATTCGTTGGCGGGCGGCTCAGGGTTTCGATCGATCCCTGGTTCGCGCGCATGGTGTTGGCGCCGAGGATCGGTGAATTTCTGGCGCGCTATCCGGCTCTGACGCTCGATCTGACCACCAGCAACTATCGCGAAGAGATGATGAGCGGCGCGGATGTCGCAGTGCGGTTCGGTCCGCCGGACGAATCGTCGCTGATCACGCGCAAACTGCTGGACGTACCGGTGCTGACCTGTGCCGCCCCAGCCTATCTCGATCGTCACGGCGTTCCAGCCACGCCCCACGACCTGATGCACCACGATTGCATCCTCTTTCGCGACCCACAGACCGGGCGGCCGTTCACCTGGGAATTCCAGGGGGATAACGGTGCCATCGAGATCAAGGTGGCAGGGCGGTTGGTCATGGACGATCCTTCCGCTGCCGTCGCGGCCTGTCTCGCGGGGCAAGGCATATTCCAGAGCTTTGCCATCGGTCTCGCAGAGTGGCTTGAGAGCGGGGCGCTGACGACGATACTAACGGAATGGTCCGGCGAGCGGTTTCCACTTTACGCCTATCATCCGTCACGCCACATGCCACCGGCGAAGGTGCGGGCTTTTCTGGATTTCGTTCAACGGATCGCGGTGACGTAGCGCGGGGTGCATTCTTGCCGCGTCGCATGATTGGTGTTTACTGGTCGCATGAGCCGACGGGGAGCCGATCATTCCTCGAGCTCACGTGTTTTCCTAACGGCCAACATTGGCCGAAGGAGAACTGAAATGAGTATGCCACCTTCGATCCACCTTCCCGTCCGCAAAGCGCAGATCGTGAAATCGGCGATATGGCCTCCTTGCCTTGGATTCCGACCCGGCACATCGCTGGTTGCGCGAAATGGCGACGACGGTTTGTCGCCAAATAGCTTCATGAATTGGATGGGATGGGGTTGGAGGCAGAGGCGTGACTGAGCAATTCAGGTGCCTGTAATCTAAGGGTCTTCGGTTCTGTTCCCATCAAAGCGTTGATCAATGACGTTTTTCGTCTGGCTAATGGAGCGTGCTATGAAATATCTCAATAAAAAGTGCGACTGAAGGGCACCACGGCAGCGCCCATGGCTGGCGCATCGCTGGAAATTTCGGAGACGATGAATTTTGGACCGGGGCGTTGAATTCCCTATCTAGGCCTATCGAAGATTTTTGTGCGTTCAATCATGATTACGGCCAGATCCCTGGGAATTTGACCGCCACAAACGTTTGCCTATGGTCCAACATGGCGCGGATCGCATTGACCAGACGATTGTAAGTGGGAGTAGTTTCATCTAGCCAATCGGCACCTGCTGGCCAGTGTTGCGCGCCGCGGTGAGGGTGCATGGCATGACGAGGCTGACGGTACGCGGACGCCGCTTTCCGTTCCTGCGCCGACGCTGATTGACGAAATGCATGGTTTCATCCCGCTGCACATGTTTGAGCCAAAACTCCAGATGAAACTCGCTCCCCCGCGTCCTGCGCTTCCCTCGCACCACCACGTGGCGGTGCTCGGCATGGGAATACCGAATGCTTGCAACCGGTGCGATGAGTTTTTGCCTCAATGAGAGCTTGAAGCCATAGGATCATGCCGCGGGCTGATCCACATTGAAGCTGCTGGGTTCGGCGCAGTGGCGACCGGCGAGATTTATAGCCCAACCATGATACACGGCCATCTTCTGCTCGCTCCAGACATGGTGTCATGGAACGCGATTAGAAGGAAACTATCCTAGTCATATTGGAAAGCTGAAGATTTTATCGATGCCATCAGACAAATCGTTGGGAGGGGTTGATGGCTCGGCTCCCATCACGACGAGTAGTTGCGGTTCAGCCGTCGACGCGAAGGGGCTTGATCATCTCGATGCCGAAAAGTCTTTCTATCAGTCATGACGATGCATCCGCTCATTTTGGCGGTGGCCGCGATAATCGTGGTATGCACTGTGCCAGGCTTGCCGGCCAGCCAACTGGGGGGGCGGTCGTGGCCTTCCAACGATCCGCGGGTGGGTTTGTCGTGATAATTTCACATTACGTTGACTGTTGTTTAAGGGGTGGTCGGCATTGATGCCGCGGATTTTACTGCTTCAGAGGTCCGCCCCTTGTTTTTCGCAAATCTTCAAATTTCGCAGCGTGTTATGCTTCTAGCGGTTATGGCTTTTGTTGGCATCCTCGCGATCTGCGCCATCTTTGTCAGCCAGCGCCAGATAGAGCACGGTTATAACACTATTGCTGAAGGGCTCTCTCAAAGAAAAACTGAAGTTGCACACATGTCTGCGATTGTAGGTAACAGCTATCTGTTCGAGCAGACGTTTCTGCTTCAAAAGGACATGGTCGCCACGGAGAAATTTCAGGCGGCCATTGCTCAAGCGCGCGACCTCCTCGCTACTCTTCGAGGCTCCGCGGATCCAGAACATGCAGTCCAGCTCGAACAACTGAGCAGTGGCCTCACGGCGTACGAAGCCGAATTCGCCACACTCGTCAAAGACAACCAGGACCTTGGTCTTGATCAGAACAAGGGTCTGCAGGGCGCAATGCGCTCGGCCGTACATTCGATCGAGGAACGCCTGGAAGCTGTTGAAGACGTAGCCATTCGGGCTAGCATGCTGATGCTTCGCCGGCACGAGAAGGATTTCATGCTGCGCGGGGATGCCGCTTACCTCCAAAAGCACACGGCGGAAGCCGAAACCTTTACAGCGCTCGTCAAACAAGCTTTTCGTCCAGGCGCTCAGCGCATTCGAGTGATGGACGCTCTGGACGTCTATCGGTCCGCGTTCCGCTTCTATGCCGAAGCGAGCCTCAAGGAGGCCCAGACGCAGAAGAATGTTGCTGCGGCCTATCATTCACTTGAGCCACGAGTGCAGGCTGTCGCCGCCGCCTATGAAAGCAATCGAGAAGCTATCCTTGCAGAAAATGCGAGTGTCGCCTCACGCAACCTTATGATCGTTGCTTGTCTGGTGCTGCTCGCTGTCGTTTGCCTCGGCGTGGCCGTGTGGCTGATTGGTCGGTCGATTACGAGGCCGGTCGTCGCCATGACCGACGCGATGCGTATACTCGCTGACGGCCGGGCGGATATTGTCATTCCTTCGCTTGGCTTCCGGAATGAGTTTGGCGCCATGGCTGGTGCGCTCGAGACGTTTCGGGAGGCGGCCATCGCCAACCGCCGTCTGGAGGAGGAAGCAGCTGCAGCGCGTGCTGACGCCGAAGGCGAACGGCTTCGCCTGCAGCATGAGGCAGAAACCGAAGCGCGTGCACGCCTGATGCAGGCCACGGAAAGTCTCGCAGAAGGGCTGCGTCGTTTGGCAAGTGGTGACCTCGCATTCGAGCTTACCGAGCCTTTTGCGCCTGATTTTGAAAATTTGCGCCGAGATATCAACCAGACTGTTGCCCAACTCGCTGACGTCATGACCTCAATCGCCCATACCAGCCATTCTATTGAAGGCGGCACCCGTGAAATCGCAGGAAGCGCCGACGATCTTTCCCGTCGCACCGAACAGCAGGCGGCGTCGCTAGAGGAAACCGCCGCCGCGCTCGAACAGATCACCGCTAATGTCAGCAATTCCTCTCGGCGATCGCAAGAAGCCCATAATATCGCAAGCGAAGCCAATGCTGCTAGTCTGCGCACATCTGTGTTGGTTTCACATGCGCTGGACGCGATGGCCCGTATCGAGACATCTTCGGCACAGATCGGCGGGATCATTGGTGTTATTGACGAAATCGCTTTCCAGACCAATCTCCTCGCACTCAATGCCGGGGTCGAGGCCGCTCGTGCAGGGGAGGCCGGTCGCGGTTTTGCTGTGGTGGCCCATGAGGTGCGTGCTCTTGCTGGCCGATCAGCAGAAGCTGCACGTGAGATCAAGCAACTGATCGAGGCGTCTGACCGGGAAGTTCTGGATGGTGTGCGCTGCGTTCGTAATACCGGTGAAGGTTTGACTGAGATTGCCAACCGCGTGGAAGCAATCACCACAAACGTCGAAGCCATCGCGCTTTCGGCCCGCGAGCAATCAGTCGGCCTCAACGAGATTAATACGGCCGTCAATCTGCTCGATCAAGGAACGCAGCAAAATGCGGCCATGGTCGAGGAAAACAACGCGGCGAGCGCACTTCTCATGAACGAGGCGGGACGTTTGCGAGAGTTGGTCGGCATGTTCCGTCTTCAACAGGAACGAAATAGAGATTTAAACAGCTGTGAGGCCAAAGGCATGGCTCACGCAGCGTGAGGTGGAGCTGAATTGCCATTCCCGGCAGGTATGGAGTTCGGGCATCTGACCTGGCCGTCTAATCTCTCAGGCGTTTGGACGAAATTACCGTGTAGCTAAAGCGTGCGCCCACGGCTGCAGAAAAGCGCAACAAGGATCGGCCACCACAAGAACCCCGATCTTGCGACCTGTGGCCAACTGTCTATCGACGAATTCCATTTTGCTTTGACGGCGGAAATATTAAGGTAATCACCGGGAAAGTGCATACACATTTTATCATTACGGCATCGCCCCGGAAGTATCGTTGCGAGCGATATCGACACCCTCACAACAAGTGGCGATCTCTCACGCTCAGGCCATTTGTAACCTCGCTTGATATTTCTGCTAAGCAACGGAATGCAATGGTGGACACTCTGACCCCGTTCATCAGCCACATATTACCTCTCCCGAGTTTTGGTATGACAGTGACCGCATCGTGCACTCGCGCCGGCAATTCTCAATTACGTCTTGAGACTTAAAGAAATTCTAAGGGTCCTGTAAAAACGAAATCGCGTGTCATCCGTCTTTTTGGTCGATAGCTCATGGGACGTCCTCTGCTTGCAACATTACAAGGTCGTTTGACATGAATCTGTCATAACGCGGATATAAAAAGAATGTCCGGCCCGGTGCGAGCTTTGGAGTTTGAAACATTATCATGCCCATTGCTGCTGCAATTGCGTCCGCTATGGTCGTCTTCCATTTACTGAGTATTGTGATCGCATACCTGCGTCTTTCCAGAACGGAAGAGCATAATGCGCTGTCGCGTGAAAAACCTTCCGTATCGGTGGTGATACCGCTCCGAGGTATTGAGGCATTCAGTTCACTGACGATTGATCGTGCATTTCATCTCGATTGGCCAAACTACGAGCTTATTTTTTGCGTTGCCGACTATGGTGATCCGGTCGTCGCCGAGGTTAAGGCTTTCATGCTGGAACATCAAAAGAGACGTGTAGTCTTGCTTGTGGGAGATGACAAATTCAGCGCCAACCCAAAGCTCAACAACTGCGCAAAAGGGTGGCACATTGCCCAGCATGAATGGGTCATACTCGCCGATTCTAATGTTCTTATGGCACCAGATTACATTTCAAGACTGATATCTGCATGGCAGCCGTTGAGTGGAGTTGTTTGCTCACCTCCACTGGGTACACGGCCACGTGGTTTCTGGGCAGAAGTAGAATGCGCCTTCCTCAACACCTACCAGGCGCGATATCAATATGCGGCAGAGGCTGCAGGAGCGGGGTTCGCGCAGGGCAAATCCATGCTCTGGTACAAGCCTTTCCTCGACGCCAACGGGGGCATTGATGCACTCGGTGCTGAAATTGCGGAGGATGCCGCAGCAACCAAACTTGTCCGTGCCGCCGGACGTTCGGTTCATCTAGTTTCGCAGCCGGTCGAACAGCCGCTTGGTCAGCGCAGTCTGAAAGAGGTCTGGTCCAGGCAGGCTCGCTGGGCGCGGCTCCGACGCGCAACGTTTCCGCAGTTTTATGTGCCTGAGGTCCTCGTTGGGTCTGTACCACCACTCTGCTTGGCGATGGCCGCAGCCGTTTTGTTCGATCTCAACGCCATTAGTTGCGTAATCTTGCTTCTCGCTGTTGCCTCTGCCATGTATGTTCCCGAGCTTGCGCTTGCGCGCTTAAAGGGATGGCCTGTTTCCAGGTATCTGCTACCCGCTTTGATAACTCGCGATCTAATTTTGCCAATGATCTGGTTATGGAGCTGGATGGGGCACTCGGTATCTTGGCGTGGAAACCTGATGACCGTCAAACCCAGTCAAAACCTGTTGAAAACCACTGAAACTTGAAGAAGCATTTGAAACTCTGGCGCATCGCCAATGTTTAACGCGCTTATTTAGGTTCAAAGCACCACGTCATACGCTCTTCGGATTTCTCTTATTGCCGTAGCGGATTGGATGAGAGATTCTCGCTGCGCAGCGCCCGATATCAGTTCTGGATGGCTGATCAGATCCGCGGCGTCAAGAGAAGCAAAATCTAGCTCCGTTTTCGTCGCCAACTCAGTAAGCGATACCTGATAAATTCGAAACGGGTCTAGATCCAATGTCTCAAGGTCGTTTAGCAGATTGTCTTGCGAAAGTATAAAAGCTGCACAACGCAATCTCTCGTCAGTTCCGACGTAAGCAATCATCTTCCAGTAGGCGCGGGGAATGAGGGCACCTCGGTAGGCAATATCATCACTTGCAAAAACCGGGCCGCCTTGTGCCGACAATTTGATTTCCTTAAGGTCGGCCTGCTCAAAGACAAGGTTCTCCAGTCCACCCCACAGGCCTTTCCGTGATGACTGGTTGTAGCGCTCGTGTTGAGGTGCGATATTTGTGAAATAAAAGGAGTCGCGGTTGGCCTGTTCAGCCTCGACAACTGTTCCCCAGCAAAGATCGGCACGTCGTGCGATATGCCCGCGATCAATCCTGTTATCGACGTAGAACTCGTCCCCGAGCTGATATTTTGCATCAATCCTCGGATCAATGGCGAAACCGCGCCTCGGTAAGGCCACCATGCGGGTCCCGTCAATATTCCAGGCCACGTAGCGCGCCATGCGCCGCTTTGTGCTCAGGCAAACCGAAAAATGGGTATAGGGCAGTGTCTGGGCACGTCCAAAGTTGACCGCATCGCGTTTCAACGATGTGGATAATCCAGGTTCAGGAACGGAAAACCCCAGGAATTCTGCATCGTATCCTGTTCGGGGGACGACGGTCGCCATTGCTTCGTGCGCAGATCCGAAATCGACATCCGACTTGAGAACAAAATCCAGTTTTTTCTGGATCGATGCGGGATAACAGGCAAGCGCATGTTCGTCGGAAACACCATCAGTCTCGCCGGCAAAATGCAGACCCGCAAAAATATCCGTGGTCTTGCCATCATCAAAGATTAGCCATGCGGAGCCGGAGTCACCCCCCTTGCTGATCTCTCCATCCGCAGGCATGGCATCCTTGTCCGGCCCTATTTCGAAACCGCCGATCGCCTGCTCTCCCGCAGGCAGACCGTAGTTGATCTTGGCCATGACATCGACACGACGAACAATACCGCGTGTGACTGCCGTAGTACGCCCTGACTTGATGACCGTATCACCGATTGACACCCGGGCCATACGCTTGGGAATGACATCAAGGCCGTACACGGAACGATCAAAATCCCGGTGTCTAATCCTTGCAAGCGCGCAGTCACCCGCTGCACCGATATGGCTGCGCATCAGATCGCCCGCTCCATTGAGCGCCGTATTGTTGTCATCGTAAGGGCCGGGTTGGACAATCGCATCCCCGATATGGCCGCCATTTCCATTGAGGACGTGCCAGTTGGACAAGATGCAAGGTGATCCTGTTGAACGATCAAAAACGATGAGACCGATGGTGCCGGCGCTTTCGGCAATATGAGCGACGCTGACGCCCGGCCTGATCGGGTCGATGCGTTGCTTGCGCAAATCCAGTTGCTCAGCAGTAACAAGCGTGTAGGAGGGGCCGTACGATCTTTCAATGACGTCCGTCGGTACAGGGGTTCCGTCGACATCGATCATCTCGGGAATGCGGGTGGTGGGAAGAGACTCGAGAGCCGATTCCCCTTTCCGACCGACTGTAAATTGCAGGCAGACTGCCCCGTCGCCATTCTTCAGCCCTATGCCGACTGAGGTGATATTGGGGTCTTTTAGATAGTCAGAAGCCTTGGCGCGAATATGTCTGCGCAGATCATCTTCAGTCACAGTGGCAGAGGCTTTTGCGCGACCGGTTGTCTTGCGGACCATGTCATCCTCCCAAAATAAGCACTCCCCTTGAGGGAGGACGAAGCTCCCCTGAGATCGTCGTAGAGATAAAGTCACGTTAGGAGTCACGTATTTCAAACCGATGACACCCTGCAAATATTGAGGCGTGCTGTTGGTGGAAAAATGATAATTCGCCAAGTCCGGTATTTTAGCAATAGTGAGAGCAGCGCTGCACCATCTTCTCCACACTACCCCGACGGCGCGGCACGCAGATGAGATGGCATGCGCAGCTACCGGCGGGCGCCGGGTCTGCGTCCCGTGCGTTGCGGGCAAGATCGTGAAGTGCCTTCTCTTCCTCATAGCTGTGAAGGCCGCCAGATCGACGGATGGCGGCATTCGGATGACGAACTTCTCGGCGACAACGACGGCGTCGGTATAGCCGCCGAAGGTGCGGTCGCCGCTGATCCTGGCATTACTCCGGCAACCAGACCTTACTATTTAGTCTAGGAAAAGCGATTGGGGGAGGGGTTTTGAGACGTGACATCTCCTAAATTCGGCCTTCGCTTTCACTGAAACAAATATCGGTTGGTGTGGTACCAGTCCACCGCCTGAATGCCCGCCGGAAATTGTGAGAGTCCCTGAAGCCGACCAGTTGCCCAATGGTTTCAATTGGAAGTGTCGACGTACTGAGCAGCGCCAAAGCGCGCTCTTTACGTAGCATGTCTTGTACCGCCTGAAACGTTTGCCTTCTTCGGAAAGCCGACGGCGTAACGGTCCTCAAAGTCGAAATAGGTGGAAAGTTGATCGATGATGTCGGACGGTTCGCCGAGATCTCGGAGCCGAGAAGAGCGTCGAGGTCCGTCGGCAGAATTTCCAGTTTCAGTTCAATTTCCGTCGTCGTGGCACCTGTTTGCTATCCGTATTGATAACGCTCGTGATATCTGTGCGGTTTCATGCGTTTCATTATCACATTACAACAGTCGCGCATCGACCGACGGCCGCACCCGCGCCCCGGTTTGCCACAGCCCATCAGAGGATAACATATTGCAGGATGGTTCAAAAGACAGCTCGCCATTGGCTTCTCAGCGTGACGATGTCCTACAAGCCGGGGCCATATGCATGCGGCGTACGAAGTCGGGTACAGTGCGAGTGCTCTTGGTCGGCAGTCGGCGAAGTGGCCGATGGGGGTTGCCCAAGGGCCACATCGAAGCAGGTCAAACGCCGCAGCGCAGCGTGAAGCCTTCGAGGAGGCTGGAGTGCGCGGCAGCGCCGTCGAGGCGCCGTTTGGAAGCTTCACCTATACGAAAGACAGCAGTGCCAGGCTTTTTTACGTGACCGTTCACCTCCTTGAAACCCAATTGGTGGCGAGATCCTATCCCGAGAAAGCTGCTCGAAAAAAGCGGTGGTTCTCGCTCGAAGACGTAGCGAAGCAAGTTAGCCAGGCTGGCCTCCGAGAACTTCTTTACCAGCTGGCTCAATCCAACGCGCCGGGTTCAATCGGTAAACACTGACTGGCACGGTTCGAGGTCAGTAGGTCGAGACCTGGTCGCCAACGGCCTTCCTAGAGGAGCGCTTACCCTTCTTCGGTGCTTTGATCGCAACGGTGTCCGGCTCGTCGATATCATCCATGGACGAAGGATCGAGACGATGCTTGATGGCAAGTGCGTAGATTGTGTGAAGGATATTGGAATCCTTCAGGTCGGGATCGCTCAGTGCCAGCAGTGATGCCTTAACGATTTTCTTGCTCGTTGCCTTGCGACACTCTTCGACGACATGTTGATAAAGCGCTTTGTCGGTCAGGCCAGCCTGAGCGCCTTCTACGAGCGCGTGATAGATCTTTTTGGTTTTGTCCGGCATTCACAGTTTTCCTTTTTCCTTCACCGCACTCAATGTCATTTAACTGTCACAATCAAGATATGCGTAAATCCTGGTGGTTTGGCTCGAATCCGCGTCGCTATACGACCAGGTTGCATGTGCATAAGTTGGGTTTACGCGCGAAACTCCTATGGGCCCACCGTCCTCCTCACAGCTCTTTCGGGAGCTGCCTTTATCATGTCCTCTCGATACGCCGTCGAGGAGCGTGTCGCGGTACAGGAGCATTTGAAGCTGGACACTCTCGCCGAGGAGCTGGCATTGGGCGCGGAGGTGAGGAGCGACGAGGCGAGACTGTACGTGATGTGCGGCGAGGATCGCCACTTACAAGCCTTTCATACGGAAGAACATTCGGAGCAGGGTCGTGATGCCGCTGCGACAAAACTTGCCGCGCAGGGATTACCGGTCGTTGAAGCTGAAGCGCTGAGAAAGCTGGTGATCAACGCTGAAGAACTCGATAAAATCGAAGCCGCCGCAGTCGAGGCTTTTCAGGCGGGCGACAGGGCTACGGCCCAGGCGCAGTTATTTAGGCCGGAGCATGAGCGGGCGCGACGGGCACTTCTGGACACCGTCAGCCACTTTCTGACATGACGCGCGGCGCGTAGTGCATCGCAGCTTGAAGCAGCACAAGCGCGCAGCGACCAGTGGAACCTCGTGGCCAAGATCATGCTAGGGCTTACCGGGGCATTGTTTCTCGGAGTGCTTTATTTCATCTTGCGGCGGCGGGTTACGATGCCGTGAATGCGCATGACGGGAATTGTCGGCAGGTTGGCCAATGGCAAAGCGAAAGCTTCTCAAAGACCAAGATCGACGGAAGCTTGTCGACATATTCGATCAGGACACTGTCCTCGACATCCATGAAAACTTTACCGACACAGGCGGCGCGAGTGATCCGGGACGATCTGCTCCATCTCGCGGCGTCGATCACGACGCGGTCCGTGGTGCCGTCTATCGAGGGCAATCGTCAGGCCCCCCGCGTTGTTTGCTAGAAAGGCATGAAGAGGTATCGGGCAACTCGCCAGATGTGCCGCAGTAGTCCCGGACCACTCGCCCGGCCTTCATCGATAATTGCCGTCCCGCTGACCGAGTTTCCGACGACAGACGGGTCGTTGAACCACATGCCGGAAAATGACATCTCCTGCCCAAGCGTAAACTCGGTCCGCCGATCCCAGCAGAGCAGACTTACTGGAGGTACGGAGAGGTTTCGCGTAAGCGCTCGAGTCTGTTGGCCCTCGGACGTCAAAACCACATAGCCTGGCCCTGTGGCTACCGAGTAGAACGATCCGAGACCAAGCAGGTGAGTAGCGACGTGTGCGGTATAAACGGAACTGAGGCCGACGCTGCTTGAGAAAGCCAGAAGATCAGACATCCGAAAAACGAGTTCTTGCCCTTCAGCAAGATCGATCAGAACCAATTTCAAGTCGCCTGGGCTCGAAATCGTGGGGTGATGGACTGCTGGAATCGCGCTGTTGACGGTTATCCTTGTCATTAGATATTTGCCAACGGCAAACCGCGAAAAGAAGAGCGAAAACGGTTTGGGAACCGAGGTCCTCATGTGAGTACCAGCTCCGACTCGCATAGCCTGAAACACCACGTACCAATCGGTCGCTATTCCGCTCGTTACTGGATCGGTAGCAAGATTGATCTGGTGATGAGTGCCAAAAGAGATCGCCGATGGCGCGGCGGTACTTCTCTCAAGCCGAAATCCCAAGGCACTTCGGGGACCGAAACGGGGAGAATGTACACTGTCGAAAAGCAATCGGCCGAGCACGAGATTAAGGCCGCCGACAATACCAGCAGCCAAAATGATATAGGTTATGTAAGAGAGGATACCAGACAGCAGGAAGAGGTATTTCGCTGTCGTCCGGAAATCATCAAATATCTCGTGAATAGTTTCCGGCCCAGCGGCCTTAGCGTCAGCCGTTGCAGTTGCTGCATCTGCATTGAATTTGTCAGCTTTCGCCTTCGCTCTTGACACCGTATTGGCCTGAGCCCGGTTGAAAGCCGCCTGCGCTCCCTCCTCAACTGCAGAGATTATCGATCTGCAGAGGCCACCTAACGATATGGGCGCGCGTAGAACCCGAAAGTTTGCATTCCGGCATGCATGACCTTCGTCGATATCTCCCGGACGAAACCGCTCCATTTCATTATGTACAACCCCGGGAAATTTGCTGGCGGCATCGGTCGAGAGAGCGGTCCCGGTCGAAAGGCTTTCCAGGAACGCCGCTGTGCCGACACGCTCCCTCTCGTCGATTGTGAAATAGACGTCCCTTTGAAGTTTCGATCCCTTTTGAGCATCTTCGCCCGGGGCGCTCTGGATTACACCGGAATCATATACAGCTTCTAAGAGTTTGGATTGGACCGCATGGTTGATGAAAATGCCGATGATAACAAGAGCGACAGTCGGCAACCAGAAAGCAGAGACAAGCTTCATGAGTCTTGCGATCGGTAACTGCTTTCGCAGCTTGAACAGTTGAGCCCGTTCATTCGAGTGGTCGATCACGAGTTGAACGGCGTAGTTAGTGACAAATAGCATCAATGCGAAAGCAAGTGCCCCACCCACGGCAAAATATGCGTCCCCTGTCTCCATGCCCACAAGTACTCCGGCGGCAACGCAAAGCATGGCATACGCAACCAGCTTCACCCGGGCCGTCGTGAGCATTGTTACGATCGTGAAGAAGGAGAGGATGCCAATAAGGGGTAGAGGCACATTGACTACAAAAAGTCCGGCCGAGGAGGCCAATGGCCCCATCGAGGCGACGACGCCGGCACCCGCCCATTTTCTACAAAGAATATAGGCTGCAAATATGTAGAACAGAATTGGTATTGATAAAAGCGCCGCGACCCGGAGACTCCATTCCCCAAGTCCACCTTCAAGAGAAGTGCTGCCGATCTGGACCAGAATTGCGATTGATAATACCGAGAACGAAATTATACCACTATACCTTTTCCACATATTGAAAATCCCGCCCCAATAGTACTGTCTGCAAAGTGTAATTAATACGTGATCTCTCTTTCGCTGCAAGTGATCTCGTCTCTGTACGGGCGGTTAGCTAAGGCAGATATGCGAACTACCAAAATCCCCCCCCTCCCCCGGCTGAGGCGTAACCGTGGTAGGTCGAGAACATGGGCTATCGCACCACATGATTTCGTAAACCATTGAAGAAATTATGGAAATCAGAAGTACGGTCGCTGGCCGTTAGTTCGAATCCGTTCAAGGCGGTGGCTTTCGTTTTGGCGTCCTCTCATCCTGAATGGGCTGACGCGGGCGGGATCGGGCAGGGCGGGCGCAAGCCGCAACTAAGCTCAATTCGGCGTACGGACACAAATCGCGAGGAGCGATAAAGAAATGAAGGACTGGGACCTCTCTGAAATTCGGCGGGCGTTAGCGCCCTCCGGAGGGCTGCGGACAACAATCAACTGCGGCAATCCGATACTCGCAAGGCACGAGCAGACGACACGCGAAGTTTCCGGCATGTCGGTCGATCTCGCGCGGAAGCTCGCCGAGGAAATTTCCGTCCCGCTTGACCTCGTAGTCGTTGAGTCTGCAGGCAAGGCGGTCGCGGCGGTAGAACGCGGCGATGCCGACGTCGGCTTCTTCGCGCGCGATCCTGACAGAGCCGGCCTCATTGCCTTTACCGAGCCCTACGTCCTTATCGAAGGCTGCTATCTCGTCCGCGAAGGGGCGTCCATTAGTACCATCGATCAGGTGGACGAGACGGGCAACAGGATCATGGTCGGGAAAGGAAGCGCTTATGACTTGTTCCTGTCTCGCCACATCGTCCACGCCACTGTCGAACGGGTGCCGACCTCTCCAGCAGTCGTCCAGGCATTTCTGGACGCAGGGCAGGCGTTGCTGCCGGCGCGCGTCAGCAGCTTGAGAAAGATGCGGCCTCCATCGGAGGCCTTAGGATCATTCCCGGCAGGTTTATGGTGATCGAACAAGCCATGGGTGTGGCGAGGAGGCAAGGAACCATTGCCGAAGCCTTTCTCGCAGCGTTCGTCGAACGATTGAAGTTGGACGAGTTCGTGGAGCGCGCGTTAAAGCGGCATCGGGTGGAAGGAGTGGCCGTCGCCACAGTCGCCCGCTTTTAAATAGACATGCCGAGAGGAATATCATCAAGACAACCGCTCGTCTGCCACTTTATCCGATTGGCTCGTCCCTGAAAGCTACCTACCGGCTTGTTCAGCCGGCGGCGACGCATACTATCTCTTGTAAGATCTGAACCGGAGCATAGCCATGGATCAACACGACGCGGCTCATATGCTGTCGAACGTCTGCATCGAGATTTTTCCGCCCGACCGCGACGAGGTGTGCACGTTGGATGCGGCGACCTGTCCGTGTTGTCAAAAGCTGCGTCCGGCGTCGAGCATGGATGACGATGGCTGCGGGATCTGCGACGAATGTCTGGCACCATGAACGGGGATCGTCAAACACCGCCCGCTGTTCCGGCCACGTTCGAATACGCGCTTGCCAGATTGTCAGACGGCTATGTTGACGGAAATTTTAGCGGTCGACCATGGGGCGTCACAGTCAAGCGGTCGGAGGATGGCAAACGGATCTGGCTTTATGGCGAAGCGCTTGCCGGAACTGATATCGTCAGCTTCAACCTCTATCGATTGGCTGGATCGAGAATGATCCTGAAGCCATGCGAAATGTCCTCCACCAAGGTGATCGATTTCGTTCTTGGTTTCGAGCCCAGCACCCGAGAACGCTGCGGCTCGATGACAATGACCGAAAAATAAGCACGGACTCCATCTTGCGTTGCAACACGAGCATGGCTGTATTGCGATCTGAACGCTAGCCCTTCAGGCAGCCTTTGGTATCTTCAAAACATCGAAGCGATGCACCTCCTCCCGCAGAGCTTCGTGTTTCAGGCGACCCGTTCCTCCTCCCAAGGGGCGCCCCTGACGGAACAGCGACACTCCTCCTCCCAGCCGTTGTTCAATCTTTCGAAAAGCCCGGAATTTAGCCTTCAAAGCAGAACGCCCTGTTCCAGCGGCTCTCCGGATTTGAAGACGATCGTGGATCCATATGGTTCGCGGGACGTGATGATCAGCGCGTCATTCGGTAACGGATGGGCCAGCCCCTTGCCTCATCCCAAGGCGCCCGCATCCATATGTCGGTCTCTTCCTTCGTCAGCAACAGGACCGGCATAGCCTTTTCAGATCGTGTCCCGCAGCGTGGTGTAGCTTATGACATCCACGGCGTATTCCGGGCTTGGCCGGATGATTGTCAGCGT
>NZ_KQ961041.1:0-276 GCF_001562555.1 Agrobacterium bohemicum
AGCGTGCGTGTGTGGTGGCCGGGGTTTTTGACGGGATGGGATTCGTGGTGGAGTGTATGTTTGCGTTTGCGGGTGTGGCTCACCCCCTCTGCCCTGCCGGGCATCTCCCCCACAGGTGGGGAGATTGGCAAGAGGCACGCTTGCCACTCCATCCGGGGACGTCAGAAGGACAACCAGCAAAACGTGCTCTCGCTCATCCACGATATTCAAGATGGCCAAGACATCGCGCCGAGCCTGATCTCCCCACCTGTGGGGGAGATGCCCGGCAGGGCAGAG
>NZ_KQ961041.1:286-13320 GCF_001562555.1 Agrobacterium bohemicum
GGGGGCGAGCTTGCCCCTGCGTCAAATATGTATCGTTTTACCGCTGGATAATGCTGCTACCAATATTAGACCTTATAACCCCAAGCCCTCAAACAGCGCCGTCGAAAGATACCGCTCCGCAAAGGAGGGAATGATCACCACAATGGTCTTGCCCGCATTTTCATCCCGCGCGCCGATCTTGATGGCGGCGGCGAGTGCCGCACCGGAAGAAATGCCGACGGGCACACCTTCGAGGCGGGCGACGAGGCGGGCGGTCTCAAACGCGTCTTCATTGGTGACGGTGATGATTTCGTCGTAGATTTTCGTATCGAGAACGCTGGGTGTAAAGCCTGCGCCGATGCCCTGGATTTTGTGCGGGCCGGGGGTGCCGCCCGAGAGAACCGGGCTGTCGGCTGGCTCGACGGCCACCACCTTGACCTCGGGCTTGCGGGATTTCAGCACCTGGCCGACCCCGGTGATCGTGCCGCCCGTGCCGATGCCGGAAACGAAGATATCGACGGCGCCATTGGTGTCGTTCCAGATTTCCTCGGCGGTCGTCTTGCGGTGGATGTCAGGATTGGCCGGGTTTTCGAATTGCTGGGGAATGATGGCATCAGGCAATGTTGCCGCCAGTTCGTGCGCCCTTGCTATGGCACCCTTCATGCCCTTGGGACCTTCGGTCAGAACCAGTTCCGCGCCCAGCAGCGCCAGCATCTTGCGGCGCTCGATGGACATGGTTTCGGGCATGGTCAGGATCAGCTTGTAACCCTTGGCGGCGGCGGCAAAGGCGAGAGCGATGCCGGTATTGCCGGATGTCGGCTCGATCAGGGTCGTTTTGCCGGGCGTGATCTTGCCCTGCGCTTCCAGCGCCTCGATCATGGCGACGCCAATACGGTCTTTTACAGAGGCTATAGGGTTGAAGAACTCAAGCTTCGCCAAAAGAGTAGCCTTGACGCCTTTTTCATTCGCCAGCTTGTCGAGGCGCACCAGCGGCGTATCGCCGATCGTCTCGGTAATCGAGGAATAGATACGCCCGCGTCCCGGTTTTCTGGCTTCAGACATGACATGCTCCCATTGTGCAATGCTTTGGAATTTTGCGCAGAATAGGAGGAATGGTCTGATGACGCTAGAGAACGAGAATGCGTATGTAGCGCAGTCTCTGGTATATCGTTCTCAAAATGCAGCATTTATCGAAATGATGACGTCACGTCGCGCGGGTGGCGATCATCGCAGCCGTGGCGGCCAGGATACCGGCGGCGGTGCGGTTGAGAATGGTGAGCGCGCTGGGGCGCTTCAGCAGCAGCCGGGCCTTGGAAGCGAGCAGGATATAGGGAAGCAGAACCGCCATCAGCACGGTAAAGGTAACCGCCAGCAGAACCACATATTCGCTGCTGCCGATGGTGCGAATGTCGATCAGCGTCGGCACCAGCGCCACGTAAAACAGCATGGTCTTGGGGTTGCCGAGTGTGATGAGCAGGCCTGATAGAAACGACATGGCGATGCTGGTGCTCTTTTTTGCCTGCAGATTCTGCGGCAACAGGCCAGCCGTCCAGAGCTTCCATGCGATGTAGAGGAGATAGGCGGCACCGGCGATTTTCAGAACCATGAAGGCTTCCTGAAATGCCTGCGCCAGAAAGGCGAGACCGAGAATGACGGCGGTCAGATAGACCATGTCGCCGAGCGCCAGCCCCAGGCCCATGAAGAAGGTTTCGCGAAAGCCAGACCCCAGCGCCCGGGCAACAATGGCCGTCATGCCGGGGCCGGGAATGGCTGCGGCAATGAAGAGAGCGGTGGCATAGGCGAGGAGGGTGGCGATGCTCACGATCAAGTCCTTCTGAAATCTCCAGGCATCGATATACCATGAGGAAGGATGTTGAAAAGCGGAAACGTCCGAATGCACAAAGCCCGCCGTGAGGCGGGCCTTGCTGGTCTCAGGATCGAAAGCGAGATTACAGGAACGGACGGTCCGGCATGTCGTCGATGCTGATGACGCCGTCATTGTTCTTGTCGAGGCGTGTGAACATTTTCTCGCCAGCAGCGGTAAATTCGGCCTTGCTGATCTGGCCGTTGCCATCGGCGTCGACCATGGAGAACATCGCGTTCACCCGGCCACCGTGGCCGCCTTTGCCACCCTTACCACCTTCGGACTTGCGGCCTTCATGGCGCTTGCCGTCACGGTCCGCCTGTTCGGGGCCGCCTTTTTTGCCGTCCTTGCCGTCCGCATTGGCGCGATCAGGGCGTGGGTTGGCGGCGCGGAACGCTTCCATCTTGGCTCTGCGGAAATCACGCATTTCCTTCGGCGTGATCGAGCCGTCCTTGTTGGCGTCGATCTCGGTGAACAGTGCATCCTGGCGGGCTGCGAACTCTTCCTTGGAAACCTTGCCGTCCTTGTTGGTATCGGCCGTCTTCAGCAGATAGACATAGGCCAGTTCAGGGCGCATGGGCGGGCCGTCTCGGCCGGGGCCGCGGGGTGCCGCCATCGACATGGGTGCTGTGGTGCTGAGCACCAGTGCTGCGCCAAGAGCTGTCAGCGCAAATTTTCGAATTGTCATGGTCTGTACCTTTCAAATGCTGTCCCTGATTGAAAGGTAGTGCCCTCTTGGCACCTTAACCAGTTAAACATCAGCAATGTGGATGACAAATCGGTAACCTGCCGGTTCAGCCAGCCCTGACGGTCAACTCCTTTAGAAAACCGGTCAGATCGTCGGTGATGAAATCGATGTGATCGTCGCTCAACGCCGGAATTTCCCAGCGCTCCATGATGATGCCTTCGAGATTGCGCGGCACCAGCAGCACCGTCTTCATGCCCAGAGCCTTCGGCGCGGTGAGGTTGCGCGGCAAATCCTCGAACATCGCCGCCTTGGTCGTGTCGAGCTTGGCAAGGGCTGCGAATTTCTCATAGGTCGCACTGGCCGGCTTGGGCAGATAATCGGCGGCGACGATGTCGAAGATGTCTTCGAAATGGTCGAGTATACCCAGTGCACCAGCGGCGGCCTGCGCATGCGGCACGCTGCCATTGGTCAGAATGAATTTGCGTCCCGGCAAAGCCTTGATGGCTTCGCCCAGTTCCGGGTTGGGCAGCAGAGCGGAATAATCGATGGCATGCGCCCGCTCCAGAAAGGCATTGGGGTCGATGCCGTAATGGATCATCAGGCCCTGAAGCGTGGTGCCATGCTCGTGGTAATACTGCTTTTGAAGCTTGCGCGCTTCGTCCGGTTCCAGTTGCAGCAACTCGGCAACATAGGCCGTCATGTTTTTGTCGATCTGCGAAAACAGGTTCACCTCATGGGGGTAAAGCGTGTTGTCGAGATCGAACACCCATTCGGTAACATGGGTAAATTCGGCGGGGTTTGGTTCATTTTTCGGTTTCGTGCTCATGGCCCTCTTATGCCCTGTCATCGCTGCAAAGAAAATCGAAAAGGCGACGTTCCTGCCGCTTTCCGACCTTGGGGCGTCAAGCTGACGCGTGATAATCATGGAGTATGGAACTCTGGATACCCATCACCATCGCCGCTGCCTTCATGCAGAACCTGCGCTCGGCCTTGCAGAAACATTTGCAGGGCTCGCTCGGCACGCGTGGGGCGAGCTTCGTGCGCTTCGGTTACGGCTTCCCGATTGCCATCGCCTATGTGATGTTTCTGCGCTTCGGTGCGGAGCAGATTTTTCCAACCTTCAGTACCGGCTTTTTCATATGGGCGGTGGTAGGCGGGCTTGCGCAAATCTTCGCCACCATGATGCTGGTGTATCTGTTTTCGCTGCGCAACTTCGCCGTCGGCACGGCCTACTCAAAGACGGAGCCGGTCCAGGCCGCACTGTTCGGCTTCGTCATATTGGGCGAAAAGCTGACGCCGGGTGCTGTCGGCGCGATCATCGTTGGCGTCATCGGCGTGATGGTCATCTCCATGGCACGTCTGCCGCTCTCGTGGCGCAATACCATCACAGCAATGACCAGCCGCACGGCCTTGATCGGCATCGCCTCGGGCGGCATTTTCGGCATCTCGGCGGTGGCCTACCGAAGCGCGTCGCTGTCGCTGCACGGAGCAGGGCCCGTCATGTCGGCAGCGGTGACGCTTGCCTGCGTCACCACGTTTCAAACGGCGTTCATGCTGGTGTGGATGTTCTGGAAAGACAAGCGCGAGATCGTGCAGGTTCTCGTGACATGGCGCTCATCGGCCCTTGTCGGCATCGCCGGGGTATTGGGGTCGGCGGGCTGGTTCACGGCCATGACGCTGCAGCAGGTGGCCTATGTGCGCGCACTCGGCCAGATTGAGCTGGTCTTCACCTTCATGGCGTCGTGGTTCCTGTTTCGCGAACGGGTCAACGCCATGGAGCTTGCAGGATGCCTGCTGATCGTCAGCGGCATCCTGGGATTGCTGTTCTGGTAAAAGCGCGTTCCGGCCAAGATCAGGGAACGATGAGTGTGCCTGCGCCTTCGGTGAATATTTCCAGCAGAACGGAATGTGGTGTCTTGCCATTGAGAATGACGACGCCCTGAACGCCCGCCTTGATGGCTTCGATGCAGGTCTCGACCTTCGGGATCATGCCGCCGGAAATCGTGCCGTCCTTGATCAGCGCACGGGCCTGCGACACCGTGAGTTCCTTGATCAGTTCCTTGTTCTTGTCCAGAACGCCCTCGACGTCGGTCAGGAACAGCAGGCGACTGGCATGCAGCGCACCGGCGATGGCGCCGGCAAAGGTGTCGGCATTGATGTTGTAGGTCGCGCCATCCCGGCCCGGGGCCACCGGTGCGATGACCGGGATCATTTCGGACTTGGCCAGCAGGTCAAGCAGCGTGCGGTCGACTTCCACCACTTCGCCGACAAAACCAAGATCGAGAACGCGCTCGATATTGCTGTCGGGATCGATCACGGTCTTCTTGGCTTTTTCGGCAAAGACCATGTTGCCATCCTTGCCGCACAGGCCGATGGCCCATTCGCCGGTCTGGTTGATGAGGGCAACGATTTCCTTGTTGATCGAACCGGCCAGAACCATTTCGACAATCTCGACGGTCTTGGCGTCGGTAACGCGCAGGCCACCTTCGAATTTCGATTCGATACCCATTCTGCTCAGCATCGCGCCGATCTGCGGACCGCCGCCATGGACGACGATAGGATTGATGCCGGACTGCTTGAGAAGGGCGATGTCTTCTGCAAAAGCCTTGCCGAGACTGTTATCTCCCATGGCATGGCCGCCATATTTCACGACGATGGTCTTGTGCTCGTATTTCTGCATGAAAGGCAAAGCCTGTGCGAGAAGCCGGGCCTGCATTTCGCTTTCGGAAGACGTCATGGGAATAACCTCGTCGTTGATTGCCGCGCTTTTAACCCAAGTTTTTGACGGAAGAAACAACGGAGAGCCGATCAGCCGCAGAAAATTCGAACGTGAACGCATGGTGACGGCCAATATGATTGACATATGCGGACAATCGGACCAGCTTTGGCACGGGGATTAGCGCGCGTCGGCGATAGATTGCTGACGGACCGTTGGGGCGGCCGCGCATAAAGCCAGGAGTTCGAAGACGAATGACCTCGCCGGATCGGGAGAAGCGAAGCGGTTTGAAAGACGAGGTACTCGCGGGCGAATACGTGCTGGGAGCACTGAGCGCCGATGTGAATGCCGAGCTTGCCAAACGCATGAAGACGGACCGGCAGTTTGCGGCCATGGTTCGTCGCTGGCAGGAAAACCTTGGCCACACGACTGCGAGCGAGCATCGCAGTTTCTCTTATTACATGAATGCGTCGAACGATCATGCCCTGCGCAGGCAGGGTGACAGGCTCAACCGCGGCATATATGGGCGGTTCGAGATTTTGTCAGCGGTGTGGAATTCGGTTCGGTTCTGGCGGTTGACCACATCTGCGGCGCTACTTTGGGCCGCAGTTCTACTGTTCTCTGTTGCTTGAGTAGCTGTAGCCGGTAAGGCGGGAGGCGGCTGACGCCGCCACCTCACCAATCTCAGACAATACCCACGGTCTTGCAAATCTCTGCGCGAAGAAGGTCGAGCCCGGCGGATTTTTCTGATGATGTTGCCAGAACCTCAGGGTAGGCAGCAGGACGCTTTCGGATTTTCTCCAACGTCTCGTTGACGAGGCGGGGCACGGCAACATCCTTGATCTTGTCGGTTTTGGTCAACACGACCTGATAGGATATGGCCGCCTTATCGAGGATTTTCAGAACGTCCTCATCATTGGCCTTGATGCCGTGGCGGGAGTCGATCAGCAGGTAGACGCGCTTCAGGGTCGCGCGGCCACGCAGATAATCGAACACCAGCTTCGTCCAGGCATCGACATGGTCCTTCGGAGCCTTTGCATAGCCGTAACCTGGCATGTCAACGAGCGCCATTGGTGGCATATCGCCAGCTTCACCGGAGTAGCCCTCAGGAACGAAGTAGTTGAGTTCCTGCGTACGACCCGGCGTGTTGGACGTGCGCGCCAGCCCCTTATGGCCGACGAGCGCGTTGATGAGCGAAGACTTGCCGACGTTGGAACGTCCGGCGAAGGCAATCTCCGGCGGTCCTTCGGGCGGTAGGAACTTCATGGCGGGAACGCCACGAATGAAAATCCAGGGCCGACCGAAGAGCGGCTTTTCCGTTACCGGTACACCGCCATTGATATCGCTGGTCATTTGGTTTCCACCGGCTTTCGTTTGAACAATCCCTTGATGTTGTCAAACAGCTCGATCTTGGCGCCGTGGCGCTTCATGATCACAGCCTGTTGGCTGATCGAAAGGGTGTTGTTCCACGCCCAGTAGATGACGAGACCCGCAGGGAACGACGCCAGCATGAAGGTGAAGATCAGCGGCATCCAGGTAAATATCATCGCCTGGGTCGGATCTGGAGGCGTCGGGTTCATACGCATCTGCATGAACATGGTGATGCCCATGACGATAGGCCAGACGCCGATCATCAGGAAGTGCGGAACATCGTAAGGCAGAAGACCGAACAGGTTGAAGAGCGAGGTCGGGTCCGGCGCAGACAAGTCGTGTATCCAGCCGAAGAACGGCGCGTGCCGCATTTCGATGGTGACATAGATGACCTTGTAGAGTGCGAAGAACACGGGAATCTGCAACAGCATCGGCCAGCAACCGGCGACAGGGTTGATCTTCTCTTCCTTGTAGAGCGCCATCATCGCCTGCTGCATGGCCATGCGGTCATCGCCATGCTTGGCTTTCAGCTCCTCCATCTTCGGCTGCATGCGCTTCATGTTGGCCATGGAAGCGTACTGCTTGGAAGCTAGCGGGAAGAACAGAAGCTTGACGACGATGGTGGTCAGCAGGATCGCAACGCCGAAGTTGCCAAAATAACGGAAGAAGAAATCCATCAGTTTGAACATCGGCTTGGTGATGAAGTAGAACCAGCCCCAGTCGATCAGGCGGTCGAACTTCGGAATGCTGTATTGCGTCTCGTAACGGTCGACCAGCGGAACTTCCTTGGCACCGGCGAAAACGAGGTTCTTCAGTTCGATGGACTGGCCTGGGGCCAAAGTCATGGCATCACTACGGTAATCGGCCTGATAACGTGCCTGACCATCCGTGAAGTGCGAGTAGCGCGTTTCGACCGCGACGTTCTGCGGAGGAACGATGGCTGCTGCCCAGTACTTGTCGGTAATGCCGAGCCAGCCGCCCATTGCCTTTGGCAAGGTAACAGGCTTTTCCTCGATGTTCTTGTAGGTATCTTCGGTCAGGCCCGCATCCGTACCGGCGACGCCCAGAAAGCCCTCATGAATGACGAAGACGGCAGGGGTCGTTGGCTTGTTGTTGCGGGTGATGCGGCCATAGGTCGAGAAAGACACAGGCGTCTGGCCAGGGTTCTCGATTTTGTCGGTGACGGTGATCATATAATGATCGTCAATGGCGATCGTGCGTGTGAACACCACGCCGACATCATTGGTGAAGGTCAGCACGACTGGTGTGGTTTCAGTCAGCTTCGCACCTTCAGGGGCTGTCCAGACTGTGGAAGGACCCGGGGCCGAACCGGTGGTCGCTTCGCCAGCGATATAACCAAGCTCGGTGAAATAACCGTCATGGGTATCGGAGGGTGAGAACAGCGTGATTAGCGGGCTCGAGTCGTCTACCGTCTCGTGATAATCCTTGAGGCGGATGTCATCCAGACGCGCGCCCGTCAGGCTGATGGAGCCTTGAACCGCATTCGTGTCGATCTGGACGCGCTGTGATTTCGACAGCGATTCCTCGCGCGAAACCGTTGCTGCCTGCTGGCCGGTAGCGCCGGGCAGAGTGCCGGTCGGTGCTGTGGCGGTGCCGGGCGCGGCATTCGTCGTCGTTGTCTGCTGCGTCGCCTGTTGCGCCTGTCGTGTCTCTTCGGCGCGGCGCTGCTGCTCGATGCGCGGATTCATGTAGAGGAACTGCCAGGCAAGCACGATGACAACCGAAAGGCCTATCGCGATAAAGTAGTTGCGGTTTTTTTCCATCATTCTTTCCTGGAGCGGGTCTCCCGGGAGCGTCCGGATTTCGCTCGTCCCTTGATCCGCTCTATGAGCAAGTGTTCCAGTACGGCAAATTCGGTATTCAGTACGTCCCTACGGGCGACAATCACATAGTCATGTCCGGGTTTCATTGCCAACCCTGCCGAAAGCCTGACGGCCTCCTTCAGACGGCGGCGCATTCGGTTGCGTTCAACCGCATTTCCTTGGCGTTTGGTAACCGTGAAGCCGACCCTGGGTTCGGTTTCAGGTTTTTGACGATCCAGAACTTCCATAAGGAAAGTACCGCCTCGCCTTTTTTCTCCTGCCTGGACAGCAAGAAACTCCGGTCGGTTTTTCAACCGACCGGGTATTTTCTTCTCATGCGTCATGTGCCACGACTTTCATCGGGCTTCGGCCAGATTAAGCCGAGAGACGGGCGCGGCCGCGTGTGCGGCGAGCGGCCAGAACCTTGCGACCGCCGGCAGTTGCCATGCGGGAGCGGAAACCATGACGACGCTTGCGAACAAGCTTGGATGGCTGGAAAGTACGCTTAGACATTTATTTAATACCGCGGGGTGCGGCCCTTCTTGACTTTGCCCCTTTTGGGACAAGAGCGTTTCGTTTTGGCGTTCAGAAACCTGCGCAAGCACAAAATGCCCGAACGTGCGGGCTTATAAGGGCTTACGGCCTGCAAAGTCAATCGCTGACGGTCATTCCCCTGGCAATCGTCCGACATCGTATAATCGGGTTGCATGAAGCAAACCCGGCTCTTCCGTTGTGACCTTCAATCGACTGGGCCGATATTCAACGAATTAAAATCTGAAATTCTTTCTTAACGGAGCATGGGTAAATGTTGTGGGGATAAACAATTATTTCGACTTTCCTCTTACATTTATGTGAGAGGGGCGTTTGGGGGGAGTAGGCAGTTGAGAATACGGGGCAGAATTAATCTTCTGGTGGGGCTTTTAAGCCTTGTGGCATGTACGATTGGCGGCTTGTCGATTTTTGCCGTCAATGAATACCATAAGCAGACGCTGACACTGGAATCGGTGGCCGACCGGGCACGTAGCGGTGAAACACTGAACCGTCTTGTCACCGCTGTGGTTATGGAATCGCGCGGCATATATGCTGCCAAAGACACTGCCGCCGCAGCCAAGTTTGCCGATGGTCTTGCCAAAAACCTGACCGATATGGACACTCTGCTCAAACAATGGAAGCCGGATGTACCCGCCAGCCAGACCGCGCAATTCACCAATCTGGAAAAACGCTTCGAAGAGTTTCGCACGTTTCGCACCGAAACGGCACGTCTTGGCCGTGAGGTAAGCCCACAGGACGCCAATACGCAGGGCAACAACGAGGCCAATCGCGAGAACCGCAAAGCTTATCAGACCGAGATAGACGCAGTCGTCAAAGGCGACCTGGCGGAACTCCAAACAATCAAGGCAGGCATCGAAAGCTTCAGCGAGACGATCTTCCTGGTCGTCGTACTGGTGACGGTGGGCGGTGTCGTGGCAGGTGCCGCATTTGGCCTATACGTCGGCTCCAAGCTCAGCGGACCAATCCTTCAAGTATCGGAGGCGATGAACTCCGTGGCCGAGGGCAACTTCGAAACAGTAATTCCATGCCTGGAGCGCAAGGACGAAATCGGTGAAATGGCCGCAGCCGTTGAGGTATTGAAGCGCAACGGTCTGGAAGTTCGACGCATGAATGCGCAGGAAACCGCCATGCGCGCCAAGAGCGACGACTTGCAGGCGGGCATGGCTGAGGTTGTCGGCGCTGCTGCCGAAGGTGATTTCAGCCATCGTATCACCAAGGATTACGGTGACGAAAACCTCAACCGTTTCGCCCAGAACATCAATGCCTTGCTGACCAGCGTCGATAGTGGCGTGACGGAAACAGGCCGCGTCATTGGAAGCCTAGCCCATGGCGACCTGACGCAGACGATGAATGGTACGTTCCACGGCGTCTTTGCACAGCTGCAATCAGACGTGAACGAAACATTCGCCAAGCTGAAGGGTACGATCAGCGAAGTTCGTGGCAGCACGGAAAGCATCAGCGGCAATGCCAATGAGTTGCGCTCCGCGGCAGACGATCTGTCCAAGCGCACCGAGCAACAGGCCGCCGCGCTGGAGGAAACCTCCGCAGCTCTTGATGAGATCACTGCCGTGGTGCGCAACTCCACCCAGCGCGCCCAAGAAGCCAGCACGATGGTATCCGAAACCAAGGAGAAGACCGCAGAGTCTGCCAAGGTGGTGCGTGACGCCGTGTCGGCCATGGGCCGGATAGAGCAGGCATCGCGTGAAATCAGCCAGATCATCAACGTCATCGATGAAATTGCTTTTCAGACAAACCTGCTGGCGCTGAATGCCGGTGTGGAAGCGGCGCGTGCCGGTGAAGCTGGCAAGGGCTTTGCCGTTGTAGCGCAGGAAGTGCGCGAGCTTGCTCAGCGTTCCGCCAACGCGGCCAAGGACATCAAGGCGCTCATCACAAAGTCGGGCGATGAAGTCGGTAATGGCGTGAAACTGGTGCAGCGCACCGGTGAGGCGCTGGATGAGATCGAGACCCGTGTTCTCGGTATCAACGACCACATCCACTCCATCGCGACAGCCGCAAAGGAGCAGTCGACCGGCTTGCATGAGGTTAACACCGCCATCAACCAGATGGATCAGGTGACCCAGCGCAACGCGGCGATGGTGGAGGAGACCTCGGCGGCAACACACAAGCTGAGCGGAGAGGCTGAAAATCTGGTCTCGCTGGTCGGCCGGTTCCACCTGGGCAACGACAAGACCTCTTACACCCCTGCCTCAGTCAGACCCGTTGCCATGTCATTGCGCTCTGCACCTGTTGCCTCGCCCGCACGCAAGATGATGGGAAATGTAGCGCGTGCCTTCAACGGTAACGCAGCCGTTGCCCAGAGCCGTGACGAATGGCAGGAATTCTGATACTCGGAAATCCGGCTTCGATGCGTAATCTGAAACTGAAAAACCCCTCGCCAAGACGAGGGGTTTTCTTTTGGTGCATAACGTGTCGCCAGCTTATTCGGCAGGCGCCATCACGGGGTCGAGCGCGTCTATACCTTCCTGCCGATCATAGGCTTCCTGATCGAGAATGCCCTGCCGCTTGGCAACGATGGTGGGGATCAATGCCTGGCCCGCGACGTTGACTGCCGTACGGCCCATATCGAGGATCGGATCGACCGCCAGCAATAGGCCGACACCCTGCAAAGGCAGGCCAAGCGTCGAGAGTGTCAGTGTCAGCATGACCGTGGCACCGGTCAGGCCAGCCGTTGCTGCGGAACCGAGGACGGACACGAAGACGATCAGCACATATTCCTGAATGCCCAAGGGCAGGCCATAGAACTGCGCAACGAAGATAGCGGAAATCGCCGGATAGATTGCAGCACAACCATCCATCTTGGTGGTGGCGCCCAGAGGCACGGCAAAGGCCGCATATTCTCGCGGTACGCCCAGATTGCGCTCCGTAACCTGCTCTGTGACGGGCAGGGTTCCAATCGAAGAGCGCGACACGAACGCGAGCTGAATGGCTGGCCATGCACCCGCAAAAAAGCGGATCGGGTTCAGCCCATTGGCAGCAAGAATAATAGGGTAGACGACGAAGAGCACAATGGCGAGGCCGATATAGATCGCGGCGGAATACCAGCCGAGGGACGCAAGTGCTTCCCAGCCATAGACTGCAACGGCATTGCCGAGAAGACCAATCGTGCCGATGGGCGTCAGGCGGATCACCCACCACAAAATCTTGCGCGTGATCGCCAGCAGCGAGCGGTTGAAGGACAGGAACGGCTCCGCTTTCTCACCCACCTGCAAGGCGGCGATACCCACGGCAATCGAAATCACCAATATCTGCAAGACGTTGAAATTGAGCGAGGTCGTCGCGCCCGTGTCATTGATGCGGGTGGATGCCTGAAGGCCAAGCAGGTTGGCCGGGATCAATCCTTTCAGAAAATCGAGCCATGAACCCGTGCTGGACGGTGCCGCCGCCGCCGTTGCTGCCACACCCGAATTGACACCCGGCTGGATCAGCAGTCCAAGAGCGATGCCGATGAGAACGGCAATCAAAGCCGTAATCGCGAACCACAACAGTGTCTGCCACACCAACCGCGCCGCATTGTTCAACTCGCGCAGATTGGCGATGCTGGCCACGATAGCCGTGAAAATCAGCAGCGGCACAAGCGCGCGCAGAAGCTGAACGAAAATCGTGCCAATGGTGGAAAGCGTCTGAACCAGCCAGTTTGGCCCAGCCTCGGACGCCCCCATCTGCCGGGCAATGTAGCCTAGTACGAGGCCGACAACCATGGCGGCGAA
The DNA here is from genome assembly GCF_001562555.1 of Agrobacterium bohemicum. Lineage (NCBI taxonomy): Bacteria > Pseudomonadati > Pseudomonadota > Alphaproteobacteria > Hyphomicrobiales > Rhizobiaceae > Agrobacterium > Agrobacterium bohemicum. The sequence goes on from NZ_KQ961041.1 coordinate 13,008, forward strand.
GACTTGAAAGCCGAAAGACGTATAGAAGGGCTTATGTGCCCGGGTAGTGGATGAAGCAGGCATTTTGTATTCCGTGAGAACGAGAAGACGGTGCGGACCGTCTAATGTGACAATGAGGAGATGGTTTCTGTATCGAGCGAATTGCCTAAAATATCAACGAATGTGATTGCGTGAGAAAGGGCTGGACTGAAAATTCGTTCTAACTTCAAAACTTGGTGCTCACTTGTGAAGCAATTTGAACCGCGCCGGGTTTGCCGGAGGCTCCAACTTCTGAGAAAGTGGAGTCACCATGAGCAAGACAACGAACAAGTTT
>NZ_KQ961042.1:0-7622 GCF_001562555.1 Agrobacterium bohemicum
TGTTCGGGGTGTAACTGATCAAGGTGCCGGAGGCTGTGGCCGTACCTTTCGTCGCTTGCGTATCAATTGCCACCGAGACTGCCGCCCCTCCCGAGATAGCAATCGCGACCGCATTGTTCGAACTGTTCGCCGCAACCGTTTTAGACACAGCACCGGCAATCGGAAGCTGCTCGCTGATAGCAAGTGTATAACTCACGGAGCCGGGCACACCGTGTTGACGTCGGTGATATCAATCGTGAAGCTGGCGCTCCCCATCGATGTCGGTGTGCCCGAGATTTCGCCAGTGGCTGCATCAAGAGCCAAACCTGCGGGAAGCGCATCTCCGCTGGCGAGCACAAATGTGTAGGGAGCCATTCCATTCGATACGGCAATTGCGCCGCTGGAATAGGAGACATTCTGGGTTCCGCTGGTCAGGGCACCTGATGCCGGTGAAATAGCGAATGTCGGAGCCGATACGGTGATCGTGACAGTTGCGGATGCAGAGGTACCGGCATCATTGGTGGCGGTATAGCTGAAGCTGTCGACCCCGGAATAACCTGGGTTTGGAGTGTAGGTTATCGCCGTGCCGGATGCCGTCGCGACACCCTTCGTTGCCTGGGTTGAAACAGCAACCGAGGTCGCTGCGCCACCCGAAAGGCTCAGCGTAATCACATTGTCTGCACTGTTGGCTGCAACAGGCGCGGAAACGGCGCCAACAATCGGCAGTTCGGCAATTTCCATCGTATACGCTGCGGCGTTCGTCTGAGCTATATCATCTTTCACGACAACCGTGAAATTATAGCTTCCCGCCGTTGTTGGAATCCCGGTAATTTCACCTGTGACGCTGAGTGATAATCCCGCTGGCAGCGTATCGCCATCAGCGACTGCGAAACTATAGGGTGCGACGCCATCTGAGGCGGAAAACGTCGCGGCATTATAGTTAACTCCAACAATTCCCGCTGTGAGAGCACCGGCAGCAGGCGAGATGACGGGCAGTTCAGCGTAAATGAAACTCTGGTTTTGCGAAGCCGCACCATTGCCGTTGGATACATTGACATCTGCAGCACCCGAAACATTCGCTGGAGCAATAGCCACGATCCTGGTTGGGCTAACGACTGTATAGCTGGACGCAGGTACCCCACCGAATGATACTTCGCTGACGCCAACGAAAGCGGTGCCTTCTACGGTGACCGAAGTTCCACCGCTTACCGACCCGCCGCGCGGGCTCAAAGACGTGATTGTTGGGGCGCTGCTATCATAACAGACAACCTGAATGGTAACGGCGCTGGACGTACCCGGCAGTTGATTGTCGACATCGACCTCTACGTTAAACGCATCGAAAGGAGGTGCGGAACTTGTTATCGTGTAAGTACCGGATTTCGAAAAATTTGGGTCATCGTCGGTGCCAACGACTAATATGTAATCATAGTTTGGAAAAACTAGTGCAACAGTTGCCGTGCTATTTGCCAACGCAGTGCCAGAGTGACTTGCTGTCCAGCTCAACGTCTCGCCAACGTCAAAGCTTGAATAGACCTCGTACGGCGATTCTCGCATGCCATTTGGGGGAGCGAATGTCTGACTGGTACCCCAGTCTGTGTTGATTGCGGTACATGTATTAGAGAGAGCGTGTGCGGGTACCGCAATGCCAGCGTACATCAACAGAGTTATGAGTGCCCTTAAAAACGACCATGCCCGCAACACCTTAAAAATAGAGGCTGCAAAACGCAAACCGACTGAGACTACGCGCTTTTTTAACGTCACCCGATTTTCCCCGCACCCTAGCCATCCCACCTGCCCCCGCAGGTTACATAAGGACAACAATACATATTATTCAGGTAGCGAGATTCGCATGACTTAGCCAGATTATTAACAACCAGTAGATGACCTAAGCGAATCATAATTCAACTCATGTGGCGCGTCGGTCACAACCTAATTGCAACTAAAGGGTTGCGGGAGGTGGATCAGCTTCCATGCCGTATGTCATGACGCAAAGACGACGGGAAGCTAGACTGGCGTGAGATTCAAAAAGTGTAAACAAAACAAAGACATTTGAATGGCAAGAACGGTAAGGCACTTCCTGAAGCATAATGGAAATTATTCTAGATTGCATATTTATGTTAATGCACTTATAAATTGATTCGATAGTAACAACCGCTATCTTTCAGTGCGCACGCCATAGGAGAATAAAAATGGATGCTTTCATTGCAACTATTTTGCCAACGGGTTTCAATTTCAATCCATACGGTTGGCAACTCTGCTGGGGGCAGCAAGTCAACGTCAATCAGTATCAGGCAGTGTTCTCGCTTTTGGCGAACTATTATGGCGGCGACGGAAAGACCTCTTTCGGCTTGCCGGATCTCCGGGGTCGCGTGCCGATCGGCTGGGGTGCGAAGGATGGCGGGAACCTAAACTATGCCATCGGCACCAAGTCCGGCAACGACGCCCAAGCCCTTTCCATTTCGCAAATGCCCGTCCACTCACACACTACGACCTTTGCGCCAACGAAAACTGACCTCGACCTCAAAACGGCGGCAGTGACTGGCAATCAAACAGTATCGGCAAAGCTGGACGTCTCGACGTCCACTGCTACCTCCAATCTAGCGACAGCAGGAACATATCTAGCCACCACAGGTGGTGCCACGACAAAAATTTACGCAGCAACAAGTTCGAATCCCGTGTCACTTGGGGGCGTCAGCGCTTCGCTGGACGGCTCTCCGTCCATACCTGAGCTTAGCATTACGGTTCCGGGCGTGGTGACTGGGGGAACCGTGACCGTTGGCACAGCCGGAGGCGGAGCGCCTGTAGATATTCGCCCCTCATCACAGGCCATCAACTTCATCATATGCATGAACGGGATATACCCTACCCGCGAATAGGGGAGATTGAAGCGTTATGGACATTCAACGTCTCTCTGCGGAGGTGTTTCTTCCGCATATCGGAGCCGATTTCTCCTTGCTGGGAGACGGCGACACGGTCCTCATGGTCAAGCTTGCGGATTGCAGAAAATATCCGCGTGGCACCATGCCAGGAACCGCGAGAACGGCTTTCAGGCTCTTGTTTGAGACAGCCGCGAACCAGATGCCGCCCAGAAACGATGGGATATTCACTATCCAACACGAAACAATCGGTACAGTCGGGCCGGTTCACATCGGCCGGGTGATTAGCGACCGAGCTGATACCGCCGTATTAGAGATCATCTTCAATTGATCCCAATCGGTCTTGGTTTTGAAAGGTGCTCAGGATCAAGAGGTGAAAGCGGCCTCTTTCGCTCGATGATGTTCAACAGGTAAATCTATGAATGGTTTCAACGGCTCCTTTGATATTTCCGGCGGCTTGACCTTGCGTTTTTGCCGACCAACCGACCAGGATTTTCTTCTGGAACTCTTCATGCAGGCGCGCCCTTGGCTTGCTTGGGCAGAAGGCAAAAAGGATTTCATACGCGATCTGTTTGAGCAGCAATACTCTATCATGCGGAACGGTCAGGAAGCGGTCTACCCCGAGCATCTTGATCTGCTGATAGAAAAGCTTGGAGAAAAGGTCGGGCGTGTCGTCTTGGACTTGGGATATGCAGACTGGCGGATCAGCGAGATCGAAGTCGTGTCAGCGGCTAGAACCACCGGCATTGGCTCCAACGTTATTCGTGGCCTGCAGGCCGCCGCCAGACGCGGCAGGCGATCTCTCACATTATCGACGCCGATTTTCGGTCCCAGCAACAATCAGCCCCTTTACGAAAAGCTAGGCTTCCGGGTCGCATCCCTGGCCCCTCCCCTCATCCACATGGTCTGGCAGCCACAGGAGTGATTGAGGCGAATATTCATCATCTGGTAGACGTTATATTGCCCGGCTAAAAGCTACGTATTCACCGATTTCCCAGCCTTCCTAATAAAGGGATTAATGATCTGGACAGGTATTGAAATCTGATATATCAGATTTCAACGCTGGGATTCAAGCCGTTCAGAGGCCTCGTAATGCTCAATACCATAGGTCTGCCCGCATCAGAGGAACGCATCGAGCGGCTCGATCCACAATTCCTGACGACGCTCAGAGACCATGTCCATCGTGCGCTTCGAACCGCCATATTATCGGGTCGCTTTGCTGCTGATGAACGCGTAAACGAGCGGCAGCTCGCAGAGCAGCTTGGGGTCAGCACAACACCTATCAAGGAGGCTCTTCGCCAACTCGAGGCAGAAGGACTTGTCGAGACTCTAGCAAGACGTGGCATCATCATTCGCTTCAATGCAGACTGGGCAGAAGAAACAATACTGGCGCGCGCAGCACTCGAATCCATGATCGCGCGCCTTGCAGCAAAACGTATCACGCAGGATGCTGTCCGCGCCCTGGAACAGACGATCGACAGAATGCGAACCGCCAGCTTAAACGCAGCGGCCGACGACCTCATCGAACTCAACGAGACATTTCACGACCAAATTCATGCCGCATCCGAATGCAGATATCTGGCCCGGATGATCGAGCGGCAGCGGTTCTACGACGCCAGCATTCGCCGGATCATCCATCTGGACCCGTCAGAGTGTGCGAAAGCACTGGCGGAACACATTGCCATTTCTACCGCAATCATCTCAGGCGAGAGCGATGAGGCTGAGAGAGCGATGCGTGACCACGTGATACGTTCCGGGAATACTTATTTGAGCATGATTTTCAATACGCGGGAGGAAATACGGTGAATTCAGCAATGGACAAAGTTCGCAAGGCGTTGACGGGAATATCAGGTGTGCCAGTCACACCTTATGCGGCTGATGGAAGCGTGGATACGTTGAAGCTTTCAACGCTGATTGCCGGTCTCGCCGATGCGGGCGTCCACAATTTGATGGCAGCCGGCAATACCGGGGAGTTCTTTACTCTGACCATGGACGAAGTTCGCCTCGTACATCGCACAACAATCATGGCGGCGGCCGGAAAAGCCTTAGTCAGTGCCGCGGTAGGTCGCTCACTGACCGAAGCAAAAGCATTGGCTCGCGATGCCATCGCCGAGGGCGCCGACGCCATAATGGGACATCATCCGATGGACCCCTTTGCCGGGCCAAGCTACCAGGCAAAGTACTTTCTGGATCTGGCAACGTCTTCGACGGTTCCTGTCATCGCCTACGTGCGTAGCGACAACTTGTCGGTCAGCGACTTCCGGCAACTGGCGTTGCATCCAAATATTGCTGGCATCAAATTCGCATCCAGCAACCTCATGCTGCTCGCAGAGGTCATTCGATCCACCAAAGACACGTCCACGATTTGGGTCTGTGGCCTAGCCGAAGGCTGGGCACCAGCATTTTATGCCATGGGAGCACGCGGATTCACCTCCGGACTGGTAAACGTTTTTCCAGAGCGCTCGCATGCCATCTACAGGGCGCTGGACGCAGGGAATTACGAAGAAGCACGAAACTTGATAGATGGGATTGCTGGCTTCGAAGCACTACGCACGAAATATTTTAATGGCGCAAACGTCACCGTCGTCAAGGAGGCGCTTGGAATGCTCGGTACAGACGTGGGTCCAGTACGCATTCCTGGTGTCGAGGCGCTAAATGATGTCGAACGTTCCGAATTGAAGGAAATCGTGGAGCGCATAAAAGTACAAAGATCTGCAAATCGCTGATAGGGAGCAAACCTCCGCTTTCAAATTTGCACATCTATGGGCGGGATTTTTCCAATTCTCCTCCATGGGTGTGGAAAAGGCCTTTTTCATACCGCATTGGTCCAGCGAGCAATTCGCGGCGCAACAAAAACACCACGAGCTTCAATATCATTTGGAAAAGCGCAATTTTTGGCTTGCATAGCGAGACAAATCATTTATACGACGCCTCAGCGAAGCCGCACGACGACTTCGACTGCGTTGGGGAATAGTTCAACGGTAGAACGACGGACTCTGACTCCGTTAATCTTGGTTCGAATCCAGGTTCCCCAGCCAACTCTTTTTACCCAAGTAATTTCAAAGCCTTACGGGCAACCTCGTACCTCAAGTCGTACCGCGTTATGTACCTCTCATCAACATCGCATTAGATGACCAGCGTATGAGGGTTTGATTTTGGTAACTTGAGATGCCGACGCTTTCTCTAGCTTCCATATTTCGAACTCGCCAATGGCCACGTCATTCCCCTTGTGCCGCGCCTAGAAGGCCAGCATCCCTCTGATGGATAGGATGGGGTCTGCTACGTCCCAGAAGACCTTTCCGGACACAACGCAAATTATAGCCCAGCAGACTTTTCGATGTAACGCTGGACGGGTGGACTGATCGGTAATCTCAACAAGAGGGAATGCCCACTTCGTATAACTAAACAGGATGCGATAGGCCCATAGCCCGACGAAACCGAGATAAATGTAGGCTGCAGCGGCGACCACATGGCCGGTGCTTGGTAGCTGATTGTTGATAAAGTCAGACGAGAGCCAACATAGATAAAACGCGAACGGGATAGACGCATCATAAAACCTTCTTAGTGACGGCGCAGTGCCCCGCCCCAATTCGGCTAGCATTTGCTTTATGAGCCTTACATCTTCCGGCATTCGGCATATCAGCGAAGCGATGAACATCGACCAAGCACCGCGCTGCGCTTCCGACAGCGCTTCACCTTGTTTAAGCGAGTTGAGAGCTGAAGCTGCTTTGCTGTCGACCGGCGACAGAAAATCGCGTTCCATCTCATAGGCTGTCTCGTCCCGCATGCCATCAATGGCATAAGCATGCCAACTTGGCCGATCGCTTCATTCCTTTCGTTGCTATGCACGAATTCGAAGGGTTGCTCTTCAGTGACCCGACGACAATGGCCCATTCTATGGGAGTGCCGGCACTCGCATCAGATTTCACGACCATAAGGGCGGCCTTCGAGACTCCCGAACATATCAACGACAGTTATCAGACTGCTCCTTCAAAACGACTGTTAGCTGCATTACCGGGATATCAAAAAGTTCTGCATGGCAACGTGGCGATGATCGATATCGGGCTAGCAACAGTCAGGAGTGAATGTCCAATTTTCGATAATTGGCTGAATGCTCTTGAACAACTCGTTTATCCTTGCATGTTCCCGCAGCTCTCAAAGAGGATTACTTCGAAGCCTGCGCAGTTTTGGCGGTGAGCCCGAAGGCTTCAGCCGCCTTATCGCGGCGATGCTTGCAAGGAATTCTCACAAAAGAGGGTTACAATAAAAAGGACCTCGTCAAACAGATCAACGACCTACTCGACGAGCGGGATTTGACGAAGTCGATTCCGCTCAATCTGCGTACAACGATTGACGCTGTTCGGCACTTTGGTAATTTTTCGGCTCATCCATTGAATGATGTCACAACTCTTCAGGTGATTCCGGTTGAGGCAGAAGAGGCAGAATGGTGCTTAGAGGTGATCGAAGAGTGCTTCGAGCATTTCTACGAGCGGCCCGCGTTAGCCCTTGAAAGGAAGGCTGCGCTTGACGAAAAACTGCTGCGCGCCGGGAAACCGCTCTCTAAAGGCCGCCCGGCATAGAGTATGAAGGAAAAAAGTCCAGAACAGTACAAAGATAAATTTATTTGGGCTGTCGCGCTAGGTGGGTTTGCCGGAGGCACGTTCTGCACCGGGCTCGCGTTGTCTGCACTTGGAGTGCACCCCATTTCACCGGACAGGTCGGCTAGGTTGATTTAGCTCTGATGAACTGCCGAGGGGAAGCCATCTT
>NZ_KQ961043.1:0-5606 GCF_001562555.1 Agrobacterium bohemicum
CCGTTTTCTCCAGAACGAAGGACATCGTCGCTAGCAGCGCCGCCGCCCTCGTCAGTGAGCGGACTTATAGAGGACACACCTGAAACAAGTCAACAGTGCCCAACAAAGAAAATACAAAAATGTCGTAAGTAACTGGTTTTATTAAGGCGATTTCGGAAATCCTCCAAAAATGGCTTTTAAAACCTTCTTTATAGCGGCATTCGCAACGTCTGACCTACCTGTGGAACAGGCTTCTTCTAAATAGACCTGACGCACGCCACGTTTTCGCCGCGAGGGCGACGTATCTCCAGACATCAACGAATCCTTGAGGCAAGAAGTTTGGGACTATGGCTCGTTAATCACCGCCTGCGTTTGACTCGCTTGTCCGAAAGTTGCACACCTTCGGCGTGATGGTTTCTGGAGATTATATGAGCGATCGGTCCGGACAGGAATGATGACGAACAGAGACATGATCCGTTCGCTGGGGACCGAGCCACCTATATTGGCAGAAGGCAGACGAGCGCCTGATCGACGGGAAATCTCGTTGCGGTGGCTGAGCGGAACGTTTCTCACAGGCATTACCTCCTCTATCCTTATGGGTGTCGCTCTTTTCGCTGCTCTGGATGGCCGCCAGCAGCTGGCTATTCCGGCAGAAGCGTTTGCGCGTGCCGACATGGAACAGGATGCGTCTGAGACCGTGCGTCGCGGCGTTCGTCTTCTGGCACCCAATATTGCAGCCAGACCCTCTGACCGCTCTGTCATGGATGTTTCGACCGTCATTCACGATGGCGACAAGGAAGTGGTGCGCAAAGTACCCTTCTCTCATGTGAAGATCGCGCTTGCGGCCAACTATACCAATCAGGATGATTACCCTCCTTTCGACCCGCTGAACATTTTCGCGACGAATGAGGATGCCTCCCCCGCCGCGAGCAAGACCGGCACGATCTATGGATCGGAAGTTGAGTCCGAGGTCAGTCTGAAGACCGTAGCTTTTCCGACGAAAAACAGTCCGTTTGCCTATGCTGCCGCCATGAGCTTCGATGAGGTCGAAGAGGCGGTCCGTTCGAACGGTTCCATGCTGACCGATGGCAATGAGCAGCTATCTGCTCTTTACTATATTGATCCGCGTCGCTTCGAGGCGACTGAGGACGTGGATATGACGGCAGGGCTTTCGGCCCGCGTTGTTGAACAGAATATGTCCGTTTCCACGCCGCAGACCTCGACCGTCAAGGTTCAGGAATATGCCGATGACGTCATTCCGGTGCGTCAGGCCCAGACTATGGAGGCCACCCTATTTGGCGCAGGCTACTCCAAGGAGCAGGCCAAGCAAACGGCGGATGCCTTGAGTGCAGAGAACGGGTCGGCTGACGTTCAAGCCGGCGACGTGTTGCGTATCGGGATTTTGCAAAGCGACGAGAAGAGCGATGTCGTGCGCGCCAGTCTTTATCGCAAGTCCAGACATGTCGTGACCGTCGCCACCAACGACACCAAAAAATTCATCAAGGCCAGCGAACCGCCACAACTGGATGCCATCGCCACGGCGTTCGACAGCAGCAACGCGCCACTGACGGCCAACCGCGATTTGCCGCGGGTGTATGACGGTGTTTACCGGGCCGCGCTGACCTATGGCATGAACCAGTCGATGGTTGCGCAACTGGTGAAGCTTCTGGCGAGCAGTGTCGATTTTCAGGCACAGCTGAAGCCGTCGGATTCGCTGGAGGCTTTCTTCTCGGTCGAAGGGCCTGATGGCAAGGCGACAGATCAATCCGAACTGCTGTATGTGAATGCCAAGTTCGGCGACACCGAGACCCGCTTCTACCGTTTCCAGAATCCAGATGATGGCAGCGTCGATTACTTTGATGGTCAAGGCAAAAGCATCCGCCAGTTCCTGATCCGCAACCCTGTCCCGAACGGTCGCATGACGTCCGGCTTCGGGATGCGCCGCCACCCGGTCCTGCGGTTCAGCCGCATGCATACCGGCACGGACTGGGCAGCGCCGCGGGGAACGCCGATCATTGCGACGGGTAATGGCGTGGTCGAAAAGGCGGGGTGGGCTTCCGGCTACGGCAACCAGACGCTGATCCGCCATGCCAATGGTTATGTTTCCTCGTATAATCACCAGAATGCGATTGCCAAAGGTGTGACCGAAGGTGCCCGCGTGACACAGGGCCAGGTGATTGGCTATGTCGGATCGACCGGCCTTTCGACCGGTGCGCATCTGCATTACGAATTGATCGTCAACGGCACCAAGGTCGATGCCATGAAGGTGCGCCTGCCGGGTGGAAAGTCGCTTTCCGGCGAGGCACTGGCGCGCTTTTCGGACGAGAGAAAACGTATCGACACTTTGCTGAACATCGAAGGCAAGCCGGATCAGGTCGCAAGCCGGTAGACCCGCATTCGAGGACTATGGGAAAGGGCTCCATTTCTGGAGCCCTTTTTGTTTGATCATGCGGCGTCGGCAGTTTCGACGTCGGGACGCAGCGGCTTGATCTTGAACAGCAGCCGGTCCGTGCCCGACGTGACCTTGACGCGCGAGCCATCCGGGATTTCTCCACCCAAGATCATCTCGGCGAGACGGTCCTGAACGGATTTCTGGATGACACGCTTCAGCGGGCGGGCGCCGTAAGCAGGGTCGTAACCCTTGTCAGCCAGCCAGATCCGCGCATCCTCGTCCAGTTCCAGAATGATCTTGCGATCCGTGAGAAGCGACACGAGGCGCTTCAGCTGGATATCGACAATCGCTCCCATCTCGTTGCGATGCAGGCGATGGAACAGGATGATGTCATCGATACGGTTGAGGAATTCCGGCCGGAAATGCGACCGGACGCGCTCCATCACCAGCTCGCGCACGGAATCGACCTGATCATGATCGCCCATCTGCGTCAGGAACTCGGAACCGAGGTTCGAAGTCATGATGATGATGGTGTTCTTGAAATCGACGGTGCGGCCCTGCCCGTCCGTCAGACGGCCATCGTCAAGCACCTGCAACAGAACATTGAACACATCAGGATGTGCTTTTTCGATCTCGTCGAACAACACGACCTGATAGGGCCTACGACGGATGGCTTCCGTCAGCGCACCACCTTCTTCATAACCGACATAGCCTGGGGGCGCGCCGATCAGCCGGGCTACGGAGTGTTTCTCCATATATTCCGACATGTCGAGGCGAACCATTGCCGTCTCATCATCGAACAGGAAGCGGGCCAGCGCCTTGGTCAACTCGGTCTTGCCCACCCCGGTTGGGCCGAGAAAGATGAAGGAGCCGATTGGACGGTTGGGGTCCTGCAAGCCAGCGCGCGCACGGCGAACCGCTTTCGACACGGCCTGAACCGCCTCACCCTGACCGACGACGGACTTGGCGAGATCGTCTTCCATACGCAGCAGCTTTTCGCGCTGGCCTTCCAGCATGCGGTCGACGGGAATGCCGGTCCAGCGGGAAATGACCTGTGCGATATTGTCCGCTGTCACCACTTCCTGCACCATCGAACCGGCACCGCTGCTATCGCGTTCTTCAGCGGCAGCCAGTTCCTTTTCGAGACCGGGAATGATGCCATAGGTCAATTCGCCGGCGCGCTGGAACTGCCCGCCACGCTGGGCAATGGCCAGTTCGTTGCGTGCATCTTCCAGCTGCTTTTTCAGGTCGGCAGCATGGCCAAGCTTCTGCTTTTCCGACTGCCAGCGGGCGGTCAGGGCATCAGCTTTTTCTTCCGTATCGGTCAGCTCATCCTCAAGCCGCTTCAAACGGTCTGCGGAAGACGCATCGGTCTCCTGCTTCAAGGCTTCACGCTCGATTTTGAGCTGCATGATGCGACGGTCGAGTTCATCCAGCTCTTCCGGCTTCGAATCCACCTGCATACGCAGCCGCGATGCGGCTTCGTCCATCAGGTCGATGGCCTTGTCCGGCAGGAAGCGGTCGGTGATATAGCGGTTGGAAAGCGTTGCAGCCGCCACGAGAGCCGAATCCGAGATGCGGACCTTGTGATGCTGTTCGTATTTTTCCTTCAGACCGCGCAAAATGGAGATCGTGTCTTCCACGGTCGGCTCATCCACCAGCACCGGCTGGAAACGACGGGCAAGCGCCGGGTCCTTTTCCACATGCTTGCGATATTCATCGAGCGTGGTTGCGCCAACGCAATGCAACTCGCCACGGGCCAGAGCCGGTTTCAGCAGATTGGACGCATCCATCGCGCCATCCGCCTTGCCCGCGCCGACAAGCGTGTGCATTTCATCGATGAACAGAATGATGCCGCCAGCTTCGGCCTGAACTTCGTTCAGCACCGCCTTCAGACGCTCCTCGAACTCACCGCGATATTTCGCACCGGCAATCAGCGCACCCATATCGAGCGCCATCAGCTTCTTGTCTTTCAGGCTTTCCGGCACGTCGCCATTGATGATGCGGATCGCCAGACCTTCGGCAATCGCCGTTTTACCGACACCGGGTTCACCGATCAGCACGGGATTGTTCTTGGTGCGCCGCGACAGAACCTGCATGGTGCGACGGATTTCGTCATCGCGACCAATCACGGGGTCGAGCTTGCCGTCGCGTGCATCTGCGGTCAGATCACGGGCGAATTTCTTCAGCGCATCGAAACCCTGCTCGGCGTTGGCACCATCCGCGGTGCGGCCCTTTCGGATATCGTTGATGACCTGATTGAGGGCCTGCGCGGTGACGCCAGCCTTTTTCAGGGAGGCGGATGTCGTGGCCGATGTTTCAATGGCAAGCGCCTGCAGCAGGCGTTCGACGGTGACGAAGCTGTCACCAGCCTTTTTGGCGACATCTTCGGCAGTCGAAAAGACCTTGGCCAGCGGTGCCGTCAGCGAGAGACCGCCATTGCCGCCGGAGACTTTCGGCAGCTTACCCAGCGCTGCATCATTGGCGATGCGGGCTTCCTTGGCGTTTCCGCCAGCGCGCTCGATGAGCGATGCGGCCATGCCCTGATCATCGTCCAGCAGCACTTTCAGCACATGCTCGGCGGCGAATTGCTGGTGATTTTCGGCAAGCGCATAGGTCTGCGCAGATTGCAGAAACCCACGGACCCGTTCGGAATATTTCTCAATGTTCATGTCGTAACTCCTTGTACCGCCCTGCCCGTCTTCGGCACAGCACGGAATGTTAGGGTTGAGACTCCCTGAAGCGGCAAGTCCCGTTGCGATAAGGTTTTTATCGCCTGAAGCATAAGGCTCGGCCAAAGGCCGGGCATTCCGCTCCGTGAGGTTGATATGGTACGAAATTTTGCTGGTTTAAAGAGGTTGGGAATGGGGATGAGTGGATTTTTTGGGGTGTCGAAGGTGGCGGCGACACATCGCGACGGCCGGAGCAAGTTCGCCCCCCTCTGCCTGCCGGCATCTCCCCCACAGGTGGGGAGATCGAATGTGGATAGCCCTCGGCCATTTTGAACGTCGCATGTAAGGCAAAGTGTTTGCGTCTTGCCGATCTCCCCACCTGTGGGGGAGATGCCCGGCAGGGCAGAGGGGGGTGAGCCACACCCGCAAACGAAAAAATACACTCCACCACCCAATCCAATCCTGTCAAAAACCCCGGCCACCACACACGCACGCTTCGCCGTTCACGCGGCAGCGCCTGCCCGTGGCTTGATCTGTTCTCAGTGCCCATAACCATTTGCGGC
>NZ_KQ961044.1:0-4503 GCF_001562555.1 Agrobacterium bohemicum
TACGGGTTGGCCGGAAATTAAATTTCGGGTCAATAATATATTTTTTCCACGCCCAATCGTTCCGCAATATATTTTTATATATGCAGCAAAACGAATTTAGTTTTTTATATATATTTACTGCTCAATTGCCAACGAAACCACCTTTCTCCTTGAGGATACAAATTCGCGTTCGCGGAACTCAATGAGCCCACGTTATGACCATTCTTTGCCCATCAAGCCAGAAAGCCGACGAGCCATTTCAACGGGACGCTGGAAGCTGCCTCGAAAATTGTATTCTATGTGGCAGCACCTCTCAGCGCCCCGATTATTCCATCATACGCTATGCCGACACACGGGCCCTGTGCGTCGGCTTAACTCCTGCCTGCTATCAATGCCGTTTGCTCACATTTCCCTTAGTGCCAACTCAACCCCATTCACCTGCCACCTTGCTCTCACCTGATCGAACCGGAAACAAACGTGATGGCTTGCGTCTTTCCATAACGATCATTCCTGCCTCACCTCCCACCTGGAGTACCAGCGTGGAAATCCATCGAAAAAGACCATAGCGGAATAATGTCTCTCGGTAAAGGCTTGTGTGATTATTTTCCTATTTTGGCTGCGGACGATAAAAGGGGGGGCATATGCGTCACGACCAAATGATACAGCCGGCTTTCGGCTTAAGGCTGCTATTGGCCCTAAGCGGACTTCGATTTCGCGAAACTGGACGAGCGAATGCTGTTTCTCCAGGCCGTGAGCAGCCTCTCAACATTTGCGTCGGCGCCGTCCTCAGACTGCAACTCTATGTCATACCGTTTGCCGACATGTATCGTCTCGAAATCCTTCTTGGCGCTGCCCATCGGTCGGTCACCTCTCGCGGCTTCACGCGCGACCAGAATTTCGAGCGGACAATGCACGGCGGCGAAGAAGACATCGTGCCCCGCCAGGAGACCGACAAGTTCTTCCAGCCACCCCTGGGTATCGAGAATATGTCAAGGATCAGATCATTACCTGCATCGGCGTATGCTTTCAGCGATCCATGGAATCCGGAGAAGAAAGCCATGCGGGAATCAGCCCAGCGGAAATCACCCCTCTTGAAGCGTTCAGTTGGAAGCACCCCAGCGTCGCGCAGATGATCAATGGATATGTGCCAGAATGGTTTCTCGATGCGTCTTTGCAGCGCTCTTGCAACGGTCGATTTGCCGCTACTTGACGCGCCATGAAGAAAGATAACATGTGCCATCCGTCATTCTCCCGGCTTTCCTGGACTGAGTAACGAAGGCATATGACACATCTATGACCGGTTCTGGCGCAACGCTGCCATGACGGCCATTGGCCCGAAGCGGTCATGCTGATCTGGGTACAAGTACGAAATAAGCATCCTCAACTGGATAATCGCTAATGTAATAAGATGCTTTGAATGCGCTTAATGACAGATCATCGGGACTCGGTGGAGACGAAGGCTCAAAATACCAGTTGTCATAGGTGTGACTGAAGTTCTTTCCAGGCCCGTTGAGGACATCCCCACCTAACAAAATGCATTTTGCGTCACGAAGTTTGCCAATCGCAACGAGAGCCTGCTCTTTGGTCAAGGCCCAGTTGGTACGACCAGGTCCCAGCCAGACACCCGTTGAGAGAATGGCATCAGCGTCTGCGGAATACACAATTGGCAACCCAGTCCCTCCTGTCGAACCGTTTAAACAAATACAAATTCCGGAGAAAGTGCAATGACCGTTTTTGGCGCAACGCTGCCGAGGCAGCAGTTGGCCCGAAGCGGACGGTTGCCATACTTGACGCGGAAGTTCACACTTCTAGTCTAGTGTGGATCGTGTGAATTGGAGGCCAGAGTATGCCAGCAGATATAATTGTCATCATGACCGTTCTGGCTCTCTACGCGGCCATCGTCATCAGTCCCGGGCCTAATTTTGCGCTGATTTCCCGCTTGGCCATCTCAGGGGCGAAGCGAACTTCTCTTGGCGCAACGCTCGGTCTCGCCTGTGCCGCAACCCTCTATGCGATCCTGAGCATGTCCGGCCTTGCCCTGTTGCTCACACGGATCGGCTGGTTGGCGGGCACGGTGCAGATCGCCGGAGGCCTGTTTCTGGTTTATCTTGGGATCAAGAGCTGGCTGCACGGCCCCACCCCGGAAGGCGTCGATGGCATTCCCTTGGCTCACGACAGCTTCGCACGGGGTCTACGGCTCGGCCTTCTTGTCAATCTCAGCAACCCCAAAGGGATTGCTTTTTTTATCAGCCTCTATGCCGCAACAATTCCGCCGGAAACTTCCACGCCAGCAAAGATTGCCATACTTTCCGGCGGTTTTGCCTTGGAAATTTTGTGGTATGGGCTGGTCGTCTGGCTGCTGTCCACCGGACCAGCGCGGGCCGCTTACAGGCGGTTCGGCGTCTGGATTGAGCGGATCATGGGAACGTTTCTCGTGCTGTTCGGTATCCACCTTATCTTGGAGAAGCGCGCATGACCGACAAATTAAACGAGCCGGAATGTGCCGTTCTCTGTTGGCTGGCGACGGTGGATTCCAGCAACAGACCGAACGTTTCTCCTAAGGAAATCTATGCCGAAACCGGATCAAACCGCCTTGTGATTGCCGATATTGCATCGGGGCGCAGTGTTAGGAATATTCGTGCAAATCCTGCCGTCTGTATCAGTCTGATTGACGTTTTTCTTCAGCGAGGGCGCAAGCTCGAAGGCATGGCCGAAATCATTGCCCCCGACCATCCTCATTTCACGACATTGGCTGCGCCGTTGCTGGCGAAGACACACGGCGCATTTCCGATACGCCATGTGATATCCGTCTTCATTGAACGGACCTCGCCCATCCTTGCTCCAAGCTATGTGTTTTATCCAGACCGAGGGGAGGCAGCGATCCGCGCGGATGCCTACCGCACCTACGCGGTTCAGCCGATATCGGAATGACCGCAATTGGCGCATTGCCGCCAACGCTGTATTTGGCCCGTAACTGACAACGAATGTCATGTAGCCGGAACGGGGCCGTGCTTTACAAAGGTCATTATGCACCAAGATGATCTACCCGTAACCGATGCGCTGATCCGTCAGCTCTTAGAGAGGCAAACGCCTCAGTGGACTAACTTGCCTGTGGATCGAGTCACGTCTTCCGGCACCGATAATGCGCTGTATCGCATTGGCGATGAATTGGTCCTTCGGATACCGCGAAGAAAAAGTGCGGCACTTCTGGTCTCAAAGGAACTGGACTGGTTACCTCATCTCGATGGCTTACCATTGATGACGCCATCACTCCGGTATCGTGGGCGCGTTGATCTTGGTTTGGATTGCGAGTTCGGGATATTCGATTGGATGGCGGGGAACATCGCCACCCCCGAAAACATCGCAGACGCCGAAGAGGCCGCAATCTCGTTGGCGAGCTTCTTGAAAGCCCTGCATGTGAAATCGACGGCAGACGCATCGATGGCAGGGCCAATCAACAATCTCAGGGGCATTCCCCTCACTGAGATGTCGGCTCGCACTCTTCCGGCTATTGACATCGTGTCGGATGAAATCGACGCAAAGGCGGCTGTTGAGCTTTGGAACGAGGCTCTTTCGGAGAGATATGACGCCCCACCGGTATGGCTGCATGGTGACCTCAAGGCAGACAATCTTCTGACCGTTGGTGGAAAACTGTCTGGGGTCATAGACTGGGGGCTGTCTGCCGTAGGAGACCCTGCTGCCGACTATGCAACCGCATGGTCGTGGGTGCAGCCATCTGCCCGAGAAGGATTTAGGAGCGTCCTGGGCTTGAGTGAGGGCGAATGGCTTCGCGGCAAAGCTTGGGCGTTGTATGGAGCGGTGATCGCCCTGAGCTATTATCGTGGCGGTAAAAACGAGCCGCTCTGTGAACAATGCCGACTCACGCTATCTCGGTTGGATTTGATGCTTTGACCGCTTATGGCGCAAAGCGGACGCTTGTATGCCAACCCACCTCAAGACCTACTCCGATCTTCTGTGCCGACCACAAATGCCGGATTAATGTCTACAAACGTATTCGAACCTCTAACCGCAGTACCGTGACCTCTTATCGTTAGCGAGTGGATGTATCTAAACGTTCTCGGTCATGGCTGAATGGCCTTATAAAGGAGATCGTAATGCGGGCGAAACTTGTCGCTTAATATAAACAACTCAGCACTAGAATTCTCTGCAGAGCATTCTTTGTATTTGCAGTAGTAGGCTCTGCACATAGGTTGAGCGACGCCATTGGGGTAATTGTCCTTAAAAAACATGTGCTTGTATGGCGCGTCATTGAAACTTGGAGCTGAGGGGCCATAATCACAAAAATATGGCGTCTGCTCAAAAGAGAGTTTCATCTCTTTTGGAAAAAGATCGAAAAGAGACCGGTGACAGGCTGCGTCAAGACCACATGCCCACACTGACAAGCGAAAAGCCTCATATGCGGACGCAATAGAGTTGGAGCCAGACGGGTAATCCCCCCGCAAACTAACCGGGTTTAAAAGTAGAATTTTCTCACAATGATTTTGGAGAAGATTCGGATGAAGA
>NZ_KQ961045.1:0-2279 GCF_001562555.1 Agrobacterium bohemicum
CAATTGCCGTATCGAATGGAATGGCTCCCTACACATTTGTGCTCGCCAGCGGAGATGCGCTTCCCGCAGGTTTGGCTGTTGATGCAGCCACTGGCGAAATCTCGGGCACACCGACATCGACGGGGAGCGCCAGCTTCACGATTGATATCACCGATGTCAACGGTGTGTCCGGCTCCGTGAGTTATACACTTGCTATCAGCGAGCAGCTTCCGATTGCCGGTGCCGTGTCTAAGACGGTTGCAGCAAACAGTTCGAACAATGCAGTCGCGATTGCTATCTCGGGAGGGGCAGCAGCCTCGGTGGCAATTGATACGCAAGCGACGAAAGGTACGGCCACAGCCTCCGGCACCTTGATCAGTTACACCCCGAACACAGGCTATTCGGGCTCCGACAGCTTCACCTACACCGCCACAAACCCCGCTGGCACCTCCGCACCAGCAACGGTCACCATCACAATAACAGCCGTGAGCTTCAGTTTCTCTCCGTCTGCTGGCGCCCTACCAAACGGAATGGCAGGGGAAAAGTATGGTCAGCAGGTAACGGCCACAGGTGGCATCGCACCACTCCGCTACAGATTGGCTTCTGGTGCCCTCCCAGGCGGACTGACACTTTCCTTTTCTGGCGAATTGTCTGGCACGGCTGATGACAATACTGACGGCCAATACAACTTCACGATCGAAGTTGCGGATGCGAACAATTCTACCGCATTGGCCGCCTACGTGTTGGAGCTGGAAGAAAGGACCGTTAGGGTTCAGAACCAAGCCATCGTTGTGCCAGACGGCTCTTCACCGCCTGACGCCAGACTTGATATGAGCGCAACGGGAGGACCATTCGACAGCGCCAACTTGGTTTCGGTCGAGCCGTCAAATGCTGGAACTGCGACGATCACGATGGGCGATTATGCCCAGGTGGGGCCGATCTCGCCCGTTGGCTGGTATCTCAAGTTCACACCTGCGTCCGGCTATTCAGGGACTGTAGTCATAACCTTCAGCCTGACCAGTGGTATTGGTAGTAGTAAGGGAACGGTAACCTACTCACTCGGATATGATCCAGCTGACGTTGCCACCGAAATTGACAGTCTCGTAAACGGTTTCGTCAAGACCCGTCAAAATTTGATTGCGTCCAGCATCTCTGTGCCTGGTCTAATGGAAAGACGCAAAATGGAGGGTTCCACAGTCCCCGTGACCACAAGTTTTCGCCCTTCCGGGAAAGGTGTGACGCTGGGCTTCTCCACAAGTCTGGCCCAGTTGGAGGCGTCTCGTGATGGTGCGGACGGTGTCGCCACGGACGGCCAGCTTATACCTTTCAACATCTGGATTGATGGCACCTTTCTGCTTCACAACCGCAGTCAAAACGACAATCGATGGGGCAGTTTTGCGATGGTTTCCGCTGGCGCAGACTACCTGTTATCGGACAAGGCTCTAATCGGTCTCTCCGTTCATTACGACCGAATGACAGATCCAACAGACCAGGACGCAGAGCTGACCGGTAACGGTTGGTTTGCTGGCCCCTATGCCTCGTTCGAAGTCGGTAAGGGCGTCTTTTGGGATACAAGCTTGCTTTATGGCGGTTCGACAAACGACATCGATACGGCGTTTTGGGATGGAACATTCGAGACGAGCCGCTGGATGGTTGATACTGCACTCAAGGGCCAGTGGTATCTTGATGAAGTGACAGTGCTGACACCGAAACTGCGAGCACTCTACCTTTCAGAAACCGTGGATGCTTACACCGTCGATAACGAGCAGGACGATGCGCTGACCCTTGACGGGTTCACTACGGAGCAGTTCCGCGTCAGCTTCGGAGCAGAGATCGCACGGCAGTTTACCTTGGAAAGCGGTTCCAAACTCGTACCCAAACTCGGCGCCACGGGTGGTTTCTCGGGTCTAGACGGCTCGGGCGCATTCGGAACGTTATCAGCAGGACTGAGTATGGAAACGCCGGAGCAATGGAACCTCGATTTCTCACTTCTCTTTAATGTCGATGGCGACGGAGAAAAAGCAGCAGGTGCTAAAGCTGGCCTAAGTAAGAGATTTTAAATTCGTGGAACAAACTTCAGCGAGAATGACACATGAAAACTCCCCGCGATAAGTCTGGTGTTCGTTGAGGTCATTTTTGACGTCCAAATGATCCAAATTTGGAACGATCCAAAATCACCGAACAAAACCAGTTACTTACGACATTTTTGTATTTTCTTTGTTGGGCACTGTTGACTATGTCGTTGGGTGTCCTCTATAAGTCCGCTCACTGACGAGGGCGGCGGCGCTGCTAGCGACGAT
>NZ_KQ961046.1:0-1387 GCF_001562555.1 Agrobacterium bohemicum
ATCGTGACAGTTGCGGATGCAGAGGTACCGGCATCATTGGTGGCGGTATAGCTGAAGCTGTCGACCCCGGAATAACCCGGGTTTGGAGTGTAGGTTATCGCCGTGCCGGATGCCGTGGCGACACCCTTCGTTGCCTGGGTCGCAACAGCAACCGAGGTCGCCGCGCCACCCGAAAGGCTCAGCGTAATCACATTGTCTGCACTGTTGGCGTTGATGGCAACGGAACGATCACCCGCGATCGGCGCAACATTATTGATCGTCAGTCTATAAGCTTGAGTGGTACTAAAAGGTGCGCCCGACCCCGTGGTGCTGTCGGAAGCCGTTACGGTAAAGTTGAATATGCCCACCACTGTTGGCGTACCGGAGAGAGTACCATCTGAAGAGAGTGACATGCCCGCAGGCAACGCATTGGGTGTTACGCTATAGCTGTAAGGTGCGTTACCGCCTGAGGCAACAAAACTATGAGTATAGGCATCCCCATAAGTTCCACCAGAGAGTGTCGATGGGTCGAGTGCAATCGATGGCGCACCAACAGACAGATTATAAGTAGCATTGTCCTGTACGCCGTTGGCATCGGTCACTGTTATGGTGAAGGCCGCATTTCCAATTTCGGTGGGGGTGCCTTCGAGTACGCCTTCGGAAGAAAGATCGAGACCTGCGGGCAGCGCACCGCCGGTTATGGCAAATGCATAGGGCGCCGCCGCACCGGACGCGCTAAAAGTCTGGCTGTAAGAGACCGCAGCTTGCGCGGCGATCAACGCACCTGCCGCTGGGGTAAACGAAATAACGGGAGCGACGTAAGTATAGCTGTCTGTAATTCCACCGTCGCCGCCCGCCGACGTAATCTCAAATCCGATTAAACCGGCTGCATGGGCTGGCGTCGTAGAGGTGATCCGGCCATCCGTATGGATCGTGAACCCTGCTGCGGGCACCCCATCGAAATAAACGCCTGTAGCGTTGCTGAAGCCCGCACCTGTGATTGTTACCAGCGTGCCGCCGGTAGTCGAGCCGGACGTCGGAGAGATGGCCGCAGGCAGTGGCGCGGACACACTTGATGCGGATGTAAAGGCCGCAGCCAACGTTAGAGGACCGCTTGGCGTCGAGACAACGACATCATGCGAGCCTGCGATTGTCGCCGGTGTCACGACAGTGATGGCGGTATCGTTCACCACAATTACATTTGTTGCGGCATACCCGCCAATGGTCACTCCGGTAGCCCCGGTTAAACCCGAGCCGGAGATTGTGATCGGCTCTCCACCTTCAGAGGTGCCAGCACTGGGAGTGATACCCGTGATCTCCGGAACAGGTGGTGTTATTGTGATGGTGACCGTTGCTGGTGCGGAGGTGCCAGCGGGGTTTGTGGCGGTGTAGGTGAAGCTGTCGGAGC
>NZ_KQ961047.1:0-1364 GCF_001562555.1 Agrobacterium bohemicum
GATCGTGTCCCAGGACGTGGTGTAGCTGGGTTTCATAGCCATCGGTGTTTTCCGGTAGGGTCGGGTTGCTTATAACCAACCTGAAGGACACCACCGATGACCGACGACATGATGAACCTACGCTCACTCGTTGAGAAGAGCGCCGACGCCGATTTGCTGCGGGATATGATCGGCTTTGCCGCCGAGAGGCTTATGGCGCTGGAGGTCGGCACAAAGACAGGCGCGGGATACGGCGAGAAGAATGGCTTTCGACTGGCCCAGCGCAACGGCTATCGCGACCGGGATTGGGAGACACGGGCGGGCACCGTCGAGCTTCGCATTCCCAAGCTTCGCACAGGCAGTTATTTCCCGAGCTTCCTTGAGCCGCGCCGTATGGCGGAGAAGGCCCTGACGGCGGTCATCCAGGAAGCTTATATCCAAGGCATCTCGACGCGCTCCGTCGACGATCTTGTGAAAGCCATGGGCATGTCGGGCATCTCCAAAAGTCAGGTCTCACGGCTTTGCGAGGAAATAGACGACAAGGTCAAAGCCTTCCTCGACCGACCCATCGAGGGCGAATGGCCATACCTCTGGATCGATGCCACTTATCTCAAAGTCAGGCGCGGCGGCCGTATCGTCTCGGTCGCCGCTATTATTGCCGTCGGCGTCAATGCCGATGGACGCCGTGAGGTGCTTGGTCTGGAGATCGGCACATCCGAGGCCGAGCCGATCTGGACCGAGTTCCTGCGCAAATTGTCCCGCCGGGGGTTGAGAGGTGTAAAGCTCGTCGTCTCCGACGCCCATGAGAGCATCAAGATTGCGGTCAGCAAAGTGCTGAATGCGACCTGGCAGCGTTGCCGGGTTCACTTCATGCGCAATGCCCTGGCCCATGCCGGAAAGAGCGGGCGGCGTGTCGTCTCCGCCTTCATCGCCACGGCGTTTGCCCAGGAGACGCCAGAGGCAGCAAGCACCCAGTGGCGCAGCGTTGCCGATCAGATCAGACCGAAGGTTCCCAAGCTCGCCAACCTCATGGACGAGGCCGAGAACGATGTGCTGGCCTACATGACCTTTCCAAAGCAGCATTGGGCCAAGCTCCACTCGACCAATCCCATCGAGCGCCTCAACGGCGAAATCAAGCGACGCACCGAGGTCGTCGGCATATTTCCTAACGATGATGCGATCATCCGGCTCGTCGGCGCGTTGCTGCTCGAACAGAACGATGAGTGGGCCGTTCAACGGGCTCGATACATGACGCTGGAAACCATCGGGCAAATGAGCGATGATCCGCTCATCAGCTTGCCTGCTGTGGCACGCTGACAATCATCCGGCCAAGCCCGGAATACGCCGTGGATGTCATAAGCTACACCACGCTGCGGGACACGATC
>NZ_KQ961048.1:0-1343 GCF_001562555.1 Agrobacterium bohemicum
CGTGACCTTTCTGGCACTTCTGACTGGGATTCGTTCACACGCGCTCAGTTCGAAGTTGACACAAAGACAGACACCGAGCTCGGCGCTCTGCGTGGCTTCATCGGCTTCCGTGGCAATGCTGACAACGGTTCTTCTGCTTCTTCTTCCGTATTCGTTGACCAGGCGTTCATCGAACTCGGCGGCCTGAAGGTCGGTAAGTTCTACAGCTGGTGGGATGATGGTCTCTCTGGTGAGTCCGACGTTCTCTCCACGAACGCTCTCTTCAACTCCATTCGCTACACCTACGATGCAGGCTCTTTCTGGGCTGGCATTTCGGTTGACGAACTTGAAGGCGTGAACTCGCAGCTGGCTAACTTTGCTGGTACCGTTACGGTTCCTGCTGGCACATTCGGCGTATTCACACAGGAAGCTGACAACAACGTAGGTGTTACGGCTGGCGTTGGTGCGAAGCTCGGCGGCGCAACACTTCAGCTGATCGGCTCTTACGATGTGGACCAGGAAGAGGGCGCTGTTCGCCTGATCGGTACTGCTGACATTGGTCCAGGTACCCTTGGTCTTGCTGGTATTTGGGCTTCCGGCGGTAACGCTTACTATGCAAACTCTGAATGGGCTGTTGCTGCTGAATACGCAATCAAGGCAACTGACAAGCTGACAATCACTCCAGGCGGCCAGTACTTCGGTAGCGTTGCTGATACGATCGTTCTCGGCGGCCTCAATGCTGCTGGTACAGCGTTCGTACCTACGGGCACAGCTCGTCGCGGTGATGACTTCTCGAACCGTGACGCATGGCAGGCTGGCGTAACTGTTGATTACAAAATCACACAGGGCCTCTCCACAAAGATCGCAGTTAACTACTACGACGAAGATGGTCGCGACGACCAGGTTAACGGTTTCGTTCGCCTTCAGCGCACATTCTAATCTGATCTAACTTTGGTTAGTGATGGAAAACCCGGCTTTCGAGCCGGGTTTTTTGTTTTTTGTTGATGATCCGGTCACGCCGATAAAAGTTTTTTCGGTCGATAGCCTTTAAGGCATCATTAACACTTCGACCCAGTTGCGGTCGATTTGTGTCCAAGTTGCAACAGCATGGCGGCAACAGTTCGTCATTGATGCAAAATCAGCCTGTTCAAGATTGCGCGACTCGACCGTTATGGTTTTAATCCACCTCAAGGACAGCATCATCCCACCCGCTGTTTCCTACGAATTGACTTGGAGGTCACCATGAACATTAAGAGCCTTTTGATCGGCTCCGCTGCAGCTCTCGCAGCAGTATCTGGCGCACAGGCTGCCGACGCTATCGTCGCTGCTGAGCCAGAACCAATGGAATACGTTCGCGTTTGCGA
>NZ_KQ961049.1:0-1321 GCF_001562555.1 Agrobacterium bohemicum
TGAACCGCGCCGGGTTTGCCGGAGGCCATTTCGTTTAAGTTATGCGGCCATGGCTGGTTCGTCCAGCATGGCGTAGTATTGATCCTCGGCTTCGGCTGGCGGTATGTTTCCGATGGGTTCCAGGAGGCGTCGGTGATTGAACCAGTCTACCCATTCCAGGGTGGCGAATTCGACCGCTTCGAAGTTCCTCCATGGCCCGCGTCGATGGATGACCTCGGCCTTGTAAAGACCGTTGATCGTTTCGGCGAGGGCATTGTCGTAACTGTCGCCGATGCTTCCGACAGACGGCTCGATGCCAGCTTCTGCCAATCGCTCGGAATACCGAATGGACACGTATTGAACGCCGCGATCCGAGTGATGCACGAGGCCGCCGCCATGAGCGGGACGCCGATCATGAAGTGCCTGCTCCAGCGCATCGAGGACGAAGCTCGCATGTGCTGTCCGGCTTGCCCGCCAGCCGATGATGCGACGAGCGAAGACGTCGATGACAAAGGCCACGTAGACGAAACCCTGCCAGGTGGCGACATAGGTGAAGTCCGAAACCCACAGCCTGTTTGGTGCTGGGGCTTTGAACTGGCGGTTAACCCGGTCAAGCGGGCTCGGGGCCGTTTTGTCCGGGAATGTCGTGCGGACCGGCTTTCCTCGAATGATCCCCTGCAGGCTCATCGACCTCATAAGTCTGGCGACAGTGCAGCGGGCGACGTCAAAACCTTCACGCTTCAATTGCCGCCAGACCTTGCGAACGCCATAGACGCGGAAATTCTGCTCGAAGACACGACGTATCTCGATCTTCAGGCTGATATCGCTGCGGGCACGGATCGACAGGCGATCCACGTCCAGTCGCTTGGCGACGTTCTCGTAGTAGGTTGATGGGGCAATCGGCAGTAGGCTGCAGATCGGCTCGACCCCGAACACGCCACGGTGTTCGTCGATGAACGAGATCATCGCTTGAAGGGGCGGTCGAGCTCCGCCATCGCGAAATAGGCCGACGCCTTGCGCAGAATCTCGTTGGCCTGGCGAAGTTCTCGGTTCTCACGCTCCAGAGCCTTCATCTTCTCGGCCACGTCGCTCGGCAGACCTGCTCGTTTGCCGGTGTCGACCTCGGTCTTCTTGACCCATTCGTGCAGCGTGGCTGGCGCGCAGCCGATCTTGGCCGCAATAGATGAAACGGCAGCCCAGCGTGATGGATGCTCGGCTTCGTGATCCAGCACCATACGGATGGCACGGTTGCGGACTTCAGGTGAAAACTTGTTCGTTGTCTTGCTCATGGTGACTCCACTTTCTCAGAAGTTGGAGCCTCCGGCAAACCCGGCGCGGTTCA
>NZ_KQ961050.1:0-1319 GCF_001562555.1 Agrobacterium bohemicum
TGAACTGCACCCCATTTCGACCGGACAGTCGGCATAAGCAGAAAGGCTCAAGCACAGGCTTGAGGACAGGCTTATGTCTAACGAGTATCGACACGTTGAATTGCTGACGGGAGATGTGCGCCGCAGGCGGTGGACAACCGAGCAGAAGCTGACAATTATTGAGCAGAGTTTTGAACCTGGCGAGACGGTATCATCGACCGCTCGCCGCCATGGCGTTGCGCCCAATCTGCTGTATCGATGGCGCAGGCTATTGAGTGAGGGAGGTGCTGCAGCCGTGGATTCTGACGAGCCGGTTGTCGGGAATTCTGAAGTGAAGAAACTGGAGGATCGCGTTCGGGAGCTGGAGCGCATGCTCGGCCGTAAGACGATGGAGGTCGAAATCCTCCGCGAAGCCCTTTCCAAAGCGGACTCAAAAAAACGGATATCGCGGCCGATCTTGTTGCCGAAGGACGGTTCGCGATGAAGGCCGTCGCCGACACGCTGGGCATCTCCCGCTCGAACCTTGTCGAGCGGTTGAAAGGCAGATCAAAGCCACGCGGAGCCTACTACAAGGCTGAGGATGCAGAGCTTCTACCCACCATTCGCAGGCTGGTGGATCAAAGGCCAACCTATGGCTATCGGCGGATCGCCGCGCTGCTCAATCGCGAAAGGCGAGCCGCCGATCAGCCTGTCGTCAACGCCAAACGGGTTCATCGGATCATGGGCAACCATGCCATGCTGCTGGAGAAACATACGGCCGTTCGCAAAGGCCGCATCCATGATGGCAAGGTCATGGTCATGCGCTCTAACCTGCGCTGGTGCTCGGACGGTCTGGAGTTCACCTGTTGGAATGGCGAGGTCATCCGTCTCGCCTTCATCATCGACGCCTTCGACCGCGAGATCATCGCTTGGACGGCAGTCGCCAATGCAGGCATCTCCGGCTCTGACGTGCGCGACATGATGTTGGAGGCAGTCGAGAAACGCTTCCGCGCAACCCGAGCCCCGAATGCTATCGAGCATCTCTCTGACAATGGCTCGGCTTACACAGCGCGGGACACGAGGATATTTGCCCAGGCACTCAATCTGATACCTTGCTTCACGCCGGTCGCCAGCCCGCAGTCGAACGGCATGTCGGAAGCTTTCGTCAAAACGTTGAAGCGCGACTATATTCGGATATCAGCTCTACCGGACGCCCAAACAGCGCTCCGGCTCATCGACGGATGGATCGAGGACTACAACGAAATCCATCCCCATTCCGCGCTCAAGATGGCTTCCCCTCGGCAGTTCATCAGAGCTAAATCAACCTAGCCGACCTGTCCGGTGAAATGGGGTGCACTCCA
>NZ_KQ961051.1:0-1199 GCF_001562555.1 Agrobacterium bohemicum
TCGGTAATCCCCCCGTTTTTAACGGGGCTCAGCAGTAGAATTCATGCTGCCATTTTCAGTTTTTGCCTCGGCGTGATGCCGCCGATGGCCATATTGGGTCGATCATTGTTGTATGTCCAGAGCCATCGTGTGGCGTGATCCTGCACCTCCGTGATAGTATCAAACATGAAGCATCCCAGCCATTCATGCCTGACCGTGCGATTGTACCGCTCGATATAGGCGTTTTGCTGCGGCTTGCCCGGCTGGATATGAGCGATGATGATGTTTCGTTTCTCGGCCCATGCCAAAAGCGTGCCGCTGATGTATTCCGGGCCGTTGTCCACCCGTATGATACCCGGTTTTCCGCGCCATTCGATGATCCGGTTCAGAGATCGAACAACCCGCTCGGCTGGCAACGAGAAGTCCACCTCGATCCCGAGCCCCTCCCGGTTGAAGTCGTCAATGACGTTCAAAGTCCGGAACGAGCGACCATCGGAAAGCTGATCGGCCATGAAGTCCATCGACCAGGTCTGGTTGGGCTGTTCGGGCACAGCCAGTGGCTCCGGTCGTTCCCGCACCAGGCGCTTCCTGGGCTTGATCCTCAGATTCAATTCCAGATCACGATAGATACGGTAAACCCTTTTGTGGTTCCAGCCGAAGCCTTTGATGTTACGCAGATAAAGGAAGCACAGGCCGAAACCCCACGCCTTCCGGGCTGTCGTCAGACGCAGCAGCCAGTCGGCAATATCTTCGTTCTCGCTGCCAAGCTTGCGTCCATAGCGGTAGCACGTCTCGCTGATCGAGAACGTCCGACACGCGAGCGCCACGCTCACCTTATGATCTTGAACGGCTTGCATGGCCATCTCCTTACGCTGAGACAGCCTCAGCGCTTTTTTCCAAGAGCTTCCTTCAGGAGATCGTTTTGCATGCTCAGCTCGGCATACATCTTCTTCAGCCGACGGTTCTCGTCTTCCATGCTCTTCATTTGCGAAACCATGGACGCGTCCATGCCGCCGAACTTTGCTCGCCACTTGTAAAAGCTAGCATCGCTCATGCCATGCTCCCGGCAAAGCTGCGCAACCGGAATGCCGTCCTCCGCCTGCTTCAGAATTGCCATAACCTGCGCGTCGCTAAATCGTGATGTCTTCATCCGAATCTTCTCCAAAATCATTGTGAGAAAATTCTACTTTTAAACCCGGTTAGTTTGCGGGGGGATTACC
>NZ_KQ961052.1:0-1010 GCF_001562555.1 Agrobacterium bohemicum
CTAGTTGTTTAGTCCCAGAGTGTGATGGTGTATCGTTATCACGATCACGGAGGGAAACTCTATGGGCCAATTTCTTCATGGCAGCGCCAAGACGACGCACGCCGTTCGAGCAGAATTACAGCGATCGAAAGCTCCAGTCGCGGCGCTCGCGCGGCGATACGGCATCAACGAGAAAACCGTAAGGAAATGGCGGTCTCGACCAGGTGTCGAGGATGAGGCGATGGGGCCGAAGAAGCCGCGAAGTACAGTTTTACGGCCTTGGAAGAGGCGGCGATAGTTT
This sequence comes from Agrobacterium bohemicum, assembly GCF_001562555.1. Taxonomy (NCBI): domain Bacteria; kingdom Pseudomonadati; phylum Pseudomonadota; class Alphaproteobacteria; order Hyphomicrobiales; family Rhizobiaceae; genus Agrobacterium; species Agrobacterium bohemicum. The sequence continues at coordinate 281 of NZ_KQ961052.1, forward strand.
CTTTGAGAGTCAAAGCCCGGCTACCGTTGGATGACGTTTACATCGCTCTGAAGGACGTGATCCCACATCTGTCCCGCTCCAGCCTTCACCGTTGCTTGCAACGACACGGCATCTCGCGGCTACCAAAAGCCGACCGCGAGAAACCCAAGCGGTTCAAAACATACGAGATCGGCTATTTCCACATCGACATTGCCGAGTTGCGATACGAGGGTGGTAAGGCGTTTCTCTTCGTAGCAGTCGATCGCACCTCTAAGATCGTCGTTGCCAGGATTTATCGCAAAGCGACGAACCTCGTAGCTGCCGGCTTTCTTAAGGCTCTGATCAAAACGGCACCCTATAAAATCCACACGGTTCTCACCGATAACGGCGTCCAGTTCGTACAGCATGATAAACGAGCAGAGCGTGGGTTTGTCGGTCATATCTTCGGTGCGGTGTGTGTCGAAAATGGCATTGAGCACCGGAAAACAAAGCCTTACCACCCCTGGACCAATGGTCAGGCTGAGCGAATGGTCAGAACGATCAAGGAGGCGACCGTCAAATCATTCCATTACGCCTCAATCACAGACTTACGCTGTCATGTTAGGGACTGGCTGCTGGCCTACAACTACGCCAAACAGCTCAAAGCCCTGCGCTTCAAAACTCCTTTCGAAGCCATACGGCAACTGAGTGAGAAAAAACCTGAAATCTTCACTCAAACCCCAAGCCATGACATGCTGGGACCAAACACCTA